>JAHDIR010000004.1 GCA_020630675.1 Bdellovibrionales bacterium
TTAAACATAGTGACGTTACTATCTCCAGATGTACCGCTTATGCCTGGGCTTTCTGTCAATCTTGGTTTTAAAATTAAAAAGACGCTAGCGCCAGCAATGGTATCATTGCCCAAATCCACAGGAGTTTGAATGTCAGCTCCAATTTTTATTCCTGAATACTTTGTGGTTGTAAATCTGGCCGGTGAGGCATCGTCGATGGTTGATTTAAAAGTTGCATAGCCGGCTAAAATTTCAATTTTAGTGTCAAAAGGGCCGCCACTTCTAAAGTTGTAGCCTCCCATTAGCTCATATGAGGCTGTGGCGATAGACAAGTCACTGCCACCGAGGGGGTCAGGAATACTGGCAATACCTTGTTGTGTGCGCCCATGCACGGACCATTGGTCGTTCACCCATACTTCTCCACCAATAGTTATATTTGGGTAAAAGTAAGTGTCAGCACGTCTTGAACCAGAGGTGGCTTTGTACTGGCCAATACCAAAATAGGCCTCAATTTTTCCAAAGCTTGGAGGTAAAACTGGACGCCAGCTTTGCTGGTCGGAACCAGCAGGGTTGGTTTCTGATTGTCCGTTGGCATTCATTAAAAGAGGGTTGTTGTGGTTTATAAATTTAGAGCCAACAATTTTTGCCCCTTTTTGAATACTTCCCTTTTCTTTTTCGACAATAATTTCTGCAAAACTTAAACTATCATCGGCTTTTGTTACACGTAACTGGCCAAGGATAATTTTTTGATTGCTAACGATAAAGTTAAATTTAGGGTGTCGTTCAATTTTTAAGATTTGTCCAACAGTTAAAATTTGACCGTCATAAATGCCATCGGCTTTAGAAAGGTTTAATGTCACCAGTTTATTTTTTCGACTTAAAATGGTTCCGTCATAAGGGATTTGTTTGAGAGTTTTTTCAAGAAGCTCTTTAAAAGGGTTGGAACCTTTTGCGGAAAGTTGGGAAGTGGCAATATTGGTTGTTGATTCTTTAGCAAAAAGTAAACCATCTTTTGTTAAGAATAAACTTAGGTATATATTAAGTCCATTTTCTGAGCGGGTGGCCCGGCCCGATATAATGGCATCAACGCCAGTACTTTTTAAGTAAGAGCGCACTTGGCTTGGATTTTTTTCTAAGAAAACAGGGTTGTATTTTTTAGGGTCGTTTATTTTTTTTAAAGTCCACTTTGGATTTTCTTCAAAATAATTTTTTACAAAAGCTTCAAATGGAGTGGCATAAATCCCTTTGGCATTATCAATAAAGGCAACCACACCAAAGTTTTTTATAGAAATAAGTTGATCGACTTCGCTTTTATAATAATTATTTAAACGAATACGTTGTTTGGCCATGAGGCTTTGTGAGAAAATACAAAAGAATAATAAAAATAATATAAATTTCACGTACTTATATTTTGCTTGGCAATCAGAATTTGGTCAATCTTTGCCATAGCCAAGGTCGTGTAAATTTTTTTAGGCTAGACTTGATTGGAGGTTTTCTAGACCTTTAGCCCGCAAAAAAGAATTTAAATCATTAACATTGTGAGGCTGGTGAAAAGGTTACTGTAAATAAAGGGTATAATATGATTTTGTGATGTTTTATTTTTTGATCGTTTTTTTAATCAGATATTTTTTAGTCATAAAGTAAATAAAGGCAACCACAGCTAAAATAAGTACCAAGTAAATATGAAGTTTTTTAACAATGGCCAAGTTTTCGTCCCACTTTTCTCCCAGCCAGTGGCCAACCCAAACCCAAGCCGGCACGCTAATGGCTGCGGCGAGTCCATCAAGAGCTAAAAAAACAGATGGTTTAACGCCCATGGCTCCTGCAGTTAAAAATGTAGGAGACCTTAGTCCGGGTAGAAAACGAGCAATAAAACAAATAAACTCGGAGTTATTTACTACGCTTTCTTTGGCCATTTTGATTCTTTTTTTAGTCATGAACCTTTTAATAATCGGAAGATTAAAGGCTTGATCTCCTAAGCGGCGTCCGGCAAAAAATAAAAAGGCATCACCGGCGAGTACACCAAATAAACAAACAAGAGTGGCTCCTGTAAAAGAAATTTTACCCAGGGCTACGAGTATACCGGCCGCAATGATAGTGATGTCTTCTGGGATTGGAACACCTAGACCGCAGGCAAACAAAACAGCACAAATAACCAAATAAGCACTGACCCCGCTAAAGCTTGCAAAGCAACTAATTAGAGCGGACTTACTAGATATACAGCTAAATATAGTTTTAAAAGGAACGCTCATAGTTAATGTATCAATTTCTATTGGGAAAAAAGTCAATTTGACTCTATAATATTAGTTATGTCGATAAAACTTTTAATTGCCGATGACGCGCCATTTATCCTTGAAGTCACCAGAGCCTTGGTGGAAGGGCCTGATATTGAAGTTGTAGGTGAAGCTGTTGATGGTATTGAGGCCGTTAAGCTGGCCCTTGAACTTGAACCAGATGTTATATTTATGGATATGGTTATGCCGGGAAAAAATGGTGTAGACGCTACGTCTGATATTTTAGCTCAAAATCCAAATGTAAAAATTATAGCCTTTTCTACATTAGATGATGATTTTATGAAAGAACAGGCCTTGTCAGCAGGCTGTTGTGATTATATTCGAAAGCCTTTTACAAAAGAAATACTTTTAAAAAGTTTATCAAAAGCAACCGGCTTAGAGCTGAGTTAAGAGGAAATTTTAAATGAAAGAATTTTTTTTTGTTTTAAGAGTTTCTATATTTAGTTTAGTTATAGTTTTTGTTATGCAATTTCCCGTGGGTGGGCAAAGCATAGAAACACACACTATTCATTTTTTTACCACCACAAGTTCTGTGGAAGTTTTAAAAAAACAAGGGCTTAATATTGCCCAGCTATTGAAGCGTCTATTCAAAAAAACAGAGAGCGCATTTAACAACTACAATCCGTAAATTTTGAACCGATTTGCTTAACTAATGAATGCGATGCTAGAAGCATCAAAATCAAAAATTGTTTTTATTGAGCCTTGTCACTTTGACCACTAACAGCCGCGTTAGGTTTTTGAGTTGCTGCCGCCGCTGTATTATCGTAACGACGACCATCATTACGGTGGTTACAAGTGGAGTGCCCATCGCCTGTGCCAGCTTTTGGTTTCATTTGAGCCGGTTGGCCACTAATATTTCGTGGTGAATTGTCATTACTTTTTGCCCAACTTAAATTGGTCGAAGCTAAAAAGATAAGAGTGATAAAGAGTGTTTTCATAGGTTCCCTCCCAGAAATCTATTGGTCTTATTAAAAAATGTAGCGAATAATATGCCAGCTTTTTAAATCATTTAAGTGCGTCATAAATTAGTAATATTAGTAGCTTAGGCTGACTTTTGCGAGCCATAAATTGTACAAAAGCTGTTCAGTTGAGGGAATCCTACTGGAGGTGTCTAATCATTAGACAGTTTTAACCACTAAGGGGCGGTCCGCCTTGATTTGGCAAGATAAGCGCTCTGAGGGGGAAAAGCCCCTTGAATTTGCCATTTCGAGCTCTAAATGGTTTCTTTTAGGTAAGTCTTTATGGTTTTCAATGAAAACACGGCAGGTCCCGCAAGTGGCATGGCCTCCGCAGGAATGGTTCAGATCAATCTTGTGATCTAAGCATTGCTCTAAAAGTGTTTTATTTTTATCTAAGGGAAGAGGGCTTAGGTCATTGACTTGAATCATAACTATTTATACTGACTTATCAGCCGTAATTCCAGCCTTAACCCTGGTGGACTGTAGCGTTAGTTTTACTCGTGCCTAGATTTTATATGTGATTTTTACTAAGGTTAACAACATGAGATTCATAGCTTTTGATTTGGAAACGACAGGCACCCTTCCGGGGGTAGATAAAATTGTAGAGGTCGGAGCTGTACGCTTCGTTGATGGAGTGGTTGAGGCGGTTTATTCAACTTTAGTAGACCCTAGAATTCCTATGCCAGAAGGAGCTTCGCGAGTGAATGGCATTACCGATGAAATGCTCAAAGGAAAACCTTTCATAGAAGACCTCTTGCCCTCTTTTGCCGAGTTTTGTGGCGACGATATAATTGTTGCTCACAACGCTTCTTTTGATGCTCAGTTTTTAACAGCTGATATTAAAAAGTTTGAAGCTCCTGCTCCAACAGGGGTCATCATTGACACTTTAGCATTAGCAAGAAAAATTATTCCTGGTTTAGCAAACTATCGCTTGGGTACTCTTGTTCAACATTTAGATATTCCTGCAGGTGGCTTTCATAGAGCTGAAGAGGATGCCTCTTATTGTGGGCAACTTTATATTAAAGTTTTAGAAAAAGTGTATGGCCCCCATGAAGAGCCTGCCGTTGAAAACCTTGTTGCCTTAACGGGTAAACCAAGGTTAGATTTTCCTCAAATTGAACCGCAACCTAAGCAGTTAGATTTGTTTGGTGGGTTATAAATTTATTTTTAATCAAGACCTTTATGAGCAATAGGCATTCTTCGTCCTCGCCCAAAGGCATGCTGAGAAACTCTTAATATGGGAGGGGCTTGCCAACGTTTGAACTCACTTTTATACATTAATTCAAGAACTTTTCGATCAGTTTTAGTTGTGGCAGGTTTTTGTTTAACCACCAGTTTTTCTACCGACCGATCTAAGTTTTTATAATCAGGTAGGCTATCACTATCTTTTTGGTTAGGCCTTAGCTCGGCACTTGGCGGGCGAGTGATAATTTTATTAGGTATAAGTTCATGGTCGACATTGTAATGTTGGCACAATTCAACTACTTGTCCTTTGGTAAGATCACCAATGGGTGAAAGGCCACCACATAAATCACCGTAAAGCGTGCTATAACCAACGGCAAGTTCACTTTTGTTGGAAGTGTTTAATAAAAGGCTATGATTAAGGTTAGAGTAAGCCATTAAGATATCACCACGCAGGCGAGCTTGTAAGTTTTCATGCATGAGTCCAAACTTTTTTCGACCGAATGTTTTTTCATAATCTGCCACTAAGCTTTTGTAAGACTGATTAAAGTCAACTTTATGAAATTCAATATTTAAATTTTTAGCTAACTTCTGAGCCAAACGAAAACTCAATTGAGAGCTATGAGGGCCTGGTAAGGCAAGGGCACAAACTTTATTGGGGCCGAGGGCATCAACGGCCAGGCAGGCCACTAAGGCAGAGTCAATACCACCACTTAAACCAAAATGAACTTTTTGAAGCCCAATCTTATTCACAAAATCTTTAAGGCCTAAAACCAAGGCTTGGCGTAATTCTTCGTTGGGCTCTAAGGCTGGAGGGGTAGTGAACTTTCTATCAATTTTTTTTAAATTAATAAATTTTAAGTCTTCTTGAAAAAAAAGAGATTGAGAGGTGACCTTCCCTTTGCTGTTAAGGGCAAAGCTACCGCCATCAAAAATAAGTTCATCTTGAGCTCCACACATATTTATATATAACAGGGGAGCTTTTAGTTTTTGCGTAACTTTTTTTGCGACTTGCTTGCGAATATGACTTTTATTTAAAGAGTAGGGAGATGCATTGAGTACAATAGACAGATCAATTTTTTTATTAAGATCAAGCAAGGGGTTTTTTTCGTGCTGAAAAGGGTTTAGGTCTTTCCAAGCCCAAATATCCTCACATATTAAAACAAGAATACTTTTGTTTTTATATTTTATAATATTATTTTTAATTTGCGAAAACTCAAAGTGACGGTGCTCATCAAAAACATCATAAGTAGGTAAAAGCTCTTTGGAAAAAATTTTAGCAATTTTATTTTTTGAGATAAGAACGGCAGAGTTTAAATATTTTTTACCTGATTTTTTGTTATTGGTGACAGCTCCAAGTAAAACATCAATTTGAGAGGGGAGTTTTTTAACGAGTTTTTCTAGTGCTTTATTTTGTTTTTGAACCAAGGAGTCTCTTTCTAAAAGGTCCATGGGTGGGTAACCAAAAAGAGCACACTCTGGGAAAATAATTAAATCGGCACCAAATTCAATAGCCTTGTGACAGTCTTCTAGAATTCTTTTTGAATTATATTTAAAATCTGAAAGTGTGGTATTTATTTGGGCCATTGCAATGCGCACGAAACTTAACTCCTTGTCTATCCAGTCTAGATCAAAAGACAATGCCTTCATAAGAGGCGAATTTCAAGTGCTCTTAGCTTTAAGTAGGGTTTTTTCTTTTTTCTTAGAGAAACAATTACAAAGTATTAGAATTAAAGAACATCTTCTTTCTAAGGACTTAAAAGTTGTTTGATCAAAGTCATAAAAAATTGTCAAAATGGGCTCTTTTATTTTTTTTAACTCTAAGCTCTATCAATAGTCACGGGCAAGAGCCCGTTGATGAAATACTACCAATAGCTTTTGAAAAACCTAAAGATCAGCTTGAGTTGCCTTTGTTTGAGTTGGGTGTAGTTACGGTTTCGGCTTGGGCGCCGGATTACCCCGGCGCTTCTGAGGGGCGGCTAGTCGTTATTCCTGCTCCTGCCTTTTTATATAGGGGGGATTTTTTTAAAGCTGATGATCGAGGTGGTATTCGTGGTTCATTTTTTGATAATGAAGACATGGAAATTTCTGTCAGTTTTGGTGGTAATTTGCCATCTAGTTCAGGGGAAAATAAAGCCAGAGAAGGTATGTCGAGCTTAGGTTTAATTTTACAGATTGGTCCACGTTTTCGTTATTACCTATTACAAGATAAAAAGCGCGAACTGTATTTTGATTTACCTTTAAGACCAGGGGTGGCTATTGGAAGTTCGTGGCGAGCTTGGAGGGGAACAGGGTTCATGACGAGTCCAGAAGTTGGTTATGAACATCGTTGGTCTAGGTACAGAGGCTTTGTTTCAGTCAGCGTTAATATTGCTAGTTATGAGCTACATAAGTATTTTTATAATGTAAACAGTTCAGAGGCCACGCCTGAACGTTCAGAGTTTCACCCAAGGTCAGGTTACTTTTCGACCTCTCTTTTTACAGGACTGTCGATTGATTGGACGCCCAAGTTAAGAACTTTTCTAGGCGGACAAATTATGTCGTTTTCAGGAAACGTAAATAAAAAAAGCCCACTATTAAAAGAACAAACGAACTTTACTGCGGCCTTTGGTTTGGTTTACATGATGTATGAATCTAAAAGAAAAGTAATGGTGAATAAAAGGCGCTATTAGTTTTTTTATCTAATGGCCTCAGGTAGAGTGACATCAAAGTTTTTTTCTAAAAGTTTTCTTTTACTAAAGCCTTCACTGTATTTGTGCCAATGAGAAATTTTAGTTTCAGGGTACTTCCAACAAAAATAACCTCGGCCAAAATCAAAGTCAGCAAACCATATTCCGCTAGGGCGGCCTCCAAGCTTTTCAATTTTCTGATTCCAACGAGATACCACTTTTTCACATTCACTACGCAGTAAAGATTTTTTACTATGGCTCTTTTCAACTTCAAGAAGATGCATAAGCTGAGACAAGTCTTCTTGATGTTTTTTGGTAATTTTTAAAACAACCTTTACTAATTGGTTGGCCTCCTCAAGGGAGAATTGTGATTTGATATTTAGGCTAATGACGTCCTGATAATTAACTTCCACTAAAATAGTCCTCCCCCAAGGCTCAGTGCACCCAAAAACTATGCAATACAAATATTTGAATACAGTGAGAGTATGTGAAACAAGCATGAAACAATCAATGAAATAAAAATACTTTGTAAATGTTTGATAAGCTTAAATTCTTAAAATGAAATGAACTAAAATCTTAAAAAAGCCTCATAAGAAAGGGTTATTTAACTAAGAAAATATACTTAAGTATTCTCGACACATTAAGGGTAAAGTCTATGTATAGACCCGTTATTTTACTTCTCGGTTAATATGTTAAAAGTTATTAGGTTGGCCTAAGGGGTCCTTTTCATTAAATGTAAGAAATAGATTTTTGAAATTTAAGAAAAATGGTGAAGTATTTATAAGGAGCTCAAAAAAAAGTGTTTCATGCTGTTTCATGTAAACTTAGTTATCGGTGCTTTTGCTCATTTGTAAAGCTTGGCCGCCTAGTATGAGGAGCAAAACTATCAAAATACAAGCAATAATAATATATCGAAAGTAGTCTCCAAAGGACATTTTTGGGGTTTCATCCATGTTAGTTTTTTTGACGGATGCAGCCACTCGAAATGATTTTTTCTCACCTGTATTCTCATTATTAGTGATTCCACGGACTTTGACTTTTTTAGAGCTTTCCTTTTTGTCTTTAGTTCTAGAGCCATAAGATCCGTACTTTCCAACGATACGTTCTTTTTTCTTACCTTTAGCTTCTTCTTCAGGTCGTCGACGGGTGTTAATAGTGCTAGAGCTACCACTGGCCGAAGTGACATCATCTTTTTCATCACTAGAGTCTTTATTGGGGCCTGCAGGAAATTTTTTACTTCTAGAGTTTGCTGAAGAAGAACCTCCAAAGCCTTTTCGTCCCCCATTATTAAAGCGCCCGCTTTGAGCTTGACCACTGGCTCTGAATTTATTTTTATTACTTGATGAGCCCGTACCTTTAGAGTTTCCGGCCTGAACGGAGGAGTCTCTTGATGATGAGTTGTCCTTTGGTGGGCGTCCTTCAGATAAACTAAACTCTTGAAAATAAGCATTGCATACACTAGCTTGCCCCCTTTCTTGTTCACCAATGCCCAAATTAGGAAGTTCACCTGCTCTAAGTAAACATTTTACATAGCTGCCAAAGTAATTATCAGCATAAGATCTAAAACTTTGATTGAATTGAAAAATTAAGCCAATCACAACAACGACAGAAATAAAAAGTAAAAGGACATATTCAATGAGGCCTTGCCCTCGTTGGTTGTTAGTGATTTTAGAAAAAAGAACAATATTGAGTTTAAACATAACGTCTCATTTTGATATCGGAAAAATAGAGATTAATATTAAGTACATAATTGAATTAGTTTATATATTTGTCTTTTTATAATATTTTTATAATTTTTAAATCTTATTTCTGTATTAATATTTAAGATCTAGTGACAAGATTTTAGTCTAGTTTATTTTGTAGGGCTAAGTTCTAGGCTAGATTCTGCCGATGTAATTTTTGTTAATTAATAAGTTTTTAGGAGAAACTTTTATGAGTAAAATTAAAAATACTTTAAAGCAAATTTGGAAAGATGAATCTGGTCAGGCCGCTACAGAGTATATACTACTAGTGGTTGTTATTGTTGCTGTTGTTGCCTTGTTTGGTGGTGAAATAAGAGAAGCTTTAACAGATAAAATTGCTCAATTAAGAGATGGTATTGATAGCGTAGGACAATAAACGCTAGACAAAAGGAGAGTGCATTGTGACAACAGAAGCTATTCTGATTTTATTTATATCAGTGCTTGTGGTGGTGAGCGTGTACTTTGGGGACGGAGGTCCAATTGAGGCTTTTAAAGATGCAGGGCCTCAATTAGCTGCTAAAATAGAAAGAAGCATATCCACGGGGAATCACTTCTACTTTGAAGGAGAAGCTCGAAATCCAGGGTGGCAATAATTTAGCACAAAGGTCTTCGACAGTGAGTAAAATTTTTGAATCTATTTATCTAGTGCCGAGTCTTATACTTTTATTGAGTGTAGCCACGGACCTTTACGCCAAGAAAATTTACAACATTCTTATTCTTAGTTTTTTAGGGCTATCTATTGCCAATCATTTTCTATTTTTAGATGGCTTTTCCTCTTTAAAGTTTGGCTTGCTGGCCGCAGTTCTTGCCTTTAGTTTTATGATTCCATTGTTTATGGCAAAAATGTTGGGTGGTGGAGACCTAAAGTTACTTGTTGTGTTTGCGATTAATGTTACCGTCTCTTCTTTAATATATACTTTTATATATTCATTATTTTGGGGCATGGTTCTTGGCCTATTAATGATCATTTTAAAAAAACAATCGAAAAATTTTATAAATAATACAGTAGGAATATTAAAGTTTGAAAAACCTAAGTCTGAAAACTTACATACCATTCCTTACTCGGTTGCATTGTTTTTCGGTTGGATCACCCAATTATCTATAACGGGGTTATATTTTTTTTAAAAGTTGGAGGTTGGCGTGTTTTTAAAAAATAATAAAGGCCAATCGGCAGTAGAGGCAGTTTTGTTACTGGCTGTTATCGTGAGCTTAACTGTTTTAGTCGCTAGGGAGTTCAAAGAAAATGAAATCGTGGCGGGTCTTGTTTCGGGGCCATGGAAGCGTTTAGATGGAATGATTCAAAATGGAGTGTGGGAGCCCGCAGACACAGGAAATGAAAAACACCCGGGTCGCTTAGATCGACACATTAGCACAAAAGATTAAAATTATGAGTTTACGTATTTTAAAAAATGAAAAAGGAATTCTTACGGTGGATTATATTTTTGCCATCGTATTGGCCATGTCGTTTATGGCCATATTATTTGCATTAAGTTTAACACTTACAGTTGTTGATGTGGTTCAGTATATGACATTTTCTTCTGCTAGAACATATAGTGTCGCTCACAAGTCAGAAGCACACTCCATTCAAAGAGCTGTAAATAAGTATGATGCTTTAATAGCCGACCCAGCCGTGGCTCCATTTTTTAAAAATAAATGGTTTAAAGTGGGGGGCTTAAAAGTTGGTCATATGAAAGAGCTTTATCCTCCGACACCTTTAGAGGTTACTAAAAAAAATTATTATCTGTATGGCACTTCTGTTGACCTCCAGGCCAAAGTCCTGGATTTTAAAATTCCATTTTATGGATCAACTCACACAGGCTCTCGTGAAGACGGTTTCGTAACTCGTGTACACAGTTTCTTAGGACGTGAGCCTAGTTATGATGAGTGTATGAATATTAATAAAAGACGTTCTTCATGGATTAACGAAAACTACCCCAGTGAGCATTTAAATCTTCAGGAATATAGAGTATTTGCCGATAATGGATGTTAGAGGATGTTTATATTTACAGAAAGTAAACTTTATCAATTTCTGATTTCGAGAAATATTTTTTTTCGCAAGGTCCTTATACATAAAAAATTATTTAAACCTCTATCCAATAATAAAGGTATGGCTATTGTAGAAACAGTGCCTTTGTTGGTTGTGTTTATTGTATTAATGACCTACGCCATGGGTCTTTGGGGCTCTGTTCATGCTGGTATATTAACATCTATTGCTGCTAGAAGTTACGCCTTTGAAACGATGAGAAACCGCAGTGCACTTTATCACTTCCGAGAAACAAATAGTGGAGATAATTACGCGAAATCCAATTTTCGATTTCATAGTGTTAAATCGAGTGCCGAAGAAGCCCGTGATCAAAATGACTTTATAGCTGAAAAGCTTCCCATTTCATTTGCAAAGTTTAGTTTAAACAGTGAATCAGCTAATCAATACAATAGCAAAAATCATCATGCCGGAATTACACATCCTGATAGAAATTTAAGTAGTGCACTAGATGCCAAAAGGGTTAGTCCTATTTGGATTATGGTGGGCTATGGCTATTGCTTAACTTTGGAGTGTCGCCCATGAAGCACGAGAAGTGTATTAAAATGAAATCAAATATGAGCGATCCTGAGAAAAAAGGTGGTCAAAATGAATCAGAATGAGACACGAACACTATGGATTTCTGTAGCATCAGCAATTTTTGCGGTATTCTTATTGTATAGCTACACACAGGAAAAAAGTGCTGAATTAACAAAGAAATTTGGAGCCAAAAAAAGAGTAGTGGTTGCAAAATCTGAAATTAAAGAGATGCAAACCATTGATGAAACTATGCTTCAAATAGTTGAACGGCCGGTAGATTTTTCTGAACCTGGATCATTAACAGATCCAGAAATAGCTGTTGGGCAGGTGGCTTTGGCGCCAATTAATGTGGGGGAGCAGGTTTTGGAAAGTAAAATTAGACAACCAGGCCCAGGAATTAATCCATCTTCGCAAGTGGCTCCTTTAAAAAGAGGAATGGCTCTTCCCATTGATGCCACAAGAGGTGTTGCTAAGCTTTTAAAGCCAGGAGATCGTATTGATATTCTTGCCGCAGTGACAACAGGTAGTGGTCCGAGAAAAAGAAAAGAAGTAAAAACTATTTTACAAAACGTTACAATTTTAGCGACGGGAATGAAAATTATTAATGAACTTCCAAGGCTATTTGAAAAAGATGGCAAAGGTTATGTTGTTAACAATTTACGTGAAGACACAGATTATTCAACAATTTTGGTGGAAGTCACACCCAAAGAATCAGAACAGCTTGTTTACATACTAGATACATCTCCTGGGTCACTGTATTATACTTTAAGGCATCCAAGTGACCAAAAAACCCTAGGTAAAACATCAACAACATCCATTAATCAAATAGTACAAAAACCAAAGCCTGTATTTAGAAGAGCACCAGTAAGTATTTCGCGGCCAAAGATTAAAAAAGCTCCCGTGAAAAAAAGAAAGAAAAGAACTGGGGACTTTAGAGACCTATAAGGGGTGAAGAAGATGATAAATACATTTAAAAACTGTTTACTATTAGTCTGTGCACTTTTATTTTTTATCATTTCTTCACAAGGTTATGCTAAAACTAAAAAACATAAGTCAGAGCATCTTTCTCTTTTTGTTGGATTTCCTCGTGATGTTAAAATTCCTTTGGCTCCCAAGAACTTTGGCACCGATGGGTCGTATAAAAAATTTACGAAAGTTCAATATAACTCTAAAGAAAAAGTACTTAGATTTAAACCTAAAAGTATCGGAGATGGAACTTTAGTTATTACCAACAAAAAAACCGGTCGCATAATTTATGAGTTTAGCTTTGATGTTAAAAAAACTAATGTAGCTAAAACAGCCAGAGAAATTCAAAACCTTCTTCGTGATATCGAAGGCATTAATATTAAAATACTGAATAATCGTGTTGTTGTTGACGGTGAAGTTATTTTACCAAGTGATGTGTCTCGTATATTTTCTGTGATTAATCAATACCCAGAATCTTTAGCTTCTTCTTTGGTTCGATTAAGCCCTTTGGCGCAAGTGAAGATAGCTCGTTATATGGAGCGGGCTATAAATAACCCTGAAATTAGCGTGAAAGCCGTGAATGGTTTATTTTTGCTTGAGGGTTTTGCAAATAGTGAAGAGGAAAAAAAGCGGGCTTTTATTTTAGCGCAGGCTTATTTGCCAGATCAAGTCACCAAAGAGTCTGACGCTGCAAAAAAAACAGTGAAGCTAGTAAAAGATAAAATTATAAATTTAGTAAACGTTAAACCACCTCCACAAGCGGCTCCCAAAAAGATAGTTCAAGTGGTTGTTCATTATGTTGAGCTTAATAAAAACTATCAAAAAGGCTTTAGATTTCAATGGACGCCAAGTATTGGTGATGGATCAAATTTACAGTTTTCAACAGGCAACAGAGGGCCAGCAGGAGTTTTATCAACAATTACCGGAACGATAAGTAACTTAATACCGAAATTAAATTGGGCCAAGCAGCATGGCCATGCCCGTGTATTACAGAGTTCAAGTATTATAGTTCAAGACGGTCAAAAAGGTGTTCTTAATTCCACCTCTGATATCCCCTACCAAACAAGTGGCAGAGATGGAGCCTTAGTTACAGGTTTTGTGAAAACAGGGCTTCAAACATCAATTACTCCAACAATACTTGGTGAGCGTTCTGATAGTATTCGTTTACAGTCTATTTTTAGTATTGGTAGCTTTGGTGGTTACACTGACCAGGGGCCATTAACAAGTAAGCGAGAAATCAACACCACTTTAGTTGTGAGAAGTGGTCAAAGTGCCGCCGTAGGCGGGTTGATCAGCAGTACTTCTGGCACTAACTACAATAAGCTACCTAAAGGAGTTAAAAACCCGATTATATCTCTTTATGCTTCAAAAGATTTTCAAAAATCGCAAAGTCAGTTCGTTGTATTTATTACGCCAATTATTAAAAGTTCAGCCAGTGCTGGGGCTCAAGAAATTAAAAGAAAGTTTAGAATTAGAAACTAAGACTTTTGTTTGGGTGGTATTACCACCCTCCTGGGGCCGATCTAGAGGGCTTTTCCTTGCTTGAGTTGCTATCAAACTTGGCCTTTGTCTCGTACAAAATACTTACCATTATGTCGATAAATAGATGTTAAACAGCGGAGGGTTTTTTGTCTATACACCCAAATTGTAATTTAATTGCCGTTATTGGTGGAAAAGGTGGAGTTGGAAAAAGTGTATTTTCAGCAAATCTTTCTGTCACCCTTCTTCGAGAAATAAGGCAGCAAACCTTATTAATAGATTTAGATAAAAATAGCTGCGGTGATCAAAACGTAATTATGGGTCTGAGACCACAAAAAGGTGTTAACGACCTATGCTTATCTCGCCAAGCCATGACGGAAGAAAATATAAAATCTTTTGTGACAAAACATAATTCAGGACTGTCTTTTTTGCCAGCAGTCACTTCACCAGATCAATCATTAAATGCATCAGCAGAAGTTTTTAAAAAACAACTGTATTCACTGAGTCATTACTACAAATATATTGTTGTTGATTTAGGAACTGAAATTTCAGATTTACAGCTTTCTGTTATTGATAAATGTAATATTGTTTTATTAGTAACCAGCCCTGAAGTTTTAGTTTTAAACCAAACAAGAAAAATGATCAGTCAGCTCTCTCATCATACTGTGCCTAATAACCTAATACATGTTGTTGTCAATAAGGCCTCACGGTCTGGTATTGCTCCTCAAGCTATAATGAATAGTCTGAAAAAAAATGTAGTGGGTGTTATTCCGCAAGATGAAGTTACAGCTCTGGGTGCTTTGCAACGAGCTGTCCCTTTTGTTCTATCACAGCCAAAAGCTCCGATTTCAAATGCTTATAATGAGATTGTTAGAAAATTAGCTGGCGGATTGCTGCAAAAACTTAAAGCTGTTGAACGACCACAAAAAGACGTTGAGTCGAACATAAATAATACAACAACTGTAGATAGAGAGAGCTCTGGTTCAGAAGATGCCGAAACACTTTTAAAGTTACAAATTCACTCTCAGTTAATCAAAGAAATGGACCTCAAAAAAGATTTAACGAATACAAAGGGTGACCAAAACAAAGAGCTTGAGCTAAGAAATAAAACACAGCAGGTCATTTCTAATATAACTGATCGATTAGCTAAAAATTTAAGTCGTGAAAGAAGATCAATGGTGATTAAAGAAGTTGTTGATGAATCATTAGGTTTAGGACCATTAGAAGAACTCTTAGCTGATAAAAGTGTAACTGAAATTATGGTCAATGGAGCTAAGCATATCTACGCCGAAAAAAGTGGAAAGCTACAGTTATCAAAAGTTAAGTTCACATCTAATTTACAACTAAGAAATGTTATTGAGCGTATAGTCACTCCATTGGGCCGAAGAATTGATGAAAAAAACCCCTATGTGGATGCCCGTTTAGCAGATGGCAGCCGAGTGAATGCTGTGATTGAGCCTTTGGCTATAGACGGCCCTGCTTTAACAATTAGAAAATTTCCAGAAGAAGCCGTCACGATTGAGCATATTGTTAAAAAGTTTGGATCTATGACTTCATCAATGGCTGAATTTATTAAAATATGTGTTGAGCAAGGGTTAAATATTGTAATTTCTGGAGGAACAGGCTCTGGTAAAACAACACTCCTGAATGTGATGTCGAGCTTTATTCCCTCGAATGAACGTATTATAACTGTTGAAGATGCCGCGGAACTTCAGCTCAAGCAAGAGCATGTGGTTCGTTTAGAAACTCGTCCTAAAAATATGGAAGGTGAAGGAGAAGTGACCATTCGTCACCTTATTATGAACTCATTAAGAATGAGACCGGATCGCATCGTGGTTGGAGAGTGTCGAGATGGGGCGGCTTTGGATATGTTGTCTGCGATGAATACGGGGCATGACGGCTCAATGACAACGGTGCACGCCAATAACCCAAGAGAGGCCGTGGCTCGTTTAGAAAACTTATGCTTAATGGCAGGAATGGAGTTACCAATGAAAGCCATTCGTGAACAGATCGCTGGAGCAGTGAATTTAATTGTTCAAATTGGTCGATTAAGTGATGGAAGCCGTAAGGTGAAAAGCATCACTGAAGTGGTGGGTATGCAAGGTGATACAGTTACACTGCAGGAAATTTTTAGATTCAAACAAGAAGGTTTTGATAAAAATAGAAAAATAGTAGGACAGTTTCAAGCTATGGGTTTGATTCCTACGTTTATAGAAAAATTTGAGCAGCGTGGTATTTCAATTCCACGTTCACTGTTTACAACCTCAGGCAGTGGTCAAAATAATAAAAGCACAAATATGTCATCCAAAGCCAAGCCTACACGCGTGGGTTTAGCAAGGCCCGGAGCCATAGTAAAAAAGAAAAAAGTAAGTGGAGGTAATTAATGAGTGCATTATTAAGTAACTCCTACTTTTTGATTCCAGTGTTTGGAATCACTGTATTTATTTTTTCATACTTTGTGTCTGATCGAATATTACAATATCTTTATCAAAAAAGTTTAGGCTCCAGAAAAGAAGTCATAGAAATTATGGACAAAATGATGGTGAATGTGGATAAAAATCGCATAACACTTATTATGTTGTTAAGTAGTTTTGGAATAGGAGTTGTTGTATTTTTGTTGTTTTGGCCCAATTTAGTTGCGGGGTTAATCTTTGGTTCAGCAGTTACTATATTTGGCTGGTCTTTACCAAAACTTATTATGACTCATTTGTGGGAAAAGAGAAATGCTCGACTGGTGGGTCAAATGGTTGATGGTTTAACGATTATGTCTAATGGAATTAAATCAGGCCTAGGCATAGCACAAACTATGGACCGTGTAACAGAGAATATTAAAGGGCCATTATCTCAAGAGTTCAGATTGGTACTCAATAAAATGAGCTTAGGTATGTCTTTAGAAGAAGCATTAGTTGAATTAAATGATCGAGTTGATAAGCAAGATGTACAAATGTTAGTGACTTCTATAAATATTTTAAAAGAAACGGGTGGAAATTTAGGAGAAACCTTCGAAACCATTGTTTCAACAATTCGTGATCGACAAAAAATTGAGAAAAAAATTGAAGCCATGACGGCTCAAGGAGTTATGCAGGGAATAATTATGACAATGGTGCCTTTTTTACTTTTAGGCGTATTAAGTATTATCGACCCAGACTATATTGCTCCATTGTTTTCTACGGCCTTGGGATGGTTTTTCTTATTTTTAGTAGTGGTTTTACAAATTATTGGCGGATACATGATCAAAAAAGTTATCACTATCAAAGTATAATAATTTATAAAATGAGTATGACCATAGTCGGGTAAAAATTCTTTTACTTAAGTTTAGATAAAGCCAAAATTTATATGAAACATAGACGAATTAGGCCTTCTGATGGGACAATTACGTAAGTAATAGTTTATTGGGAGAACGTGTACATATGAGATATTTTTGGATGATTAGCTGGCTTTTTGTATTTTATACCCCAGTTTACTCTATGGTAGATATGAAAAATGCAAACTACTCTCATACATGGACAGATATTGATAGTCTTACCCTTAAAAGAACATACAACAGTAGATCACTGCATAATGGTTTATTTGGCTTTGGCTGGTGCTCAGACTATGAAAGTATTTTGAAAGTAACCCCTGAGGGAAATTTAAAGATAGTAGTTTGCGGGGGAGGAAATGAAGTAGAGTATGTTTCATCTTCTCATGATTTTAAATCAACTCGAAAAACAATTAAACAAATCATGTATCGATTGAAAAAATCAAAAAAATATACGAAAGCAAATTTAAAAACTATAGCTAAGCGACTAGAATACGACACTTGGGAACGAGAAAGGTATGCAAAGCTTTTTAACATAGAGAGAGATGTTAAGGTTGGAGCTAAATATATAGCCTATGGCCGCTCAAAAGAAAGCATAGTTTTAAAAGATAATGTTTTTAAAAGATCTATAGGTAATGGAAGTTATGAAAAATATAACTTAAAGGGGCAACTCACTTATATATATGATCGTAATGGAAACTATTTTAAGATAGCCTATAAAAAAGGAAAAATTTACAAAGTTTCTGACAACAACGGAAAAAGTCTAACCTTTTCTTTTGATAAAAAAAATGGAAAGGTTAAGAGTATTGCAGGGCCTAATAATGCGAAACTAGAGTATCGTTATAAAGGTGAGGACCTTGTTTACTCTAAAAATTCTTGGAAAAATTCTTACACTTACGAATATGACGATCTACACAACTTAACAAAAGTTAACTACCCGGATAAAACTAGCAAAACATTAACATACGACAAAGATAAAGATTGGGTAACATCTTTTAAAGATAGAAAAAATTGCTTAGAAACTTATGTTTATGAAGATGATAAAAAAAATCCTCTTAATCATTACTGGTCGCGTGTACAGAAGAAGTGTGGAAAAAAAATCACTAATAAAAGTTCTTATGAATTTGAACATAGAAAAAGGGCTGACGGCAGTCGCTATCTTCACAGGACTGCGGCCGAGGTGAATGGAAAAAAAACAGAAGTTATTTATCATGATAAATTTGGTAAACCTATTCGTGTTAGGGCTAATAATGCCATCACATCAATGACCTACTATGAAACGGGTGAGCTTAAAACAAAATCAGAGCCTTTTAGAACACTAGCTTTTTACTATGAAAATAAATGTCGTAAAGTCTCAAAGGTGACGAGTCGATTTTATCAACCAAAGAGAACTACAGCCTCGAACAAAGGTAAAGCTAAAAAATTAGTAAAAACTATTAATACTTCTTTTTCTTACCAGCCATTGAAGTGTAATTTAATAACGGCGATCAATTCTACAGGGCAAAAAATTAAATTAAAATATGATAAAAATGGGCGGATAGCGAGTATGATAGATCAGGCTCGAAAATCTTTAAAAATTACTTACGATTTGAAAGTGGGTAAGCCTAAATTTATTACTCGCCCTGGTATTGGAACTATACAAGTCAGCTATGACCCTTCTGGCAAGATATCTAAAGTAGAAAGCAAAGAAGGTCCTTTGGTAGCAACTCAAGTGGCAGGAATTTTTAGTAACTTACTGGAGATTATTTCACCTGCAAGTTCTGAATTAGGAATTTAAAAATGGGAGATTTTTTTTGAAAGCATTTTTTGTATTTATATTACTTGTGAATTTTTCTGTGAGCAGTTTTGCCTTTAGTTCTGATGATAAAAATTTAAGTTACGGGAATGATTCTCACTATTGTGTTCCCCATAATTCTAAGCAGCCTGATCGCTCTGAGTTTACGGTGAATTGTCCTGTCAACAATGTGCAAAAACACCAAAGAACAGCAGCCAGAAGTGGCTCCAAGCCTGGCGCTGTTCGTTCTGGAAAAAAAGAAGTTACTCAGTAATTATAAAAATTTGATTCCATTTGTAAAAATCCAAGGAAACCACTTGCGCCCCTCAGGAAATGGCAAGCTAATTTTTGTATAGATAAGGGCGCGGTATGTTCCAGCTTCTTTGACTAAATATTTGCTTTCAAAATTTCTGAAGGTTTCCACCACTTCACCATCTTTTACAATTTGGACTTTGAAAGGAACATTTACTTTTTCAGGCACAGAAATTTTTAAATATGTATTTTTTTGAAGAGCTAGAGTCGATCCCATATATATTTTTTTGCGTTGTTTCTCCGCATAAAAATTAAAGCCAACCGGGCTTCCGATCATTTCCAAGCTCATATAAAACTGCCCTTTTGATAGAGCGGAAAAAACCTTCTTTTTATCTTTTAAATAGTTACCAGTGAGTTCAGAAGGAATTAAAATATGGTTATTTACAATGTTAAACAAAACCTCATAGGAGGGAAATTTTAACGGAGTTTGAAAAAAATTAAATTTAGATTCAGCATCTGAGCCGGCAAAAGCTACTCTTAACCTGGATTGGTTGAGTTGGTCCCAAATTTTAGACTCAGGTTCAGCGCGCTGGAAAAGCCGTAAAAATGCGAGCTCAGGGTTAAAGGGATAAATTAAAAATGACCAAACAAATGTAATTTTTTTGTGAAGCCAAGAGTTTTGCCATAAAGCCTTGAGATTAATAATTTCAAGACCATCAAGCCCTTGAGGGTAGTCACCGCTCCATTGGAAGCCTTTTTTGGTAGGATGGGCTAGAATAGCCATTGGTCGCTCAGACGTTTTTTCCTGAACTAAAACTTTGCGACTTAAATGTTCACTAAGTACAGCTCCGGCTTGACCAAGATTAGTGATAGGCGTACGAGCATTTTGATTTAAATACAAAAAACGAGAATCTAGAAAACTATATTCGCCGTCAATAAAAGTTAAAACTTTATTATGGTAACCCTGCTGTTCAATAGGAATTGGAAAAGTATTTAGGTCGGTCATAAATAAAAAATCAAGCCCAGTGTTTTCAGCGGCATCAAAGACTTTTTTTAAAGAGCCAGTTCCTGAGCTTAAGTTGGAATGAACATTTAAAACCCCCCGGTAATCGTAAATTTTTTGACTTTCAGGGGAGTGGCCTATTTGCTCATCAACAATTGATATTTGGTATTGGCTTATAAACAGGCCATACAATAAATATGAGATAAAAAGGTAGAGTGCTGTGTAAAATGTTTTGTTCATTTAAATTCTAACCGATGTGTTAGGAGTTTTTTAATAAGTACGCTCAACCTTCTTGTTATTTTTATTAAGGTTTGTTTGTAAAATCCCATTAAAAATGACGTTTACTGCGTCGGCATTTTCTGTTTCAAATAAAATTTTAGATTTAGCCTTAATGGTGTGAAAATCACCTTGTTTAAGGTGTATTTTTCTGACGTCTTCGTCACCAATTTTAATATTTATTTGAGAATCAGATTTAGCTTCGATGATAAGCTCTTTGAGCTGTTCAGCATTTGAACCATATGTGTTTTTGGCCACTAAAGCAGCTTCGGCATTTTCTTTTTTATCAGAGGTCGGCTCTTTAATGTTGTCATTTACTATTTCTTTATTATCTAAAGTTGTCTTAGGCTGAGCATTAGCGATGACTTTAGACTCTTCCTTATTGTCTGCATTTTTAGCATTGGACTTAGTGGGGTTGTCTTGAGAAGGCAATACAAGGTGAGCTTCTTGTTGAATTACGGGAAGAGTGATGGCCTCATTTTGATATTTTTTAATTACATTTTTTGTAAATAAAGCAAGAGCAGTTACAACCACTAATCCAGTAACAATTAACGTTTTTGAATTAAACTGAATTTTATTAATGAAAGGAATTGTTTTCCATGTGTCTTTTTGAATAACATCAATTTGTGTTTTTGGATTGGTTGATCCAACTTCTTCAGCAAAAATAGTCATAAGCTCTTCAGCATCAACTTTTAAGTAGCGACCATAAGAAGCCACAAAACCACGAAGATAAGATTTTGAGGGAAGTTTTTTTTCATTGGCCTCTTCAATGGCTTTAAGATTAGTTTTGCTAATTTTGGTGACAAGAGCTGCCTGCTCAAGAGTGAGTTTTTGCTTTAACCTTTCTGCTTTTAATAACTGGCCGACTTTTTTCATTGTAGAATCTTTAAAATTTCATTGGCATCATTAAGATACTCAGTGTTGGGGTAAAGTTCTATTAGCTCATGTAGACGAGCAGAAGTCGTTTTGAGGTTATTTAATCGGTAATGACTGAGCGCGCTGTAAAAGTGTGCCGCATCTAATTTTAACTCTTCACAAAGAGCAATAGAACTGTCCAGACTTTCAGAGGCAGCTAAATAACTTTTTAACTCAAACAAAGATCGGCCGTAAAAGAAGGTGGCCAGGCAATGTTTGGGGTTTTTCTTTAAAGCGATTTTTAATCTTTCTTCAGCAACAGCAAATTGTTCCATTTTAAAAAGTGCTAAGCCCATATTGTAATTCACTTGATCTGTGTAGGGGTATGTAAGGTCGTCCTCACAAATTCGTAAATTTTCTAAGGCTTCAGCATAAATGCCCATTTGAATTTGTACTTTGGCTAAGTTCAGTCGAGCTTCTGTGTATTCCGGAGAAAAGCTTAAGGCCTTTCTGATGTACTGTTCAGCGATAGGCAGACGATTGAGTGCAAAGTAAGTAATACCTAAATTATTTAGAGCCACCGGGTTTGTGGGGTCTAAGTCATGGGCTGAGATATACTCTTTTAAGGCACTATGGAATTTTCGGTTTTGGAAATGCGAAGACCCAATTTTAAGGTGTAAGGCTGATTTATGCTTTTGAGTTTTTGTTGTGTCTTGTTGAAGCAAGGCACAGCTCGCTAAGTTACAGGTAAAAAGCAGTAAGGTGATCCATTTCATAGATAGAAATTATCATACTGAATAGGTCTGGTTCAACAAAAGAATAGAAACAACAAGGTATATAGAAAAATTATTTAGCTATACAGGTTTATAGAACTTTTATTCCCTTTTTTGCATGAAATGGGTAACTTTTAAGATATTGAACAGGGTTAACAAAGCGTCCATTTTTTTTGACGGCAAAGTGCAAGTGAGGTTTGGTGCAAGAGCCAGTACAGCCATTCCAGCCAATAATTTTCCCAGGTCGAACCCACTGGCCTTTTTTAATTTTTGAACTGTGTTTAGAGAGGTGATTATAGTACGAGATAAGCCCACCTGAGTGGCGAATAGAAAGATAATTTCCAGCTCCGCGACTGTAGCCCTTTTTTATAACCTTACCTGCGCTAACAGCATAAATGGGCTTTCCCGAAGGCAAAGCAAAATCAACGCCTTTATGGGCCATATATCTTTTTCTTACGGGGTGAAACCTACGCTTTTGATAAAGGCTTGCAAAATGCATATAATCAACGGGGGAGTAAAATGGGCGAGTTTTATTGTCTTTTTGACCAACATAACTGTAACCTTGGTCATGGCGAATTAAAGTTCGATGAACCATTTGTCCATTAATTTCTAAACTCGAATTTAAAATCAGACCATATTTAATAAACTTCTGGCCATGATACTTTCTTTCGATGGTAAAACTAAACTTGGCATTCGGTTGTACGATCTTCTTAAGGTTATAGTGAAGTAAAAAGGTATCTCTAAACTTATAGGGAACAAGGGGGTCTTTAATGTATTTACCAATACTACCAAACAAAGAGCCCTTTACTTTACCATAAATAGTTTGCTTTTTTACAGTTAAACCATCGTTGATGTTTTTATAACCAAATTTTTGAGTGAGGTAGGAGTACCAAAACACATGCTTTTTACCCAAATCTCCATAAAGGTTTACTTTTAGAACCTCGTTTTTCTTTACCACAGTGTATTTGTGGCCTGGAGATAAGGAGAATTTTTTTAGATGGGGTTTGTTGGCAATCAATCGGTTGGCCGCAGCTGATGGGAACCCCTGTTTTTTTAATAACCCATACAAGTGGTCGCCAGAGTTGACAGTTTCATGACGAATTAGGTCTAATTGTGAAGTAGATTTTTTAGGTTGGTTTTTTTTTATTGGTGTTGATGAGTAACCAACTATAGGGGGGGAGCACAGAATGAATAAAAGCAAAATTTTGTTAAACATAAAGAGCCAAACCCCGCTGATCGCTAAGTTAGCAGCGTATTATGTGATTTTACTTCTTACAAGTAATTATTCCTTTTCTCAGGTGGTTCGCGGGGCTGTTAGTTCAGCGACGGGAGGAACCGGCCGTGCGGCAACAGAGGTAGGAGAAACTTTAATTTTAAATCCGGCCACCATTGTGCACTCATCCAGCTTTGATTCTTATTTTTTTTACGCTAATGGTGATCGCACTGCGGACTTGAAAGAACAAACTTACGCAGTTTCTTTAACCGATAATAATGAAGATTCGTTTTTGCCCGGCTCTGTAACTTACGCTCAAAGAAAAAGAACCTTTTCAGGTATTGGCTCTATTGATGAACAGTTTGCACAGGTCACTCTTGCGAAGTTTGCTACCAAACATTTTTCTGTGGGAATGGCTGTGACTTACCTGAGCCAAGATTATCTTTCTGGTTATAAACAATGGAATGGCAATCTCGGAGTTATGTACAACCCAACAAGTCAGCTAGGTATTGGGCTTTCAGCCTTAAATATAATCTCGCCCAGTGATGATATACCTTTGTTTTTACAAGAAAAAACTAATATTGGCTTTGGACTTGTTTATTTGTTTGAGAAATTCCTTAAACTAAGGGCTGATGTAGCTGCTCATGACGGAGAAGACGACTGGGAGCCTGAGTATATGTTAGGGGTTGAGAGTTTAATGGGACAGTTTGGAGTTTTTCGCTTAGGGTGGAACAAAAGTGAGTTAACAGGTTATAAATATTACAGTATTGGCCTTGGATTTGATGGCCCTCGCTTTAAAATTGATTACTCATACCAGCAAAAAGACCGTCATAGGCGAGGAGCCATGCATAGCGTTGACTTACGCATAACGCTTTGATATCAACATCTCTTTGAGAGGGCATTTGCCCAAGAATTTACCAGGAGTAAGACATGGCTTCAGCCACTAGAAAACTTAAATTAATTCGTAAACGTAAAATTGGCCGTCAGGGAACAAAAAGAAAAGCAAAAAACCGTGAGAACGGCACAACAAAGTCTTGGGCTGAGCTTTTTGGCGACAACGACTAGTTCGTTATCGTTTTATAAACTTGTCTTTTTTTTCGTAGTTCGTAATCTCGATCTAAGCTTTTCGCTAGGTCCATTTAATTTAAATTGAACTGGGTGAATTGTTTCACCCTCTTGACCGGGTTGAAATTTCCACTGTCTCACTTTCTCTACAGCTTCATCATCAAGTAAACTTGACCCTGAAGACTCCGCCACCTGAATTCCTGAAACAGAACCATCTCTAGTGACTTCATAGCGTAAAACAACTGTACCTTCTGATTTTCTTAACCGAGCTCTTACCGGGTAAGATGGTTTGGGATTTCCAGACATTTGTTTAAGCTTTCTTCCGTCCCGAATGTTATCAATATTGGCGCCTCCAGCATTTCTTTCGGCGACGTCTTCAAATGACTCCTCTGGTGGTGCGTCGGGGTTAGCAATCAACTCTTCTTTTTCAGGGGGAAGCGACTCCGAAACAGTTTCTTTTTTCTCTTTAGTTGAGATATTTTTGCTAGTCTCAGTTTCTTTGGTTTCTTCCACCTTTTCAGTGGCAGCCTCTTTATTTATATTAGCCTTAGCTAAAACAGTTTTGATTTTTGATAACTCTTTAGGAGCTGGAGGCTCAGCATCTTTTGTTGGGGTTTTTTGTCTTTTTCTTGTAGGTATAGAAACTTTTTCTTTGATTTTATTGATGGCATTTTTCTCGGGCTCTATATATGCCACGCTAACACTATCCTCGGCAGAGGAGTCGCCTAAATAACTAAAGTCAGCTCTTGTTCTTTGATCAATGAGGTCACTAATTACGGGAAGTTGTTTAATTTGAGGGGAAAACATTAGCAAACAAAGCAAGATCGCATGAATACTCACTGATACAATCACGCCACTACTCATAGACCCACGGTCATTTAAATTAAAATTCATCATTAACTCCTTGTAACCTAATGCATTTACAAGAAGTATTCCATTTCAAAACAAATTTAAGGGCAGTACAGGCTTAAATTCCTGAAAAAAATGCAGGGTTGTTTAAGCCTTTGTGAGTTAGATGAAAGGTTTTTTGGGATGAGTAAAGGCTAATTATTAAGTTCTTTAAGACTTATAGATTGTGTAGTGCACTTTTCATGGGCCTCGTTTAAAGCTGTTTGTTCTTCGACAGTTTTAGTGTTGAAGCCATCGATTTCAGTGGGATGTACACAACGGGTATAATTGTTAACAAGCGTGATTGTGACATTGCCAGATGTGACACGACTTTGAAGCTGATAGGTTTCCTCTTTAAGCTTAGTAGAAAGGTTTTGGTAAAAGTTGGTAACCACTGTTGTGTCAGAAGGGTTAATGTCCTGAGAGTCGTCAGTTGGCCCTTTTGTTGTGCTTGAGGGCATTTTTTTCATACGAAGCATAAGGTCTTCATAGTAACCCATTTCGTAGGTGTTCATTCCATTAAAGAGAATGTCTTGTCCTTTGTTAAAAACAGAAACGGTGGTTGGGATATTTACTTGGTAAATAGACTTTCCAGCAGACTCTTTCAGTAAATTGTAGAGGCAGTTAACCGTAGTTTCGAAATTGACAATGTTTTCATCGACTTCTTCCGCAAGAGAGTCCACTTTATTAAAACCAAAAGAAACTTGAAAATAGCGATCGGATTTTGGTGATCGACTCTTTGGAGCTTTAAAGTTTTGATCGTGAATATGAATGATAGACCCTTGTAGAACATAGGAGCCATCCTTAACGGGGCCAGCAGAAATTTGGTCAATATTTGAGCCTCCAGGCAAAGTGAGGGGGCTGAAGTCTTTAGGTCGGTAATTATCAAGTTCTAAAGATTTGGTATTGCAAAGTGGCTTAAGATTATCGCGTTGACGGTTGTCTCCACAAGAAACTGCAGTCATTACAATGAGGGTGACCCAAAAAAGCTTCATATAAATCCTCCGAATCGGTTAAGGCTTTATACGTTTCGCAACGCATTATTGTCAAGTGTTTTTATAGGGGCCGAGTATAGTAAATATCTATATATATTAATACCCTAGCTGGTTTACAGCGCTCCATTCGAGTTTCTTAGTTTCAGGGTTAAGAAACAAAATATTTAAGAAAGGTTTCAATTCTTGAGTGTAGGTTGGGGCGATAATTTCCAAAATGCCATCATTGTTAAGGTCGGCAGTAAATAAGTTGGTGGCCTCTTTCTCAAACTTATAAAACCCATCGCGACGGTGTTTAAGCTGTTTTTTATCGATCTTCATAAGGCGCCGAGCTTTACTGTTATATAAATAAACCTCAATAAATAGTTGCGGGCCATCCTCAACCTTTAATATTTTATACTCTTCACCATTATTGATAAGGTTGGCCGTTAAGGTGGTCAGAATTTTACGGGGCTTATGATTAAAGTAACTATAAACTTGTTTTTTAATATTACTATTAAAAGCCAGAAGTAATGCTAGAAAAAACAGAAAGCCTGAAATTGGCCATAAAATTTTGGAGCTCATACAAATATTATAGAAGAACATTTGTGCATTACAACTTATAAACTCATTTCAAATAAATCAGACTTAAGTTTCGTCCGGCAAGTTTTCCGTCTCGACGATAGGAGTTCCAGTCCGTGTGAGTGAAGGTATTCACTGGACTGACACAAATATTATCTATTGCAAAGCCAAGGTGCATGAGTTGATCTTTTGCCACTTGTGCAAGGTTAACTAAAAATTTATTTTTACCATGAGGTCTTGCGAGAAAATCTTTATTTTTTACAGGCGAGCTGTTTATTATTTTAAAAGCAACATCGTGATCTACTTCATAGCTTTCTTTTTGAATATGTGGGCCAATATAAGCTTTGTAGCTTTCATCTAATTTAAATTTTTCTAGGTTATACAAAATTTTCTTCTCCAGGCCTCTCCAGCCAGCATGAATAGCAAAAACATAATTTTTACTAGAAATCATAATAGGTAAACAATCAGCCGTTTTAATAGCTAAGGCGGTGGATGGGTCTTTTGTATAATGAGCATCGGCCTCTAGGAGTTTATTTTTGTTAACAGCTATCATAAGGTTTGAGTGAATTTGCTGACAAAAATAAAGTTTATTAATAGCTTGTGAAGAGAGGATTGTCTTTTCATTTTCAAACTTATTGCCCCAAAAAATAATCGCATTTTCATCTTCATGGGAATGTTTTGTTTTATTCATTTTCCCATCCCAGGAGCTGAATAAGATCTAGTAAATGGTCAGGCCATGAAGACTTAAATAGCATGGTTTGCTGAGAGGTCGGGTGAATAAAGCCAAGTTCTTTAGCATGAAGACCAATCCCTTCGAGGTTTTTAATGCCAGCTCTAACATGTTTACTTTTAATAGAGTTTAGCCAGCGTGATGAGCTGTAAATGGGATCAGAAATAATAGGATGTTGATTTTCAGACATATGAACACGAATTTGATGAGTACGTCCTGTTTGTAATTTACACTCTACCAAAGAGAGACCCTTGGCAGAATTAAGTGCTTTAAAGTGTGTGGTTGCTTTTTTTCCCTTGGGCTCTGAATTTTCATTAAGCCTTTCAATAGTATATTTTTTTCTATGAACAGGGTGACGTACTAAATAGTTTTCAATAGTTCCCTGATCTTGAGAAAACTCACCATAAACAATGGCGTAATAAACCCGGTGAACTCTTTTTTCTTGAAATTGTTGGGCTAAAAACTCATGAGCACGGTTATTCTTGGCAACAACTACAAGGCCAGAGGTGTCCTTATCGATACGATGAACAATGCCAGGTCTTTCTTCGTTAAAGCCCATGGATAAGTCGACCTTTAAATGAATAAGAACATTTACTAAACTATCCGTTTCATGACCAGCTGACGGGTGCATGACCAAACCAGGCGGTTTGTTAATGACAATGACATCTTCATCTTGATGAACAATTTCTATGGCACGATCATGAGGTTCGAGGAGGGACTCCACTTTTTGAGGAACTGAAACTTTAATCTGATCTTGCTTTTTAACAGGATAGGACGGTTTAAGAGCCTTTCCGTTTAATGTGACCAGGCCCTCTCGAAAGAGTTTGCCAGCCTGTGAACGACTAGTTACCAGGGGGCAGGCTAAAATCACCTTGTCTACTCTAACGCCAATATGGCTGTCTTGAATTTCTAAAAAAAGTTCATCAAATATGTTGTTCATGAGTGCTTTTGTATTGGCACATATAAGAAGATGCAACCTCTTCGGCAGGTAAATGTAAAGCTTTTGCTATTTGAACGATAAACCCACGAGTATAAACAGGAGCTGGAAGTAAATTAAAGTTATTGGCTTCAATAGCCATAATATAAGTAGATTTTATTTTTGTGGCGTTAGAGAGCTGTTCAAGGCTGATATTTTTGTAATTTCTGATAGTAGAAAGCATTTTGCCGTCAAAAACTTGAGCTTGTTGCAGTCGAGACTCAATTTCATCATCAACTTTATAGGTCCCAAATTGAGTTTTGCGGTAACCCTCCTCAACAACTTCAGTAGCTGGCGGAGTTGTTGGTAAACTGTGAGAGGCCACTCCTGAGGCAGCTTCTTGTTTTCTTTGGTAAAACGCCCTTAAGCTATGGCTTCCTAAGACAGCAAAAGCCTCTTCGACTAACCGATCAAGTGCTTGTGCCTCTTGTGGTGAAAATAGTTGGTGAAGATCAGGGTTACTCTGTGAGTACAGTCGTTTGGCCTTTAAGTAGGCATTGTGAATTTCATGTTGAGAAGAGTTTTCACTTACTCCCAAAATTTCACAATAGGTTTTGAGTTCCCATTTTTCTTGCATAACAATCCTAGTTAAGAAATCCTTCGTGGAATCATTGCTGTCTCAATCAAATGGGACAACAATAAAAATTGTAGCAATAAATCATGAGAATTTAAAATATTATTTAATAATAATTGCTTACTTCATTTTAGAAAAATGTTTGTTTAATTTAAATTTTTTTAAAAAAAGTATTATTTCAGAGAGAGTTTTAGTTTTTCTTCCGCTTCAGAGCCACGGATATAAATGGGGATGACTTGATTCCACTTCAAAAGTTCAGGACTTTGGTCTTGAAGAAAATACTCAAAAATAGATTGTGAACATACATTTTCGTAACTCTCCGGGCTTTCAATAAATTGAGAAGCAACAGAAACAGAAAATAAACTTTTATATAAAGAAAAGCCATTGCCAATCACTAATGTTTTTTCTTTTAAATCTAAAGCTGAAATATGTTTTTCTAGATCAGCAGGAGAACAAGAAAAAGGTTTAATCACCTCTTGAAAAGGGGACAGTTTGAAGCCTGAGCAATAAACCATGTTTCGAAAAGCATTGGTCATGACTAGGCACTGGCTAGCTAAATGTCGGTTTTTATAGGCTACAGGTAAAAGTGAGTTTGTGGCATAGACGGGAATATTTAATGAGTAGGAAAGAGATTTAATAAAATTAACAGCCACTCGTATTCCAGTAAAACTCCCGGGCCCTAAACCCAGGCAAAGTTGATTAATATCGGAGAGCTTTAAATCACAAGAATCAAGAAGTTCGCTTGTGTAAGTGGTGATGACCTCGCTGTGAGATCGAGATTTCTCCCAATCCTTGCGGCCAAGAACTTTAAATGAACTGTCCTCAGAAAGTTTAAAGAGGCCAAGACTGGCTGAGTGGGAGCTTGTATCAACAGAAAGAAAAATCATACTAAAATGGTGGGTTAATAAGGTTTTTTATATCATTATAAAATGCAAAAATCATAAGTGACATTAACAGTAAAAAACCAAATTGTTGAGCCATTTGCATTTTTTTCACACTTAAAGGAGAGCCTTTTATGGCCTCAATGGTATAAAAAACTAAATGACCGCCATCAAGGACGGGAATGGGTAATAAGTTTAAAAGAAAAAGATTCACCGAAATTAAGCCCATAATCTTTAAGAAAAAATCAAAACCCATTTTATAGGAATCACCAGCGATTTTTCCAATAGTGATAATTCCGGTTATATTTCTAGAGGAGACCTGGTTAGTAACCATTTTATAAATTCCAATAGAAATAATTTTTGTCCAATTTATGGTTTCGCTAAGGCCATATTTAAGCGCCGTGATTGGGTTCGCTGTTTTTATAATTGTTGTGGCATTGGGTTCATAGGTACTGTCTGAATATATTCCCACAGTAAAACGCTTTTCATCTTGCATTTTATGGTTCATGAGTTGAGTTAAAGAGGGAGTGACAGACAATGTAACAGGGGCTTCTGTTCGGCCAGAGGCGGGGTCTGAGTTTGAAACTAAAAAATCAATTTTTTTGTCAGACTCTTTGAAGCTTTTAATGGGAGTCAAAATATCTTGCCATGAATTCACCGGTGCACCATTAATAGCTAAAATTTTATCTCCAGTTTTAAAGCCGGCCTGTCTGGCTGGAGAGTTTTCACCGGTTGTTAAAACATAAGTGGAGGTTTCCTCTATTCCTAAGGAATCAAGAAGGCGGCCTCCGTTGATAGAGTACACAGACTGTAGTTTTATTTGTCGAACTGGTAAGTCATTGTTAGAGCTATATTGCTTAACAGTTAAAAGCATTTCTTTATTTTGGTTTTCAATAAGCATGGGCTCAATATTGCGCCAGTAGCTGACGGGCTTGTCATTGATGGTTAAAATTTGGTCCATACTTCTTAGGCCTGATTGATGGGCTACGCTACCTATTTTAACCCCAATTAACGCAGATTTACTGAGGTTATTAATTCCATCAATTTTTCCGATATATTTAGATAGTTTAAATAGCTTGTCATTTTCAACTTTTGGAATGGTAATGCTCACTTGTTTTTGTTCGCCCTCACTAGAAAGTGCAGCAACAAGAACAGTTTTATTAAAATTCTTTGAAATAATTTTATCTAATTGTTCCCAACTTTGAACGTCTTGATTATTAATATGCGTGATTGTGTCGCCTGAACGTAAACCACTTTTGTAAGCAAAACTTTCGCTGGAGATATCACCCAGTTGGCTTGAAGAAGTTTTATGGCCAATCACTAAAATAAGAGCAAAAATAGGAATGGCTATAAAGAAGTTCATAAGGGGGCCAGCTAATACGACGGCGATTCTTTGCCAAACAGACTTATGCAAAAAAGAAACTTTCTGATCTTCAGGGCTGACCTCTTTTGTGGGGTCGTCACCAAACATTTTAACGTAACCGCCTAAGGGTATAAGGCATAGCTTATAGGTAGTGTCTCCTTTAGTGAATTGATAAAGAGTCTTTCCAAAACCAAGGCTGAACACTTCGACTCTAACCCCAAAGTATTTGGCCATGAGGAAATGCCCCATTTCGTGAATAAAAACGAGCGATCCCATTAATAATACAAAAGGGCCGACATAAGAAATACTAGATGTGATGAAACTTAAAAGACTATCCATACCTTATATTATCATTTCGAAAAAAATTGTCTAACCAGAAATGGCAAACCCTAGTCAAAATAAGAGTCTATTTCATTAGCTAGGGCTTTTGTTGGGTCCTGTGGGTTTCAGCCAGGCACTCAAGGCGACCGGGTGTGTCGGCCGATATAAATAACTTAACTTACTTAATTTTGCCTTCTTTAGGTAAGACCTTTTGACAGAAAAGACCAGTGAGCTTAGTGACGAGAGGAGGCTTTGGCAAAGAAACTGTATTATGCTCTTCACTAATAACTGTCGAGAGAGCTTGAAACCCTTTCTGAAATAAAGGCCAAAGGCTGGGGTCAGTAATGCTTTTCGTTTCGCCATTTTCGCCATTAAAACTCAATAATTGTGCAATTTCAGAAAAAGGTTCTGAGGATAACTGGGAGTCTTCATAAGCTTTAATAATAAGACCTAAGATTAAAGCCACTTTATTTCTCTCTAGGCGCCACTCTCTTTCGCTAGATGGTCTGTGTTGACTCGGAGAATGCTGAAACAGGCTGTCTAAGGTTTTAAAATAAGAACTGCGCCCAAAAGACGATAAAACTCTTAGCTTATTTTTCTCAGACAACAAATCAGAAATTGATCCCAGTCCAAACTTTTGTTGTAGGATTTTTTTTTGTTGAAAAGAAAGACTATCCAGATCGCTAAATTTGGTGAGATCATCTATAAGTAAAGTGTGGTCACTCTGATAATCACTAAAGTAAGGAAAAATAATCTTTTTAAAGCGTTCGTAAAATTTAAGAGACTGATCGTTGCTGATTTGGCTTAATTCACTGGCTGACAGAGTTACCTCAGCAATATCGGCAGCTGTTCTGCCGTCTGGTAGTTTTATTTTTGTTAGGGCTAATTTCATTCTTTCATCATTAGCTCCACTAAAAAAACTTATTTTTGAGTTTGGAATTTGTTCTAGTATTGCTTGTAAAAGCGCACCGGCATAATCCGTGACTCTAAAGTAGTCCCCTTCATATTCAAATATTTTATCTTTTTCACTAGGGTCATGTATAATATGAAAATTATGAACTTGATATAAGAGCGTCCAATCTAGATCAAATATAATGCGAATAAAATTATGAACATGAGGCTTTGTTGATTCATCAAGTCGGGATTGAGTTTGATCATAATGGTTTGAGCTTTGCTCCAATTGATTTTGGGCGAAAACAGTGGCCTGAAAAAATAAGCTAAAGAACAGAGCTGATTTACAAGTGAGTAAAATAAAAAAGTTAAAACTTAAAAGCTGAGCTTTTAATTGCTTTAATTTGTATTCTATTTGCCCAAGCACTTGTATTACCCCTCCCAAGATCACAATTAATATTAACTATTAAAAGTTAACATTGATTGGCTGTGTTCTGATTTTAGTGGCGTCTTGGTCAAAATAAAACACCCTATTGCACATTGGTAATTTGTCTTTATTTTTGCTTAGGTTCTTTATGGCAGCTCGAGAAATAACTAATTTTTTATGAATAATTTACAAAGAGAGCTCTAAATAAGTATTAATTTCACGGCCCCTTTTCGTTTTGCAGAAACAATGGTCTATGTATTTTTTGTTCTAGGATTTTATTATGAAAAAACTTATTTCCTTTGTCATTTATTTACTGCTGTTACTTTTTACTTCTCCGGCAGCAGCGACTTTCAATTGCAATGACCCATCTATTGTACCGTCTGTTTCGACCTCATCAAAATTTGTAATGGTTTCTTTAAAAAAAGTAAGGCCACTACAGTCAGAAGTGGGTGGCTTACTAGTTGAAAGAATTGCCAATAAAATCATAAGTAAAGCGGGCACTAAAAGAATACCGCTACTTCAACACATCGAAGAGCGAGCACGAGGCTTTGCTTTGCCAGTTATCGTTTCTCCCAAAGGAGAATACTTTCTGCTAGACTCTCACCACGGTGTGGCGGCTATTTATAGAGCATTAAATTTAAACGCCAGTTCTGCAACTTATCCTTTAGTTAAGCTTAAAATTATTGAGGACTATTCAAATAGTACGAATCAGCCAATGATTACTTATGATCAGTTTGTTGAAAAGCTACTTGGCCCTATTGCTGAAGGAGGAAAGGGCAAGGGGCAGTTTCCAAGTGAATTCAATGGCCTGACTCCAGCTCAAAAGTTTGATGAGCTTCCTCTTAGTTTTTTTGACTTACTTGATAATCCGATGAGGTCAATTGTTGGAGCAGTCTTTAAAGATTACCATGTTGAGCCGAAGTTTTTAAAAGACTATATAGAGTTTGATCTTATTCATTTTTTAGAAGAAGAAGGCTACACTTATGACAAAGGCAACATCCTGTCAGAAAAGAATATAGTTGCTGCTGCCGACTTAATATTTGGCTCTGAAAAAATTATGAATTTCTTATATGCATCTTCGTTATCCGAAAAAAAGGATCAAGCCAACAAAGACTCATTAAAAAGAGCATTGGCTATTTGGAATAAAAACTAGACTTTAAAAAAATATAGTTAATTAAAGGTAGAAAACAAGAAGTAAAAAACAGGGGCCGCAAAATATAAACCATCCACTCGATCAAGAGCCCCTCCGTGACCTGGCATTATACTGCCAGAGTCTTTGAATCCAGAAATTCTCTTAATTAAAGATTCGAAAAAATCACCAAACTGAGCAGCGATTCCACAACAGCCACCAACGATAAGTGAGTGATGAAGATCAAGTAACGGCCAATGCAAATGTAAAAAAAATGCTCCTGCTAAGCAAGAAGCAAGAAAGCCCCCAGCTGATCCAGCAATCGTTTTCTTAGGGGAGATATATGGCATAACTAAACGTTTTCCTAGAAATCGACCAGAAAAGTAAGCCATTACATCTCCAGAAAAAGTTATAAATAATAAACTAACAAATAACTTTAGGCCCGTGCCAGAAAAGCTAAGAATTTTTAGAATAAAAAGGGGTAAAACTAATGTGTATAAAAAACCAAGAAAGCAGTAGGAAATTTCTTTTAAGATAAGTTCTAGGTTTTTATTGTTTCGCTGAAAACTAATTCCTAAAATAGAAAACAAAATAAAAATGAGAACTAGTTGAGGTAAAGTAACGGGGTTATAAACTAACGAAACTAATAAGCTGGCAATACAAATAGCGAGAAACCCTATGCAAACAAAGGTAGGTGCCTTTAAGTACTTCATTAAAATCATTTTTTTATACTCAATAACTCCCTTTGTAATGACGAAGAAACTAAAAGCAATGAGGCCTTGTTCTTTAAAGAAAAAATAAAGGGCAAATATAATTCCAACCAATGTAACGGCTGAGAAAAATCTAATGATTAAATTTTTATCCATGAATATTTCTCATTGGCTGAGGAGGGGGCTGTGGCTCAGTGAGCCCGCCAAATCTACGATTTCTAGAGTTAAAGTCAACAATTGCTTTAGTGAGATCAGAAGGTGAAAAATCTGGCCATAGTTTATCAGAAAAGTAAAATTCACTATAAGCGGCTTGCCAAAGAAAAAAGTTAGAAAGCCGCCTTTCATTGCTGGTTCTAATGATCAGTTCAGGGTCAGGCATAAAAGCCGATTGTAAATAGGAGTTAATGAGTTGTTCATTGATATCAGAAGAATCAAGGCGGTTATGTTTAATGTCTTCGGCAATTTTTTTTACGCTATCAATGACCTCTTGTCTTCCGCCATAATTCAGCGCAAAAGTAAGATTCATGCCTGTGTTATTTTTAGTGCTTTCAATATTTTCAATTAAAAGTTCTTGAACTTCTTTTGGCAAAAGTCGCGGGTTACCAATGGTGTGAAAGCGAATATTGTATTTATTAAGTTTTTTTTGCTCATTTTTTAGGTACTTAATAAGCAAAGTCATTAGTAAAGAAACTTCATGCTGAGGGCGCTTCCAGTTTTCAGTGCTAAAGGCAAATAAAGTTAAATTTTCTACAGAGAGTTCAACACAACTTTTTATAATATCATAAGCTACTTTAGCCCCACGAATATGTCCATACACACGCTGATGGTTGCGCTTTTTTGCCCAACGCCCATTACCGTCCATGATGATTGCTATATGTCGAGGTGTAATCATAGTACAGAACTAGATTGTCAGAAGTTCTTTTTCTTTATCAGAACCTATATCGTCGACCTTTTTAATGTAGTCGTCGGTGATTTTTTGTAAATCAGCCATTCCTTTTTTTTGGTCATCTTCGCTGATTTCTTTATCTTTTTGCATTTTTTTGAGGGTATCGTTTCCATCTCTTCTGGCCATGCGAATGGAAACTTTAGCATCTTCGATAATTTTTTTAATATTTTTAACTAAATCTTTACGTCTTTCTTCTGTGAGTTCTGGAAGTTTTAAGCGAACCGACTTGCCGTCATTTTGTGGGCTCATTCCTAGGTTACTTTTGATGATGGCTGCTTCAATATCTCTTAAGATATTAGCTTCCCAAGGAGAGATTAAAAAGGACTTGGCATCTGGGCAAGACACAGAAGCAACTTGGCTTAATGGAGAAGGAGTTCCATAATAATCAACCATCACAGAATCAAGCATAGACACTTGAGCTCTTCCGGTTCTTACTTTTTTTAGTTCACTTTGCAGAGAGGCAATTGATTTTTCCATTGATTCTGTAGCTGTACTTTTAATTTCTTCCATATTAAATGCCTCCTCAAAGATTATTCTACGATGGTTCCGATGTTTTCACCACGTATAGCTTTCGCCGTGTTTCCCTTAACGGTAAGGTTAAAAGTTCTTATTGGCAAATGGTTGTCCATACAAAGACTAATAGCGGTAGAGTCCATAACTTTTAAATTTTTATTAAGAACATCGATATAGCTGATATGCTCAAATAATTCAGCATCATCATGTTTCATAGGGTCTTTGTCAAAAATCCCATCAACTTTTGTTGCTTTTAAAATAATATCGGCATTGATTTCCATAGCTCTAAGAGCAGCTGCCGTATCAGTCGTGAAGTAAGGGTTACCTGTACCTGCAGCAAAAATTACAAGCCTGTTTTTTTCAAGGTGTCTAATGGCTCGGCGCCTTATGTAAGGCTCAGAAATGGCAGCCATTTCTATGGCTGATTGTACTCTGGTATCGACATTAAATTTTTCGAGGGCATCTTGAAGGGCCAAACTGTTAATGCAAGTGGCAAGCATTCCCATATAATCTGAGCTGGCTCGATCCATACCTTGGGCCGAAGCAGCAACACCTCTGAAGATGTTTCCACCACCAATGACAATTCCAATTTGAACGCCAGAGTCGTGGGCTTCTTTGATGTCTTCAGCGAACTGTCGAATCACTTCAGGAGAAATTCCGCTGCCGTCTCCGCCAGCAAGAGCTTCTCCACTAAGCTTTAATAAAACACGTTTATAAACAGGTTGAGCCAAGATGAAACCTACTTGTTAAGTTGAGCAGCAACTTCTTCAGCGAAGTTCTCTTGCTTTTTTTCAATTCCTTCACCAAGTTCCCAGCGCACAAAGCGTCGAATCACCAGGTTCTCTCCAATTTTAGCAATTTTTTCTTGAAGGTAAGTTTCAACAGTAACATCTGGGTTTTTGACATATTTTTGGTTCATCAAAGATAAGTCAGCTTTCCACTTATTGATTTGACCATCTAAAATTTTATCTAAAAATTCAGCTTTTTTTCCTTCTTCAAGAGCCTTAGCTTTCAAAACAGCTCTTTCTTTTTCAACTTTTTCAGCCGGAATTTGATCTTCTGTTACACACTCTGGTGCAGCAGCAGCAATATGCATAGCAATGTCTTTAACAAAAGATTGAAACTCTTCGTTTCTGGCTACGAAGTCAGTTTCAGAGTTAATTTCAAGTAAAACACCAATTCGTCCACCAGCATGAATGTAAGATGTTACTAGGCCTTCAGCAGCAGTACGTCCAGCTTTTTTAGCTGCTTTACTCAAGCCCTTTTTTCTGAGCCATTCAACGGCTTTATCAAAGTTACCTTCACTCTCAGTCAAAGCCTTCTTGCAATCAAGCATTCCAGCACTTGTTTTAGCTCTCAATTCTTTTACTGCTGATGCAGATACACTCATTTTTATCTCCTTTGCCCAAAATTTATTTTTTGAATTTAACAGGGCACTGTTTCGAAATTAAAATGGAGCACAAATATAAAAAGTGTGCTCCATAAATTTTTAAAAATTAATTATGATTCTTTTTTAGGTGAAGCTTCAGGGGCAGCGGCCTCAGTAGAAGCAGCGGCCTCTTCTGGAGCGTCTTTCTTTTCGCTTAACTCAAGCTCGATCTCAACATCTTCCGCCGTTCCAGCAGCAATAAGTTTACGGCCTTTGTTCATTTTAACAACAGTCGGCCCGCCATCTTTGCTGGCAGCTTTTGAACTACTTTTACTTTCAGCAGCTTGTTTTTGAGCCATTTCTTTATTTTCTTTTTCAAGAACAACTTTTCTTTCGGCCCAAACTTTAGCTCCCTCATTAAAAGAGTCAGCCATAAGGTTGCTAAATAGCTTGATAGAGCGAATGGCATCGTCGTTTCCAGGAATTGGAAAATCTATGCAATGTGGGTCAGTGTTAGAATCAGCAATACCAATTACTTTTATACCTAATTTTTTAGCTTCAGCAACGGCAATATGTTCTTTATTAAGGTCTACAACAAAAATAGCTGCAGGGTTATCCTTCATGTCTTTTATGCCGTCGAGATAATCACAAAGACGTGTGTATTCTTTGTCAATTTTTGCTCTTTCTTTTTTAGAAAAGAAGTCGAGCTCATTTTTTTCTTTCATGCGCTCAATCTTTTTTAAACGATCAACACTAGTTTTAATAGTTGTAAAGTTTGTAAGAGTTCCACCTAACCATCTTTTAGAAATATAAAATTGGTTACATTTTTCAGCGGCTTCTTTAATAGGATTAACAGCTTGCTTTTTAGTTCCAACAAAAATCATACGACCACCATTGGCTGCCATTTCTTTTACGTACTCCGCTGCTTTTTTAGCGCGAATCACTGACTTTTGTAGATCTATTATGTGAATTCCACCTCTTGCAGAATATACATAAGGTTTCATTTTTGGATTCCAGCGGTGGGTTTGATGCCCAAAATGAACGCCGGCGTCCAACATTTCTTTCATTGTTACTTGTGCCATATCGACCTCTCTGGTTATGCCTCCCCGTGTTTTTTAGACCTTTTACTATAAAAAAAGGACCAGAGTATGTAACACGGGTGCGAATTAATATTGCTTTGGGTATAGCATAGGGGGGTAGGTGGCTGCAACGTAAATAATAACGCCATGCACCTTTGTAATGCTCAATTATATTAAATACTTAAGCGCCAAGGTCGGGGTGTTCGACAAAGCTCTTTGCCACTTCAATGGCAGCCCAAAGATCACTTTCCTTTGTAAACAAGGGAGAGGCGCAATAGAGGTTATTTATTCCTTTCATTTTTCCCAGCTCTTTAAACTCAAGATCAATGAAACCATGGGTTTGATCTTTTACGATCACTTTTTCAAATTCAATATTTTCATAAAAATCAGGATAGGCACGTTTGATTTGTCGTTTCATGTTTTTAAGGGTGGCGCCGACTTTTTCAATATCTTCTGTTAGGTCCGAAGGAATTAAAGACATCCACTGCGAGCAATGTTCTTCAGAGGCTTTGTTGGTCCAAAAGTACCCAACGCAAGGTTCAAAATCTTCTTTGTTGCCCATTAAAAAATGTAATTCTTGTGACTCGCTGAGAGCTTCTTTGTGCTTATAGATAATTTGTAGGCCACTTAATGGTTTTGTCTTCGTTATTTTTTGTCTAAATTTTGTTGGCATTTCATTATGGTCAATAATATTCAAGAGACCATTGGGGGCATCACAGTAAATGATAGACTGAGCCTTTAGTGTTTTTTGTCCATTTAGCTCTACGGCTTCTACTCTTCCATCTTTAATAATAAACTGGGTGATTTCTTGAGAACCAAAAAGTTCGCCTTGAAAAGTTGATTTCAACTCTTCTTTCATTTGAAAACTTGTTTTGTTGAGCTGAAGGCGGTTTTCTTCATTGTACCATGAAAGGTTTTCGATGGAGTGGCCAGCTCGCTCTCCAAAACCTAAAAACTGAACAAGCTTTCCAGAGTCAATAGTAAGAGGTTGAGAAGCAACTTGTGTTTCTTCAAGATCAAGTTGAAATTGTTCATTCATCCATTGAATTTTATTTTCAACACCCTCTTTAACAGGAAAGAAATCAAAGTCGCCGGCAAGATTGCTAGAGGTAGGAAATAAATTGTTGGTTGGCTTAGATTGAACATAAGCTACTTTTTTAGATTTAGATAATGAATTTGCAATAAATAAGCTGGTCCAATTGTCGCCAATAACGATGACTTCAAATTCATTTTTTGTAGGTTTAGACATACTGTTTTGCTCCAGGAGAAATATTTTCGTTTAAATAGCTTAGGGTAAAAAGAGGCTTTGGTTTTTACCGCACCTTGTAAGTTCATCACCCAAACGACTTAATTTCAAGCAATAACAGAGCTTGTAATATGATGCGCCCTCTCAGTTTGGCTTTGTTCTGGGCTATTGTGGCCCAAGGTGAGGCAGGGTCTAGAAATTGGAAGTTTAATGAGTTAACAAAACGGGCGAACGAGAAAGGTTACAAACTTAAGGAGCCATCTTGTGGGAGCTTTCCAAAATGAATAGGCATTGAGTTTGTTAATCCAGCAAGGGGAGTGTTTGTAATAATAATAAATAAAAGAACGACCAAGGGGATAGTTCTTTAAAACATGATCCCTAAAGTTTCTAAGCGTCGACAATTCAGAACAGTCTTTGTCGGTAAAAACAGCAGTTGCGACAAAACACCCACCTTTAGCATTTTTGCAGTGTTTATATAGATCGGAGATAATCACAGGATTTTTTGCTTTAAGAGTGTATTTTTTAATTTTACGAACGGTCTGGCTTTGTCCTCGACTGTGCTGTAGCAAAACTTTTAATTTATCACAGGCAAACTTTAATTTAGCAGTTCCGTTTTCAAATTGGTCGTAAACATAAATTAAATCAAAATAAAGGTGGCATAAAACAGTGCATTCTTGCTGGCGTTGCTCCGAGGGAATTAGCAAGGGGTTAATGCCCTCAGGCCCTGTTTTGTAGGTTGCCTCTAAAATTTCAATATACTCTTCGTAGTATTTGCGGGCTTCAGAGTAAATTTTTTGTGACATAAGACTGCGACCAGTTTTTAAAATTTCTAGTTTTTTGGCCCACTTACTTTTTAGAATCGCTGTTTTTTGTTCAGCTTCGGCTTTGTGTCGACCGACCTGAGAGATGCTCCCTTTGAGCTCATCTAGGCATGAGCTACAGACAGCATCAAACAATGTTTCGTTTTCAGAATACTTGAGGGCATCTTTAGTAAAGTCATCAATAATTTCAAGATCAAAGTTTTCTGTTCGACAGCTTGGGCATAAGCCAAACTCAAACTCAACAGAGTCATCAATCTCTATATTTTCATCACTTTCGTTCATCTAAATATTACAACATGTTTACGGGGTCGATGTCGACTAAGACTTTTACTTGGTTGCCAAAAATTGCTTTTTTATTTTGAAGCATACACTTACAAAAGTGGTGTAGCTTTTGATGGGTCGGAGCTAAGACTAGCATATGGTACCGATAGATATTTTTTAATTTAAATAATGGGGCTTGGCTGGGGCCTAGAGCCCTTACGCCGTCCAGGTTAACACTTTCACCAATAACTTTTTGACTAAAGTTTTTTAGGTTTCCTACACACTGTTCTAGAAGGTCTAGTTTTGAGCTTGAAAATTTAATAAGTGCTAGCCTTGAGTAGGGAGGAAACGAAAGGGAGTTTCTCATTGCTAGCTCTTCTTTGGCGAAACCATTGAAGTCGTTTTGAATAGCATAGGTAATGCTCGGATGTTCAGTGTTATAAGCCTGAATAATGACATGCCCAGGGTCATTAGGGTTGCGTCCGGCTCGACCACTGACTTGGGTTATGAGTTGAAAGCTTCTTTCGTGGCTTCTAAAGTTGGGTAAATTAAAGCCAATGTCAGCCAGGATTAAGCCAACACAATGCAAATTGGGAAAGTCTAACCCTTTAGCAATCATTTGTGTTCCCACCATTATATCGATGGTTAGGTTTTCCATGCGTTCGATAATATCTTCGAGTTGGTGGCGATTACTTACTTCATCTCTATCGACACGAGCGACACGAGCTTCGGGGAAAAGTTTTTTAATATCGTTTTCGACTTTTTCCGTGCCAAGTCCCATGGGTTTAATTTCGATACTGTTACAACCGGGGCAATGATCGGCGAGCACTGCGGAGTAATCACAGTAGTGACAGGTGAGATCTTTTTGCTTGTGTAACGTTAAAGAAATTTCACAATTGGGGCATTCGTAAACAAAACTGCAATCGGGGCAAATAACTAACTGTGCAATCCCGCGACGATTAAGAAACAAAGCGGTTTGTTTTTTTTTCGATAAGCAGTCGTCGATGTGATCATATAAAGTTCGGCTTAACCAAAAGGGGAGCTCTGAATCATTACTGGTTTCACTTGTTCGGCCACTTCTTTCTTGCTTTAGGTCAATCACTTGAGCTTCAGGCATAGCTTGTTTGTGAACCCGTTGAGTCATTTGATGATAAAAATATTTACCAGCCTGAGCTTGTTGAAAGCTTTCAAGGCTGGGAGTTGCTGAGCCAAGAATAATTGGGCAATTATGATATTTTCCCAAAACAATAGCTGAGTCTCTGGCATGGTATTTTAACTTTTCTTCTTGTTTAAAACTAGGCTCATGCTCTTCATCAATAATAATAATCCCAACATCATCAATGGGACAAAACAAAGCAGAGCGAGCTCCAATTAAAATTTTTTTCTCTTTAGAAAAAGCACTCCACCATTGATTTGTTTTTTCCCTGGCGGTGAGCTGTGAATGAATAATAGCGACCTGATCGGGAAAGCGGGCGGCAAATCTTTTTAAGAGTTGAGGAGTTAAAGAAATTTCTGGAACTAAGATAAGAGCAGACTGCCCCCGATCAAGACAATCAGAAATTAAACTTAAATAAACTTCTGTTTTTCCAGAGCCAGTTACCCCGTGCAAAAGGTGAGTTGCAAACCCTTTTTGATCCTTGATGTTTTTAATGACATTTTGCTGTTCATCTGTGAGATCCGGTTGATAACTAGTTTCAATATCAGGAATAACCTGGTGTTTTGTTTTTCTTTGGCTGTTTTTCTTTAAGGGCGGAAAAGCTAAATCTAAGACCATACCTAATGGGTAGAAATAATAATTTGAAACCCACTGACACCAGCTCATAAATTTTTTACTGAGTAAGGGGCGCTCAGTATTTACAGATGAAATAGATTTTAATTTAAAATTTGATTCGTATTTTTCAAGGCTATCAACAATAACCCCTTTTACTTTTCGTCGCCCCAAAGGCACTTCAACAGAGGCGCCTATTTGCAAATCTAAGCTAGGGTCATTATTAATGTAGGTAAGGCTTTCATCAATGGGAGCACTGACTCCTACCTGTAAGTATTTTTTTTCCTGCATTTTTAGCGATAAACAGAGTAAAAAGTTTCAAGTGTTGAGTTATTGAAGTTAAGCTTAGGCGTTTCACTCAACAAGCTATTTGTGTTCAGCTCGTTGTTAACTTCCTGCTTAGATAATATTTTTACACTCACTGTAGAAATTTTTATGCTTTTGTCTTCAAGCTGAATCAATGTGAACTGAGGGAGCCAGACCTTTTTTTGAAATTCTTTATAGCCAGAGAAGCTAACAACATGGTTTTCATCAAATCTAATTTTACTTAAGTGAAAATTGTCCTGAGTGATCCAAACTGTGGGAGACACAAGATTTTTTGTCGATAGTTTTTTGGTAATAGCGTAAGAAATTTTACCGTTTGTCCTTGAAAGGTGAGTAAAGAGTTCTGGTGGCTCACTGTTTTGCCCAGAAAAAGTAGAGAACTTTGGCTCAACTAAAGCCTCAGGAGGAACCATGCCGTTTTGACTAAGTATTTTGCGAAACTCAGGAGCTGATTGTGTATATAAAAAGGGAAGGTAAAAGTTGTTGCCGATATCAATTTTTGAAAGGCTACCTGATTTGTTTTGTACTTTTGTTGAACCATTATAAATAAAGGCCGCATTTACATGTTGATCTAAAAGGTGTTTTCCAGAAAGAACAACTTTGTAGGTTTGATCATTCTTCACAAACAAAGTTTCACGCACCGTAAAAACCTTTCCGGTTGATTTTTCTTTGACGGTAACGTCTTGAATAACTTTTAGCGGCTTATTACCTCTTGAGCGAGCGAGTTTGGAGGATATAGTCCAAAACTTGGGGATGTAAGAGAATGAGGGTAGAGAAAAAGTTAAAATAAATAGAAAAAGAAATAGTTTATTCATGAGAGTTCCTTGGCTATTTTTAAAATATAGGCCTTTACGTCCTCTTTGATTTCAGGGTGCCTGAGGGCATAATCTATATTGGCTTGTATATAACCGAGTTTATTTCCGGTGTCGTATCGTTGACCTTTAAAAGTAATGGCCTCAAGACCTTCTTTCTGGGCTAGCTGAACCATACCGTCGGTGAGTTGAATTTCACCATTTTTACCAGGCTTTGTGTTTTTTAAATAATCAAAAATTTCAGAAGCAAACACATATCTTCCAGGCAAAGCATATTGAGATGGAGAGTTTTCTGGTTCAGGTTTTTCAACGACATCTTTAACTTTAAAACGATGGCTATCAAGAACATCTATATCTATGATGCCATACTTGGAAACTTCATTAGCTTCAACTTTCATGGTGGCGACCGTCGATACGGAATGTTCGTTATAATGAAGCACAAGTTGCTCAGTTACAGAGGGAGTGCTTGGAGCTGTGTACATAATTTCATCAGGAAGCAAAAGTGCAAAAGGGTCTTTACCAACAACATGATGAGCACTATAAACAGCATGACCAAGGCCCAACGCTTCTTTTTGTCTAACACTAATGATGTTGCAGTAATCTTTTAAATACTTAATGCGATCAAGAAGTTCTATTTTATTTTTTTTCAAAAGTTGGTCTTCTAATTCATAAGAAACATCAAAAAAATCTTCAATAGAATATTTACCACGGCCTTGAATTAAAACAATGTCTTCTACCCCAGCTTTTACTGCTTCTTCAATGGTGTAAAGCAAGTTGGGCTTGTCCACGAGAGGTAACATTTCTTTAGGAATGGTTTTTGTGATGGGTAAAAATCTTGTGCCAAATCCAGCAGCAGGAATGACGGCTTTTTTTATAGTTTTCATGAACTCAGAAAAACATAGAATAGATAGTCAGTCAAAGGAGAAAAGCCTTATCAAAAGGGCTTAGAAGTGTTTCAGAATGATAAAATTCGAGACAAATGTCTAACATTGATAGTCCTATTCTCGAAAAGAGATTATAATTTATTATAGGGATTCAATTTTTGGGGAGACTGATTTGTCCGTTCTAGAAAGACTAAAAAAAAGAAGTTTAGTGATTCTACTCTTTAGTTTATTTTTATGTATATTTGCATTTCAAAACTGTGCTCAAACAGACCTGGAAAACCAAGACTTAAGTTCAGAGTCTGATGATTCAAGTCACAGTCAATACACTTCAGACTCAGTTCCATTTGCATATAAAATATCTGCTGACCATATTGCCTTAATGACTTGCCCCACATCAAATCAGAGGGGTACGGGTTATTTTACTTATAAATGGGGAGCCTATCGGAATGGCCTAGTTTTTCGTCCTAAAGATGGGCTGGGCCTTTCAGAAGATTTTTTAGCCGAGTATGGGAGCCATGTAAACGCTAAGAAATTTGACATTCTATCAAGTAGCCCTAAAAACTCCAACCTTAACATTGTGTCGGCATTATACGATCAAGGAAACTACTCTTTAGCTCTTGTTTTTGATAATTTTCAAACTGGCCTGATGAACACAACCAGTTCTTATTCTGTAAATAATTACCTGCAAGACGTTATTTTAGCTAGTGGAGATGGAGCTAATTACTTTTCAAATATTCCTGTTGGCTCTTCTTCAGCAAGAAACCTCGAGGCCAGTCTTTATCGTCAAAGTGTTTCAGGTTACTCCAGCCCTTTAAATGATGAGTTCTCTTATGTTCTTGAACAAAGAATGAAAAATAAAGAGTTGGCTATTGGCTTTGCACATAAAGAAAAACTATCTGGAGGTTATCCACTTATTAATGAAGATGGTAGTTACATTCCACAAAAAGCTGCGGGAACGGGTTATACTTTAAGTTATGGAAGGGTGGGGTCTTTTGATAGATATTTAACTAATATTTTTGAGCGCCCTTTATCAGGAGAAGCGAGTGGTCAGGCCCAATGGCAGTGTGCCGCCAACATGAGATTTAAAATTGTACAAAGAGGAGATCTTAATGAAACCAACTGTAACCCTCGACCTATTAGCGCAAGCTTATTAAATGCCAATACCACACAAGGGCAGAGGTTTAGATCTATTGCCAATATTATAGACTTGTCTCAATGGGAGGTTGATGTTGATAATTATTGTGTGGTTAGAAAAAACCGGGCTTTAAATGATCCGTGTTACAACAGTAGCTATTATGGTTACCAAGTGAATGGAGTAAAACAAACGAATATCACTGATATTCAAGTCGACTATTCAGAAACTAGATGTGTGAATGACCCTATTGAAAATTTTTCCGGTGGAGGAACTACCGCTGCTCGATATTATATTTGCCCACACTATATTAGTATTTGCATTAAATCTTTTTAAACAAATTTTATTTTTTTTCAAATAGCGCAATGGTTTCAATATGTGAAGTTTGAGGAAACATATCAAGCCCCTCGAAGAAATTGAGTTGAAACCCTTGTTCCATTAACTTCTTACTGTCTCGTTCAAATGTAGCAAGATTACAACTTACATATATAATTCTTTGGGCTTCTTTAATGTTAGCAAACAACCCAGGGTGACAGCCAGTTCTTGGTGGGTCCAGAATCACTAAGCTATCTTTCAGAGCGGGCTTTTTTTGAAAATATTTTTCAACTTTGTTAGATACAAAACTAATTTTTTCATCAGGGTCTTTTTTCTTAGCAATTTTTATGTTCTCGCGACTTAATTCGATTCCAAAAATCTCAACTTCAGAAAACTGTTCTAGGATAGGAAAAGTGAAGTTTCCTTGTCCGCAATAAGTGTCATAAATACGAGAATAAGTTTGTCCTTGGCACAGTTTTAAAACTTTTTGAATCATAATTTGATTCACAGGGGTGTTCACTTGAGAGAAGAGACTGGTGACAACAGGTAAACTTGGGTTTCGGACAATGGCTTGACCAGATGTGGTTAAGGCAATTTCAAACTTTTTAGGTAGAGGATTCTTCGGTTGTTGGCAGATTTCTGAGAGTTTATTGTTAATTTCTTCTTCGGCAATGAGGCACTTTTCAATATTTACTAACGTGTGAGTTTTGAGTTGAAAGTAGCCAACTTTGTTTTTTAGTTTATGAAGTTGAATTCTATTTCTATAATTAAAGGCATTAGGGGCCGAAGTTATATGAGGGGTAATCTGTGATTGCTGAAGATTTTTAAGAGTCTTTTCAAGAAAAGATTTTTTTTGGGCTATCTGCTGCGAGTAATCTATATGTTGCCACTGGCAGCCTCCGCAAGCTTCGAAGTATTGGCACTTAGGAGTAATGCGATAAGGGGATTTTTTTTTCAAAGACAGAAGCTGGGCTGTGGCAAAATTTTTTTTAACAGAATCAATGCGCACTAGAGCGATATCTTCAGGTGCTGTGTTGGGAACAAAAACCACAAAATTATTATGGCGGCCGATTCCACGGCCCCCATTATATGTGAGTCGATCAATTAAAATTTCGATCTCTTGACCGAGCTCAGGCTTCATAAATCTAATATTTAATGGTTACAGATTTCGTTTTTTTCAAAAAACAAATTAAGTTCTCTAGCCGCACTTTCAGGAGAGTCACTTCCGTGAACAGCATTTTCTCCGACGTTGTCACCAAACTCGGCACGGATGGTTCCAGCTTCTGCTTCAGAGGGGTTTGTTGCTCCCATGATTTCACGATTTTTAGCAATTGCATTTTCGCCATGAAGAGCCATAAGCATAACTGGAGCAGACGTCATAAAAGAAACAAGCTCGCCAAAGAAAGGTCTTTCTTTATGTTCAGCATAGAACTCTTCTGCCTTATCTTTTGATAGGTGAGAAATTTTAGCCGCCGCAATTTTAAGTCCTTGGCTTTCGAATTTTGTAATGATGGCACCAATGGCATTTTTTTTCATAGCATTGGGCTTGATGATACTGAATGTAGTTTCCATAGACATAGTTAACCTCTTTTAAAATGTTTGTTTGTATTGGATATAGTACTAAATCAATGAATAGGCAAATGCTGTTGTTGGGTCGCCTTAGAACTTTAAAGTACTGAAATAACAATGAAATATTTGAATAAAAAAGCCCTCAAAAAAAATGAGGGCTTTAATAAAATTTAAATGTCTAAAGCTCTATTAAAAGTAAAGACTCAGAGCTATTTTGATCAAAAAAGAAGTAAAATTATCCTAAGCTTTTTTGAAGTGTCGTTCCGAGCTCACCTGGGCTTTTTGCAATACTGCAACCAGCAGCGGCTAAAGCTTCAAATTTGGCCTCGGCCGTTCCTTTTCCACCACTAATTATGGCTCCGGCGTGTCCCATGCGTTTGCCTGGAGGCGCCGTTGCACCAGCAATAAAAGCAGTGACCGGTTTTTTGAACTCCCGTTTTATGTATTCTGCAGCTTCTTCTTCAGCAGAGCCACCAATTTCTCCAATCATGATAACTGCGTCAGTTTCGTCATCTTTATTATACATTTCAAGAACATCAATAAAGTTGGTTCCATTTACAGGGTCTCCACCGATACCTACGCAAGTACTTTGCCCTAAACCTAAAGCAGAGAGTTGCCCAACAGCCTCATAAGTTAAAGTGCCTGAGCGGGAAAGCACTCCAATTCGACCAGGTTTGTGAATATGTCCGGGCATGATTCCAATTTTACATTGTCCAGGAGTGATAACTCCAGGGCAGTTTGGGCCAACCAACCTAGTTTTTTTGCCCTTCATGTAGCGAGCCACTTTAACCATATCTAAAACAGGAATACCTTCAGTGATACAGATGGCTAAGTCTAATTCGGCATCGACAGCTTCCATAATGGCATCAGCAGCAAATGGAGGTGGAACATAAATAGCCGTTGCATTGGCTCCTGTTCTTTCTACGGCTTCGGCTACAGTATTAAATACAGGTAGATTGATATGAGTAGTTCCGCCTTTTCCAGGAGTCACTCCACCGACCATTTGTGTACCATAAGCAACAGCTTGCTCAGAGTGGAAGGTTCCATTGGCGCCAGTGATTCCTTGGCAAATGACTTTTGTATCTTTATTTATCATAATGGCCATTAGGCACCTCCCTTAACAGCATCAACAATTTTTTTGGCGGCATCATTTAAATCGTCAGCAGGAATAATATTTAGCCCACTTTCTGAAAGAAGTTTTTTGCCCAGTTCCACATTTGTACCTGCCAAACGAACAACTAGAGGTACTTCTAAACCAAGATCTTTAGTCGCGGCAATGACACCTTCAGCAATAATATCACACTTCATAATACCGCCAAAAATATTAACTAAAACCCCTTTTACGTTAGGGTCCTTGAGAATAAGTTTAAAAGCATTTGTTACCTTTTCTTTATCAGCTCCACCGCCGACATCTAAAAAGTTAGCTGGCTCACTTCCGTGAAGTTTAATAATATCCATAGTTGCCATAGCTAAACCAGCACCATTTACCAAACAGCCAATACTGCCATCTAATTTAATAAAAGCTAAATCACTTTTACTGGCTTCAATTTCAGCAGGGTCCTCTTCAGTAAGGTCACGATACTCCATGATATCAGGCCTTCTGTACAAAGAGTTTGAGTCGAAATTCATTTTTGCATCGAGAGTTATAACGTCACCTTGCTTAGTTTCAACAAGAGGGTTGATCTCAGCAATTGAGCAATCTTTACTTACAAAAGCATTGTAAAGGCCAATGAATTGCTTAACGGCTTTATTTACAACTTTACCTTTCATACCAATGGCAAAAGCAAGCTGTCTGGCTTGAAAAGGCATTAGGCCCGTTACAGGGTCAACAACAACTTTATGAATGAGTTCAGGTGTTTTATCGGCAACTTCTTCAATGTCCATTCCACCTTCAGAGCTGGCCATCATCACTACTCGATCTGTTGCACGGTCAACAAGAGCAGCAACATAGTATTCTTTTTCAATATCACAGCCCTGCTCAATAAATACCTTATTGACTTGCTTACCTTCAGGGCCAGTTTGATGCGTGATTAGCTGCATGCCAATAATACTTTGGGCATGCTCACGAACTTCATCTAAAGATTTGGCTAGTTTAACGCCGCCGCCTTTTCCGCGACCACCAGCATGAATTTGTGCCTTAACAACCCATAGTGATCCTCCCATTTCTTTGGCAGCATCCACGGCTTGATCAGGGGTATCGGCAACAATTCCTTTCAGGGTGGCAATATTAAAATTACGCAAAACCTCTTTTGCTTGATACTCATGTATATTCATATTCAAATATCCTTTGCGTTTTTGCTAAACGCTAATCTTGTGTAAGCAATTAGTAATCTAACTTTTGTAAACTAGAAACCAAACCTTTAACGGCATCAACAGAGTTTTGCAGACCAGCTTTTTCCGTTTCATTCAGTTCAACTTCAATGACTTTTTCAAGGCCTTTACCACCAAGTTGGCAAGGTACACCTAAAAACATTCCTTCAACGCCATATTCTCCCTCTAAGAAAGCAGCACATGGAAGAATTCTTTGCTGATCTTTAATGATCGCCTCAGCCATACAAACGGCACTGGCAGAAGGTGCATAATAGGCTGAGCCCGTTTTAAGTAATCCAACGATTTCAGCTCCACCTTTGCGTGTGCGCTCAACGAGAGCATCCACTTTATCTTTTGGCAACATTTCAAGAAGTGGAACTCCACCAATTGAGCAATGTCTTGGCATAGGAACCATTGTGTCTCCATGTCCACCCAGCACAAAAGCGTGAATGTCTTTTACGGAAACTCCAGTTGCCTCGGCAACAAATGAGCGAAAGCGTGCGCTGTCAAGAACGCCGGCCATGCCAATAATTCTTTCCTTAGGAAAGCCAAGCGTTTCTTTGGCAACAAAGGCCATGGCATCAAGGGGGTTACTTACGATGATAACTATAGAGTTGGGAGCATTCTCTTTAATACCTGTACAAACGGATTTCATAATCTTAGCATTTGTTGCTAAAAGATCATCACGGCTCATACCCGGTTTTCTTGGAATACCGGCGGTAATAATGACAACATCAGAATCGGCTGTATCTTTATAATCAGAGGTTCCAATTACATTTGAGTCAAAGCCTTCCACTGGAGAAGCCTCAAAAAGATCAAGAGCTTTACCTTTAGCTGCTCCATCATTGATGTCTAAAAGAACTACGTCACCGAGCTCTTTACTGGCTGCCCAATGGGCACATGTAGATCCAACAAAACCGGCACCGATGACCGAGATTTTCTTACGTTTATGCATAATTTCCGCCTTGTTTAAAGTCATTAAAACATTCGTATAACAGAGTCTCTATAGCTTGTCTTGCGGCAAGCTACATAGGACGCTGCTTAAAAAATAGGTTTTTATTTAGTGGTCTGTTTTTGGGACCATTGATTCTCCCTTTTTGGTTCAAGACTAATAAAAACCAAAAAAAGGGGAATGGATGAGCTCAATTTTTTTACAAACCTTTATAATATTTATATGTTTTTTTCATTGGTAGTTGAACAAGTATTAATGAACAAAGACTTAAACTGGTCTAACGAATTTAACAGCTATTTTTGTTAATTAATATAAGCAGCTTTTGAAAGCGGGGGGCTTATTCGTTAACTAATTTCATATCGTTAGTAATGCTGACTATTCCTTGATGGTATGGGCCTAAGTCAATGCTGAGACTGAGCTATTAAATGCTTTTGTTGAGTAAAATGAAAAGTGCTGGTCTAAGGGAGTGTGTTGCTGAGGTCTTTTGGCCATATTGTTGAACATGGGTTTCCTGATTCAGTTTGTCTATATAATATAGAGAAAGCAGAGGCTTTAAGTTTTGAAGTAAGCCTCAAAAGTTGCGCTGCAGCATAGCCAAGGAGGGCCACAATGAAGTCAGCTGTAATATTTTTTATATTGGTTTTCACAGCTCCAATGATCTGTTCGGCTTTTATTTTTGTAGAAAATAAGTCTGGGCGTCATGCCACTCGAGCTTTTATTCCTAATTTTGATCGGGCTCAGGCTATGAAATCGCAAAGAAAAGTGGGTTTAGGTTTGGCAGCCGCTGGAGTGCATGGAATTGGTGGCGTCAACTTAGAACTAAATTTAAGGCCGGAACTAAGTTTTTTGGGTGGTGCGGGAGTTTCAAAAAACTTTAATAGTTTTCATGGGCAGATTAAAAGAAGTTTCTTTGGCAGCGATATTTCTCCTTATGGGGCGCTTGGCTATGCCCACTGGCAAAGTAAAGGGAGTGGAGAAGTTAATGATTCTTTGCCTGGGTTTTTAAAAGAAAAGTTTCTTAACCCTGAAGAAATTGCCTCTGGAGAGTTTTCTGAAAGTTTGATGTATGGAACTCTAGGTCTTCAGTTTTATCAACTTACCGGTGACTGGGTGGGCTTGAGTTTGTTTGCTGAGGCAATCGTGATTATGGATATGGACGACTTGAAGTTTGCTCCTACATTTTCTTTAGGAACCACTTATTACTTTTAAAATCATAAAAGAGTTTTCTTTAATTTAAAAATAGGAGCCCCTAACTTATTAAAGGGCAAAAAAAAACCCCTCAAATGAGGGGTTTTTAAATTTGTATCAAAAGATACTAAAATAAAGCTGTTACTTTCTTTTTTTAGCAGCTTTTCTTTTAGTAGTTTTCTTTTTAGCGGCTTTTTTCTTTGTAGTTTTCTTTTTAGCGGCTTTTTTCTTTGTAGTTTTCTTTTTAGCAGCTTTTTTCTTTGTAGTTTTCTTTTTAGCGGCTTTTTTCTTAGTTGTTTTCTTTTTAGCAGCTTTTTTCTTAGTTGTTTTCTTCTTAGCTACTTTTCTTTTTGTAGTTTTTTTAGCAGCTTTTTTCTTAGTTGTTTTTTTCTTTGCAGTCTTCTTCTTTGCTGCTTTTCTTTTCTTTTTTGCCATTTCTAATCCTCCTAAGATGATGACTTAAATTTATTATGTTTTCAATGTTGTCTACATCTCCAGTTTTACCTGTGTGACATTGATCGTCAATAAAAAGTTTTTACTTAAGGGAAATTTTAGCTTTTTTTTTGCAATTCAAACTGAAGGGAGAATTTTCATGACGTTTTTTTTAGTTTTAGTAAACGGACTGTTCGTATTTTATTTTTTTGTCCGAGAGTTGAGAGATAAACTTTCAAAAAATCACTTTTCTAGAGAGGAAATGACAAAAATTGGCATCTTATTTTTTTGTTTTCAATTTTTAAATTTTATTTTTTTTATAAAATTTCACCAATTTTTTTTATGTTTAATAAGTTTATACTTACCAATTTTAATTTTTGTATACGGTCAGCGGATTAATAATAAAATTCGTGAAAAGCACTTCAGTAAGGAGTTTCATCACTTTTTAAGAGGTGTTTCCTTATGTATGAGGGTGGGAAATTCTTTCCGTTACTCGTTAAAAGACTCCTATCATCTACTTTCTCCAAGGAGTAAATTGAGAGTGCAGGCGATAGTAGAGCTTGTGGTTTTTTCACAACACAAAAAGCTGGACCCTAAGGTCGACATAGATCGAGAAATTTTTAGGGAATTTTCTCAAATTGATAAATCACCTCATCAAGGCTTGCAGAGAATTGATTTATGGCTGCAAAGAGTGGAAAAAAATCTCGAATTTCGACATAAGTCCGGACAAATATTGCAGCAGTTGTACATTCAAACCGGAATTATGTCGCTCATGTATATTGCTTTATTTACTTTTGTTGTCAAAAAATATGGTTTTATACAAAACATTAAACTGATTTTATTTTCATTTTCTTTGTTCATGGTTGGCACATTACTTTGTTTTAAAATAGGAAAAAAAATTAAATGGAGCTTTTAACGTCGTCTTATGTTTTTTTAAATGAACTCGTGATGACCATGGAGTCTGGGCAAAGCGCCAGACATATTATTGAAAAATATGTAGCATCTTCAAGGTCAAAATGGTCAAAAGAACTAGCTAAAGTTTTTTATGCTTACTCGGCAGGAAGCTTTAATAAACATTTACTGCGACAAGTAAAAAACTCCTATGAAAGAGCCATGCTGAGTTTAATTGTTAGGTCACTGGAGGGCCAACCTATATTATCTGAGCTAAAAGCACTTGAAAGACAATACTTTAAGGCCCATGAGCAACAATTAGATATTCATTTGTTAAGACTGCCTTATTTGGCTTTGGTGCCGCTCTTTTTATTTCTTTTTCCTTCCTATTTAATTTTAATGTTAGGCCCTATTTTAAAAAATCTTTTGCAGGAGTTATCAAAGGTATGAATGTACTATTACTACTTATTACCCCTTTTCTTTTGGGTTTCAACTACTCTCATTCGTTAAATGATTGGGTCGCTTTCTCAGATCAAGTCACTTCAAAAAAAATTAGTAAATATAAAAGTCTAGAATCAATTCAAACCGTCTGTGACTTAGAACAAAGAAAAGAGCTTTTTCCGCAAAATTGCTTGCGCTTGATTCAAGTTATTCATGAAATTGATCCTAAAGTTTCCTTAGATCTTGAGAAAGAGGCTCTCGCACAGCAGTGTTTAGAAAAAATTCACCTAATAGAGACGCTCAATCAAGTCGCTTGGTTAGACCGAAACCTTAAACTTGAAGGTTTGTGTAAAAAGGCCTTTCTTAAAAGAAAAGAGATAGTTCTTTATAAGAGAAAAAGATCGATGTAGGATATTGCTCACGACCATACGATATATTTAGTTGTTGATTCACGCTTTATGGGGAAGTTTTGGGATATTTAGAATCATTTTTGATGGGCATGGCCCAGGGTTTAACGGAGTTTTTGCCAGTTTCAAGTTCGGGGCACTTAGCTTTGTTGGGTGCTTTTTTTCAACTCAACTCATCGAGTTTAGTTTTTGAAGTAGGTGTACACCTAGGAACGCTTTTCAGTATTTTTACTGTGTATCGTAAAATTATTGGTTCTTGGTTCATGGAGGTTATGTCTCACCTTCGTACTTTAAAATTAAACGATGGAGCTTATTTATTTTATTTGGTCATTATAGCCTCTCTTCCCGCTGGTGTTATTGGTATATTACTTAAAGACTTTATCATCGGTACTTTTTCGAACCTATTAATTGTTGGAGGTTCATTTTTATTCACAGGTTGTGTTTTATTTGCCGCTGAAAAGTCACAAAAAGGGAAAGAAATTGGCGCTGAAATGAAGGGCTTCGGTGAGTTATCTGATGTGCGTTCAATAAATTTGAAACAAGCTTTTTTGATCGGATGGGCTCAAGCCTTAGCTATTCTTCCGGGAGTTAGTCGGTCGGGCTCTACAATTTCTATGGCTTTATTTCTTGGGGTTCCGCGAAAAACATCAGCCTTGTTTAGCTTTTTAATGTCTATTCCGGTGATTTTAGGTGCTGGAATTTTACAAATTAAAGATATTGGTGATTTACCAGCTGCAGACTTTAAGTACTTAGTTTTTTCATTTATAATTTCTTATATATTTGGGCTTGTCGGATTGCTTGGGATTTTATACTTTGTCAAAAAAGCCCAGTTAGATCGTTTTAGCTGGTATTTGTGGGCCATAGGTTTTGGATCTATCGCTTTTTATTTTGCCGGGGGGTAATATGTCTTTAAATCAAAGTTCTAGAGAAGAAATTCTATCATTTTTGGCGGAAGAGTTAATTAAATCTAAACCGGAAGAAGATATTGTTAAAAAATATATGGCTAAAGTTGGCTTGAATTACTCTGAAGACCCTGTGGAGCGTATCAATTTAGTATTAGAAGCTTTGCATTTTGAGGAGCCCACCAAGGCTTAATACCAAACGGACTATATTAAATAGGGTTATGCCTCTTCGTTAAAGGTTTTAGGTGCGTCCTTATTCAACAGCTGCCGAGCACTTGAAAATCTCTTAGGCTCAGGTGACATTATTTGACTTAATGTAAGTGAAATTAATATTTTAGACTGGTTTTTAGTTAGTTAACAGTTGGGGGTTTATCAGCGCACAGCTGCCTTTTTTTTACATAAAAACCAAAATTATTAAGAACCTTTTAAATAACGCTGTACATTTTTGGTGCATCATTTGACTCTGACCAGTCTTAGAAGTAAAAAATTGAATTCCTGAAGTGGCTCGGTAGCTCAGTCGGTAGAGCAGAGGACTGAAAATCCTTGTGTCGGCGGTTCAATTCCGTCCCGAGCCACCATTTCCTTTTAATTAATGTCGATGAGAACATTTTGGCTTCTAAAGAAACTCGCTTATTAATTGTTTACACTTTTTTGTTAAATTTTTTACTTTATGGAAAAAGAATTTTTCTTTCAGGTGGCCATTTGGATGGTGTTACATATGCATCAATTTCAAGAAACTTAAGTGAGGGTATTGGAAGCTTCTGGGCACCCCATTATACCCAAACGTTATACTCTAGTTTTTTCGAACATCCTCCACTTCTGTTTTGGATACAATCTTTATTTTTTAAAGTTTTTCCAGATGCATTAGCAGTAAATTTTTTTATTATTCTTATTTTTCTGTTAGTTTATTTGTCAGTTTATCAACTAATAAAAATGATTCCCTTTGATAAAGGTTTAAAAGTAAACTCTTTAGCAAAGTATACGTTTATTTTTTTATCTATATCTTCATTAACAAGGTTCTTCTCATATAATTTGTTAGAGCCAATGATGACTTTGATTGATATTTTAGCTGTAATTTCTTTTATATACTCAGCGCAGAGTTCCTTTGCTAAGCAGAAGGTTCTTTTTTCTCTATTAGGTATATTGTTTGTTGGCTTAGCCTTTATGACAAAAGGCCCAGTTGGACTATACCCATTAATAGTGCCCATTTTGTTTAGCTTGATTGTTCAACAAAAAAAAATCATACCGAGCTTAATTCATTTATGGGTATTTTTTGCGACACTGACAATAAGCTATTTTATATATGTTTATAATCAAGAGATCGCTCATTTTTTTAAAAGTTACTATTTAGTTCAAGTAAAAACAGCAATTGAAGGAACCAGAAGTAATTTAGAGGGAAAAAATTCAATATTACATGTTACAAAAAAAATCTTTGAGTGCTGTGCGCCTTTGTTAGTACTTTTATTCATTGGCCTTAAATCAAAAAAAGTTTCAAGGCCAAACTTGAGACGGTGGGCTTATTTTTTTCTGGCAATTGGTTTCTTGGCATCCTTTCCAATATCATTTAGCCAAAAAATTCGAAGTTTTTACTTTTTACCGGCAATGCCATTTTATATTCTCGGAGGGGTAAGTTTTTACTTTGCTTTAAGAGAAGAAATAAAGTTACCAGCTGTTATGATTCGAATTTTAAAAACCGCTTTGCCAATCTTGGCCACTTTTAACCTTATATATATAGCTTTCAATTATGGTAAAAAAAATAAAGAGAAGGAAGTTCTTGAACTTACTCAATATATAAATTCATTAGGTTTAAATAATCGTGAGGTATTTTCAACTTGTGACTCAATAACTAGTCACTGGATGTTAATTGCTCAATTGCAATTTAAAAACAGAGCATCGCTATCAAGAGATCGCTCTTTAAATAATTACTATATTGGTGGGAGTGCTTGCGGGCTGGAAGGGCAGTTGCCAAATTATAAGTTGAAAAAAAGAGTGAACCAAAGGTATTCACTCTATAAAAAAATATAGAATTTATTGGTGCCTACCGTAGTCATCTTGGTAACGAATAATATCATCCTCGCCAAAATAACTTCCAGTTTGAATTTCTATAAACTCGAGATTGTTGGGGCCTATATTTTTAATTCTATGTTTAGTTTTCATTGGTATCGCAACAAAGTCTCCAGTTTGAACTTCATTCATCTCTCCATCTATATTTACAAGACCTAAGCCTGATGTAATGGTCCAATGTTCGGACCGTAAATTATGAGACTGGTAAGATAATTGATGGTCAGGGAAAATAGTTATTTTCTTTACCTTATAATTATAACACTCATCGAGTACTTCAAATTGCCCCCAAGGTCTTAACTCATAGTTATGACTGGAAAGAACTTTTTGATTTTTCACCCTTTGAAGAGCAGACTTAACTTTTTCAGAAGATCCTTTTTTGCATATCAAAAGTGAATCTGGGCTATCGGCAATAATTAAGTCATCAACTCCAATGGAGGTAATAACTTTTTTATTATTTGAAAAGTAATAGTTGTTGGTGGAATCAATTTCAACAATCTCATTTGTATAAGAATAGGGTTGATCAATGACATTTGAAAACTCATCCCAACTTCCTATATCACTCCAAGAAATATCTGATGGGATACATTTAATGTTGTCAAATTTTTCTAACACTTCGTGATCAAAACTATTTCCTTTAAGTTCTTCGTAAATCTGATAAAAATTTGAAAAATTGTCTATTTTTTTGATTTGATTCCATATTTCAGATTGTGTTTTATTAAAGTGTTCAATAATTGTTTTAGGTTTGAAAATAAAAATTCCAGAATTCCACATAAACTGACCACTTTCAAAATACTTATTGGCCGTTTCTTGGTTTGGTTTCTCATGAAACCTCTTAACGTCGCAAATTTGATTATATTGAACATTATCCATTTCAATATAGCCGTAGCCAGTTTTAGGCTCTCTTGGTTTAATGCCCAGTAAATAAACTTGATTGTCTTGGTGAGCAGTCACTAATTTAAGAATATCATGAAAGGCTTTTTTGTCCTCGATGACATGATCGGCCGGGAAAACTCCGACCCATTCATTGCTGAGGTCTTTACAGTTTAAGTAGTGAAGGGCTAAAGCAATAGCTGGTGCTGTATTTTTTGATATAGGTTCATATAAGCACGTGACATTCTGAAGCCCTTGGTTAAGAGAATTCTCCGTAGGAATTTTTAGGTTAATATTTGAGATGACAAGGGGGTTGCCCAGTTCAGAAATGCGGTCAAAGGTTTGTTTAAACAAAGACTCACTAAAGAAATTACAAAATTGTTTTGGTGAGTCCTTTCTTGAGATTGGCCACAAACGGTTTCCAGATCCACCAGATAAAATAATTGGTATCAAATTTTTTACACCCCACGAAAACTAGTTTTATTTATTTGTTTTGAATTTCCAAACTTTTATTACGGCTTCCAAAACAATTTGATTAGACATCTTACTCACTCCAGATAAGCGTTCAACAAACTTAATGGGTTGTTCGTAATATTTTAAATTATTTAAAACAGCTTTATACTTCATTTCAATTTGAAAACTATAGCCATTTGATTCAATTTGATTAAGGCCAATGCGTTTTAGCTGAGAACTTCTCCATAGATTAAACCCACCGGTCCAATCATGGACAGGTTTTTTTAAGATTTTACGAGCATAAAAACTACCAAATTTACTAATCCATTGCCTATGAAGCCCCCAGTTTTCAACACTACCTCCAGTTACCCACCTGGAGCCGATCACAAGATCATAATCTTTAGAGTGCTCAATCAGTTTAACCAAGTCTATGGGCCGATGCGAAAAGTCAGCATCCATTTGAACGACAAATTCGTAACCTTTGGTTAGGGCCCAATCCATACCCGCAAGATAGGCCTTACCCAGTCCATTTTTATCTTTTCTATGAAGAACATGAACATTGGGGTGGGCACTATAATTTTTTTCAACAAATTGGCCAGTGCCATCAGGGGAGTTGTCATCAACGACCAAAATATCAACTTGTTGAGTGGCCTTAAAAATAGCTGGAATGATTTTCTCAATATTCTTGAGCTCATTATAGGTAGGTAAGATAACTAGGTATGACCTCATTGTAGAGTTGTTCCTTAATTTTTAAAAGTTAAGCTAATCGAAAGTATCAGATCGAGGGATATTTTGAAAGGGATTCTTGTACGCAATAGGTGTTGATGTGTGAATAAATTTCAGATTTTTTTCTATACGCCGGCTGTTGCTATTTAAAAAATAAGAACACGGCAATGCATTAATAGCCATTAATTTCAGTAACTTAAATGCCGAAGGCTTTTTGATGGCTGTTGTCTATGATCTCTTCTTCATTCAAAACTTGAAAGGGAATCTAACTTTATATAGGGTACCCGATATTATGAGACTTATATATACGAGTTTAAAATTTACTCTATTTCACATGATAATCTTTACCCTCTTTAGAGTCAGCTTTTATTCGACATTCTCCGGGTTGGCTATTTCTTCTAAATCTCATGAGGTACTGAATTCGTTTCGTATTGGAGCTTTGTTTGATCTAAGGTTAACACTTCTTTTGCTATTACCTTTGTTTGTGTTTGTGGGAGTAAAAAAGCTTACCTCTTTATTTAATAATCTAAATAAGTCGGTTGTCATTGTTTACGCCTTATTTGCCGCTATTTGGTTAACGATGTATTTTTTAGATTTTGGCCAATACTCCTATCTAAAAACCCGCCTAGACACCAGTGTTCTTCAGTTTTTTAAGAACCCATTAATATCTGCAAAAATGATGTTTAGTACATATCCAATGCACTGGATTGTTCTAGGGTTTTCCATCGTTTTATTTATCTATGCTTTTCTAATTAAAAAAACAGTATTTTCTAATTTAACTAAAGGCTTTGCTTCTCAATCAAGTCAAAAACTCAAGTTTTCAATAAGCTTACTTTTTATAGTTTTTATGTTGTTGGGACTTTATGGAAAAGTTTCTTATTACCCTTTAAGGTGGAGTGAAGCTTTTTTCTCAAAAAACTCATTTGTTAATCACCTTGCTCTTAATCCCATTCTTTATTTTTTTGATTCAAGTCGTTTTTCTGAAAAAAAATTTAATGTTGAAAAAACAAAAGAACATTTTGGGGCGGTTTCGAAATATTTAGGCCTAGTATCAAGTAAACCACTAAACTTTGAAAGAACAATCGTTGGAACTTCAAAGAAAAAATATAACGTAGTTTTTATCATTATGGAGTCTTTGGCTTCACATAAGACGAATCTAATGTCTAACCCACTAGCGCCAACTCCTTATTTAGAAAAGATCACTCAGGAAAGTTATTTTTTCTCCCAGCATTATACACCGACACTGGGTACTGCTCGTGGAGTCTTTGGCTCTTTGACGAGTATTCCAGATGTTTCTCGAGTGAAAACATCTTCTAGAAACCCTTTTGTTATTGATCAAAGGTTACTTATTGACCAATTAAAAGGTTATGAAAAATTTTATTTTTTAGGTGGCAGTGCCAACTGGGCTAATATCAGGGCAGTGTTTTCTAATAATATAAGCGGCATTAATATATACGAAGAAGGAAGTTATAGCCGAGGGGATACTGATGTTTGGGGCTTGTCAGACTTAGACCTATTTATTGAATCCAATAAAATTTTAAATAGTCAGTCTGCACAAAAGCCATTTTTTGCCATTATTCAATCTTCAAGCTTTCACCGGCCGTACACCATACCTGATGACGCTTTAGATTTTAAAAAAATGAATAAAGACATTTCCGAAGGGGAGCTAAAAAATAATGGCTTTTATTCTATGGACCAGTTAAATTCACTCCGTTTTTCAGATTATAGTCTTGGACATTTTTTCAAATTGGCCAAAAAATCAAAATATTACAAAGATACTATTTTTGTAATTACTGGAGATCATGGCTTACCCATTGAAAACGCTCAAAATGTTCCCAGAGGTAGCAAAGAGTTTGATCTTGAAGGAAGGCATGTTCCTTTAATTTTCCATAATAAAGAATTATTTCCTAAATATATAGAGGATCAAAGGGTAGTTGGTATGGTAGATATCATACCGACCATATTTTCATTTTTAAATGGAAAATTCACAAACTTTACTATGGGGCGAAATTTATTTTCTGAGAGTAGCAAAAACAGCAACTACTCTTTTTACTTTGATAATTATTCTAAACTAGGTCAAAGAAAACTTTTTAATAAAGACTATGTCATAGTAAATGATGATAGAGATCAGCCTAAATTATATAAGTACTCTAGCTCTATTGATCAAAAAGACATTAGCAAAAATCAAAAAGAAATCTTTAAAGAAATGTATAGCCTTCTTGAGGGCTACTACCGATCGTCGCAATATTTACTTTACAATAACAAGAAAAAGCAAAAATGAAAGAAGAAGATTTATTAGCTTATATGAAGAATAACCCCTATTTTTTGGCGCCTATGGCAGGAATTACTGACTGTGCCTTCAGGTCTTTTATGCGTAAAATGGGGTGTGGAATTGCAACCACTGAATTGGTATCAGCCACCGGCTTAAAGTATAATAGTTCTAAGACCATAAAATTAATGAAGTACACAGAAGATCAATCCCCAGTAGGAATTCAAATTTTTGGTGAAGAACTAGAGCACCTACATAATGCTGCAAAATATATTTCTGATATGGGAGCGGATTTTATTGATTTAAATTTTGGCTGTCCAGTTGCAAAAGTAGTAAAAAAGGGAGCTGGCTCGGCTGTTTTGAAAGACCTTGTTCAGCTAAGAAAAGTTTTGAGAGCTGTTAAATCAGGTTCGAGCATTCCTGTTTCTATTAAGGTAAGAACGGGATGGGATGATCAAAACAGAAATACTGATGAAGTGGCACAAGTTGCTTATGATGAGGGTATCGTGTGGGTAGCCGTTCATGGTCGTACTCGCCAGCAAGCCTATAAGGGGTTAGCGGATTGGGAATATATTAACCAGGTTGCTGAAAAGGCCAAACTTCCTATAATTGGAAATGGTGATATTACGAGTGCTTCTATCGCACAAAAAAGACTGACTGATGGTCATTGTCAGGGGGTAATGATTGGCCGTGGGTGTTTAAAAAACCCTTGGATATTTATGCAGTCTCGTGGCATTGCTTTCCAAAGAAACTTTAATGAAATGTTTGATGACCTTCGAGGTTTTCTTGAAACTCACTTTGATGACTACTTAACAACGTTACAATATAAAAAGTTAGCTGTTTGGTTTTCCGCTGGTTACCCTCAATCTTCTCATTTTCGAAAAGCAGTGTTTCAGCTCAAAGAAAAAACTGAGGTTTTTGAAGTGGTTGATCAATACTTTGATAAAATACAGCACTTACCTATGAGAGACACCTCTGATGAGCCCTTTTTAATGGGAGGGCACGGCTAATTTTTTGTTCGTTTTTAAAAAAAAGCTAGTTGTCTTCAAGAATTAAATTTTCATTTTTAATTTCATTTTCGATTTCTTCGTCAATCATTTCGTCTATAATTTCATCAGAAACTCTATGGTTTTTTGGCTCATCACCAGATAAAAACGGTGTATTAAGATCTTTAGCTGTTTCAAAGCTAGGAGTATTTTTCCAAGGAAACTCATTAATTCGGTCTGTATAGTATAATTGCTCTTCAACCGTTATCTTTTTAAAGAGCATGAGTTTTCTAAGCAGTGTGGCGATTCTTTTTTTAGCGTAGGCAGATAATTTTTTGTCGGTAAAAATTTTAGAGTATTTCTTCGGACTGGGAACTAAATACACTAATGCAGCACTTTCTAAGACTGAAAGTTGGCTGGGGTGTTTTTGAAAATATTTTCTAGAAGCAGATTTTATACCATATAGGTCTTTGCCAAATTCGATAACATTCATATAGCGTTCTAAAATAATATCTTTCTTAAATTTTTTTTCTATTTTATTGGCTAAAAAAGCTTCAATAAATTTTCTTTCTATCGACTTTACTGGCGAAAGAAATGCATTTTTAGCGAGTTGTTGGGTAATTGTTGACCCACCTCTCAAGTAAGATAGAGCTCTGAGGTTTGCATGAAAGCTTTGTTTTATTTCATGCCAATCAAACCCCTTATGAGAGTAAAAAGCAGCATCTTCAGATATAATGATAAGGTTAATAAAGTGTTTTGATATACTTTGTTTTTGAACATAGTCATTTCCACCCGGACAAAGATAGACTTGAAACATTTTTGTCTTAAAGCACTTATTAAGGTCAGAAATATTTATATCTTGGACAAGATAATAGGCCCTTAGAGAGCAAAAAGTAATAGTAATAAATAAAAGTGAACAAAAAATTAGGAGAATTTTTTTCATTAAAGTTTATTTTCCAGGACCCAATCAATACTTTGTTTAAGATAAACTTCTGCTTTTTGAGGTTTAAGTCCGAGTTCTTGTTGCGCTTTTTTTGAGTCAAACCAATGAAAAAGAGTGGATGTTTTTGCATTTTCACTATTCATTGGAAATTTTTTACCAAAAGCACTGACGATATTTCCCAAAATGCCCAATAAAAATAGTAGAAAGTTAGGTAAATAGATATGTGGTCGTTTTTGTCCAGATAAGTCGGCAATGGTTTCTAGTAAATATTTAATGGTTATATTTTCTCCAGACAGAATATAACGTTCTCCGATTTTACCTTTTTCAATAGCTGCCAAGAGACAGTCTACAACATCATTCACACCTATAATGCTAACTCCTCCCGAAGTATAAAAAGGAAACTGACCTTTGGCGACTTTTAGTTGCACACTTCGACTTCCTTTTTCGGCATCACCAGGCCCATATATAGTGGATGGGTTTAAGAGAGTAGCATTGAGCTTATTTTGCTGACAGGCTTTCATTACAATTTCTTCAGCTTTTCTTTTGGTTTCGAAGTAACCTAGATCAAGGTGTTTAATATTGTAAGAAGACTCCTCGTTAAGGGGAGTTTGGCCATCAAAACTAGCTCCGACGGCTGTCACTGAGCTCATATGAATTAGTTTTTTGACATTTTTTTTTAAACAAATATTAACAATATTTTGTGTTCCTTGAACATTCACATCTTCCATAATTTGTCGATCAGCTTTTGAGTACCCAACAACACCGGCGAGGTGAAAGGTAACATCAAGTGAGAGAGGAATTTGATCAAGGCTTTCTGGATTGGTGACATCACCTTTTATGATATGAAGATTTTTATGTTTGAGGCTTAAGGACTTTGGGTTGCGTACAAGTATGTAAACGGTGTGGTTTTCTTCAAGTAGCCTTTTAACTAACCATTGGCCAACAAAACCAGTACCCCCTGTAACAAAAGTTTGCAAATTTAACCCCCCAATTTACTTATTTACCAAGGCTCCAAAGGCTAATGGTAGTGTTTTAGCCTTTAAAAATATTAAGGAGCCAGAAGGTTATATAGTCAGACTAATCTCTTACAATGGTTACTTTTTTCATAATAACAGGGTCTGCTGGGCAATCATTTGGTCCTGTTGTATTAACCATAGAAATTTTATTAACAAGGTCCATACCCTCAACGACTTCTCCAAATACAGCATGACCACCTTTTCTCATTTGGTTCATGGGATGATCAAAATCTAGGTGAGGGGTGGCGGCGACGGTAATGAAAAACTGGCTACCATTGGTGTTAGGTCCTGAATTGGCCATAGAAAGCATTCCTGCTTTACTGTGCTTTAACTCAGGGTGAAACTCGTCTTCAAAGCGATAGCCAGGGTCGCCCATCCCACTTCCTTCGGGGCATCCGCCTTGAATCATAAAGCCATCAATAACACGGTGAAAATTAAGACCATCATAATATGGCTGTCCATTTTTTACGGTTGTTTTTGGGTGAGTGCCTTCAGCAAGTTGAACAAAGTTATCAACAGTGTTGGGAGCAAACTTATCAAAAAGTTTAATTTTAATACTTCCCCAATTTTCATTATTACATTCGATATCAAAAATGGCGTGCATAACTGTCCCCTTGGCAATAGAAAATAATTTTTTTTATAAGACCGCATGTCTATTATTATTACTACATCCTGTCAATTTCTATAGCTAACTAATGCCTGAAAGAGCTTATGTTTCTTCTTGGGATAGCTAGGTGATAAAGACAATGGCCTTTGTAAAAGTGCAGCTAATGTAAGATATAAATTATTCTGATTAATTATAGTCAATCTTTGCTATTTCATAAGGATCATGTTTTGAACTAGTTTTTGGTTGTCGAGCAATAAGCCTTCTAGATGAGGAAATAGCTTATCTTTATTTATGCCCAGGTGATGACTGAGTCGTAGAAAACTGTCTGAGTTTTTTTCTAAAAAAGTGGTTTGATGTTGAGTGAGAATTTGAGAAATTTGCTCATAATATCTCAACTTAAGGTAATTTTCGTGAAGTGATCTCATTGATAGTTGTTGTTGAGCGTAGTTTGAGATTTGCTTAATCATTTCCAGGGTATTTCCCGATATTGGTTTTAGGTTGTTTTTTAATAAATAGGTTTGGCAAGAAAACTCAACATCAATTAACCCCCCAGGAGAGTACTTTAAATCTAAAGTTTCAGGTTCGGTTTGGTTTTGCGTTTTATTTTCTAAGAAAAGCTGTTGTTTAATATTGAGCATTTCGTTTTCATCAATGTCTTTTATGGGACGAGTAAATAAAGCCTGTAAAATATCTTGGCGAAAACTTTTGTCATTTAAAGGCGTTGCTCTTAAATATGATTGTCTTTCCCAAATTTTAGCTTCTTCATTAAGATATTTAATAAGGCTACTTTTTTGAGTAATTAATTTACCACTGCCGGATTGTGGCCTTAATCTTAGATCAACAGGGTAAATTTCGCCCCCTTTTTGACGATTTGTCAGCATATTAATAAATCGTCGTGAAATTTTGATATCATGGTCTGAAATTTTTTTGTCTGTTACAAAAATAAAATCTAGGTCAGAAAGTAGGCCTAGATCATGTCCTCCCCATTTTCCTAATTTAATAATTTCAATACTATTATCAGGAAATTTCTTTTTTAAAGAAAAAAGGAGTTGCTTTGTAATTTTGTCAGCAGTTTCTGAGCAGGTGAAAGTGAGGTTTTCAATTTCTTTTTGAGCAAGTAGTTGGCCACTCAATAAAATTTGATTGAGTTGCTTATAGTCACCAAGCTCTTCGAGTAATTTTTGTAAATCATTTGAAAAAGTTGGAAATTGTTTAAGTAAAAAACTATCAAGTAACTCTGGTTTAGCAGCGAGAAGCTGACCCAAGTAAGGTGAGCTGCTCAAAATAATAGCCAGCTCTTTGACGATATTTGGCTCTTGTTCAAGCAAGTGGTAAAAACTTCTTTTAGGCCGAATAGATTTAATAAACTCAGACAGTAAATTTAAACTTAAGTTTTTATCTAAACCAAATTGGCAAACGTTATCAATAAAGTGAAATAAAAAACGAGATCTTAAAACCTCATCTTTCTGATTTTTTTTAGCATATACGGTAAGTGCCATTATTTTAGGCCATAGCTTATCTACTAATAGAGACTCAAACCCCTTGCTCTTTAACCAACTCATTTGTTGGTCTAGCTGACCAGGCATTAAAGATTGTGACTCTTTGGACTGACCAAGAAGTTCTGAAACAATCTGATCAACCTTAGAAAAGGGCAGTTCATTGGGAGAAATGACATTTCCTTCAGGAGATTTAAAGGCAGTTGGGAGCAAGTGAGTTTGTAAATCATCTTTTAATTGCACTAAATTTTCAATTTCACGCAATCTCCAGTACGTATTTAATAAAAATTGATGGTCTTGTTTGCTAAGAATTTTATGTTTAAGTAATAAATCTAAAGCCGTTGAAGTTTCAGATGCTTGAAGCTGAGTATTTTTTCCACCGTGTATAACTTGTAAGGAGTTAATGTATAGTTCTATGTCGCGAATACCACCAACAGCCAACTTAAGGTGTTTTGCCGATTCATCATTATTTTGTTCTTCTTGAATATTTTGCCGGATATTTTTGATGTCTTCTAAAACACTATAGTCGAGAAATTTTCGATAACAAAAACTTTTTTTAGTCGCTAAAACAGCTTTAATAACTTCTTGGTTACCGCAAATAGGCCTTAACCTGTGCAGAGCGATTCGTTCCCAGGTGGCGCCTTGAGTCCAATAGTAGTCATCAAACTGTTTAACGCTGCAAATTGGTGGGCCCAAGCGGCCCCCCGGTCGTAAATTATAATCAAGCCGGTAACAAAAACCGAGTTCACTATGTGATGAAAGAAGTTCATTAAATTCTTTGTAAAATTTAAGTTGCGATCTTTTTGGGGGCTCTAAGCTGACCATAATAATATCTATGTCAGAGCTTAAGTTGAGCTCAAGGGCCCCAAGTTTTCCAAGAGCAAACAGGGCCATATTTTCATGACCAGAAAAGTTTGACCAGGCTTCATCCACAATATCCATCGTCTTTAAGCTCCAGGCATGGCAAACTTCACGAGTCGATAATTTTTTTAAAACTTGGTTTAGGCTACATTCGACCCAAGCGCTATGACGATGTATTTTAATTTTTTGTTTACTATCAAGGTTTGTGTCTGAATGAATATTTAGTAGGCTTAGATATCGATCTATGGCAGGAGAGTACTCTCTTGCTAAGGCGATATCTTTTTCAGAAAAATGATCATTCCAAGATAGGCTCATCTAGTCTAAAAAAGGAGACCATTTAGGCTTGAAGTATTGGTACTTGTCGTGAGTGACCCTTCGTTCGTTACTTCCATCACTATTGATCATATAAATTTGATTTTTACCGGTGCGATCACTAGTAAAAACAATGTATCTTCCATCGGGTGACCAGCTGGGGTCTTCGTTGGTTGCCATTGTACCGTTGAGCTTTTTGGCGCTAGTTAATTGCTTTAACCCAGTGCCATCTATATTTACTGTGAAAATATCAAAGTGCCCCTTCACATAACCAGCAAAAGCAATTTTCTTTCCATCGGGTGACCAGCTGGGGCTAGAGTTATACTTTCCAGCAAATGTAACTTTTCGAGCTGGACCGCCTCGGCGTGACATAACATAAATCATAGGGCGGCCACTGCGTGTTGAAGAAAAAGCAATCTTTTTGCCGTCAGGTGAGACAGCTGGTTCAACATTCATTGCACCAAAAGGACCTCGAGTCAGTTGTTTAAATTTTTTCTTTCCAATAAGGTTCATAGAGTAAATGTTGGGGTTGTTATTGAGAGAAATACTTAACGCAATTTCTTTATCACCGGGAAAAAAACTACCACCTGAGTTGATACCTTTTTTATATGAAGCTAGGTACCTTCTTTTTTGGGCTAAGTCATAAATGAATAAATCAATGTTTCTTCTCTTGGCTTTTCGGTGGTAAGTGTAACTACTATATAAAACTTTGCTTCCATCGGAAGACCAGTTAGGTGAAAGAGTGATACCTTTATGGTTAGTTATTCTTTGGGGGTTAAAGCCGTCCCAGTCCATTATATAAACTTCTTTTTCGTTTCGTTTTCTACGATCACTGGTGAAAGTGAGCTTACTATTAAACATAGCTTTTTTGCCAGTGAGTTGGCGAATGATATCACTAGAAAAGCGATGAGCGATTCGTCGATAAGACCTAAGTGTTCCTTCATAACTTTGATTAAAAATAAGCTTGGCTTGCGGAATATAATAAACATAGGTTTCTAGGGTCAGTTTATTGTTTGAAATTCGGTATCCTGCTCTAATGAGAAACTCAGTTTCTAGAGGAGTCCAATTGGCATATTTAAATCCTCCTGGGAATTGCGGCGCCGGTCTTAACCCAGTTTTTCGAGTGTCTTCAATAAAGGCCTTCGGACTGATAAAAGCAAACATAGAGGCAACATCGAGATCATTTTTAATTGTTGAAAATAAATTCTGACCGACTATGGTTGCATTTTTTGCTTTTGGGGAGCCAAAAAAATTCAGAGCTGGCAAAGCCAATAAACTTTTTTTGATCTTGGCTTTACCAATATCAATATATACTCGTTCTTTGGCAATGGTTTGAAAAGAAAAGAAAATAAGGCTGAGTAATAGTATGTTTTTCATATATTCAGTTTATCTCATTCCCCTGTTTTAGGGCAAGAGTAACTCAAATGATCCGGACTGTACGTGTCAGGTGAATGTCAATTTTCAGGAAAACCAAACACAATTTCTTTTTGCTCCACTCGTGACCGTAGCCTTTCTGGTGGCAGTGGAAAGGGGGAGGATTGGTCAATGGCTGCTAATATAGTGTTATCAAAGTTGGGGTTACCTGAGGATTTAATGATTTCTCTGCGAACGACCTGTCCACTAGCATCTAAGACAACCAGGGCTTGAGCTTTCAAATCCAGTTCAGCTAACCAGCCAGGAACCGTCCAGTTGTTGTATAAATGGACTTTTAAATTATTATAGTACTTATTAAATTGAATGGAATCTAAGCCTTGGCTGAAGCTACCCGGAGTAATTCTTTGTCCCACAGCAAGCTTCGCCTCCTCATCATTGCTGTTTTCTTTTTGTGAATCTACATTTTTGATCTTCTCAAGAGCTTCAATTTGTTTGAGCTTATTTAAAGCCTCTTGTTGTTGATTTTTGATTTTTTCAGCTTTTTTTAATGCGGCCTTTTTCCTTTTTTTATCAGCGTCTTCTTTTTGCTTCTTAAGTTTAGCTTTCTTTTGTTTAAGATCGACCGTGGGCCCTTTTGGAGGAGGTGGGGTTTTTTCCACTTTTGGTTCCATTTTTTTTTCAGCAGCTGCTTTTTCAGCCTTGGCTGGTAAAGAAGGTTCTTTTTTAGTTTGTAGAGCTTTTACTTTTTTCGGGGGAGTTTTTATTTCTCCAATAATATTTACCATCATTGCTTGAGGAACAATAATTTCTTCTTGGTGAAAATCAAAAACACCTGAGAAAAAAACTAAAAACAGGAGGTGTAAACCCACCGAGATCCATAAGTATTTTTTAAAATAGGGTTCTGTTTTCTTTTTATTATTCACTATTTCGCTTTTGGTAAAGTGACCAAGCCAATGCTGAATATTCCAGCGGCTCTAATTTCAGCCATAGTTTCAGCAACCAGGCCATAGTTAACAGACTTGTCAGCTTGAATATAAAGTTGTTTGTTTTTTCTTGTTTTAAATGTGTATTTGAGCTTTTCCCCTAGAGCTTCGAGGCGAATGGACTCTTTTCCAGCGTAGATTTTTTTATTTTTTTTAATAACTAAGATATAAGGTTTTTCAGGGGTGCTCATGCCTGTGTTTACAGTTTCAGGCAAAGCCACTTCAATACCTTGCTTCATCATAGGGGCAGTGACCATAAAAATAATCAGAAGAACTAACATAACATCAACTAAAGGAGTCACATTAATCTCACTGAGTACAACTCTCGATTTAGATGAATTGTTAGAAGACATTCCCACGAGGATTATTCTCCTTTAAAAAAGTTACGTTTAGCAATATTTAAAAAATCAGCAGCAAAATTTGAGAGCTCAACTTCTTGAGACTTAATTTCAGTTAAGAAATAATTGTAGGCTACAGTGGCAGGAATGGCTGCGGCCAAACCAATAGCTGTAGCAATAAGAGCCTCTGAAATTCCGGGTGCTACAATAGCCAGACTGGCCATCTGTGTAGCACCAATTTTTTGGAAGGCCCCCATAATACCCCAGACCGTCCCAAATAGACCAATAAAAGGGCCGGTACTTCCCGTCGTAGCCAGTAAGTTAAGCCTTGATTCCATAGATGAGATTTCGTTATCAATTTCTTTTTTGATAGCTCTTTCAAGGTTGTCGATTCCGCTAAGCATAGGAGAGTGATTGGCATTTTCTTTTTCAGCAAGAGTTGAGTCGGCCATTTTTCTAAGCTCTAAGTAGCCGGCTTTAAAAATTTTTGCTAAAGAACTTTTAGGGTAATCACTAACTTTGGCGAAAATATCATCCAAAGATTTAGCCTTCCAAAATAGATCACTAAAAGGCTCATTACTATTCTTGATCAATTTAAACTGCTTATATTTATAAAAAGTAATGGCCCAACAAACAACGGACAAAGCAACAAGAATAAAAAGAGTGAGCTGCACAACAATACTGGCCTGGGCAATAGCTTCAATGGGGTTTAAATCAAGAGCACTCTGTGTCGCGGCCTCTGGGGCAGCATTACTTTTTGTTTGAGCAAAAAGATGATTTGAAAAAATTAAAAAGAAGTAAAGCATGGAAGACCTCGCAAAGGGGGTTGGGAACCAAATAAATAGATCGAACGCAGACAACATTCGGAAGATTTATTCAGATATTATTGTACCTAGATTTACTTTTTTTTAAAGTAAGTTTTGTAAAATTATTGTCAAATAAGAGCAGAGCAAAGTTATTGTAATTGCTTTTGAACTTGCCTTAGAGTTACGATGTTATCAGAGATAAATCCATAGTACGTGCCATCAGCAGAAAGTGGGGGCTTTTGAGAGGAATTAAGGTCGAGAATGAGAAATTTCTTTCTTCTTTGAATTTCTTTAGCCACACGACTTTGCAAGGGAGTGTTTGTATTAATAAGAACAAGATCTTCATCAATGCTTGTCATTGTTTCTAGAAATAATGACCCCATCACTCTCAACCTTGATAGTAGAGTGTGTCCAGACATAAACAACCAATTGGGCTCTTTTTTTCGAGCCTCTCGAATAATATTTGTTGTTTCAGAAGTGAAGATCACTTTGAGGTCTTTTTGTTTATTAATAAGCTCAGACAGTTGATCAAAATGACTTAAAGATCGGTTTCTTATGTTTATAGCTAATGAGCCAGATTTAAGGGAGCCAAGGTACTCCTGCAAGGAAAGCAGAGGCTTAGATTTATAGGGACGACGATGAATCTCTTGGGTTAGATGCCAAGCTCCTTGCAGAAACTCAATTTGAATTAAGGGAGCCCAGTTTAGTTCATCATTAATAATTTCAATGTTTTGGTTAATATCCTCCAGGGAAGTAGTTTTGTAAAGGTAGAGATGTCTTTGCTTTAATAAAGGGTGGTCAAACTGTGCAAAACTCTGTTGATATCCCAACTGTCTTAACCCCATAAGAACCATGGCACACCATAAAACAACATTGGCACTAATAAATAGCAGTCTAAAAAATGGGCTTTTCATCATGAACTGTTTCCTGTTGAATTCAGAGTTTTCATAGCTTTGAGCTAGAGATTTACCCTAGATAAAGGAGAATGAGGCCCGTTTCTGCATGGCGGCATTAAATAAGTAATTTTTTGACGTATTTTCACTTGATTTTCAACTGGCAATGATGAATTTTAGGCCTGTTCTCTATATATGAGGTATTTAATTTGAACCGTTTAAACCGAAATGTGGAATATGCAATGATAGCATTACAGCATATGGCAAAAGAGCCATCTGGCCATTTGTTCTCGGCAAAAGGTTTGGCTCACGATATGAAAGTGCCTTTTGATCCCCTGTCTCGTGTTATGCAAAAGTTAGCTAAAAATAAAATCATTCGCTCAGAACAAGGTCCTGCCGGTGGTTACGAATTAATATGCAATTTTTCACAAGTGAGTCTTTACGATTTAATTAAAATTATTCAAGGGCCTCTTGAGATTGTCAGATGCCTGGGTGAACAAGAAGCCTGTGACTTATCGAACAGTTGTGAGCTGAAATCTCCAGTGAGTTACCTCAATGAGCAGCTTATCTTCTTTTATCAAAAAATGACTCTTCAAGAGCTCTTTAGTCAAACCATTGAAACTAAGAAAAATACTGAGGCGGTAGTTTTATGAGCAGTACATCCATAGATAAAGAGTACAAATACGGTTTTACAACAGATATTGATGTTGATCAGCTAGCAAAAGGCTTAAATGAAGATGTTATTCGTAAAATTTCTAGTTTAAAAAATGAACCTGAATGGATGTTAAAGCACAGACTTAAATCCTTCAAAATATGGCAAAAAATGACTGAGCCACAATGGGCACAAGTCAACTATGAGCCCATTGACTATCAAGATATTTGCTACTATTCAGCTCCAAAATCCTATGTCGGAGTTAATGCCGATGGTGAAAAGCCTAAAAATTTAGAAGATCTTGATCCTGAATTATTAAAGACTTTTGAAAAACTAGGCATCTCTGTTAATGAGCAAAAAAGAATTTCGGGTGTGGCTGTTGATATGGTGTTTGACAGTGTTTCCGTGGGAACCACTAACAAAGAAATTTTAGACAAGTACGGTGTTATTTTTTGTTCTATCTCAGAGGCTATTCAAAAGTATCCAGACCTTGTAAAAAAATATTATGGCTCAGTTGTGCCTGCCACAGATAACTTTTATGCTGCTCTTAATGGAGCTGTGTTTACGGACGGATCATTTTGCTATATTCCTAAAGGAGTAAAATGTCCGATTGATCTCTCAACATATTTTCGCATTAATGCTGAAGAAACTGGCCAGTTTGAGCGAACCTTACTTATTGCCGAAGAGGGAAGCTATGTTAACTACTTAGAGGGATGTACAGCTCCAATGCGTGACACAAATCAATTGCATGCAGCTGTAGTTGAATTAGTCGCACTAGAAAACGCTGAAATTAAATACTCAACGGTACAAAATTGGTACACAGGTGACAAAGAAGGTCGTGGTGGAATTTATAATTTTGTAACAAAAAGAGGAAAATGCTTAGGTAAAAACTCTAAAATATCTTGGACACAGGTGGAATCTGGGTCGGCAATTACATGGAAATATCCGAGTGTAATTTTGCAAGGTGACAATTCGCAGGGTTTTTTCTACTCAGTGGCATTGACTCACGACTATATGCAAGCCGACACAGGAACCAAAATGATTCATGTTGGTAAAAATACAAAAAGTACAATTATATCTAAAGGAATTTCTGCTGATAAGTCTTCAAATGTTTATCGTGGGCAAGTTAAAATTATGCCATCTGCAGAAGGAGCACGAAATTACTCTCAATGTGACTCCATGTTAGTAGGTGATATGTGTAATGCAAGTACAGTTCCTTACATCGAAGTTAAAAATAAATCAGCAGTTTTAGAACACGAAGCTTCAACTTCTCGCTTAAGTGAAGATCAATTGTTTTACCTTCAATCTCGTGGAATGAGTTTAGAAGAATCTATTTCAATGTTGGTGAATGGTTTTTGTAAGGAAGTTTTTAAACAGTTGCCGTTAGAATTTTCTGTCGAAGCTGTAAAGTTAATTGAAATGAAATTAGAAAATAGTGTTGGTTAGAATTATTAAATCAAATCGAAGGGCTTTAAAATGTTAGAAGTAAAAAACTTGTGTGTGAGTGTAGACGGCAATGAAATTTTAAAAGGAATAAACTTAACTGTAAATGCAGGAGAAATTCATGCCATTATGGGGCCAAATGGCTCTGGAAAAAGTACTTTGTCTAAGGTGATTGCTGGCCACCCAAGTTATGAGGTAACTTCTGGTGAAATTAACTTTGATATTAATCGGCAAAAAACAAATTTATTGGAACTAGAGCCTGACATAAGAGCCAAAGAAGGTGTGTTTTTAGCTTTTCAATACCCAATTAATGTTCCGGGAATCACCAATTATGATTTTTTAAAAACCTCATTTAACTCTGTTTGTGAGTATCAAGGGGCTCCAAAATTAGAGGATAGCGATTTTAGAAATTTTTTAAATGAAAAAATGAAGTATGTAGAGATGAACCCTCAGTTTTTGAGTCGACCAGTTAATGAAGGTTTTTCTGGTGGTGAAAAAAAACGAAATGAAATTTTACAAATGGCTGTTTTAAACCCTAGGCTAGCTCTTCTGGATGAAACAGACTCAGGTTTAGACATTGATGCTCTAAAAATTGTTTCTGGTGGTATTAATAAAATACATAATAAAAATAATGCTGTGATTTTGGTCACTCATTACCAGAGACTTTTAGACTATATAGTGCCTGATTATGTTCATATTCTTTCTGAAGGAAAGATAGTTAAAACTGGCGATAAAAATTTAGCCCTTGAATTAGAAAAAGGTGGTTATGAAGGGGTATTAAACTAAGCTATGAACACCAGTCACTATAAACAACAATTTGATGTGTTAAAAAATAATTTTTCTGGCCAAATAGTTTCTAAGCATAAGCTTGATTCTTTTGACCGTTTTTGCGAGCTTGGGTGGCCTACAACAAGAGAAGAAGCTTGGCGCTATTCTAAAATTAATAAGTTAGTCGACGAAGATTTTATCAACTATTCTTTAAACTTAGAAAGGCCGTCATCGTTGGTCAATGCCAACTTTGATTTTCCAGTCAGCCATTTAGTCTTTAGAAATGGAGTTTTTGATAAACAACTAAGCCAACTCTCCCGCGAAGCTATGAGTTACATTAAATTTAAAGACAAAGAAAACTTCCTGCCTTTACCAGAAAAAAGCAAATTTCATAATTCGGCGTTATTAAACTTGAATATGAGTTTTAATTTACAAACTTTTAGCTTAGACATTCCTGAAAATACAATTGTCAGCGAGCCAATTGTTTTTCACTTTCTTTATGAAGATGGCTCTTCCAATATGTATCACCCTCAAATTGAAGTTTCTGTGGGGCACCACTCACAAGTAAAATTTATTGAACTTCATTCAAGTCAACAGTCCGGAAAAAACTTAATTAACCCTTTGTCTCGGGTTCGTTTAGCTGAGAGTTCAAAGGTAAAGTATGTTCGCTTAAGCGAAATGACAGACCCATATAACTTTCACAATGGTCAGTTTATTGGTCAATTAGAGAAAAGTAGTGATTTGCACTTTGTTTCCATGAATTTAGGTGGAGGTTTAAACCGCTTAGACACAGAGTTTTTTCACCAAGGAGAAGGGGCTTATTTGGAGGTTAATGGCCTATGTTATGGGAAAAATAAGGAGCAGGTGAGTTATTTAAGTCGTATTTTTCATGAAAAGGGAAATGGAGAAAGTCACCAGCTTTATAAAGGCGTATTGGATGATCAGTCCTCGTCTAGTTTTGATGGTCTCATCTATATTGCTCCCAAGGCGCAAAAAGTAAATTCCAGTCAAATGAACAAAAACCTATTGTTGAGTAGCCGTGCAGAAGTAAATACCAAACCTCAATTAGATATTAATGCTGATGATGTTAAAGCAGCACATGGTGCGACTGTGAGTGAGCTTAACGACGAAGAGATTTTTTATTTGATGAGTCGAGGAATTGAAAAAAATCAAGCGACTAAAATTATTGAAAAAGCTTTTATCGATGAAATTATTCTTAAAGTAGGAGATCTCAATATTCAAAAGTGGTTGTTAAAGTTTTTTGAAAATGAGAGATCTTCATGAGCTATGATATAGAAAAAATTCGAGAGGATTTCCCTCAATTAAGTCTAGAGTTTAATGGAAAAAAATACACTTACCTAGATAGTGCTGCATCGACATTAAAACCAAAGCCGGTGATTGAACGCTTGTCGCAATTTTACTCCTGTGAAGTTTCTAATGTTCACCGAGGAGCTCATCATATTAGTCATATTTCTACGTTGGCTTATGAAGAGGCTAGAAATAAAGTGGCTCAGTTTGTTGGTGCTGACTCAAGCAGTGAAATTATTTTTACTAGAAGCACTACGGAGTCTATTAATTTAGCGGCTCATATTATTGATAGCTTGGGCCTTGAGCCTGGTGATGAAATCATTTTGTCTGAAATGGAACATCATTCAAATATTATACCTTGGCAGCAACTTGCTGAGCAAAAGTCTTTAACTTTGAAGTATATCAGTTTTAATGAAAAAGGTGACCTTAACTTATCTGAGTTAGACTCAATGGCTTCTGACAAAACCAAAGTGATTTCTATTTGTCATGTTTCAAATACTTTAGGAACGGTGAACGATGTTTGTAAAGTTTCGCAAATAGCTAAAAAACATAATGCCTTTTTTGTTCTTGATGCGGCTCAATCAGTTAGTATTTTGCCCTTAAACGTTAAAGAGTTGGCCTGTGATTTTTTGGCCTTTTCTGCACATAAACTGTTTGCGCCCTTTGGCGTTGGCGTTTTATGGGGCAAAAAAGATCTTTTAGATAAAGGATCTCCCTATCAGGGGGGCGGTAGTATGATTGTTGAAGTAGAAAAAGAAGGTTCAACGTATCTGCTTTCCCCGCAAAGGTATGAAGCTGGAACGCCCAATGTTGGAGGGGTTGTCGCTTTGGCAACGGCCATTGATTACATCATTGATCTTGGCCTTGAAAATATTGAAAAGCATGAGCAGCAGCTTTTAACTTACGCAACAGAAAAAATAAAAAATATACCAGGGATAAATTTGGTAGGAACCTCCTTAACAAAAAAAAATGTCTTATCATTCAATGTTGAAGGTTTACACCATTCAGATTTAAGTCAGTTATTGGATCAACAGGCTGTTGCTGTAAGAGCAGGACATCATTGTACTCAATTAATTATGAAAAAACTTAAAATTCCAGGAACACTAAGAGCTTCATTTTCTATTTATAATAACAAAGAAGATGTCGATCGATTTATAGTGGCCTTAAATAAAGCACGGGAGATGCTATTATGATGAGCGGTGAGAACGATTCAAGCAAATTTGAAGTGAACTGGCAGGAAACTCCAAACCCCTATGCTTTAAAGTTTATAACTAACCGTCCTTTAAAAATGGAAGGTAAAGCCACTTTTGTTTCACAAGAAGAGTGCAAAGGGCTACCAATGATATCATCACTTCTTGATATTTTTGGCGTAAAACAGGTTTATGTCCAAGGGAATGCATTGACTATTTCTCATGATGGGCAAATGAGTGCAGAAAATATTGTGAACTCTGTTGAGTCAGTACTGATGACACGAATTACTATTCATGATGCTGATTTTGTGACAGACGGTGAAGAATCTAAGGTTAAGTCTAAAGCCACCGAAGACCGCTCTCACCTTTCAAAAGAGCAGCAAGAAATTGAAGAAATTTTAGATCGTACAGTTCGTCCTGGTTTAAATGCTGATGGTGGTGATGTTGAAGTGATAAGTTATGAAAATGATGAGCTTAGAATTTTATACGAAGGAGCTTGTGGGGGGTGTCCAAGTGCAATGATGGGCACCTTAGATGCTATTCAGAACATTATTCGTCATGAACTAGATAACCCAAATATCATTGTTATACCCATTTAGTTATTTTTCGCTGATATACTCTTTAGCTCTTTGGTGTAGACGTTCGTAGCTTTCATCATAGGCTTTTTGTAATTGAGTTTGAAATTGACTAGAGTTGCTAAAACTAGAGTCTCCCACTCTTGATTCTGCGACTAAGTGGATCATTTGATTGTCATTGGTCGTGGCTTTTAAATTCAACTCAAATAGGTATTTTTTTCCGGCCTCGACCGAGTTGAGCTGTGAGTTTACAGTTCCGTTAATAATTTCGACGCCCTTGGGGAGTATCCATTTTACATTGACATTATTCATGGCTTGGCTGGCTCTAAAAGTACCTGTGAGTTTAAAGACATCTCCTTCATTGACTTCACGATTGTCGCTATTAATTTGTGTAAAAAGAGGAGGACTTAGTTTTGAAGTGTGCTTCATAAAAGGTTTAGTGACCACTTTTGGAAGTATTCCCGTTGATAAACTGGCAGGTCTTCTTTGCTCTAGGGAATTTGAACTTTTCGTACCTGGACTATCATTGATAGCGGCGACTGCAAAAAAAGAAAATGCAAACAATAAATTTTTTGTATACATCCACTTATTTTTTTGTTTTTTTACGGCAGTGCTGTCGGGCATAATTGCGATCCTCCGGAGTAGAGTTCATAGTCGGTGCTATCACCAACGCTAGGACGGTTAACGGTTTCTACTTTTACATTAATAAGATAGTGACCAGCTTCTAGGTTTGGAATATTTAAAACTTGAGTTTCAATATTACCAGAGCCGGCGGTGGTTGGGCTACTTTCATCTTTAGCTTCCATATCAGGAGTAAAACCAAAGTTTGCCGATTCGTTATACAGATACAGATCTAAGTCAGATTCTGTTCCAGAGGGGGTTTGGTAGCGCAGTTCAATATTGGCAGGACCATTTGAAAGCTGAATAAAGTGATAAAAATGACTGTTATGAAATAAGTTGGGAGCGTAAAATTCATCCTTTAAACCACCATTAATTATCGGTACATTGCCGTCATCTTCAAAGGGGTCATCATAAGGAACAATATTAAAATTTCTAACGCCGCATGAACTACCTGTCGTTAAGTATTGTCCATAAAAAAATCTGTCATTAGAAACTCTATTTTGTGCAAGTCCTCTGGCAACACTCCAGTCGGTGACGGGAGAAGAGACTCCATCTGATAAATCATCTTGAAGTAGGTTAACAAGGCCTATTGATCGAAATCTTTTGTTAGCTTGTAAGTAGCCATTTCCAGAAGTAATGCTTGCCCAGACTTCATTGAAACCTCCTGAAACAGATTCGCTATCGTTAACAGTATCAAAAATATCCCAAAAAAATCTTGAAATAGCGAACTCACGATAGTTACCCTCACCGGCAACGGAAGGTATATCACAGCCTGGAATATTGGGAGATACACCACAGGAAGAACTGGCAGTTTCTAGGGGAACAGAGAGCAAAAAACCTGTATTACCATCAATATTACCACGTGTATCGATATAGGCTGGGCTTGCATTGGAAGGCCCATAAATAATAGCTGCTTGTAAAAAATTTCCCCAAGCTTCACTTAAAGCTAATCTAGGGTCAATGGGGCGTTGCCCACTATGAGCTCCACCAGGGGAGTCAGATTTTGAAAGTAAGTCTTCTAAAAAATGACCATACTCATGAAGAATAATCGTATCATCAAAATGATCAGTATCTTTTGTGTCGGTGTCGCCACTCACGCCGCCAAGAATAAACAAGCGACTGTAATTAGGAAGATAAAAACTAAGCCCACTGCTCGGAAAACCAAGATAACTATTTGGGTTATAACCTCTCTCCCAATATATAGATACTTTTGGGGCAACCACAAAGTCATTGCAGCCAACAATGGCACTAGAGCAACTTCCAGCTTCTGCTCTTAAAAACTCATTGGCTTTAATAATGAGATCTAAAATATGAAAAGCAGCTCCTAATATTTCACCAGTCACTGGGGCATTAAGATTACCAATGTCATTATTGGTATCGGCGGTAAAACTTTTTGTTAGAGAGTAAAAGTCATTTGTTTCGGGGGCTCTTAAAACAGAAGCATTTGCTATGGAGTTATTATTGACTCGAGAATTAATTTGCAAGGTATGAGTGGCAGAGGAGGGGGGGACTTGAAAGCTAAAGTTTCCCGTATTATTAGTTTCAGCACATTGAATCACATTTCCACTAGAATCAAGAACTCTGACTTCAGCATAACGTATGGGGCGAGCGGCACTGGGCCCACCTAGGCCGTTATTACCTCCACCTAAATCAAAGGCCTCTCTTTCTTGATAGGTAGCGGTTCCTGTTATGGTTACTGAAGATCCATAATTTAAAGGTGTGCTACAAAATGCCAACTCTGAAGGCCCATCAAAAGTAGGACTGACTCTCCCTTCTATAGATGGAATTTGTGAGTTCCCACCACCAAAACCACAGGAGGTTAACAAAAGCATAATCAAAGAGATCATAAAAAGTTTGATTGTGCTGAGTTTAGAGTATTTAAGAGGCATATAAACTTATCGGAAAAAAATGCCAACAGTTTAGGATTAAGTTAATATTTTTATATATTTAGAGAGTGTATCAGGTTGAGAAAAAGGCTTTTGTTGTTTAAGATATCATCAAGTTTAGAAACTTTTTTAACGACGACTTAAGGGCAATAAAAAAATGAGAGAACTAGGCTTGTTTAGATAAAAACTAGTGTAAAATCCAAATCAATGATATTTTTGAACTTAGTAATGGGGTAAAGCTTGGAAAAAGGGTTTAACACAGATTTAGATTTATCAGGTTTGCGATATCATATCCAGACAGAAGACTGGGGAGAGATGAACCCTTTTTTGGTCAGCAGTATCTTTAAAAATGGAGCCATTGTTCGAAGCATTAAGACAGGCTACTCGGAAGTCCTGCCCAAGGGTAAAACTTCTAGCACAAAATTGATAAAATTGGCGATGAAAGTCCAGCATAACAAAATTCTAGACCTGCTTGTTGCGGGTAAATTGTTGTAAACTTAATGAATGATCAGCTTTTCTCATGTTTATAAAACTTATCCCGGTGCTAACCACGCATTAGTAGATGTAAATTTAAATATTGATCGTGGCGATTTTATTTTTCTCACAGGCCCCAGTGGGGCAGGTAAAACTACTTTTTTTAAATTGTTATCTGGCTTTGATAAACCCACGTCTGGCAATATTAAAGTTTTAGGTGATCATGTAAACGCACTAAGCTCTAGCGCTATCCCTAGTTTTCGTAAAAAAATAGGAGTGATCTATCAAGACTTTAAACTCATTGATGATAAGTCTGTAATAGAGAATGTGTCTTTGCCCTTGAAAGTGCAGGGAGCCAAAGAAAAGTATATACAAAAACGAGCCGAAGAAGTGTTAGATCAAGTTTCTCTTTCTCATAAGCATAGGGCTTTTCCTGTGCAGCTGTCGGGTGGTGAGCAACAACGAGTGGCGATTGCGCGAGCTCTTATTCATCACCCAAGTTTACTCATAGCTGATGAGCCCACTGGAAATTTAGACCCCAGCTTGGCCGAAGAAATTATGGGGTTGCTAGAAAAAGTAAATGCACAAGGAACCACTGTTTTTGTAGCGACACATGACTTAGAAATGGTTAAGCGCAAAAAGAAAAAGCAAGTTCAAATTAGTGCCGGGGTTGTAAATGCAGTACCTTAGATTATTTTTCCAACAACTTTATTATAGCTGGACCAAAAAACTGAGTTTGCAACTGACAACAGTGATGGTGTTAACAGGTTCGTTCCTTGCTGTTGGTTTAACTTTAACTGCGTTACAAAACTTTTATAAAGCAGTGAATACCGTAAGCGACAAGTTTGAAGTGAGTGTATATTTAGAAGATAATTCTGAAGATGAAAAAGCCAGTAAGGTTAAGAAAATTATTGAGTCCTCAGGTTTATTTAGTGAAGTACGGTTTATTGATAAAGAGCAAGCTTTGAATGATTTTAAAACTAAAATGAAAAGTCATATTCCTAGCTTTATTTTAGAAGAAAAAGAAGTGAACCCTTTGCCTTCCAGCTTTTCTTTGAAAATGAAAAAGGAGTTAAATACAAAGGCAGGGTTTGAGCAATTAAATCGATTTGCCAGCTCTCTGCTCACTGAGACGCAAGTGGACGATGTGTCTTATGGGCAAGCTTGGATGGAAAAATATGCTTCCTTTTTGCAAACATACAAAACTCTGAGTTTTGGTTTTATTTTGTTTTTATTAGCAAGTGTAATATTAATTATTGGTAACTCAATTAAAAGTTCCATTTCTCAAAGAAGAAAAGAAATTGAAGTCTTAGAGCTTGTCGGGGCAACAAAAGCTTATATCAGGATGCCGTTTATTTTAGAGGGAGCTTTTCTTGGTTTTTTATCTGCTTCTATTTCGATTTTACTGAGTTATTTCGTTTATGTATCTATTGTCACCACAGCTAAGCAAAACATGGGACTTTTGGCTGCTGATATCTCTGTCAGTTTTTTAAACGCACCTTTGTGCGCTCTTATGTGCTTTTTAGGGGCCATTGTGGGCGCAATGGGAGCTGCTATATGTATACAACGATTAAATACGGGGTGGGCTGCAGTTAATGAATAAGAGCCTACTGCTGATGTTTTGTGTTTTCTCTTTAGTGAATCCACTCCATTCAGTAGCTCAGTCATTCAATGTGGTAAATGATCTAAAAAATAATTATCTGAGTACTAAAAATAAAATTTCTAAGAGTGAAGTCTTTACCCGAAGGGTGAGTAAAACGTTGTATAAAGTGAATCGTCAAATGAGACGTTTGAGATATCAAAGGAATAAGTTAAGTACTCAACTGCAAGAAACTCAATTTAAAGTCAGTGATCTAAACGAAAAAATTGGGGAGCTAGAAAAAAACATTTCAGATAGAAAATCTCAAATTGCTAAGCAGATGAAGGCTTTGTACAAGTTATCAAGATTTAATAAATTTATGTATATTCTAAGTTCCTCTTCGCTTCATGAGTTTGAACAAAACATGAAATATATCAAATTATATTCAGAAGCCGACTATAACCTCATTTTAAGCTACTCCTCAGATATTGAAGAGTTGAAAAATGCTAAAATAGATTTAGATAAAAACTTACAAAAGTTAAATCGAGTTTCACAAAAACTTGTTAAAAGAAATAAAAGTTTAGATAAAAAAATGAAGTCAAAAAAAGTTTTACTGACTCATCTAAAAAAACAAAGAAAAAAATACTTTAGCAAACTGTCGCAAATAAAAAATTTAAAAGATAAATTAAAATTAAGCAATAAAATTGAAAATTTAAATGAAATTTTTGGAACGAACTTTTTTGAAAAAAGAGGGGCTTTGTTTCCTCCTGTCAGTGGAATAAAAATTGAAAAGTTTGGTGTTTCTTTAGATAAAAAATATAAGAATAAAATTAAAAACAACGGTTTATTTTTTAGATCTCAACAAAACGCTAAAGTAAAAAACATTCATAAGGGCAAGGTGAGTTTTATTGGAAAGCTAAGAGGACTAGGCTTAGTAGTTATTGTTGATCACAGTGACCATTACTATTCCCTTTATGCTAATAACAGCACGGTTAAAGTTAGAAAAGGGGACACTTTAGAGGCCGGACAAGTTATTGGTGATAGTGGCTTTTCTCCATACCACAACACGTATGGTACATATTTTGAAATTAGACATTTTTCCGAGCCGTTAGATCCAGAAAATTGGTTAATTAAATCTGGCTCACCCAAAAGTTAGACTTTATTTTTTTAAGGAGAAAGAATGAATAAAAATAATAAAACCAGAAAAGCAATTGTCTTTACCTTCATTGCCTCCTTTTTGGTCATCTCAACTGTTTTTGTCAGCTTTATAAGTTTCACGGCCCATGCTGAAAGTCGATACATGAACTTACAGCTTTTTACTCGAGTTTTAAATTTGGCACAAAAATATTATGTCGAGAATGTTGATCATAAAAAATTAATTTATGGTGGTTTAAAAGGGATGCTATCTGTTTTAGATCCGCATACTAACTTTTTACCTCCTGATGTTTATAAAGAATTTGAAAATGAAACCAGTGGAGAGTTTGGCGGTATTGGTATTGAAATAACAGTTAAAAATAATATCTTAACAATTATTTCTCCCATTGAAGACACCCCCGCCTGGAAAGCAGGTATTAAGCCAGGAGATAAAGTCGTATCTATTAACGGCGAGTCAACAAAGGGGTTTACTCTTGTTGAAGCAGCCCAAAGAATGAAAGGAAAAAATGGGTCTGTAATTAAGCTGGGGATTGTACGTGAAGGGCTAGATGAGCCAATAACCATAGGGGTTAAAAGAGGGGTTATAAAAATTAAGTCTGTGAAATACACCAACTTAGCAGATGGTTATGGTTATTTTAAAATCACGAACTTCATTGAGAATACTTCTCGTGATTTAACCCGAGCCATAAAAAAGCATTCTAAAAAGAATGGTTTAAAGGGTGTTATTTTAGACTTAAGAAAAAACCCAGGTGGCCTCCTTGATCAGGCTGTTAAAATCAGTGATATGTTTTTAACAGAAGGAGATATCGTTAGCATAATAGGCCGTGATAAAAAGAAAAAGGAAGTGAAAAGAGCAACGACAGAAAATACATATAAAGACATGCCTGTGATCGTGCTAATTGATGAATATTCAGCCAGTGCGAGTGAAATTGTTGCTGCAGCTCTTAAGGATAACAAAAGAGCTGTTGTTATGGGGCAAAAAAGCTTTGGTAAAGGTTCTGTACAATCAGTAATTAAGTTGGGAGACGGCTCTGGGTTAAAGCTCACCGTAGCTAGATATTACACTCCTAGTGGTAGTTCAATTCAGTCAGTTGGTGTTGAGCCTGATGTTTATATAGAAAATATTAAAGCTGAAGATTTTAAAAAAGCCATTATTAAAAAACGAATTCGCAAAGAAAAAGATATTAAAGGCCATCTGATTGGCGAAAGTGAAACTGAAAATAAAGGGCATTGGTGGAAAAGGGCTGGTAAAAAAGTGAGGATGTCTCATGGGCAAAAACTCATTGATAGCGACTATCAAGTGTCGCAAGCTTACAACTATTTAAAAGCTTGGAAAGTCATTAATAAAATGCATAAATAATTTTGACCTGTTTCTATTAACTTGATATTTCCGGTGACATGTACACAAAGTCAAAAGAGCTTATAAAAAAAATAAGAAGTTATGAAAGCAAAACGAAGCCTTTGCCTCAGTTTTTTTCCAAGGCAGAAATTAAGAAAATGCTGGTTTGGTCTGAAGCTTGTTTTCGCAATCAAGGTGACACAAGCTTTAGGTTGCAAGACTTGAAAGTCAAAGATAATGATAGAACGGGCTCACCATCGGGCTCTTTAAAGTCAGAGATATGTCATTTCTTATCCCAAAAAATGGATCCCGTTATCAACTCTAAGGGAGACCTTAAGTTAGAATACTCGGTAGCTTTCCATGGTAATAAAAAGGCCTACGGAATTCATACTGACTCAGGTTATGACCCTGAGGAACTTATTTATAAACAAGGAATTATCCCCTTGGTGAACGAGCCTGAAGACAAAAATACGCACACTATAATTCTGAATCAAAAGTGTTATCACTCGAGTTCTTTTCCAAATATTTCTAAAGACAAAAAAGCACAAAAAGATGTATTTGATTTAGATTTTAAAACAGAAATATGTCCAACAACTTATGCTAAGTACTGGAAAAACACGAAAATAAGGAAAGAGCAGATGAAAGGGTTTTCGGTTGATTACCCTTTTGAGTGGAAGGTCGGAGATACCGTTGTTTGGGATCGTTCCCGCATTCATTGCTCATCTGACTTTGAGGCAACCGGTATAAAGTTTAAGTTAGGCCTTATGTGGATATCAAAAATTTTATGAAAATTTATCATTAAACTTATGTTTTGCTTTGGTTTTAATTCTCAGAAAATTAAACCAGCTCTGCATACATTTAAATTCTATTTTAAATTAGAATTAATCGTACTTAGTTGTAGTTTTAAAATTTTTTCTAAACTCGAATTCATTTTTTTTGCTTGCCCATAATGTTTAGTCTTGTTGCCTACTTTAGATAAAATTTTATTAGATTCAGAAATTAGCTTTAAGTCGCTAATCACTTCATTTCTTCGGCTGAGCTGAAGTTTATTTAAATCAGATATGTTTTGATTACCTTTTTGTGGGTTATTTTTATTCTGTCTAAGGGCAGTAGAAATCTTTTCAATTTTTTCATTAAAAGTCTTTGATCGTTTAGATATAAATTTGGCGTTCATAATTATGGATACAGTTTTGAAGCTGTCATCCTTAAGGGTTTTTATTTCGCTAATGGGTGTTTCGCGAGCATATAAATCAAAAGTATTTTTTTTGGCACTGAAGACCATATGGGACTGAAAAGAGACAAACAGAATAAATATGATTTTGATAATATTCATTATGAGACCCATGCATATGTGTGATTTTATAGAGCGGTTATATAAATATTAAAGTTTGAACAAGCCTTATTTATAAAAAAATAAGGCCTTGTTCTATTTGTAGGACTTAAGCTTCTTTTTTGTCTTGATTTTCTGTTAGTTTGTCTTTTGGAAGCTCAGTAATTTTAGCTTTAGACTTTAAAAACTCAATCACTTTTTCTTGAGTGAGTTGAAATCTTAAGTTTCCTTTGCGTCCATCTTTTTCGTAAAACTCTTTGAGTTTGTCTAGTGGTAGACCCATTTGAAGAGAGTGCATTTGAATTCTTTCTTCAACATCTTCTTCAGAGCAAGAAATATTATTGGTCTTAGAGATTTCATCTACTAAAAATGTAGATTTGACCATAAAGGCTGCGGTGTCTTCAAATTGGTGATCCCATTTCTTTTTGTACTCTTCAAAATTTTCAGGGGTCATTCCTTGCTGTTGCATTTTCTGGCGAGAATCTTCAATGATTTGTGCTTTTTGATTATTTTTAATTTGCTGAGGAACTTCGACAGGGTTTTCTTCCACAAGCTTTTCAATAATGCGAGCATTTACATCTTCTTCGATGCGTCCCATTTCTCTAGATTCAATATCTTTTTTAATGGCCTCTTTAAGAGCGTCGACATTTTCAAAATCACCCACTTTTTTAGCAAGTTCATCATTGATTTCTGGCATTTCTTTTTTAAATAATTTGTGTAACTTAACTTTAAAATCAACGGGTTGACCAGCAAGTTTAGCTTCATGATATCCCTCAGGAAATTTAAGGCTAATTGTAGTTTCAACCCCTGGGTTCATGCCAACAAGACCTTCTTCAAAACCTTCAATGAAACTCTTACTTCCGAGTTCAATTTTAAAGTTTTCAGCAGCTCCTTTTTCTAATGGCACTCCATTGATTGTTCCAAAAAAATCTATTTCAGCGACATCTCCCATTTCAGCTGGGCGATCAATCAATATGGGAACTTCAGTACTGTTTGATTTGCGAATATTTTCTAGAACGTCATTAATTTCGCTATCGTTAACAGCGAAGATTTCTTTTTCAACCTCTAGTCCTTCCATCTTTTTAATAACAACTTCTGGTTTAACTTCAAATTCAGCAGAAAAAGAGAATTCTTTATTTTCTTCAAGTTTTTCGTTAACGTGAATATGTGGGTTACCTAGCGGCGCTAGTGAATGTTCACGAATGGCAAATTCATAACCTCTATTGACCAAGTTTTCAGCAACGTCTTGTCTAGCCTTGTCAGCATAAAGTCCGCGTATTTTACTGATTGGAACTTTTCCTTTCCTGAAGCCTTTGATAGAAACGGTATTGTTGATGTATTCATAGACATTTTTAAAAGCTTCGTTAACATCTGCCTCAGGAACAGAAACAGTTACTTTTCTTACTAAACCTTCATTTTTTTCGATACTTGATTTCATCAAAAGTCCTCGCTTTTACTGGCCGAATTAAGTGGTTTTTTATAGATTCTTGTGTTTATACTTATCTTGTTATCAATAGCAATAACGCGAGGCATTATTCAGGTATGGGTTTAATTTTTGTATCAGGAAAAGGTGGAGTCGGTAAGACTTCCTTTGCCTCAGCCTTAGCCATCCAAAAGGCAAAAACGGGTCAAAAGGTATTGCTGGTCGAGTTTGGTCCCAAATCTCAATTCAAGTATATATTTGATAGCTCTGGTGTGGACTCAGGCTACGACAAAATTAGCCTTCCTCCGAGTTTAAAAACCGAAACCTGGAATTACCAAGAGGTTTTAGTTGAGTTTATCGCTCATTATTTAAAGTTAAAAGTATTAGTTAAAAAGTTTTTTGACAGCCCTTTGATGAAAAGACTCATTAAAGTGGCCCCATCCCTAAGAGAGCTAGTTTATTTGGGTAAAGCTACAAGCCAATACCGAAACATTGGAAAGCAGTACGATTATGATGAAATTATAATTGATAGTTATTCAACCGGGCACTTCTTGGCTTTATTGAACTCACCTCAAGGCATGATGGATGCCGTTCAAAAAGGGGCTATGCATGATCAATGTCGTGATATTTTAAAGGTAATGACCGACCCTGATAAAGTGGAGTACTTTGTTTTGTGTTTGCCCGAGCAGCTCCCGGTTGTAGAAACCTTAGAGTTTATTGAAACATTAAAGAAAGAGTTTTCTATTACAGTTAAGCTTGTATTTAATAAAGTGAAAGAACCTCTGGTAAAAGTGACCTCAAAAAATTCTTTTGTTACTAATTATTTAGCAAATACTAAAAATCAAAACGTCTATATTGATAAACTAAAAAAAGTTCAGCCTTCTGTTCTTGAAATTCCTTTTATTTATGAAAACGATCCGGCACAAGTAGTGGCTTCCGTGGTAAACCAATTGGAGCCGATTCAATGAACATTTTTGATAAAAAAATTATAGTGTGTCTAGGGCCGGGCGGTGTTGGTAAAACCACCACTTCGGTAGCTTTAGCCTTAAAAGCTGCTCAGGAGGGAAAAAAATGTCTAGTCATGACGATAGATCCTTCAAGGCGATTATCGAGTGTTTTAAATATTGATAAAGTTTCAAACCTAGAAGTTCAGGTGGCTGTTCCATCATTGGTTAAAGGGCAACTCTGGGGCAAAATAATTGAACCAGAAACTACTTTTAAAAATTTTGTATTAAAATTTTCTAATGACAAAGAGCAGGCCGAAAAATTATTTAAAAATGTATTATTTAAACAGTTATCATCAACTTTAAAAGACTCTCAAGATTTTACCTCCATTGAGGCTTTGATGACGGTTGTGGAAAATAAAAAGTATGATCTCATTATTTTAGACACTCCCCCTATTCAAAACTTAACTGATTTTTTTGATGCTCCTGAAAATATGTATAGTTTATTTAACTCAGCTTTTTTTAAGATAATTGGTCAAACAAGTGACTCTCAAAGCTTAATTAAAAAATTTATTGGCAAAGGTGCTCAGGGTGCGCTTGGCTTATTGTCCAAGGTGACTGGAAAGCAGTTTGTTGAAGAGTTAATTATATTTTTTAAAAGCATTGAGGGTTTAAGTCTTCAAATAAAAAATCATAGTCATTCAGTCAATGACCTTTTAAAATCCAAGAGCACCGGATATGTTCTCGTTACAGAAGGGGAGCGCTCAAAATTAATAGAGGCCACAGATATTTATGATCAATTGTCTTCAAGGGGTTATGCTTTGGAGCTTTCAGTTCTTAACCGTTGCTTCCCGACCTGGTTTAATGAAAAAGATCAAGAAAAAATTAAACCAGATTCTAAAGCTTTTCCTGTCTTTAACAAAGAGAATACATTTTATTCAGAAAAAGAAAAAATTATCGATAAATTTTGTCAGCAACTGGATGAAAATGATAAAGTTATTCGTATTCCAATTTTAAAGGAAATTAATAGCTTAAATGATATCTCTTCTTTGGCTGATTATTTAAAGGTTTAAGAGAGAGTTATCGGGAGTGAAGCATGAAGTTTATTTTACTTTTAATACCATTTTTAATAAGTTGCCAAAGTTTTGATGGAAGAGATAAGCCAGTCGTTAAAAATAATTATGGCGAAAGCTCACCTGTTTTAGTTAAAAAATATGAAGATGGAATTCAATTGCTAGACAGAGAAGACTACAAAAGTGCGGCTTTACATTTTGAATCGTTAATTTCTCAATATCCAACAACTCCATTATCTATGGGCATTTTGTTTAATTTAGCTTCGGCTTATGAGGGGTTAGATAACTGTAAAAAAGCAGGAAGAAATTTTCGTAAAATTGTCAGAACAGCCAACGAAGAGAACTACAGAATTCAGGCCCAGGCTTTAGTGCGCTTAAGTTATGCTTATGAGTGTTTAAATGCAGATAAAAAAGTAATTACGAGCTTAGTTGATGCCAAAGGTAAAGAGCAGTATTTAAGAAAGGCAACAGCTTTAGCTGAAATTCCAGCTAGGTTAGGCAGTGCCTATGGTCGTATTGGAAAATTAGAGTTATCCAAAAAACTTTTTTCTCAGGCTGATCAGGGGTTGTATTCTTTACGAGATAAAACTTTAACAGCAACAAAACAAAGAGATCAACTAGCTCGTGCGATGTTTTTTATGGGGCGATATTGGTTTAGAGGGTTTCATATCAAAAACCACTCAAATATAGTTAAAACGTTTGAAAACGCCCAAAAGTATTTATTGAAAGCCGTCGAATTAGATAGTCCTACATGGTCTCCCAATGCCGCTAAAAATTTAGTAACGGTTTATGATTTTTTTTGGTCTTATTTACAGCAAATTCACAAAGATCCTAGGGTTGGTAAATATGAGGTGAGCCCTAAAGAAATAAACAGCTTTGCTGTTCTAACTTTGCAAAGCTTAAATACGCTCAAGGCTATGAAGTTTCCCGAAAAAAATCCTCCTCCAATAGTTCGAAGTTTAATGATGAGTATTGATGGGTTTGAAAAGAAATTTTTAGATTATCTTACACAAAATAACCTTGGTTTTAGTTTAAGTAAAGCTGAGCAAAAAAGACAGTCTGTAAGAAAAAATGGGATCACTGTTAATCCTGACCCTCGTTTAGAAAAAATGATGAAAGACATGAGAAAAAATAAAAAATTAAATGTTGGGCCAGCAGAATAAAATAAGGAGGGTGCATGTCAAATTCATTGCGTGACTTTAAGTTAGGGTTTTTGTTTATTTTTGACGGCACCCGATTATTATTTTCAATGAAAGGGGCTTTGAAATGGGCTGTGTTTCCTTTTCTTATTAACATTGGTTTAATTGTAGGCTCTTTGTCTTATATATTTTCTGACATCACACAATTGGCATCAACAGTGGTTGGTTTTATTCTTCCCGGAACCACCAGCGGTTGGTTTTATGACCTTTTGTTGGGGGCTGTTAAGTTTGGGGGAGGTGCTATTTTAACAATTGTTGTTTTTTATGTTGGTTTTTTGCTATCTACAGTTATTGCTTCTCCTTTTAATTCTATTCTTGCTGAAAAAACCTTAAGTCACTTAAAAAGTGACGGTATTAAACCTTTGGGGGTTGCTGACTGGTTAAGAATAACTATAAAGCAATTAACAGTGTCAATTTTACGAGCTCTTTTATTTGCATTGATTGGTTTGTTTATTTTTGTATTTTCTTTTGTTCCTGTTTTAAACCTACTAGGTGCTTTCTTTGCTCTTTTGATCGTTGCCTTTGATTGTACTGACTATGCAATGGAGATCAAACTGATGACCTTAAGGCAAAGGTTAAATTTCTTCAGAAAATATTTTTCGGCTTTTTCTGGAATGGCCTGTGTTCTAGGTTTAACACTAATGGTTCCAGGCCTTACGTTATTGTTGCTACCTTGTGCGGTTGTCGGAGCAGCGCAAACTTTAGCTCTTTTAAATAATAGGAATTCTATATGATAAAAGATAAGTTACATGAACATATCTGTAATAACTATGAAGACGTTCAAAATTGGTTCAAAGCCAAGTCTAAAAATTTAGCTTTCCCTTTTTATTCTAGTTATGATTTACGAGAAGCTAATTATAAAGTAGCTCCAGTCGATGCTAATATTTTCCCTGCAGGGTTTAATAATATCTGTCAGGTTGATAAAGACTCTGCTATAGAGAAAGTAAAAAATTACTTTCAAGATCATTATCCAAAAGTGAGTGGTGCTGTTGCTTTGGTCACAGAAGCTCACACAAAAAATGCATATTATTGGCAAAATATAATCACTATTTCAGGCTTTCTTAAAGAGGCCGGTTTAGAGGTTAAAGTTGCTATACCGTCAGAGAATAAAGCAGACTCTATCCAGGTTGATTCTATTTCTGGTGAGGCGGTAACTGTAAATTTTATTTACAAGGAAAATGGGGTTTTAAAAATTGATGGAGAAGCTCCTGAAATTTTAATTAGTAATAATGATTTTTCAGTCATTTTTGAAAATTGGTTAGATGGTTTTGAGCAACCAATGAACCCTCCTCACGAATTAGGATGGTACCAACGCAAGAAATCTTCTTTTTTTGAACAGTATAACTTACTATCAAAAGAGTTCAGTCAGTTGATCGGTTTAGACTCTCACTACTTAACTGTAGCAACAAAATCATACAAAGGTTTTGATATAAACTCTGAGGAGAGTCGCAATAATCTTGCGATCGAAGTTGATAAGCTGTTACTTGAATTAAAAGAAAATTATCAAAAGCAGGGAGTTGATGAACAGCCCTTTGTGTTTATAAAAAATAGTTCTGGAACTTATGGTTTAGGTATTCAGCAAGTTTCATCAGGAGAGGAAGTTAAAAACTGGAGCTACAAATCAAGAAAAAAAATGAAGGCGGTTAAAGGGGGAGGCTCTATTGAGGAATTAATTTTACAAGAAGGCATTCCTACTGTTTATCGCACAGAAACAGAAACCGCTGAGCCAGCTATATATATGATTGGAGACAAATTAGCTGGCGGTTTTTTAAGAGCTCATAGTAAAAAGGGGCCTAAAGATAATTTAAATAGTCCTGGAGCTATTTATAAAAAGCTTTGTATTTCCGATTTGAAGCTAAGAACTCCTGATTGCCCCATGGAAAATGTTTACGGCTGGGTGGCTAAGTTAGGAAGTTTGGCCGTGGCTCAAGAGGCCAGTGCTGCTGGTATATCGTTTAAAAATTACTCCTCTTAAGCTTTAGTTAAAGTGCATTTATAATTACTAGTTTTTAAGGGCTAAGAAATACTAAATTATTTTAGTTACTTACGCCTTTATTTTTTTCGCGACAATTTTGTCAGTATAAATCAATAGATTAAAAGCTTAACTTGTATAAAACAAGTGAGGTTTTTAGTATGAAAAAAATAGCGTTCCTTTTTCTTTTATTGATGTGTTGTGTGTCTTGTTCAGTGCTTACAGATCCTAATTGGCAAGTTTTGAATCAATGTGATCGCCCAATTGTTTATCATGGTTTGTCTATGCCTGGCCTTAGAACTTTTGAACCTCATTATGATTTAGAAAACTTAAAGGTAAATACTTATAGGTCTTGTGGTCAAATAAAAGAGAGCTTTATGAAAGCGTACAAAAAGCAAATGGAGTATAGAGAATACAATGACAAGTATTTTTCGCCTTACGTATGTGATTGGAATTCTATGTCTAGCTATGACACAAATACTTCTGGCGGGGTGACCAATAGACAAGAAGATTTAGTTGATGAAGCTGACTTGGTGAAGGTTTCTCCATTATATATTTTTGTAGCCAAAAATAGAGGTGTTCAGGTTGTAGACAGAGTTTCTCTTAAGGTTGTTGATTATATTTTTACGACAAACTTAGCCAATACTTCTCTATTTGTAATTGATGATTTTTTAGTAATCACGGGCCAAAAGATAGAAAATAATTACAGTAAAGCAACTAGCTTAGTGAAGGTTTATAAGTATCCCTCTCCTTCAGAAAAAGAGCTAATAAAGACGTTTAAATTTGATGGTATATTTCGAAGAATGAGTTTGGTTAAAAATACACTGCAAGTAATGACTAAAAACCAATTGTGGTTACCTAATACCGATGAGAGTCAAATCAGTAACTTGCTAGATGAAGCGATTGAAAAAATTGACTGCGAAAATACACATTACATCAGTGCTGACTTGGGTAGCTCAGAACTAACAACGATTCATTCCATTGAGTTGTCAGATAATGCCATTATATCCGATGAAACCTCTTTTACAGATGTATTTGATAATGTTTATCTGAGCTCTGAGAATTTGTATTTGTACAAGAACTTGTTGCGAAATAAATCAACAAGTTTGCTTGTGAAGTTATCGACAAAAAAACAGGGGCACAGCTCTTTATCCGTAGGACATTTTCCAGGCTATGCGATTAGCCCATGGTCTTTTAAGGAGTATGACGATAAATTGGTTGTAGCTTCAGGTCAGGTGGGAAGTGAGCGCACAAGTTCATTGACTGTTTTTCAAGATAACCCCTCTGCCCAACGGTTAAACAAGGTATCAAGTGTCGACGGTTTAGCTCCAGGTGAACAGATAAGATCAGTTAGGTATAACAACGATAAGGCTTATATAGTTACGTTTAGAACGGTAGACCCTTTATTTATTATTGATTTGGCCAACTTGTTTGAGCCGGGGTTAACTTCAGAGCTGAAAATTCCTGGGTATTCTAGTTACTTGCATAATGTGGGTCACGACCTTTTAGTTGGAGTTGGGTTTTCAGACACATCAAGAAGAAGTCTTCAGTTATCCTTATTTGATGTAAGTGACCCTTATGAATCAAGAGTGATTGAACAAAAAGGCTTATTAAATGTCTCGTCTTTAGTTCAATATAATCATCAGGCCTTTTTTTATGATCAACAGGATGAATTCATAGGCATTCCTTACAAAAAAAATATATATGCAAACACAAAACATCAGAATAGTTTGGGGGCTCAATTTTATAGTATTACTTCAACAGGATTTGAGGAAAAAGGTTTTGTTGGTCATTCTGAATTGGTGACTGAAAGTTGTTATTCGCTTGTTAAAAATAACCCACAAATGGCGGCGGTAAAAAGAATTTTCAAATTAGATGATCATGTTTTTATCTTTTCGGATTTGGCTATGACAAAAAGTAGGGTTTCAAACTTAGAAAATACAGTTGCAGCGGTTAAGTTTGAATGTCTTTAACGCATTTTCTTCGCGGGCGGGGAGTAATTTAACTAAATAAACTTATTGGTAAAATTGTAAATTTAATTTATTTGCAAGCCCTAGAAAATTAAAACTAAGGCTTTCTTTTTTGTTAGTTGAATTTATAAACTGAATCTTATTAAGTTCCCACTCTCGTGGCCACTCATCATAAACAAATTTAAAATATATAGTTTGTTCATCATTTAAAGTCAGTTGTTTGTTTTTGATATCAAGTTGAGTGATTTCATAGGTTGGAATAATTACAGAAGACATTAGTCTTCCGTCTTGGCTGGGAGAGCATGGAGTTTGGATAGTGAGTTCTGGTGTACTGTGGCTGTTCATCATACCAAAGGCACTGTAGGTAATAAGTATTGTGTCATACTGGTTACAAGCGGAAGGAAAACTATTTTTTTTCGATAAAGAGAAATTACCAACCTCTAATAAAGCATGTTTTGATTTTTTTAGAAGAATTGAATTTTCTAAAAAATTTTCTTTGTTGTTTTTAAGGCTGTGGCGATTTTTTAGCTTAGAAAGGGAGAAGGTTTTTTTTATATTGGCTGGTAAGCGAGGGGTTTCTTTTTCAAAGTAATAAACTAAGCCATCCCATGAAAATAAACTAATACAAAAACCAACACACATGGCGGTAATAGCAACTCCAATGATTGTGTTGGACTGAAACTTCATAATTAATTCATCGGCATTCATGGCTATAATTTTTATAGCCATGAACACTTTAATGTTTAATTGATGTTTTTTCTTTAGAACATTTTAGAAAGTTCGACAAAAGTCTTGATCATTACTCCAGAGGCCCCTTTCTTTGGGCAGTAGTTCAGTCGGTTACCAACTTTCCAGCCAGTGCCGGCAATATCAAAATGAGCCCATGGAATATCTTCTGTTACAAAGTTAGACAAGAAAGCTGCTGCCGTTGAGCTACCAGCTCCACGAGAAGAAGACATATTTGAAAGCTCAGCATGAGTTCCTTTCATGTCATTAACGTGGTGGTGCATAAGAGGGAGGTTCCAAACTCTTTCGCAAGTTTTTTCAGAAGCCTTTTTAATTTTACCAAAAAGCTTTTCATCGCGGGTAAATACACCAGTGTAGGAGTTACCAAGAGCCATGATAACTGCCCCAGTAAGTGTGGCAGCATCAAAAATAACTGCTGGTTTTTGTTCACAAGCATAAGAAAGAGCATCCATAAGAATAAGTCTTCCCTCGGCATCGGTATTAAGAACTTCGACTTTTTTACCATTTCTGGCAGTAAGGATGTCACCTGGTTTGTTGGCTAGAGGGCCAGGCATATTTTCTGTGGACGGAATATATGCTACGGCATTTACCTTTAACTTTAATTTGGCAATAGCTAGCATGGTACCAATGACATTTGCGCCTCCACACATGTCATATTTCATTTCGTCCATTCCGTTGGATGGCTTTAAGCTAATTCCACCGGCATCAAACGTGAGACCTTTACCGACAAAACAAACGGGCTTTTTAGAAGCAGCAGCTCCTTTGTATTCCATAATGATAAATCTTGGGTCAACATCACTTCCCAAAGAAACCCCGAGGAGTCCGCCCATTTTTTCTTTTTTAATGCGAGCTTTATCCCAAGCTGTGACTTTAAGTTTGGTGCCTTTAGCTGCATCCATTGTTGTTTTAGCTAAAATTTCAGGGGTCATTAAGTTGCCTGGAGTGTCGCCAAGTTTTCTTGAAAAACAAATGCATTCAGAAAATACAAGCCCATCATTAAGGCTATCTTTTAATGATTTATTAATTAGTTTTGATGGCCCAAGTAAGTTAAAAGTTGGTTCAAAGCTTTCTTTTTGCTTAGCCATATGATCGTCAAATTTGTAGTTAGTGAGTTCACAACCTTCGACAAAAGCCTGTACACTGTCGTTTAAATTTTTAGAATTTTTTTGTAAATTGCTGAGATCAATATTTAGCTCACTAAACTTATAGCTTTGCACTGCAGAAAAAAGAGAGCTACTGGCCATACGTACACACTCATGGTTTTGCTTCTTTTTTTCGCCAAGTCCGACGAGAATGAGGTTTTTACATTCTTCTAATCCGAGTCTCGGAAACACGCGTACATCTTTTACATTGGCACCAAACATTTTATCTTGAAATGATTCAGTGATGACTTGTTTTATAGACTTAGGTAGGTTTTCCGTATAAGGTTTTTCCTTATTTAGGGAGACAAAAACGACAAGAGTTTCATGTTGATTTTTTGAACTGGACTTTGTGAGAAGATATTTCATATTTGATACTCCTTGAGAGGGTTTTTATACCTTGGGATTAATCATGAAATTGCAAATATTGCAAAATACACAAATAACGCTCGGCATAATACTCAAGGCGAACACCTTTTCTCCCGATGAGAATCTTGTCAAATAAGAATTTGAACACATGTTTGCAATGATGGTTTGTTAAACAAACTTTTTACAAGGAGAAACAGCTTGGCATTGATACCGATGGTAATAGAGCAAACCCCACGTGGCGAAAGAAGCTACGACATTTACTCTCGTCTGTTAAAAGATCGAATTATTTTCATGGGAACTCCAGTGACTGATGATGTTTCCAATAGTGTTATAGCTCAAATGCTTTTTTTAGAAATGGAAAATCCAGAGCAGGACATTCATTTGTATATAAATTCTCCTGGTGGAAGCGTAAGCGCTGGCTTGGCTATTTACGACATGATGCAATTTATTAAAGTTGATGTAGCGACTTATTGCATGGGAATGGCCGCTAGCATGGGTTCGTTATTGTTAACTGCAGGAGCTAAAGGAAAGCGATTTGCTCTTCCCAACTCAAGTGTGATGGTTCACCAGCCTTTGATTGGTGGTGGTGGAATATCTGGTCAGGCTTCTGATATAGAAATCCACGCCAAAGAAATGTTAAAAACAAAAAAACGTCTAACAGAAATATATGTTGATCACACCGGCAAGTCATATGACGAATTAGAAAAAGCCATGGATCGAGATAACTATATGACGGCGGAACAAGCAAAAGAATTTGGTTTAATCGATGAAGTCATCAGCTCTAGAAAGTTAACAGTATAAGGATTTTATAGATGGGAAAAAAAGAAGGTTTTGGAGCGTCGTTGTGCTGTAACTTCTGTGGCAAAAGCCAAAAAGAGGTTAAAAAATTAATTGCAGGGCCGGGCGTTTATATTTGTGATGAATGTATTGATTTATGTAACGATATTATTGCTGAGGAAATAGACAAAGAAGTTGGTGTTAACGCAAACTTTACTGTTCCCAAGCCAATAGATATCATGTCTCACTTAGATGATTATGTAATCGGACAGTCTAGCGCAAAAAAAGCATTGTCTGTGGCTGTACACAATCACTACAAAAGAATTAACTCTAAAAAGGGTGGAAAAGACGATATTGAAATTGCAAAAAGTAATATTCTTTTAGTTGGGCCGACGGGCTCAGGTAAAACTTTACTAGCTCAAACAATTGCTAAAGTTTTGAATGTCCCCTTTGCCATAGCTGATGCAACGACCTTAACTGAGGCCGGTTACGTTGGAGAAGACGTTGAGAATGTTGTTTTAAGCTTACTGCAGGCGGCAGATTATGATGTCGAAAAAGCTCAAAGAGGTGTTATTTACATCGATGAAATTGATAAAATTACCAGAAAGTCTGAAAACCCTTCTATCACAAGAGATGTGAGCGGTGAGGGAGTGCAGCAGGCTTTGTTGAAAATTCTTGAAGGAACTGTTGCAAGCCTTCCCCCAAAGGGTGGCAGAAAACATCCACAGCAAGAATTTATTCAGGTAGACACTTCAAACATATTATTTATTGTTGGTGGGGCCTTTGTAGGTTTAGATAAAGTTGTTGAAAGTCGTTTGACGTCAAAGTCTATGGGTATTGCCGCCACAATAAAAACAAAACAAGAAAAGCTGAAAGCTTCAAAAAGCCCACTTCAAAAAGTTAGCCCAGATGACCTTTCTCGTTATGGGTTAATCCCAGAATTTATTGGGAGATTACCGGTGTTGGCTGTACTTGAAAACCTTAATGAAGAAGCTTTGATGGATATTTTAGTAAAGCCTAAAAATGCTTTAACTAAACAGTATCAAAAGCTTTTTTCGTATGAAGATGTTTTGCTGACCTTCACCGAAGACGCCTTGTTAACGGTCGCTAAAGAAGCTATTCGTAGAAATACTGGAGCTCGAGGTTTAAGGGGAGTGATCGAAGAGGCTATGCTTGAAACTATGTTTGAAATTCCTTCAAAAGATAACGTGAAGGAGTGCATTATTAGTAAAGATGTTATTCTAAAAAAAGCCCAGCCAGAATTAATTTTTAAAACTGAATCTGAAATAAAAAAAGAAAAAGCAGAGAGTGCTTAAACTAAAAGGGGGCCTTTGACCTTTAAGGCTCTCTTATTTTTTCTGATACAATGGCATTTATTCCTATGCCCTTCATTGTTCGAGTAACTTTTTCACGGTAGTGACCTTAATAATTGTTAACAAGTTTAGCCATAGGTTTTTGTTGTACCCTTTGATCAAAAAGTATGGTCAATGATCAAATTGAAAAAAAAGATCTAGACCTGTATCTAGGTTTTGGTTTTTAAAGAGATCTTCATTGTCTTGCATTATGCTTAGTCGTTTGCCTGCGGGGGCAGAGAAAGGTTACAATGAAATCAGAAAAGGAGGCAATTTATGTCTAATTCCGGAAAATCAAATAATCAAAAATTACCGTTACTACCGTTGAGAGATCTCATTATTTTTCCTCATATGATGATGCCCCTTTTTGTTGGTCGTGAGAAAAGTATTAATGCTCTTGAAGATGCCATGAACAAGCAAACAGACATTGTTTTAGCTGCCCAAAAAGATGCTAAAACAAATAACCCAGGAGTTGATGATATTTTTCAAGTGGGAACAATTGGAACTATCATTCAGTTATTACGTTTGCCTGATGGAACCGTTAAGGTTTTAGTGGAAGGAAAGCGTCGTGTTCGTATTAATGATCTTGAGCAGGTTGAAAATTTTTTCCTAGCTGATGTTAACGATATTGAAGAAGTTGTCGAAGATGAAACCGAGGCCCGTGCTTTACTTCGTTCAGTCAAGAATACCTTTGAAATTTACGTAAAGTTAAATAAAAGAATACCTCCTGAAACTTTAATGCGAGTTTCAACAATAGAAGATTTTTCGGAGTTGGCTGATATTATTGCGGCCCAGTTAAACTTAAAGCTAGAAGACAAACAAAGAATTTTAGAAATCATCGACCCAGCAAAGCGCTTAGAAGAGCTCTTTCAGTTAATGACAGGTGAGATAGAAATTTTAGAAGTTGAAAAAAAGATTCGTGGCCGTGTTAAAAAACAAATGGAGCGCTCACAAAAAGAATATTATTTGAATGAGCAAATGCAGGCCATTCAAAAAGAACTTGGTGATAAAGATGATTATCAGGCCGAGCTAGAAGAGTTAAGTGAAAGGCTTGCAAAAAAGAAAATTACTAAAGATGGTCGCAAGCGAGTAGAAAAAGAAATTAAAAAATTAAAAATGATGTCGCCAATGAGTGCAGAGGCTGCAGTTGTAAGAAACTATATCGATTGGATGTTAGATCTTCCTTGGGGAGAGTATGGTCAGGATAAATGTGACATAGCGGAAGCCAAAGATATTTTAGATGAAGATCATTGGGGATTAGATAAAGTTAAGGAAAGAGTTCTAGAACATTTATCGGTGCAAATTTTAACCAATGATTTAAATGGGCCAATACTTTGTTTGGCAGGCCCTCCGGGAGTTGGTAAAACCTCTTTAGCGCGCTCTATTGCTAAAGCTTTAAATAGATCGTTTGCTCGTATTTCTCTTGGTGGTGTGAGAGATGAGGCTGAAATTCGTGGTCATAGAAAAACCTATGTTGGTGCTATGCCGGGTAAAATTATTCAGGCCATGCGTAAGTGTGATACCGGAAACCCGCTTTTACTTTTAGACGAAATTGACAAAATGAGTATGGACTTTAAAGGGGACCCTTCAGCGGCATTACTTGAAGTTTTAGATCCTGAGCAAAATTCAACCTTTCAAGATCACTATATTGAAGCCGACTACGACTTATCTAAAGTTATGTTTTTAACAACGGCGAATTCATTACATCCAATTCCAAGACCGTTGTTAGACAGAATGGAAGTTATTTCTTTAGATGGGTACCTTGAAAAAGAAAAATTTAATATTGCAAAAAAATATCTAATTCCAAAGCAAATCAAAAAACATGGATTAAAAGACTATAAAGTGAGTTTTTTAGATAATGCTGTTTTAGAGATCATTAGGTCCTACACACGTGAAGCCGGAGTTCGAAACTTAGAGCGTCAGATTGCAACGGTTTGCCGTAAGGTTGCTAAAGACATAGTTAAGCAGGAACTTCTGGATGGGCCTAAAAAGTCCAAGTCAAAAACGAGAAAAGCTATTTCCATCAGTGCAAAAAAAGCCGTTGAGTATTTAGGTCAAAAAAGACATAAGCACGGAAAAATTGAAGGTGCCAATGAAATTGGTTTAACAAATGGCCTAGCATGGACTGAAGTGGGTGGAGATATCTTAGCCGTAGAGGTTTCTGTCGTTCCTGGTAAAGGAAAGTTTACTGTTACCGGTCAGTTAGGTGATGTGATGAAAGAATCATGTTCTGCAGCGATGAGCTACGTGAGATCTAGAGGCCCACTTTTTGGTTATGATAAAGAGTACTATGCCAATATAGATGTTCATATCCATTTTCCTGAAGGAGCTATTCCTAAAGATGGCCCTTCAGCAGGTATTGCCTTAACAACAAGTATTGTGTCGGCGATCACTAAAATTCCAGTGAAAAGAACGGTTGCTATGACTGGAGAGGTGACTTTACGTGGGCGTGTACTAGCGATTGGTGGCTTACGTGAGAAAACTTTAGCTGCTCACCGAGCAGGTGTTAAAACAGTGATTGTCCCTAAAGAAAATGAAAAAGACTTAAAGGATATTCCAGAAGAAGTGATGAAAGACTTAAAAGTTATTCTTGTAGATCATGTTGATCAAGTTTTAGTAGATGCTTTAGATATTAAAAATGCTAAAGAGCTATTTAAAGTAAGAAATGAAAGAGCCCTTGGAATTAGAGCTCAATATACAGGTCAATCTTCTGTTCAGCACTAGTTGAATAAGGCTTTTTTAATAAGCAAAAAAGGGAGCTTATGGCTCCCTTTTTTTATTTGTGCGCCCGGCAGGGCGCTTTCACTAGGAGGTGAGTAATTAATTAAATTACAAG
>JAHDIR010000093.1 GCA_020630675.1 Bdellovibrionales bacterium
TTACAGCAATATCCAATTTCTTTAAGACTCTCATTAGCAAATACATTCATTGAATAAAAAACTATAAAACAAGAAAAAACAGCAATTAAATATGACTTAGCCATAACTACTCCTTTAGTTTAAACTTCTGTGGAGGTTAATTGTTAAAAAGCTACGATAGTGTAGCCCTTTTCGCTATCATTGATAAAATAAATAAAAACTATGATACCTATAGTTAATAAATATGACGAAGGTTTATTTTTTATAAACAAAATACCGAAAGATCTGTAACAAAAAGTGTCTAAAGACTTTCGGTTATTTGCTAAGTCCCAAAAATTTAATTTTTTTGCGACTCCATTTCTTTGATAATTGCGGTTGGATGGCAACACTCACTCAATTTTTCTTTAAGCACTTTTATCCAGGCAAGAGTTGCTCATAGGAAATTTTTCCACTCTACATCAAAGCCAATTTAAACCTTAACGTGTAGTTAAACACCTCCATCTTCCATTGACACAAACTCCTTTTGCACATGGATTTTTTCCTAGGCAGCTATTTCTAGATTGCGTCGATTTAATAACTGGTGAAATTTGACCACTTAGATTTACCAAGTCACCTTTTATTGAAGGACAAAAACACTTGGCTGGTTCGATAGCGTGAGGGTGAGGCCATCGATTTTTACACCCCAAGTCAATCAATTCTTTTTCAAGTACTTCTTCCAGTTCTTCACAGGAACCCCAACCAAAAAACTGAAATTCAACGTCTTCCGAATGAGCCGAAAAATTATGTTCGTAAGGGCGAAACTGGGCATGATCTCCCCCTACACTGCTGTATCCGTGGGCAAAGCCGGAAAATAGTATTGAAACAATTAATAAAAGTAATTTTGAACCTGTCATGTTTTTTTCTCCTTGTTGTTTGTGATTCATATCTAGAAGTTTTATATCTGAAAAATTTAGAATTAAAAATTACTTTATTTATTCTAATTTTATGCTAAAAATTAGAACGATGAAAACAGATCAACTAGCCTACTTTAGAGAAGCCGCTCGATGGCAGCACCTTTCAAAAGCTTCAAACTCTCTGAATATCAGTATCAGTTCAATTAGCCACGCTATTAAGTCATTAGAGGCAGAGCTTGGTTGTAAGCTTTTTGAAAAAAGAGGAAAAAACATTTTCCTAACCCAGCAGGGCAAACTTCTATCGTTAAAAGTAGATGAGCTTTTTGACCACATGGACCTTATAAAGAATGAAATTCAGTCAGATGAAGTCATTTGGTCTGGGAAATACCGAATAGGCTCAAGTCCAGGGCTAGACCAAATCTATTTTCTTCCTAAATGGAGTGAATATCAAAAGAAATACCCAGAGCTTATATTGGAGTATTCTTCGCACCGCTCATCTACAATTGTTGACCTAGTATCTAAAGGTGAGCTTGATTTTGGCATTTGTTTTGATCCTGTTAGCAGCCCTACAATCAGTAGCAAGACACTCTTAAAGATTCCGCATAGAGTTAGCGTTCGTAAAGGACACCCAATCGCAAAGAAGAAGGCAGCAATAGCCCTTAAGGATTTATTACCCTATTCTTGCTGCTCCCCTAAAATGTATCCAGGAATTGAAATTTGTAAACAGCATGAGATTCTTGCGAGAAAAAAAATATCTCCTAAGATTGATTTTATCTTTGAATCTTATATTACGGCTGCTCATAGAGTTTCATTCACAAACTCTTGGTGTTATCTACCACAAACATTTGCAGATCATTTTGGTTTTAAACAATTTCAATTTTCGGGATGTAATAGTGAAGTTCAATTAAAGTTGATTTGGCCAGCTTCTCACTCTCTTCCTAGAGCGATAGCGGCCTTTTTTGATAATTTGGCCTAGAAAAATAACATAGCTTTACTAAAAAAGTCCCAGGTTTTCGGAGTAGAAAGATTTTAATTTTTTGTAATCTCATTTTTTGATAACCACGATTAGATGTATCAATAAAAAATGGTTGAAGCTTAATGATATGTCATTCAAACCGGACCATTGCAAGCTTGTTCTCTTCGTGAACAAGCTACATAGGGGAAACTAGGTCTTAAGTCGCCAATTGCTCAATGGCGTAATTCAATATATTTTTTTAATTTCGGTAGTAAAGCACCCCAACCCTTTTTAAACCCTTTAACTAATCGAGCTCTTTTTTTTACATCTTTGAATGTTTCCCAGCCTGAATGTTTAACCTCAAGAAGTGTAGTACCGGATAGTTTCTTTAAATTAAAAGTACATTGCGTATTCTCATAAGCTTTCCAGGACTTTTCTTGCCAAGTAAATGTTATAGAATCCATTTTTTTTAATTTTAGAACTTTTCCAGTCGCCAACTGTCCCTCTCCCCAAGGTTCGTAGAATTGTCCACCAACAAATGGTTCAAGCCGCACACCCTTATTCCACCATCTACTGAGCTCTTTATGTTCAGTTAAGGTTGACCAAACTTTACCTTTACTAGCAGAAAGAATAAGCTGCTCATAAATAACAATATGTTTCTTTTTTTCGTCAGCATAAATAGCACTACTTAAAAAAAGTAGCGTCACTACAGCATAAGTTTTAGATAATTTTATAAATAGTAACATATTTACTTTCAAACCTTTATTTTTTAAGCGTTTTCATATTACATTGGAAATCTACTCACATTGGTAAGTACCATCACAATACGTTGTTATTTCAGTATTTCCAAAGGATTGGCTATAGGAATGACATGTATATTCATTTATTAAGACAGCATACTCGAAACCTTCCTCTTTACATTCACTATTTGCCTTCAGATCAGCACTTCTTTTTGCGACAACTTCACTGTTCTCATGGTCCCCTGAACAAAAACCAATGCATTGAAAACCGTACCCTCTTACATCAACACTCAAACCATCAATAAACTGATTACCCATAGCAAAAGAGCTTGTACATACTATTAAAAAGTAAGTGATTATTATAGCTTTCATCTTTTTCATTATTTATCTCCTTGTATATAATTTTCCCTTATTGGGATAAAAGTTTTATACAACTTTTAAATGGCTTGTAAAATCGAATAAATATCGATATATGGTTCCAAATGGAAACCAATCGAATTCGACAATTTTGTGTAGTAGCTGAGGTAGAAAACCTCAGGAAAGCTTCAGAAATTCTAAATATTACTCATGGAGCTTTATCTAAATCCATGCAGTTATTGGCACAAGAAGTGGGTATCGAACTTTTTATAAAGGTTGGTCGAGGAATAGCTCTATCGGAAGATGGAAAGTCGTTTCACTTAAAATCTTTAGAGTTCTTAAATGCAGTAGATAAATTAATTCTTAAGGACTACACAGAAGATGAATCGATTTCTATAGGAAGTTTTGAAGTTTTCTCTACCCACTTCTTTGCTTCAGTGATTGCTGATGAGTTTAGCAATAAAAAATTTCGTTTGCAGGAGCTTTTACCTGGAAAACTAGAGCAAGCAATAGTTAATTCTAAAATTGATATGGGTATTACCTATGATTTGATTCCAACCCAAGGAGTTGATGCCCTAGAGATTACTAAATGTGAAATGGGCTTATTTGGAAAGAAGAAACTGATGAGTGAACATACTATTGAAACTGTACCATTTGTTGCTCCAATTATTCCTATCAAATCCACGATAAGCGGAGTGAAGGGACTAGATGGGTGGCCTGACAACAGACTCCCTCGTAATCGTTTTTATGAGGTTGATATGCTAGAAACAGCACTTCAGCTCTCATCTCAAGGTAAGGCCGTCGGATTTTATCCAAAGTTTTTAGTTGGATATTTTAATGAAACTAATGTCAAAAAATATCAACTAGACTCTTTACCTATACCTAAAGAAGCGCAAAAGATTTACCGTAAAGTTTATATACTTATCAAACAAGGAAGGTCTGAGGACGAGAATGTTAAAAAAGTAGCTCGCATCCTGAGAACATACATTAAAAACTAAAAACTTAAGAGTATATAAAGAATTTTTCAAGCTACCGAGAGAGGTTTCATAAATTATTGTTTTTGGCCGTTACAGAGGATTACTAACCACGAAAAGGATATATTTTAGAAAGTTGTGGATTTGAAAAAAATAAAATAGCGGCGTAACCTC
>JAHDIR010000005.1 GCA_020630675.1 Bdellovibrionales bacterium
ATAAAAAATTATTAGCTTGAAAGGCCATACAAGCAATGCTTTGAATACTCTCAGGAATTTCTAAGAAATAAAGCTCATTGGCAAAAAAAGCGCTATGAGGAATATGAGCCAAACTACTTGGAAGCTTCAAATACTTCAATAAATTACCTTGAAAGGCTCGAACACCAATTGAGGTTATACTTTCTGGCAAAACTAAGGATGTAAGTTTATTGTCGGCAAAAGCCTGTTCACCAATGGTTGTTACGCTGCTAGGTATTTCAAGGGAAACAAGACTATTCATAAAAAAAGCATCTTTAGAAATAGTTGTAACAGTGTCAGGAATTTTGACGGAAACAAGTTTATTAGTATCAAATGATCCTCTTCTAACTTCTGTGACTCCCTTGGGAATTTCTATGTAATCAATAAGATTTTCGTGAAAAGCATACTCATCAATTATCCTAATGCTCTTGGGAAATTTAACAGACTTAAGTTTATTGTTATAAAATGCTGCAAATCCAATTTTCGTGAGATGATCGTGCATCTCTATAACAGTAATTTTATTATTTGAAAAAAACCTTGTCGGTATCTCAACCATGATTTCAGGAATTTTAACATGGGTTAGTTGGTTACGAGAAAATATATTGTCCCCCCAATTGATTAAACTGTTTGGGAGCTGAACTGAGGTGAGCTCGTTATATTCGAATGCATGGCCATCAATAGTCTTAACGCTTTCTGGAATAATTATATTTTTTATTTCATTATGAATAAAAGCAGAGTGCTTAATAGTACTTACACTTTTAGGTAATCGTAAAGATGTAAGCTTATTTCTTTCAAAAGCATTTCCACCAATTGTAGTGACAGTTTCAGGTATGTGTACAGAGGTAATACCTTTTTTGTAAAAGGCTCTGAAGCCAATAGTTTTAACCCCCAATGGAATAGAAACATCTAGATAGTTACAATTGTAACTTAAAATTGTACTTTTTTGCTCATCGAACTCAAAACACTCTTCAGGGGTTGAAGCCAATAAGCTTACTGAAGTAAATAGAACTAGAATAAAAAATATCATTTTCATATGGGAACCCCAGGTGATTAGTTTGAGAGAAACTTACAAACTTTATTAATCTGCTCGTGTTCTCGATAGTTGCAACGTACTTTACGTTACTTTGCTACAACTATGATTCTGAATTCCCTTGCTTTCAAATACTTGACACAAAAATTTCCAAAACTGTGACGCGCTATTTGGGTAATGACTGAATAATTTGAAAAAAATTCACATCCAAAGCGTTAATGCGCTTTGGATATAAAGCTGGTTTCTTTGGCGTTTACAGCTTGCAAAGTAAGTTAAAAACTTACTGTTGCTTTAAAACAAGCTCTTCAGCAACGACTTTTAAAATAGACTTTGTTTGAGTAAAACTTTCGTTAATTGTAGGCGTTAAAATTTTCTCACGATAAGAGTGCTTACCTTCAATCTTAGGGCCGACAGCCAAAGAAACGGCTCCAAGAGGCATTGATACCCCAAGATTAGTGTGATGATTATGTAAAATCATATTGGCTTCAAGCCCACCATTTGTAGCCTTAATACTAGAAATAAAAGGCATTTTAGATTTAACCAATTGAGCTAGCCAATTGGTATCTAAATCAACTTCCCAGGCTGGCCACCCCATAACTCTTGTCAATTTTGCCGGAAAATAATTTTTGATGTGTGCACTTAGGTAAGCTTCAAGTTCATCAAATTCAGACAAAACTAAAGAGCGAGCCAAAATATCAATTTGAAGATCAAATTGGCTTTCATTTAAATCATTATTTAATCTAAAAATAGAGTAATTAAACGAAGATTTTAGGCCATGTGGAAAGTGTCCATTATTTTTATATTTGAACACTCTATTTTTTGTTGTCGCTAACATTGATAGTATCTGCTTACTATCTTGTCCTGATAAACTCTTAAAGCCATGAATAGTTTTATTCGTTACATTTTCTAGTTTTAATTGCACTTGCTCATTAACACTAGGGCTGTCTTCAGATGGGCCAGCAACTTCATCATTGGCATTAAGTAACAAAACGAACTTTTTTGATAAATCACTTTCTAACTTTTCTTTTGATATGGCTTTTGACGTCAAAACAAACTTGGCTTTGGCTTGGCTTGGTATTTTACTTTTACTTGCAGCGCCAGCTTCCATATGAATGAGTTTGACAGGTTGATCTACCAAAATTTTAGATAACACTAGGAGCGCATTCTTTCTATTTTTATGAATGTCTTTGCCTGAATGCCCACCCTTTAACCCACTGATTTCTAAATCATATATAATTTCATCAGCATTGACTGTCTGGGCTGGAAATGTACTTTTAACCGTTTGGATATCACCACCAACACTACCCATGGTAGCACTGCCGGGGCCATCTGAAGAGTCTACATTTAAAAGAACTTTAGAGGTAAGCTGAAGGTTTCCAAAACGAGCTCCAAAAAGATAACTTCTGCCGTGATGTTTTTCTAAGTGCCAGTCGGCTTCTTCTCCAGAGGTAAAAACTAACTCAAGGGCTGGTCTTTCAAGCTCAGGGCTCAACATAAATGTTATTAACTCAGCCACTCCAGTGATATTATCGGCGCCAATGGAACGCTGTTTGCCTTCACTTTTTAACCAGCCTTCTGAATCAACAACGGTAGGGATTCCATTAAAGTATAATTTTCTAAGCTCATCACCCTTTAGGCCATCTTCATGATCTAAAACCATGTCCAAATGTGCTTGAACTGCAACAGAAAAATCTTTGCCAATGTACTTACCAGTTGCTGGCAGACGAATAACAAGGCTGCTTAAGTAGTCAGAAGTCATAGAGAAGTTTAATTGACCATCATTATTTTGAATGGCAAATCGCTCTTGAAAAGGAGTTAAACGCAAGTTAGAGTACTCTTTATAAATATTGACCCATCTTTTATCTTTAACAAGAATTTTTTTCGACAACTCAAGAATCGCATTTTTTAAATACTCTTCTTCTCCCGAAGGGTGGTAATACGAGCCAATTAATATCTCAACAATTTTTTTTGTGTCTACACTTTGCTCGACAATATTTAGGAGTTTATTATTTTCGCCAAGGTATAAATTGGGGCTAGGTTTTGGATAAGTATCTCTTTTAATGGCATAAGAAAAAATAGAAACAAATGTTAATATAAGAGCCGGTATAAGGAGTTTATTTTTTAATTTCATATTTTTCCTTTGGGTTAGAATAAATTTATTTAAACTCTAATAATGTAAAGTTTTAATTGTAATAAAAAAGCTCAAGCTGCAAAAACGACCAAATCAATGAAAGGATGTTTGTGCTTTGTAATTGATCAACTCAATAACTGTCAAGGCAGCTAATTAAAGCATTTGTTTTGTGCAACAAGAACAAACCTTTAGTTGCAATACCTCTTATTTTTTTTTGTATTAAATTGAGATTTTTCCATTGGGTTTTTAGTCATTCATAATAATTGTTACTTTTTTATCTAAAAAAAAAAGATATCGTGTTAAAATTATAGGGCTTTTAAAGAAAAACCAAATGTGTGCGCGGGGTTTAAATCAGTGAAGTATTTTTTATCTAAAATCTTTCTATTAGCTTCAATTCTTTGCACACTCGTTTTTTATCAAAATTGCGGAGGTGATTTTACAAGTCATCAAAATTCACAACGCATAACTGAAAGCTCTGCCATTAGTAACACAACTCCCATTTCACAAACCGACTCACCACTATCATTATTACAAAGTGATGGTATGAAAAATTTATCGGCTGATGGGCACGAAGACAACACCTTTCCGTTGGCTTTTCCAGGAGCTTTGGGTGGGGGAAAATATTCTAGTGGCGGACGTGGTGGAAAAGTAGTCATAGTCAACACTCGCACTAACGACTGCAATAGCAACAATGACCTTATTAGCCTAAATGAAGCGCTATCTATGACAGAACCTAGGTACATCGTCTTTGCCGTTGATGGAATTATCGAACTTTCAGCTTGTGGAAGTAAACGCCCTTCTAATATGGGTACGTTTTATATGCGCGAAGAAAATAGCCATGTCACCGTTGCTTGCCAAACCTCCCCTGGAAAAATGGTGATTCGAGTCTCTGCTTTGAATCATAGCGCAGGAATGTCAAACGCCATTTACAGACACTGTGCTTTTCGTGGCGCCAGAATCACAGGAGGTAACGCTCGAGGTACCCAACGAGCTGTTGCCATTTTTCCAAATAAAAATAAAGACAGTGTTGATTTTATTTTTGATCACAACACATTTTCTTGGACTGATGATGACGTCTTTCAGGTATACGTCGCCGAAGATTCAAGCAGTAATCAACCTGGAAATGCAAAGAATATTACGGTTCAATATTCAATTGGTGCAGAAGGAGACGCTGACTCAGCAGCCAATAACTCCAAGGACTGTCACATTGGAAGCGGTTCCACTTGTATAACTCGGGGGCAAGCTTTTAACTCTCAAGCTGGAGGTATTAATGCCATTAGCCAAAATACAAAAGGACGAAAGGCAGAAAACATTACTTTTACGCATAATTTTCAAGCTCATAACTCTGTTCGCAATTGTGAATTCAAGGGCCATGTGACTGGAGAGTGTTCAAACAATATCACCTATAACTGGGGAGGTTATGGTGCCACTTGGCAAGCTGGTTACAATAACCAGCCCACACAAATTCGTGGTAAAAATAATCTTTTCGTAAAAGGTCCAGAGTCTCAGGTTCAACACAATGGAACGAGTGCAACCTGTCACTTTAAACGTGGAGAGGGTCTTTGCCCTATTTATATTTCACCTCCAAAAAACTCTAACTCTGGTGTTAATATTACTAATAATTATGTACTTGATAAATTAGGAGAGTCGCCTACCAAGGCAAATCTTCTGCCTGTTCACCCTTCTGAAAATATTGGACAATTTAATGCTAATCATATACTCATTCCGGTGGTTGAAAAAAATAGCATTTTGTCATTGGCCACAAAAGACTCTCTACATATGAAATGTTTAGGCGCATCTAAACCTGTAAGGCACCAAGCTGACTCAAGAATCATTAAAGAAATGTTTTTAGGAACAGGTAAAATTGGTATTGGTGAAGATATTCGATCTAAAAATGGAACTGTTAACAGCTCTACTCATGATACGGTCCTTCAAAGAGACTGGTCAGAGTTTTCTGGTTTGTCTAAACGCAATGAATTTTATGACACCGACCAAGACGGTATGGCTGATGAGTGGGAAGAAAAAAATGGATTAGATGTTGGAGTTCAAGACCATAATGGGGACCTTGATAATGATGGCTATACTAATATTGAAGAATTTTTAAACGACCTAGCCAGATGTTCTGGTACGTGAACCCTTTTTTTAAAAGATAAATAATATCCTATATAATTGTTTTTGGCTTAGAATAGTCACAAAAATAATGCCCTTACCCAACTTTAAATTGATTTTATTGTTAATTCTCATTTTAGTACAATAATTTTATAAACTTTTAATATTTCCTGATGAGTTACTCAACTATCGTTACCGTAAGTTAATTATCAATTTAAAAATTTTTTACTGGAGGTCAGGATGAACCCATCTAAAAAAAAGACAATACTTATTTTACAAAAAGAAAAAATAGAACAAAATAAGATAGAAAAATACTTTAACAGCAAGGGTTTTCAAACTATTTGTGCTGAAGATGAACTTGAAGCTCTTTCTTTGCTTTCTTACAAAAAAATAGATGCTGTCATTTCAAATATCGATTTATGTATTAATAATAGTCGACAAATGGTTATCACCTACAACAGTATTCAAAAAAATGAAAATTCACCATCTCTACAAATAGCAGCCTAAATTTAAATATTAATTAATTTATTTATTTTCAGAAACAACATCAATGTTGCGAAGGCTACATGAAGAGTTTTGATTTGAGTTTGTTTGCAAGAATGCCTTTATGTGTAAAAGCCCTGGGCCATGATCGTTAGAAAATTTAACTATATTCTCTTCAAGCTCTTGCTGAGTTGAGCGATGATCTTCTGCTGATGCCGAAACCCAAGCTCCTTCACTCACATAATAGTAATTAATGCCATCAGGACTTAATTGAAAGGTTACACATTCATCAGCGTTGACTTTAATAGATTCTATGCTTGTAAAGGCAAGAGGCTCTGTTGGTACCACTTCATGCAAGCGTCCATAATATTTATTTTGTTCACTTGAATTTAAACCAACAGAAGATAATTGTGGTAAACAAGGGCTACCGCTACAAGCTGTGTTATCGTCGGCCTCCATATAAACACGGTACTGAAAATATGGATTGGGGTTTGGGCGTGCAGCTAAAGGCAAATCACTGTAGTCAATAACAGGGCTTGTTGGCTTTGTGCCACCACTAAAAGTGATTTCATCACTTACACAAATATTACCATAGCTATCTGTAGTGTTGTTCCCACAATTGAAAGTCATGTCCGTACCTTTTCGGCTAAAGGCTTCTGAGTAGTAAGTTGAGCCATCTCCTCCCGGGCCTATAAATTTAGCTTTATGAGGGTCATCAAAGTCTAAGGTGTTAACAATAGTATCACCATCACAATCTGTTGAGCTTCCTGTCGGAGACTCACTAAAACTTTTACACTCACAAGACGAATCAATACAGCTTTTCACCTGAAACTTAATTCGGTTTGCACCACGTCTGTAGAGCTGTTGAATTTCAGAGTCTGACAACCTTCTCGCCCAAATAGCAAGCTCATCCATATAGCCATGTAAATACCTGGAAAAAAAGGCTGAACTTCCTATAATTAAATTTTCAGTTCCACTATCTATGGAACCCATGCCAAGAGTTGAGCCTGAAGAGATTCTATTTCCATTTAGATAAATAACTAGGCCATCTAAGGTGTTAAATAGGTAGGTAAAACAAACATGGTTCCAGCGACCAGCTTTAGCACTTTCAGTTGACGTTTGAGCTCTAACACTTGTGACTCCATCGCTAACATAAATGGAGTAAAAATTATTATCTCCTCCTGAATTATCGTCTCTAAAAAATAAAAAGCCAGCTGGGCTTCCATTAGTTGTTGATAACATAGCATGATCAGAATTTTCTGTTTCATGCTTAACCCACAAGCAACTACTTAGTGCTGAAGCCTCATCAATTTCATCTCGATCGCCGGCATTTATATAATCATCAATGCCGTCAAAAAAGATAGCTTTAAGAAATTTTCCTTGATGGTTAAGTGTAATTCCCCCGCTTTCTTCTAAAAATATATTATTTCCAGATAAATCTTTAAAATCGGTCAGCAAACTATAGGTATCTCGTTGAATTTCATTGAAAGGCCAGTAGCCAATTAACTCATTATTTAGACCTTCCAACTGTTCAAAGTAGTCATCTGCTCTTTCACTGTCAGGGTTGCCATCGTTATCAAAATCACCAACTAATTCTTTACCAAAAGGTAAGTTTGTCGACCAAGATAGGTCAGGCCAAGTGGAAGTTGTACGTCCTAAGTCGATCACTTCTGAGTCATAGTGCCCAGCATACTTTTGCTTCTGACGGTTATATATTGTTTTAATATTTTCTGTAGTTAATGATACATTCCAAAGCGCAAAGTCATCAAATTCGTGATTAATTGTATAGGCTGTATCACAACTTTGACCTATGCAGAGACTATCACTGTTTGTTGCGAGGTTTCCGGCTCCAGCTCTTGAGCCAATAGGGGCTCCATTTATAAATAATTGCCCACCCAAAAGGGTATCATAGACAAAGCCAATATGAATCCATTGATTTAAAGAGGCGAAGTGATGTTCAGACAAAGGCCCCCACCCTCCTCCACGGTTTCCAAAAAATTGAAGTCGCCCTTCGTTTTCAGGATTACTTCCCAAATTATTTCCGAAAAAATATAAATTAAAATTACTATTTGATATATTTGCCTGCTTAATAAGTAAGTGAATCGCATATAAATTAGTGAATGATGTAAACTTCACCCAACCACTAAATGATAAGTTTGTACCTAAATCTAAACTAGGATCATCAATCACTTGCACATGATCAGTTGAAGTAAATGATCCTGAACTTAATCCGATTTGATGATTTTCAGTTATAAAACTTGGCGAACCAGATGGTGTGCCATGGTTTCCATTTCCAGAGGAGTCTTGCCAATTACCATCCATTTTCCAATAACCGACTATGTTGTCCCACATTGGGGTCCAGTTTGGGTTCAAGCTTGTATCTTGAGAAAAAATTTGAGATTGAGATTTATAGATAGACTGAATACTATCAGCAGATAAGAACGTATTGTATATACCAACTTCATCAATGCTTCCCGTAAGTCTTCTGTTTGAGTGACCAAAAAGAAAAGGGTTCAAATTTAATGTCGTTCCTGTCAGATTCTCAGTTGAACTCCCCTCTAAAACCCCGTCTATATAAATTTCTGAAATACCGTTTTTTACTTGCCCGACAATATGGTGCCAACGATTATCATTGAGTACAGAAGAGCTAATCGCCGATTTTGCGCTTGTTCCATTGTATCTTGCAAATAGAATTGTACCAGGTGATGAATGATTCGAGTTTCTGACTCTAAAAACAATAGAATATGGTGCACCTGTCCCCGCATTTTCAATAATTGGATTTTGAGTGGCTGCAAGGTCTAATTGTTGGTTCGGTAGTTTTACCCACAATGACACTGCATAATTATCATCAATATCAAAGCTATAATCACTACTGTATGGAGCTTGCGCACCAGTGTTAATACCATCAAAGTAAATCGAGGAATCAATTCTTCCAGAAGTAAAAATTAAATTATCACTGTCTTCATTAGCATGGGCACCCCGGCCCGAAAAGTCTTCGTAGTCGGTACCACCTGGAGCTATATTATTGGTTTTTTCATCAAATTTCCAATAAGCTACAAGATTAGAATTCATATTTGGTAATATATATTTTAAATCTGCTGTATCAATATCACTTGTTAGTAATACCGAATTATGAAAATAGTGAGTACCAATATGATTTCCAGAGTTAAAGTCCTCACCTTCATGAGTTAAATCAAGAGGCTTAAGTTGAATTTGCCCACTTTTAATCTCAACAAAGTTCTCATCAAAACTAACTTCAGCTTTTTTTGAAAAATCCCATGTTGGCTCAAATAAAGAACCAAAATCAAAAGAGGTTTTTTCATAACTACATGATACTGTTAAGGCAAGCATAACAGAATAAGTGATTAAAATTTTAAAAGTTAAGACAATTACTTTCATTGTAATTATTTATCGTCATTTTAACTGCCAGCCTTTAAGCTTATTCATAAGAAAAGTTAGGCATTTATAGCTACGTAAATGTAAAAATACCTTTCAATACCTAGGTATGGGAATGGTGGTATCAGTTAACTTGGTTTCACACACATAGCGATATATTCTTGTAATTTCGACAATCAATAACTAGACCCTAGTCAGAGGGTAACTAATGAATTAAGCATAAAAAGATCTAATTTCTATTTTTGATTTAAAAATTGGGAGCTTTCATGAAATTTTTTATTTTATACATGATCACTTTTATGGCTTTAGAGGTATTTTCTAGTTCTTCGATTGAGAAAGATAAAGAAAAAATTGAAAGTTCATATCACCCGCAAATAAAATACAAAACAATAGAAACGGGTTTTAGCTTTTCTTACTGTCAATTTCAAAAAATTGAAATAACAGGAAAAGACCCCATAAGTTTCAAAGAACGTAAAATAAATATAAACATGTATCACTCAATTCGAAATGTAAACAAAAAGGCAGTTATTGTTTTACCTCCGACCGGAGGAGTAAATGTCCTTGATCGAGGTTACGCTAATGAATTATGTAAAAATGATATTACAGCAGCCGTTATCTCTGACTGGGATTATCAAAATGAAATGAGTTTAAATTTTGATATGCATAACAAAGGCGCTTTAAGAGCCTTGGCTGCCACACGCCATGCGGTGGAGCTTCTTAACTCGTTAAATTACCATAGTATTGGATTACTTGGCACAAGCATTGGTGCAGTAACCGGCACTTTAGCTATAGGGTTTGAAACAAGGATTTCTGCAGTAGCTCTCATTGTCGGAGGTGCCAGTTTTGCCGATATAGTAGCAAATAGTGATGAAAAAGGAGCTTTAAAATTAAGAAAAGAGCGTATGAACTTATATAAGTTAAAAAATTTATCAGAATACGCCACAGCTGCCAGAGCAAATATATGGGTTAACCCAGCTGCGTACTTAAACCATCTTAGTGCCGACATAGAAGCCTTAATCATAACTGCCGACAGCGATACAACCGTATTGACTAAATATCAATTAGACCTGTTAAAAATTTTTACGTCCCCAAAACAAATACCTCTTTCCGGCGGGCACAGAAAAGCCATCTTAGATAGTTTTATCTATAAAAGAAAAGAAATTGTTCAATTTTTTAGAGATTCATTAAAATAAAAATACTTATCTTGATAATTGAACCTGTACTTAAAAGCTCATTTAAAACCCTACTTACTGCCACCCTATATTTATATGGTGGTCATAGGGGATAGATTCTTTATTAACTCCTATAGTAACTTTATCATTTGCAAGAGTCGGGCTTTCATTGACAATTTTTTGATTCAGCAAGTTTTTGTTTTTAAAATTATAAAAGGGCTTCTTGTTTTTCAACAAACCTGGAACAGCTTGAATTATTTGAATGGCTGAATTTGTTTTATAAGAATAAGACCGCCCAACAGTGATTTCTTTAGCTTGTGTGGTAGTATTCTTCATTGGCGAAGACTCTATTAATACTACAACTCGGTAATCTTGATTAAGAGGGTCTGGGATATTAGAAACCCTAGGTACAGTTCCACCACCATATAAGCGAGCAGATCCGTTGGCAAAAAAGTGACCATCACCATGTTTTCTAGAGTTTGAAACATCACCAATGGTTTTACCAATGGAGTTTATTTGATTTGATAATGATTTAATTTTGTTGGGGTTATTTAATAAATTATTGAACTTAAACTCAGAGGAGTTCAAAACTGCTTTCAGTTTGCTTTGAGGTACATGCCAAACTTTCAAATGCATTTTAGCCTTCGGAAATGAGCCAAAATTGATTATGCGAGAAGCAGAAAGGGAGTGTCGGCGAAAAACCTGAATGCTAGTAAAGCTGTATGTTTTAGGGCTTATAGAATGAAATAACATATCTTTTTCGATCACCCAATCTCTTTCTAAAGACTGTACGTTAACATCAGGGCTTAAAGTTTTCTCAGCACACCCTACTAAACTCAACACATAAACAATGGCTAAAATTAAACTATTTTTTAAATTCATAAAAAAACTCCAATCGATTTTAAAACGTTCTTTTATAAAAATAACACATACAAAACTAATTACTACCGACTATGAAAAAAAGAGAAATCTGTATAATAATTTTACTACTTATAACGCATAAGCCGGCATGACTTGTTAAGAATGCTAAGTTTTTTAACTTTATCCGTATTTGACTTAAAAATAGTTATTTCTTTCTCGTTGCCGTAAGTAACTCAGCCAAGGTGTTTGCTAAATCACAGATTTTGCCCTCTTCAAGACTTGCAGTTACACTATCAATAATGTTCTGAGATGAATAAGTAACGCTCTTTTTATTTAAAGTAAAATTTGTTTCCAAGCACTGTAAAAAACCGACCCCATTTGATGTTCCGAAATGACTTGTGCAATTCACAGGATTAGCCATGCGATTAATCATTGATAAGGCTCCTTCGTGTCTTTCTTCGCACCCTAGATTTCTATGCCCATAAGAAGAAAGTGGTACAAATAATAATATTGATATTGCTAAAATTGTTTTTTTCATAAAAAACTCCTTTTTTAATTTTTGTTAAAACATAATTATTAATAAACTAAATTGATAAATATTATCGTTCTCTATTAAAATAAATTAAATTCACTACATAGGTCGACTTTTCGGGCTCGATCCAATCTAAAGCTCAATGTCATTAATTTGTATTATAATTTATATTTTTTGTTTCTCTGGTAACTAGTACCATTTGAGGAGAACGTCGTGAACTGACGTTCAAGCATATAAAACCATGATTTAAATTTTAAGTAAATAGTGGGTTTTCATCTTTGTAAGATATTCAAGCTATGTCTAGATTTTATACATTTAGATAAAGCATAAATCAGCTTGTGTACTATAAGCTGATTTCTAATGTGTGATTTTAACGGTCTATAACTATAAAAGTGTCTGATTTTTTTATTTTTAGGTTTTTGAAGGCCCCTCTTCTATTTGTCATATCAAATGCATCAACGAATCTGTTTAACGAAGCAGGTGGCCATCCTACACGCTGACCTACTTTACTTGCATTGAATACAGCTTGAGTAGATGGGTCAATATTGAGCTCATAACTTTTAAATTGATCGTCATTGTCATATTGTTTAAACCATATGAGTTGAAAACCTTTACCTTGTCCTTGTTTAGGCTTAAAGCTAACGATATATAGCCCAGTTTGGCCATCAAAATTAGAGGTAACAACTAAGGGAGACTCTGGGTAATTCCGCTCTTGCCTTTCAAATAACTGTGATAGTAACCAGTAAGCATATGCTGACCTCTTGGGCCCGTCCTTAACCAACCCATTTTCATAAAGTTTGTCTGGATTGTAAAATAAGCCATTCAGTGCAAAATGATGATCTCCCCAAAGTGGGTTTCCAAAATGAGGTCGATCTATAGGGTAACCAAAGGTGGTGTACTGAGCGCCTTTAGAAAGAGCAAGAGCCACTGTTCTCAAACCATAAGATGCTTGCATCTCTTCCGTTTGAAAATGTAAAGACTTTATAATGTTGCCCTCACTATCGCGACGTATTGCTTGACCTGAATGTGTATTATTTTCCGTTAAAATAAAATTAGGTTTATATGTTTGAAACCTATTTAATAGTCGTTTAATTGGAACAACTATATTTTCAGCATCTTTAAAATCATGGTGGTAATGTATGTCTAAGCTCAAAGTGTCGCCGCTATATTTTCTTGTAAGAGCTTTTCTAAACGCTTCAAACTTTTCCAAACGATCAGGTTTTTCATTATCAAATACTTTTGATGTCAGGGATAAAGTTAACTTTGCCTTTGGATTATTCTCAATTAAAAAACTTTCAAGATGATTTAGTCTTTCAACAAAGTCTTCTACTTCCCCTACTCCAACGGGGAAGTTTGTACTATTGTCATGGTCATATTCATTACCAAGTTGCCAATATCGAATTTTATCTCCAAACTTATTATTGAAGTAATGAAGAACTTCTTCAAAGTCTTCTAGGTTGTCATTTTTATATATCTTCGTAAACTGTAATAGAAAAATTCGATTTTCTGAATCTAGCTCTTCCATACACTTATAAGCTCTGCGTATAGCTATAGGCCTATGCCAGTCATTCACAAAAACTCTAATAAAGCCTGGGTTCAAATCAATCATGTTTTGCTTTGAGGCATCGTAGTGAGTACCGCAATTTACAAAAAGAGCCATCGGATTTCCGTAAAGTAAGACCTGATCATTTGGGGCAGCTGTGATGTCATCTTCATCTTTAATTGGATTTGTTTTTATATTTTTTTGTTGAGTTTGGTTAATAGATGTTTGAATTTCATTATTTTGAAAACTAAATTCAGTACAATTCTGAAAAGAAAACATAACGCCTATTAATGTAATGACATAGAAAGAAATTTTTATTTGTTTTTCCACTTAAAATCCCCTTTTTTATACTAAATAGTATCATATACATAAGACATGATGGGCCACTAACGTTAATAATGTACTTTATTGATACAGCTCCACTCTCCCTTAGTCTCTTCATTTACAAAACTTATACTCTATTTGTAGTTAGTACGGTTGTTGTCGGTAAATCTAACTTTAAATAGCTAGCCTTTAGTCTTTTGAAAAAAGTAATGACATAGGGCTTTAGGCCAAATAAAAAATGAATATATCATGCATTAAAATTGAACTCTTCAAATAGTTTTTTTAATTTTTCAAGCAAGTATTCGCTGGTTAGACCATTGTCTACGGCACATTTTTTAACGTACTCAGGCTCTGTGGCTATTGTAATCAAACCGGCGTGATGAACTAATGTTTTAAACACATCCCTATTTTCAGGGGCTACTGAATTAAAACTATTAAAATAATCTAAATCAATATCTAAAATATAAGGAGAAGAAATCAAAGGATACTCCTTGGTTTGTTTTGTAATATCATCAAATGCAGCTAGGGCTTGCTTCAAAAAAACGGACTCTAAAACACTATCGTAATCTGGCGTTTTTCTACCCTGCTCATTAATAATTTCATTAACCGCAAAACAGGCAATTTTATGATTTTCATAAATGTCTAGCTTTGTGGTTCTTGCATTATGTGCAATGACAAAAGCTGATGAAATTATATTGGCATGAATGGCTGTCACAATATGCTCATCATTATTTAGTTTAGAAATAGCATCAACAACGGTGTTTGCCCTAGCAAAGTTAATATTTTCTAAGTATGAGTTTTGGATAACTTTAAAACGTTTTTCTGAAAGGTCTTTGCCGTAATGGTTGGCTATCCAACGACGAAATGGTTGAGAGGTGTCTGTATGATGATCTAAGGTAATTAGCCTCGGCGCCTGCTGCAAGGTGCTTCTGTAATTTGCCCAAGCAGACAGAACTTTATGATGACTATCTACAGTACTAATAAAAATTTTGTTTGGATAAGTATTCATAAAAATTTATTTGAATAATCTATTTTTTATAAACCCCAAGATCTATGATTTCTACAGAAATAGTGCCTTTTTGAATAAGCTGACTGGCTTTATCAAATAGATTAGACGCTATCTGTTCTTTTAAATTTTGGCTTCGACCAGGCAAAAGCTTTAAAGTAATAGCCGTGTGGTCCTGACTAGATTCGTCCCCACAAAAAGATAATAACGGAGAATACAGCCTGGTTTTTACAGAAGAAAGAGAAACAGTCTCTTGCTTTCCAACTAAGTCATGTAAATCTTTAACTATGCTGGACGCTAAAGAGGCTGTACTTTCAATAATTAAGTGTGGCATTAATTGACTCCCTTTTTTTCACCCATCTTTTTATCAGCTTATTTACCTAAATTTAAAAAGGAAGCGTATTCCGAGCGTTAGTTCTTGATCTTGATAAAGTTCTTCTTCTCCACCAAAGCGTCTAAAAGGTTTATTTTTATCTTGCAGTACAACACTAGCGTTTTTAAGCTTAAAATAATTAGATCTAAATACACGGTTCAGTCCTCGATTAATACCTTCAACTGGATTTATCAAAGTATGAACTAAACGCCCTAATTTATGACTACCTGCCAAGCGGTAATCTTGCTCTTTAAGATGAAGGCTCCATTGATGAAACATTTCCCCAAAAACGGCTCCAGCCACAGGAGTGATAATTAAATCTTGGATAGAGGGGATTTCAGCTATGGCTTCAATACCATACTCCCACAAAACCGTTGATACAAAAAAAGCAAAACCAAAAGAATCCATTTTAGAGAAACCTTGCTTACGTAAAATTAAATATAAATAAGCTCCGTTTAATGGATGAATAAAATAATTAAAAATCCAACTATCTTTATCCACAACCGGGCCGGCTTTTATATTATCATCATACTCATCTAAAAGCTCAGTAAAGCTTTGATTATGAGACCAGTTTGTTACATCTTCAGGCAAAGCAAACAAGACGGCAAAAGCAGCTATACCACTCACCGATACATTACGAATGGCTTCAGCTATAATTCTTTGCTTTTCAGGTAAGTGATCATAATTGAGGGGAAGAGCTATTCGATCTTCAGAATAATAAAGTGAAGAAGATTTATTTGATGAATAAGCAGCAATAACTTCTTCTGACCTTTCAGCTGAAGCATAACCAAAAAAATCATGAATATAATTATGTTTAGGGATATTTAAATTTACTCTTACTTTTGAGTCTGATGAGCTTTCAACTTCAATGGTCTGAGCACCTTGATTTGGTTTAAAAAGATTTTCATACTTTATTTTCTCTACAGCTGCCGGGTTTTTGGGGCCAAGGACCAATCCGTTAGCTTGTGAGAAATTAAAAGGTAAAAGAGAAAAAACAATCGTGATACAAAGTATAAATCTATTTTTTTTTAGTGAAAACATTCTACCCCCAATGACTTAAAACCTTATAAACAAAATGATACAAAGCATCTATAATAAAACCCTAAGATTGCAGTTTTTATCTAGCTAAATGAAAGGATTTCATAGTCTCTCAACTTATTTACCCTTAATGTACTAAAGCTCAAACTGAACTTGTTTACAAATATTTGAAAAAAGTGAGCGGAGCAAAAAGCAATTGAAGCTAAGGCATTGAATGCCCGATTTCATTTTTTTAAAAAAATATTTCATATATGAATTAGTTTGTTGATGAAACGTCTATATTTCGAAGACTACATTTTAATGTTTGATTCGCATTGGTTTGCAAAAAAGCTTTTATGTATAAAAGTCCCGGGCCGTGATCATTTGAAAAGCTAATAATATGGTTTTCAAGATTTAGCTTTGTTGTCAGGTCACTGGCGGCAAGCACTGGAGACCAAGCCCCATTGTTAAAATAAAAATAATTCGTTCCATCTGGGCTTAACTGATAAGTCACACAATCGTCTGCGTTTACTTTTATAGACTGAATACTTTTGTAGGCATAGGCTTTAAACGGAGTAACTTCTTGTAAACTTGAAGGGTATCTATCTTGACCACTTGTGTTTAAATTCACAGATGTGAGCTCGGGCAAGCAAGGGCTACCACTACAGGCATTGTTATCATCAGCTTCCATATAAACTCTATATCGAAAATAAGGATTAGCATTGAGCCTTGCTGCCAAAGGTAAACCATCAAAATTAATGACTGGGTTTGTTGGCCTAGGGCTAGCGGCTAATATAATTTCATCACCCACACAAATGTTACCATCACTGTCAGAAGTATTGTTTCCGCAATTAAAATTTAAGTCAGTGGTTTTACGATTAAAAAGTTCTGAGTAGTAGGTGGAATCATCACCACCAGGTCCTATAAATTTTGCTTTATGAGGGTCATCAAAATCCAAGGCATTTGCAATTGTATCACCATCGCAGTCATTGGCATTTCCTTCTGGAGATGTACTAAAAGTTTTACATTCACATGAAGAGTCTATACAGCTTTTCACTTGTATTTTAATACGATTTGCACCTCGGCGGTAAAGCTGCCTGATTTCTAAAGCTGAAAGAGCTCTTGACCAAATTGCATACTCGTCAATAGAACCAAGAAAACGTTGGGTACCTAATCCTGTTTGACCTATCACATGATTTAAACTTCCAATGATTGAATCATTGTTTACTAAGGCTTGAGATGCTTTTTCCTCACCATCAACATATATTTTAACACCTACATCACGATCAAAAGTCCAACTAAGATGATGCCAGCTATTATCTCTATAGTCTTCGGCAACAGTGAGGCTGTTGACAATTTGACTAGATCCATCTGAAATCCATAGCTGAATAAACCCACTTGCACCATTTATAGACAACCAGTGCCCTTCAGTTACAGATGTTGTTGAACCGCTAAGACTAATAATCCCCCATGAATTTTGGGGATCAAGGGCTTTAATCCATACAGACATTGTATAATCATCACTACCCATACTTAACGAAGGGTCTGTCCCTAAATCAATATAGCCAGTTGATAAATCAAAGGAGGCGCTTTTACTAAACAAAGGGGTTAAGTAAGAGGAATTAACGGTTCCAACGACAGTTCCTCCAAGACCAAGTGAAGAACTATCTTTGACTTCACCAGCTAGGCCACTCCAAGAATTTTCATTGAAATTAAAGTACCTTGCCAACTGTAAGTTTAAGTCACTCGTTATACCTGAGTATCCAATGTTATTTTCGTTATCTAGGTTTCCATCTCTATCAAAATCACCAACTAACTCTTTACCAAAAGGTAAACTCGTTGACCAACTGAGATTGGGCCATTCAGAGGTTGTACTTCCTAAAAACATGACTTCGGAGTCATAATATCCAGCGTATTTTTGTTTTTGACGATTATATATTTTTAAAAAATCACCTGCCGTTAAATCAACATTCCATATAGCTAAATCATCTAATTCGCCATCAAAAGAATATGCAGAACTTGTTACGGCAGTGATCATTCCGATTCTACGTACACCACCAAATGTCGAAACAGTTGATACCAACAATGAGTGACTGATATCCATCTCCCCATTGATAAATATTTTTAAAACTCCATCTTTAAAGGATATACTGACCATACTCCATACGTTCTCTTCTAATTTATTATTAGAAAGGCTCCAAGACCCAACCGACTGAATAAAAACAGCAATTTTTCCAGATTGAGAGGGAACACCATTATCCCATAGTGATATCCCCATACCAGGAAAAGGAGAGGCGCCGTACCCACCCCATATAAATTCGGATGAGCCATCTGAATCATACGGACTTGGTTTTACCCAAAAATTAAAACTAAAATTCGAACCAAAATCAAAATCTGCATGATAGGGAACTTCAGCCCAACTCAAGAGGTCATCAAATACCCCAGAACCAGAGCCAATTTTTCCATTTGTAGTGTGGCCTACCGTTCCGTTGGCAACAGCATGGTGCCCTTTGCCAGAATAATCTTGCCAATTCCCATCCATTTTCCAATAACCAACAATATCGCTCCACCTTGGTGTCCAATTTGGAGAAAGATTCGTTTGGTCTGAAAAAATTTGCTTTTGTACATTCCATAATTGAAAAACTTGTTCTTCAGTCACCGCTTCGGAAAAAAATGACACTTCATCAAGTTCTCCATGAAAGGACTGACCTCCTGAAACTTGATCTCTTGTAAAAGTTAAATCTGATGTGTAGTTGGGTATAAAAGCACTACTCTCAGACGCCATTGTATCTAAAGAACCATTTATATATATCTTTGCTCTTTGCGCGATCGGCAACGAGCCATCATAAACAACTGCTATATGGTTCCAAACTCCTGGCAAAACTTCACCAACAGACTCAAAACGATCGTCCACACCGATGATATCGACACTAATTTTATTATTCAGATACCAAATGGTAAATGCTTGATTATCATTTGTGTTTACTCTTTTTGAAAGAATCGCATCATAGCCAGTAGAGCTTGATAAAGGCTTAACCCATGCCACTATAGACAATTGATCACGACCATCTATAATATCTGAATCTGGAACAATAAATCGATCACCATCTCCATCAAAGTTGACGGCTTCACCTATTCTTCCAGGTACAAAATGATTGTCACCAGTAGGCGTTCCCACAAAACCACTAGAAGATATATCGGAGTAGTCCCCATCTAAGCGCCAATAACCAATTAAACTTGTTGAAAGCTCAGGGCGTATGGCAGTCACACTTAAAGAGTTTGAGTTAGGTTCTGCTAAAAGTATTTTATTGTCTTTAAAGAAAGCTCCTACAAAATTACCTTCAATAAAATCTTCACCTTCTTGTTGTAAATCAAGAGGCTTTAATTGAACTCCCCCGTCTTTTACTTCAACATAATTTTCATCATAGTTAAGGTTGGTATCTTTAGAAAAATCCCATGTGGGATCTAGAAAAGAATCGAAATCAAAAGTTGTCTTTTCATAGCTACATGATGTTGCCAAAAATATAATTACTAAATGTAACAACAAATATTTCATAATCAAAAAAACCGCTCCTTATCAATAACTTATCGACAAAAGGAGTTTGTAGCTTAAATTCTTTACTGTCGGCTTCTTGTCAGCCAAGATTCCCAGGAGCCTAATGATTTTCTTGGCACTTGAGAGCCATCCTTAAGGCCTGTATCTCTCCATATTAGTGACAAGTTATCACCTAAAGAAGATGCCCATAAATCATCAAAATCATAGGCGCTAAACCAAACAAGTCCTTGAGCATTTATGGCATTGGCTTCTTCTAATAAAGTGATTAAAAAATTGTTTTGTTTGTCTTGATCAGTGGTGACATTGAGACTAAAGGCCGGAATAGATAAAGACTCACCAATAAAACCAGACTCTGCAATAAAGTAATTACTTCCAGGGGCTATGGATATAATTTGAGACAACCAATTGCTCGGCAAATTGGCAGGGTCTCCCTTGTCATTATGAGAATAAAAAGCATAAGGGTAAACACTGATTCCGGTCATATCTTGGTAGTTTTGTAAATGAGTATAGAGATTGGCTGTTTCTTGCATTTTGATAGACCCAGGAGATGACATCGCAAAAGAAGTCATAAATATAACATTTGGGTACTTAGCTTTTAAATTTCCATATACGCTCATGTAGAAAGTTTGAAGCTTTAACCGATCGGCTGCTACATTGTGATAAAATTCATTGATCTCAATTGCAAAATTAACATATTTAGGATTTATCTTTTTTATAAGTTCATCAATAAAATTTGAATAAGAACTAATAACTAAACTATTATCGATATCGTAAGTGTCCCAAGGAGACGGAAGAGATTCACCGGTGGAGGTATTCCAATACAGAGCTTTATCATTTCTTAATCCATTAAAGGGGCTAACGGCTAAATAAACCTCATGATGGCTTAGGCTAGAGAGCCTACCAGAAATACTATTAATTTCATTTTTAACATCCGAACCATAATTATCAAAGTTGTCAGCAATATTCGACTCTGGCCAAGGCACTCCCCCATCAATATGAAGAGCAATAAGGTCAGCACTACTGCCAATAAAACTGTAAATATCATCAACAGCAGAGATTGATGCAGCATAAGGCCAAGGAGTAAAGCCCATGGAAAAACTTCTCGTCGGGACTGGCGGGGTCTCAATCTTATCATCTTCTGATTTACAACTCACAATTACGAAAATACAGATGATAAAAGAAATTAAGTTTTTAATTTTTAAGTCAGTAATAGCTTTAAAAACCATTGAAAAAAAAGGGGTTTGCATAAATATCTTTTCGGTAAAAGCCTTTTAAACTTGAAATATCTAAAAATATACTTGTAAATCAATAAAATGCACAGAATTATATCTCATTTTGAGCCTAAGGTACGGACACACTTACTACTCAAAAAGTACGGACACACTTTTATGTTATGACTTGAAAAAAAGGACGACTTTATGATTCATGAAATATCACTTCATAGCCCATCCACTCTACTAGAGGGGGCTTATATTAATAGCTTTAATAAACTCTCTCTAAAATCCGATCAGTTAAATTGGATATACCTTGGTAATGATGCTGAGATTAATACCCCAATAAATAATTTTAACTCCTACGTACAGGTTTTATTAAAGCGAGAAACAGAGCCTGCTCCAGGGTTTGTTTGTGATACTATATGGTGGGCTATTTATAAAAACCAAATGGTTGGGCGAATTGCCTTTCGACACGAACTTAATGATTTTTTAAAAAAAATTGGTGGACATATCGGATATATCGTACACCCTGAGTGGAGAAATAAAGGAATTGCCACTTGGATGCTAAAAGAAGTATTAAAGACTAATAAAGTTAAGAACGTAAAAAAAATTTTGCTAACTTGTGATGTTTGCAACATAGCTTCAGAAAAAACTATTATTAGAAATGGTGGAGTTTTTGAAAAAATAATTGATTTAGGGCCTAGCCGCCCAGCGAAGAAACATTTTTGGATTTCAACTGAATTAAAGTGATAAATAAAGTTTTTATTTATTATAGGAATATAGGGTTATTTAAATATAATTAATAAATTTTAGGTAAAAAAAATGCATATTCAATCTTTAGGTTATAAAACTAATTTAATTTTTAATAACTATGATGGGAGCGTTACTGAAAATAAACGCTATATAACAATCAAAACTAGAAATAACCCAAATTTTTTCTGGGGAAACCTGCTTTTATATAAACAACCTCCTAAACATGGTGACTTACAACTGTGGAAGTCTGATTTTAAAAAGGAATTCACTAACCCCAAAATATTTCATATGACTTTTGCTTGGGATTGTCCGGATGGGAACCTCGGAGATCATTCCGAATTTATTGCCGATGGCTTTGAACTTGATAAATCCGTTGTTCTTACCAGCCAAAGTGTGAGCAAACCACCCAAATTTAACTCCCAAGTTTCGATACAGCCATTAAAGTCAGACGATGATTTCGAAAAAATTATTAGTACACAAACTAGTTGTGGAAACAAAGAAATTTTATCTGAAAAGTCTTGGGAGAGCTTTTATAGGGCTCAAATGTTGCAGTATAAAAAAATGATAAACGATGGGCTCGGTCATTGGTTTGGTGCTTATTTAAATAATGAACTCGTAGGAGGCTTAGGTTTATTTTTTGAAAATAACATTGGTCGTTTTCAACAAGTTTGCACAGCCCCTAGTTACCAAGGGCAAGGCGCTTGCCGTTCACTGGTGTACTTGGCATCTCAATACGCTTTTCAAAATATGAATGTGGATACACTTGTTATGGTCGCCGACCAAGAGTACCATGCCGCAAAAATATATGAGTCTGTTGGCTTTATTCCCACTCAAAAGCAAGCTGGAGTTTGTTGGTGGGACAAAAGTAAAACGAATTAATTTTTTATAGGCAATAAACGTAAAAAAAAAGGACACAGCTGAGGTGTGTCCGTACTTTTTCTTTTTAGGGTGGAAGTGTGTCCGTACCTTTTAGTTTATTTCGGCGGGTAAGAAAGATACTTTTAGTTCTGCGCCAGGCTCTTCCTTAAGTTCCAACTCTTTGGATAACTTAATTCCCACTCTTCCTGGATCATAAGACCAACCCTTCTCTGCATCGGCAGGAACAACTTGAGATCCATAAGTAACCACAATAGTATTTAAAACCGGAAATTGTCCCAAAGGGATGAAATAACCAACCTTGTTGGTAAGGTCTTCACCAATAACCGCCAACTTTGGACCGTAATCAGCATCACACAAATTAAAAATATTATCCCCTTCTTTTTGCCCCTGTGCTTGAACTACTTTTTTCAAAAAAGCTTCTAGTCGGTAAGGCTCACCCTCTGAATCTCTTCGGCAAGTCGGGTCACTAATATTTGATGGAATTAAGGCTCCATAAGCTAAAACTTTTAATGGATCTCCTAATTTAATATCTACTAAGGCTTGATAAAACTCATCCGTGGTTTGTTGGCTTTCTTCATCTTCAGTATCTGTGATCATAATAATCGCCAGAAAAGCATCGTCTCTTATAAAATTACCATTAGGTCCATTAGGACCCATATTAGGAGGGGTAATCGTCGAAATAATATTATCAAAAAACATTTCATCTCCGGAACCACTCGTTCCAGCAACAACTCGTCTAGAAATCTCTTGTAAACCACCAGGAGTAGATTTAGTGATAAACGAAGGGCTGCCTGTAAGGAAACCACCTCTTCTGCGACGTGGATTCCAGTCAGTTGTTGTTACACCTATTTGATAATCTATTAATTTGTTTCGGCTAATTTCGTTAACAAAAGCCATCATGTTTCTTGAAAGGTTATTTTGATAGGACATCATACTACCCGAATCATCAACCACTAATAAAATATCTACTTTTGGATTAAACCTTACATTTAAATTAAAACCTTCTGTTTTTCTTAACCCCTCAATTTTGGGGTCTCTTGAAGGATGAGAGGGCGAACAACTTAAGCCAAGATAACTTAGCAACACTAAAATTAAAGAGATATTTTTTGACATTTAAAGCTCCATTTTTCCCTGACATCCTTTTTTGACATCAACATTATAGTTATCTAACTCATCAAACCAAACTTCTCCTTCATAAGGAAACTTCAAGGCATACTTGTCTTTGATCGCTGTAGACCCTTTTTTAATATTTACTTTATCTATTTTACTACTAACAACTCGATTCACTTGAGAAATTTGCTGGACAAGCTCCGCTTCAACGATATGCATTTTTTGTAAAATTTGATTAATATTTTCTAGTTCTTCTTGAGCTAAGTTTTTTATTCGGCCCAATGATGCTGTTTGTGCACGAAAGGCTCTAGCTTCAATCTGTTTCTTGAAGTTTTCTAATTGTGCCTGAAAACCAATTTGTGCTGAACCTCCAGCTAAAGACTTAACGTATAACTTATCAGCCACTGAACTTTCTTGTTTCAAGTATTTTTCTGTTTGAACTAAACCAAATAAAACTTCATCTCGACTCACATAAGTAGGTAATGATTTAGCTGACGATCCTAAACTTAATAACTTAACTCGATCTTTTTCTAAAGCGCTAAATAACTTAGTTGTTGCTTCATTTTTAGGCTTATCTATTAACGACATCATTTGTTGGGCCCGCGGTTTAAAGCGAGATTTGAATTTTTTAACAGTTTTAATAACCCCAGGATAATCGCAAACTTTAAGCTCGCCCAAAGCACGAAGGAAAACAACTTCTGGGCCAACATGAGCTGAAAAGTCTGGAACCATTAAGGTTTGAGTGACAGCCAATGAGTTTTGAGGCTCCCCTTTTCTCATATAAGCCCAAGCTTTTTCTTCCTGTGCTACAAACCAGTATTCAGAAGACTTTGAAACTTTATTATAGTATTTAACCGCTGGCTGTAAGTAACCTTGCTGATAAAGCAATCGAGCAGCAGTTATAGCCACAAGATCTTTACTTATTTTATTCGTTTTATCTTTCATGAGATGCGAAAGCACCTTTGCCGACTTAGACACATCGCCTTTTAATGCTAAGCCCAAGGCCATCTGCCACTCCATCCAGGCTCTTTCTGGAGTGTTTAATTTTGTTTTTTTCAAAATAGAAAAAATCAAATCTGTATTTTTAGGGTCATAAGTAGCTCTACTTCTAACGACTATTTCTGTGTTTAAACCAAAAACAGGAGTCCATTGCGGGTTCCATTCCTTTCGGATGTACTTCCAAGATTCAAGCTCTTTTGGCGCTAACTGAACAAATAAGTTCTTCAGCTCGGGCATAACCTGATCCACTTTTTTAATAGACATTAACTTTTCTAGAGCATTAATTTTTAAGCCATTTTTAAATAATAAAAAGGAAAATAAAGCTTGTCCGTTTGGAGATGATTGAAACTGAGTATCTGAAAAAGCTTCCCACCACTGAAAAAGAGCTTTATCATTTTCATTTTTGTCTAAAAAGTTAAGAAATATATTTTGCTCGCCGGTGACTTTTTTTAATTGTTTTCTAATAGCTACAGTTAGTGCTTGTTTTTCTTGAAACAAAGCTTCCGTTGGCTTGTCATCCCCCAAAATCTCCAAAAGCTCATCAGCCGTAGATAAAGAAATCGATGATAAGCATAGTAGAAAAATGAGCAATTGAGATTTAAACTTTTTGATCATAGCAAATACCCCAATGAAAGGCTGGCTGTTGTTAAATCAATGTTTTGTGTTCCTGTATACCATTTGGCTTCATAGGCTTGATAACGAAACTCGGCTCTGGCTGTAATATGTTGTGATATCCACATGCCCATTCCGAAACCTCCAGTATATGTCGGTGAGCTTCCATTTCTTAAGCTAACTTGTCCGGCACCAAGAATGAGGTAACCATCAAAGTGAACAATTCCTTTATCAAAGAAATTAAATTTTCCGTAAATAGGGTACCAGTTGATTTGTGCTACATATGACTGCTTTAACCAGTCAAGCTCGGGAACTTCTGCTTGCCGCTCCCCTCTTTCTCTTAGTAATTCTTTACCTTCATCAGTGAGTTCATTAAAAAAGTAACTATACTTTAAGCCCACTGACCACTTGGGATTAATATGAAATTGGTAATTCAAACCAGCAAATTGAGTGTCTAAATAAGCATCTCCGCCAAAAACTGTTCCATACTCTGGGTAAAATTCACTTTTATAATTTCGATCTACAATTCTTTTTTGAACAATTTTAATTTTGAGTTCTGGATTCACAGAGGCAGCTTTTTCCAAAAGTGCATCATTGCCTCCCAAAGAATCAAAACCGTCCATAATATCGGCCTGAGCCTGGTTCATAAAAAGTAATAAAGTTATAAGTGTTATATATTTCATTTTTTACCTTTTTGTTGATTTAGATATTTAATTTTAGTGACTGATTTTCGACTCAGGAGAAGGTTCTGGCTGGGGTTCTGGTTCTGGCTGGGGTTCTGGCTGGGGTTCTGGTTCTGGTTCTGGTTCTGGTTCTGGTTCTGGCTGAGGCTCTGGTTCTGGTTTTGGCTCTGGCTTAGGCTTTTTAACCCCTTTCACAACGATTGTATGTTGCTTACGACTTTCTTCAATATCAGTTCTGTTATGTATGTTGATATTTTTAATAAGGTAGTCAAAGCCATACCTAGCCGTTCTTTCACTTTCTTCAGGCTTTATAGTTAACTGACAAATAAATTTACTCACTGTTCTTTCTTGGCAAAAACATTTAAGAACCTGACCTCTGAAGTTTTCAATACAGTTTTTTCCTAAATCTACTATAATTCGCCCCTCACTTGAGACTCGACCACCCACATTAATAGATGAGAAAGGGCTGTAAACTTCAAAGCTAAAATTGGATGTTTCTCCAGCCACGGCATCTAATTGTCTACTAAGAGTAGAACTAGGAATAGGTGCTTTGGTAACTATTCTAAGTCTTGAGGTGGCTACTTTTGATTTAATTCCAACTATGGAGGTTATAAAATAAGAAAACTGAAAACTCTCATTAAAGCTAGTTATTTCTCGGTTTGCAGTTTCTAATCTAAGTTTAAACAACCATGTAGTTAGTTCATTTGCGTCGGGGCGACTTACATTCACTAAACGAACTAAACTCGAGGCGTCACGCACTCCACGAATAGATGGAAAGAAATGAATAGACGGAGCGGTGATTCCATCAGATTCGAAATCTTTAACTAAAACTTCAAAGTCTAAATTGTCTCCTTCCTGTATAGCTTTAACACCCTCCACACTAATAATTTCAGGTCTTTCAATAGATCGATAAATATTAGCTGTAAAAAACTGCAAACGCTCAACAGCAGGAACCGTATTTGTTGTAACTTGAACTTGTACGTCTCTATAGTTAATTAGCTGATCGCTATCAACATAGTTGGAACCTGGCGTCCATAAAAATTCACCTGTGACTTCATCAAAAGTTGCACCTTCGAATTGATCTAAGTTTAAAACCTTTAATGTATATCCTGCTTTTTGAACCTCTGGGTCTAATACTCTTACAGAAAATTTAAGCCTAGATTCTTTTCCCTCATCAAACTGAGCAACAGCAGGCTCCATTTCTAATAAAATTTCATTGGTAGAAATTGGAGGTTCAGGAGGAGTTACTTTTCCACGTGGAGTGGCTTCTTTAACGCTTTTATCTTCATCTTTTAGTGGATCTTGATCACTACTGCAACTTACTAATGTTAGCGCCATAACGATAGATAATAAAATGATCTTCATTTTTTACTCTCCTTTTATAAACTTGCCTTACCAAGCCTTCTTAACATAAACGGATAAGAGACCTTCACATCAAGCCCCCCCTCTGGGAGAGGAAACTTCCAAGACCTTAAACGCATTAAAATACAATCTTCAACTAACTTTGAATTTAACGATGTGTTAGCAACACTGGCCGTAGAAATTCGACCAGAGCCTTTAATGGTAAAATCAACAGCTACCCGTCCAGCTAAACTTGGGTTTGACTGTAAACCTTGCTCATAGCAAAAGCGCACTTCTCCCATTCGCTTAGCAATCACAGAGGCGATTAAGTCTTTATCTAAACCACCTTCAATTATGGCCTCTTTACCAAGGGGAATGGAACTGGCCCCAGAAGAACCAATTAAACTTCTTTTACCATAACCGGCTTTTCCGCCACCTTTTCCTTTAGTTCCATATCCACCAGCACCGGTAATTTTACCACCCACGCCAACGGGAGCAGCAACAAGTCCTTTACCGTAAAGAGTTGTTTGTACTCCGCCACTACCTTGTGTTCCACCTAAACCTGGACCAGCTGTAGTTTTAATAGCTCCTAAATTTAAACCACCTTTTTGTTTACTTTTATTTAAGCCACCAAGAACTGCTAGAGCTCCCACTCTCTTGATAGACTTTTTAACTTTCACTTGAGTTTTCGTTGTTTTTTGCGTTTTTTTAAAAAGAGAGCTTTTATTACTCACAGCTACAGTCTTTCTGATGGGCTTAAGTTTAATAATTTTAACTACATGTTTTTTTAGCTCTTCTTCAATGGCTGGTGGCTCTTCTGTACCTAAAAAAGAAAGAGACAATGAGCCAACACCTAATATAACAACCAAAGAAAGTGTCAGCCACCATGAGCGACTACTTGCTTTTTCTATGTATTCGTCATCTATTGTTTTTTCAACGGATTCAACCAGTCGCAATTGACCAAAATTGGGAATGACAATTGGACCTTTCTCAATGTCTTTACGGGTAAAATGAGTCAAAGTTTCAAATTCAATATTTTCATCTTCTAGAAAATCTATTGAAGAATAAACTCCTAATCGCTTTGTATCTAAGCGCTTAACAACTAGGGCTTTATCCCCTCTCCAGTCTAAAGTTCTTACAACTTCATCGATGCTGTTTTCTAAAACTAATTTTTTATCCTGTGCACTCATATATATTCCTTAGTGATGACTTGCACTTTTCGTAATGCGATCATTAAAATCTTTGCGAATACCTAATAAAGCATCTAATACCTTATCGCTTTCTACTGTGGCTGTGGCTTCATCAGAAAAGTGATACTTACCGTGAACCAGTAAATCCTCAAAACTTAAGTCTGTAGACTTTTTTGAGGTTTTTTTTATGTTTTTCTTAGGGTTTGTTTCAGCTCCATAACTTATTGAGGCCGAGACAAACAGGAGTGCGCTAATAAACCAAGTTAATTTTCTAAACATCTTTAAAAGACCTCCTTAGAGTTTTTAATTTTATCAATTCTTTCTTTAAGGTAAGAAACCATGCTTTGGTTTCCAGCCTGTTTTTCTACCGATAACAATTGATTTAAATAAGATACATTCATAGGGTCTTTTCTTACACTTTCGCGCGCGGCCTCTAAAGTTTGAAGGCTTGGCACTGACACCTTAGGCTGGTTTTTGTAGCCAGCAATAATCATTTCAATTTTACTTTTGATTACGATGGGAGCAATCTCAGTAATATAATTCAATTCCTTCTCATAACGCTTACAAACTAAGACTGAGCAGTTTTTAAATTGCCCCTCAAAAGCTTGAACTAAATTAGGGTCGACCCAGAACTTTTCATAAGTGGAGTTTAGTTCTTTAGCCTTTATGCTATATGGTGAGGCCTGTTGAGATAATAACTGCAAATACTGTTGTTGTTCTTGAGATGAGAGCCCTTCTGGTATTGGTAACGAAATCAGTTCTTTATAAAAGCGGTCTGACTGATCAGCTAATAACCGAACACTAACCACTTGAGACAGCCAATCTTCTTTTTGAGCTGCACGACCAACTGCTTTTTCTAGTTGATTTAAATAACTAATTCTTTTCTTTAACGATTTATTTAAAGTTTTTTGGTTGGCGGTCGTTATTTGATGAGAAGTTAATTGTTCTTTAAGACTATCAAACTTTGTTAAAAAACCAATTCTCCAAATAGACTTACCACCAGCGGTATTGGCAAATGACTTATTTTTTAGTAAGTGAGTGCCCACTTTAGGGTTTTCACTTTCAATGGCTAAGTTATAATACAAGCTCGTGTAGAGCTCTGGTTGTTGAGATAGAATTTTTTTATATTTCTTAAGGGCTTGTAGTTTGTTACTCGAGCTTTCCACCTTCATCAAAGCAACGGCTCTTGCTTTTTCTTTATTTTTTGTTTTCTTTAAAAATTGATCTAAATAAATATTTTTCTTAGCCCCTGAAAGCTCTGTTAACATAGCCAACTTTAGTGCTTTTTGAGATGGGGTTAAACTGGATAGTTTTAACTTTTGATTGGCCTCAAGGGCTGATTTAAAATCAAGGCGAAGCTCTGCCAACCAAGCTTTTTTGCCCAAAGCAAGTTGCCTGTCAGTTTCTGTTGAAGCCTTAAAACCCAAGAGCTCATTGGCAGCCAAACCCATATCATCGTATCGCTTAAGTTTTTCAGCCAATAACATTTTGTTTTTATAATAATTAAGCTTTACTGATTCACTAGCTCCCGCAAGACTTATCCTAGAAAGAGCTGCCCAAGCCTTGTCGGTGGCTTCAGGGTCATCGAGGTTTTGAGAAATTTTAGCTGACTGATTCAAAATGGACTTTTTACTAATCTCTAAGTATTCAGAGCTTTTGTCTTTAAACCGACTTGCAAACTCAGATGACCAAACTTCAATGTCTTTGTCTTTCTTTAAAATGACTAGGGCATCTAAAGCCAAGTCGGCCGCTTGTTGCTTAACTTTTATTGAAGAGCTACCTGGCAACAAAGCCACAGCTTTTAAAGCGACAGAAGCTTGTTCATACTTTTTATTTTCATATAATCTATGAGCCTGTTGATATTTTACATCAACAATTTTAGATTTTTCTGTGCTCTTTGAGAGGTAATAGTTATAGGCTCTGACCTTCATTGCTTCATCAGAAGACATTTCAGACAGCTCTACATAAAGTAGTAGAATTTTTTCTTTTACGGGAATGTCTTTGCCCGAAGGTGGAACCGTTTGAGCTTCATGAGCAGCAATATAAAATTGTTCCGTTTGTGGCCAATCCTTAACTTTTTGTGCAGCCTGAGCCCCCCACAATAGCATATCTACTTCTTTTGGAAATACCGATATATATTCTTTATAAGCCCCAACCAATTGAGCACTAGATTTTTTTTCATCTCTATTCCAATCAAGAATATACTTTCTTAACCTAACTTTAAGTTCTTTACAGCTATCATCACCGGCACAACCTTCAACTTGAGACCAAAGCGCCAAAGAACGACTAAAGTGGCCCAAAGACTCCTTCATTTGTCCTTGCTCGCGTTCAAGTTGGGCCAGGCGAATATGGTGCTCAAGACGCTTTTTAGGGTTAGTTTCTGAATTCATTACTAATTGCCAAACTTGAGAGGCTAATTTCTTCTTACCAATACGCTCAAGCTCAGATGCAAAGTAATCAATATTACTTTGTCGAGTCGATGGAGGGCTTAACTTATAGATTTGCTGAGCATCTTCGATAGTTGCTGCTGACTTTGTATAAAATGTGGCTAAATCTCTGGAAACTTCTTCTTTAAACTCATTATCGACGGAAATCACATCTGCCCCACCGTTTCTAGTGAGAAGCTCGGGGGTTATTAAAATTTTTGATAAACCCGCGATACCTAATTTAACTTGACCGTTATTAAATTGGCACCAGGAATGCTTGTAGTAAGCTAAACCTTTTCTTTTTTTAAACTTACTGTTTTTTACTTTTTCATAAAGAGGAGCAGCTTTTGCAAAGTTTCTATCTTTAAAAAACATTTCAGCTAGCGAAAATGTGGCCTCATAAGCCAATTCTGTATCCGGGAATTTTTTCATTGTGTCTAAGTATAATTTTTTCGCCTTATCATCCTGACTATTCAGTTGATAAAGGTGTCCCATCTGCACCAAGATTTTGCCTTTTTTAGAGGACGGCAGCTTTTCAATTGCTTCTTGATAATAGCCAAGAGCTTCTTTTCTTTCTTTAGAACCCGCAAAACAATTGCTAACACAACCTTGGTTAACCTCTGTCATGGTTAATTTTCTAGCTTTATCTGACAACAAGTCAGCCAAACGCAATGTAATCAAAGGCATTGATGGATCATTGGGAGCTAACTGCATTTTAACTTTTTTGAATTTTTTAATTAGCAATTCGCTCTGGTCGGCATGGGAACTTACAACAAAAAGTTGACTCGACACCAATATACAAAATGACACTAAAACACTTGTTCTCATCAACACTCTCCCTTCCGGTGGGATACTATTTTGCTAACACAGCAAATTTTATTTCACTAAAACCTGTCTGGCTTCCAGCCAAAACAATTTGGTTTATGGCTTCATATTTTGTTTTTTTATCCGCTTGTAAAATAAGGCTTGGCTCCTGCTCATCACCAATTCTTCTTTCACTTAACTGTTTTTTGATTTCAATAAACTTAGAAACTAGATCTTTTTGAGCAATCTCTTCGTTTTCAATGAATATTTTATCCACTTCTAATCTAACAATAGTGCTTCTTTCTAACTCCTGAGCTTTTGCAGCTTCAGGCAATTTCATATCTTTACTAATGGTTATGATTTCTCCTGAGCTCGAGAAACTCACAAGCAAATAAATAACTAAAATAGAAAAGGCATCAACCAAGGGTGTTAGCATGACTGTTGTTTCCAACATCTTCTTTTTTTCGCCACCTTTCGGACTTAACTGAGAAGCCTGATCCAAAGGGCTTAGGGTAGGGTTTTGATTTAAAATATTATTATTCACCACAAAGCTCCTCTATAAAGGGTTTAAACCAAGGTCATTAATTCCAGCTTTTTTAAACTGATCCATAAGACCGATCACTTCTTCATAATCTGATTTGGCTTGCGGTCGAATCAGAGCCATCTTTAATTTAGGAAGAGCTTTTTGAATTTGAACAATCTTTTCCCCAAGGGCATCAAAGTCAATTTTTCCATCTAAGCCTTGCACAGAAATTCTTTTAAGAACCTTAGGGGCCCTAGGAGCGTCTTGCAGTTTTAGCTGAAGCCCGCCCTTTTTAAGCATATCTACCCAAACCACCGGAACTTTCTCTTTATCCTTAGAGGATTGCCCCCCAACAGCTTGCTTAATATTCAAAGACCCTATTTGCACCCATATTACTGATAACAAAAGTGAACATATTAAAACTGACAAAAGAGATATAAAAGCAATCAGGTTAACTTCTGTGTCTAAGTTTTTCTTTCCTTTCATCACTTCAACCTCTAAGCGTCAGTCGTTGGCTCTAAACTTCCTCTTTCTTTTCGCTCTTTTCTAGCGCCTCTAATTTGGGTAGGCTCATAAGCATAACTTAACCAGTTAAATACTTTCAAAGCGCCTTGATTTAGGTCTTCAGCTAGGTCATTAGTTCTATTTGATAAAACGGAGTACATGATGATTGCCGGAATTGCCATGATAAGGCCGTAAGCCGTTGTGTTCATGGCAACAGATATACCCGAAGAAAGCAAAGCTGCTTTTTCCGTTGGGTTGGCGTAAGACACAGCTGCAAAAGATTGAATCATACCAACGATGGTTCCCAGTAGCCCTGTCAAGGTTCCGACATTGGCTAGCATAGAAAGAAAGCCTGTCCTTTTTTCCAGCTTAGCATTTTCGCTAATAAGAACTTCATCCATCTTTCCCTTGATTTCTTCTTTACCACCAAGGTTCATAGCTGACTTTGTTCCTGCTTTAACTGCACCAGCCAAAGGGTGAACTTGCTGCTCACGCTCCATATTGTCATATATATCTTTTAAGTTTCCTCTTTTGATATCTTTTTCCAAAGATTCAGCAAAGTTTAACTCACCTATTTTTTTCTTCATATAAAGAGAAAAAACTCTTTCTATCATGATTGCAAAAGAAACCAATTGAAGCGTGAGAATTACCCACATCCAAACTCCACCCTGCAAGAAAGCCGATGAAATTGTAGAAAAGACACCCATAAATCCTCCGTAATCTATTTTTGCTTCATCCCTTGAAGCAATTTTTAAATTTTAAAAAACAAGTAGCCTCTTGCTAATTATTTTTTAAGCTGTGTGTTATTCAACAAAATATATTTCTATTCTGTCAAACGAAATCCTAATCAAAACCAACTGGCCCGCGTTACGAGAGCCCCTCTTATTTTTATGAAAAAACCCGCAAAGCAAAGACCATAGCCAACTCCATCGCTTTACTCAGAGTTTATTGATCAATAAAATACTTACATCAAAATCTATGACTAAATCTTATCTATTTAACCATTGCCACAAAAGGTACGGACACACTTTCTGTGCAAAAAGTACGGACACACTTGTTGAAGGCAACAGAGAGCTAATGCTCTAAACCCCAACAATAAAACAAAAGTGTCTCATAATAATATATTTAAGCGGCTTATCCGGGCACTTGGTTTTATTTCCAAAATAGCTTTGATAGGCTGATAAACTTTATTATAGAATAGAGCTAAGGGGATTTTATGGGAAACTTTGGAAAATCAGCACTTTCTATCATGCTTTGTGCCTTACCACTTTTATATGTTAATTGTGGTGAGTTTCAAAATTCTGCTGGCTTTGGCTCTCTAGAACAAGCTTCTACAGGTTCAAACTCCACTGATCAAAACACTAACAACAGTGAAATAAATAGCCCTGAAAAGGGCCCGCAGACAACTCCTTCTTCGCCAAACCCAGAGGCCACCCCAGAAACAACACCCGGACCAGAAACTGAGCAGCCAACCCAAGAGTCGCCCCCAAGTTCAACCTCTTACATTCCAGATAACACTCCCCTTAAAGTTTTTCCAGGAGCCCAAGGCTTCGGAACTGAATCCCCCGGGGGGCGCGGTGGTGAAATTTGTATCGTTGAAAATTTAAATGACTCAGGCCCTGGAAGCCTTAGACATTGTGCTCAAGAACTTAAAAATCGTCGTATTGTTGTTTTTAGAACCGGCGGTACCATTTTACTAAAAAAACCTTTAATTATTTCTAATCCATACATTTCCATCTACGGACAAACGGCTCCCGGTAGTGGTATACTGGTTCGCTCCTCTCCCTCTGATGCTGGAGGAACCCTATATATTAAAACTCATCACGTCCTTATACAGCACTTAAGGTTTAGAGCGGGAACTAGCAATGTCAACGCCAGCGCCTGCTGTCGTGATGCTGCCAGCATCTCCTCATCTAAAAAGGGAGAGGTTCACCATATCATTCTTGACCACAATTCATTTTCTTGGGGTGCCGATGAGGTTCTTGATACTTGGTACGATGTTCAAAATATTACATTTAGTCATAATATTATTTCTGAAGGTTTATACGATAATGGTTCCAACTCTGAAGGACCTGCCGGTAGAGGTTTTTTAATTGGCTCAGAAGGCTCAGGAAATATTACATTACACCACAACCTAATGATCCATAACTACACAAGAAACCCGCAAATTAAAACCAGCGGAATCGTTGATATCGTCAATAACCTCACTTACCACTGGACAGGAAGAGCCGCCATTCAACAAACCTCTTTTGGTCCACAAAAAGTAAACTGGGTTAAGAACCTTTGGATAGCAGAAAGAAACCATGCTGATGGACAAAATAGTCCTATTGTTTTTGGGGATATTTCTTTTTCTGGCGGAGCCAATGACTCCAAAAAAAATATGTACTTAAAAGGAAACATTGGCTACCACCGATCTTCCAACAGCATGCCAGAATGGGCTGGAGTTTTTACTGGAATTAATAAAAAATATAATCCAAGCTTAGGCTACCACAACGCCACTCGCTTTAAAGCCCCACCAGTGAATGAAGTTGAAGCTTCTGAGTTAGAAAAATACTTTGAAACCAATGGAGTGGGAGCTACGGCTCCCGTGCAAGACAGCGTTGATACTCGCTTAATGAAAGAACTTAAAACAAGAACAGGAAAAGTTCCTAATTGCGTTTCTAGGACCGACCGAAACTCTGAAGACCGCTGCAAAATAAACGCAGGGGGTTGGCCCACTATGGATAAAGGCCAGTCCATTACTGATAAAGACAAAGATGGGATACCAGACTCTTGGGAAGTGGCCAATGGCCTTAACCCCAACGACCCTAAAGATTCTCAGCAAGATGCCAACAATGACGGCTACACAAACTTTGAAGATTGGATTTATTCTTTAGGGTTTTAATAAAATTTAAATTTTATTTTTTATTATATTTAAAGCGTAGCGCTCCCCCCACTTTCTAAGTGAAATTAAAATGGGCTTTAGAGTTTCTCCAGTAGCTGTTAAGCTATACTCTACGCGCGGAGGAACTTCTGGATAAGCTTCTCTATGTACTAGCCCATCCCTTTCTAAATCACGCAGCTGCTTGGTAAGCATTCTTTGCGTAATGCCACTGACCCTTCTCTGAAGCTCGTTAAAACGAATAGGCCCCTCTAAAAGATAAAAAAGAATTATACTTTTCCACTTTCCACCAAAAATATCTATGGATGCACCCACCGCGCATTTAGTTATAAGTATCTGTTTTTTCACAATAGTATCCTTTATGTGCGTACCTGTTTTATTTGTGCGTACTTGCTATTTATACACTAAAAGCTACAATTCAACAAACCTTTCACTCACTGGAGGCAAATATGAAAACAGTCGCTATGGTTTTATCTGAATACGGAGAAAGCGCACAGTTCAAAAAAGCAGAAATTGAATTACCAAATCTAAAGCCCAAACAAGTCCTCATAGAAGTTCACGCCACTAGCATTAATCCGGTGGATAACAAAATAATGAGGGGTGCCCCTATTGGACCAGAACTTCCTAATGCCTTGCATGGAGATGTTGTTGGTAAAGTGATCAAGCCCGGCTTAGATGTTACTGACTTTAAAGAAGGAGATATTGTTTTTGGTATTGCCGGAGGACTCACCGGCTATTGCGGAGCTTCAGCGAATCATATGGTTGTTAACGAAGACCTGATTTACCATAAACCTAAGAACCTCAGCACCGACCAAGCTGCGGCCATCCCCTTGGTTTTTGTGACCGCCTATGAAGCCTTGGTAGAAAAAACAAAAGTAAAAACCGGAGACCAACTTTTAATTATTGGTGGCACCGGGGGCGTTGGCCATCAGGCCGTGCAGTTAGGTAAAATTTTAGGGGCAAAGGTGACAGCTGTTGTTTCGTCCAATGAACAAGGAGAAATTGCCAAATCACTTGGTGCCGACCAAGTGATTCAACGCCATGAAACCCCTTTGGAGAAGTATTGTGAGGTTGCTGGGGTTAAAAACGGGTTTGATGTAATTTTTGATACAGTGGGCGGCCCCAACCTTGAGAACGACTGGGATCTTGTCAGGCCAAACGGGCAAGTTGTTACAACCACCAGCATGGAGTCTCATGATTTAACACCTGTGCATATGAAGGGCATTAGTTTACATGTGGTTTTCATGTTACTTCCAATGTTAACCAACCAAGATCAAAAACGACACCAGAAAATCCTAAAGTTTTTAACTGATCAAGTGAATGAAGGGAAAATAAGACCCTTGATGGATAAAAAGAAGTTTGATTTGTCTGAAATAAATGAAGCACATGCTTATTTTGAAAGTGGGCAGCATATGGGAAAAATTATTATCGACAATACTCAACAAATTTAAAGGAATAAAATGAAAAAAATCTTAATCACAGGAGCCACTGACGGTATTGGTCTTGAAACGGCAAGAAAATTAAAGTCTTTAGGCCATGAACTTCTTATTCACGGTCGAAACCCTGAAAAACTTGATCGCATTGGGGCTGAGCTGTCTAGCCCTACCTTTCAAGCAGATTTATCGGAACTTTCTCAAGTAAAAAAACTGGCCAAAGAAGTTTTAGAACACACTAAATCTTTAGACATACTAATTAATAATGCCGGTGTTTATAAAACCAAAAACCCCAAAGCAAAGAATGGTATGGATATTCGCTTTGTTGTTAACACCCTGTCGCCATATTTTTTAACAAAAACTCTACTTCCCAATATTAGCTCAGACGGCAGAGTTATCAATTTGTCCTCGGCAGCGCAATCATCTGTTAATTTTCAAGCGTTGAAAGGTAACACCCAGCTTGATGATTTTAGCGCCTACGCTCAAAGTAAACTTGCCTTAACAATGTGGTCACAACATTTGGCTCATCAACAAAACACAAATGGGCCAATTGTCATATCTGTAAATCCAGGTTCACTTTTAGGCACAAAAATGGTAAGAGAAGGCTTTGGTACCTCTGGTAATGATATTAATATTGGCGTGAATATTTTAACCGAATTAGCCCTTGACGAAAAACACCTTGAATCTAATGGCAAGTACTTTGATAATGACTCTGGACAATTTGCCAACCCTCAAGCTGATGGTTTGAATCTTGAAAAAACTAAAGAGCTAATATCTATACTTGAAGAGCAAATAGGATCCTTTAGTTAGTTATTGACTCAACTTCGCGAGGTTTTATGAAATTCATCTTTACTCTTTTCTTGAGCTGCCTTGTTATTAGTTGTGCTCAAAAAAGTAAAAGCCACATAAAGGCCGTTCCCATAGAAAGCGTGAAATGGGAAAAGCTTAATCCTGCACGAGGCGATAAAAGCCCTCAAGCAGCAACCTTATGGGGCAGCAGAAAGAAAGAGGTGCCGACAGGTTTTCTGGCAAAATTTGTTGATGGGTTTTCTTCTCCAGAACACATTCATAATGTTTCTTACAAGGCTATAGTTATTGAAGGCTTAATTCACAATGATCAGGCCAAAGCCCCAAAAAATTGGATGCCTGCTGGCTCTTACTGGACACAACCAGCAGGTCAACCTCATATTACCTCAGCTCAAGGCCCAGTAAATATTGCATTTGTTGAAATTGACAAGGGCCCTTATTTAGTTAAACCCATAAACCAAGAGTTTAAAAATGGAGAAAAACCATTTAATATTCCTGCTTCAAAAATTAAATGGCAAAAACATACTGGTTATAACGTTGCCTCTTTATGGAAAAATAATAAGCAAGCTATTTCTGGTTATTTATTTCAATTTCACAACAAACTTCAACTCAATATTGAAACGGCCAATATAGTTATTATTTCTGGAGTCATTAAAAGCCAAAACAAAAACCTTAAGCCAGGAAGTGTGCTTTTTGTAAAAGGTACAACCTCACTAAATTTGCTTTGCCCTTCTAAGAATTGCCTTATTTATTTAAAATCTGATTTTTTTCAAATGTAAGGTCAAGAGCTTAAGCAAACACTCCACTTATTCTAAAAAAATACCACTTGGCTTGATTTAGTCATCACGGTAGGCTATTGGCATATAAACCTTAACTCATTAAAAAAAATTAAGTTTTTAGAAACTTAAAAAGAGATAATTATGATTGATTCGGACATGAAAAAAGACACAACTGACTTATCTGTAGGAACTTTTAAGTCGCCCATCTTTCACGGCCAAGGGATGGAGTTTTTTAAAATTTGGGTTGTAAATATTCTTCTTACGATACTAACTCTAGGAATTTATTCTGCTTGGGCAAAAGTTCGAAACCTCAAATATTTATATGGAGCCACTGAACTTGAAAATGCTCGATTTGGTTTTCATGGAGACCCCGTTGCTATTTTAAAAGGACGAATCATATCGGGAGTTATTTTAATTTTATATTTATTTGGTGCTAAATTAAGTGTTTATGTCACCCTTCTCGGCCTATTGCTTATTTATTTTTCCTTTCCATTTCTCTTTGTAAAATCTATGAAGTTTAGGCTTTCGAATACAAGCTACCGTAATATCCGCTTTCGCTTTCGAGGCACCATTAAAGAGGCCTACGATATTTGGTTTAAATATACAGTGCCCTTTTTAATTTATTTTATACTCAGTACTTTGATGGCTCCTGCCATTAACAGCATGGATAATAACTCTCCAGCCTCCCCTACCTTATACGCATTTTTTATTCTTTTAATCCTGTTTGTTATATTCTTTTTTGTTCTAGCCCCTAAATTTTACAACGCCGTTATTAACTATTTTTACAATCACGCCTACTATGGAGGCAATCAATTTAAAATAGTGAGCACTGTTCAAACTTTTAAAAAAGAAGTTTTTATGCCCATTGTTTTGAGGTATGTCGGCATATTTGTATTCTTTTTTGCATCTATCTTATTATTCACTTTCATTTTAAAAGCAGCTTCAGCTATTGTTTTTCCAACTCTACTTTTTTACATTGGCTTGTTTGCTTGCTTTATCTACTTTTTATATTCCATCAAACATTATGTGTGGAGTCGACTATTTCTTAACCCTGAACATAAGTTGAACTCACGCCTTGAGTTTAAGCCCTACTTTAAAATCAGCTTGGTTAACGGTGCTTTGATACTTTGCTCGCTAGGACTGCTCTACCCTTGGGCTAAAATGCGTAGCTTAAAGTACCTTATTGAAAATAGAGAAATACAAATTGATGATTTTGATGCTTTTACAGCCAAAGCCGAAGATAGCATTAGCGCCTTGGGTGAAGAAGTTGTTGATACTTTTGATTTTGATATCGAAATAGGTTTATAATCCTTTGAGCTTTCGTGGTAATTATTTTATTGCTGGAAGCTCAAAAGCTCATCATGTAATAATCAAACTCACCTCTTTAAATTTAACTATTATTGAAAATAACAACATTATTGCTGAGTACGACATAAAAGATTGTCAATTCTCAATGGTTTTATCAGGAATTCCTGTAGAGGTAATTTTACCTGATAAAAACTCTTTGCATTTAGATAACACTCCTGAGCTTTTATCTAAAATTTCAGATTTAAATATTATAAAAAAATACTCCCCTTACTTTTTAGAAAATAAGTGGAAGATATTTATTTTTGCCTTCATAGGCACTGCTTGCATTCTTTTTTTATGCCTTAAGTACTTTATTCCCTCTATGAGTCAAAAAATAGCCAAAATTATGCCAGAGAATATCACTTTAATTTTAGATAATAAATTTAAAGATCAAATGGATAAATTTTTATTTAAAGAAAGTGAACTTTCTGTTGAGAAAAGAAATGAGATAACTACCTATTTAAGTCAAAATGGCCTTGATAAAATAGATTTAAATTTTAGAAGAAGTGTTTTACCGCAGGCCAATGCCTTTGCCTTAGCAAATAAAAATATATTTTTCACCGACAAGCTTATTGAGGCTTTAAATAAAAAGGAATACTTGTTAGCCGTCGCCTATCATGAAGCTGGTCACCTAAAACACAATCATATAGTTTCAAAACTAATTAAAGATTCTTTTTTGCTTATGTTTACTTTCGTTTTTATTGGAGATTTACCAGGAGCTTCAGATAGTTTATTACAAGCTGGTCTTGTTATCTACTCCCATGACTTTTCAAGACAGTTTGAAAAAGAAGCCGATAACTTTGCTATAGAAAAATTAATTGAAAACAATATGTCTCCAAAGTGCTTTACTGAAGCTATGAGTGCTATCTATGCTTATAATGAAAAGAAAGTCACTGACAAATTACAAATATCTTCTTTAATGAAAATAGAAAGGGAAGACCTCAATAAAAATAAAGAAAAAAATGACAGCCCTAAAAATATCAAAGAAACATCTAAAACAGAAAGCCTTACTGAACAGTGGACACCTTTTGTGAAAAAAATATTACAAAAGTACTTAGACACTCACCCTTCATTAAATGATCGAACGGTAAAAATTCTAGAGCGATACCCAGAAGCTAAAAATTGCAAGGTCAGCCGTTTATAAATTTTTGTTTTTTTTATAAAATATTCTTGTGAACTCATTTAAAACCATCAACTGAATGGTCAATTTACCTATCTGAAGAATTAACATCAATGGAGTGAATAGAGCAATTGGAGCTCTGATCAGAATTTGTCGTTAAAAATGCTTTGACGTACAATAGCCCTGGGCCATGTTCATTGGAAAAACTGACAATATTATTTTCAAGATCATTTTTCGTAGAGCTGTGACTGACTGTTGTCACAGGCACCCAAGATTCACCACTTAAATAAAAGTAATTCGTTCCGTCAGGACTGAGTTGGTATGTGGCACAGTCATCAGCTTTGATTTCAATAGACTCAATGGCTTTATAAGCAAAAGGTTTTGTCGGCATGACTTCTTGAACAAGTCCAAAGTATTTAGCTTCATTGGCTGAGCTGAAGTTCACAGATGATAACTCTGGCAAACAAGGGCTACCACTACAGGCTGTATTTTCATCGGCCTCAAAATATGTGCGATACTGAAAATAACGATTAGCTTGTGGCCTTGCAGCTAAAGGGAAGTTACTAAAATCAAGCACTGGATTGGTAGGTCTTGGCCCTGCTTCAAATGTTATTTCATCATCCACACAAATATTACCGTCACTATCTGAAGTGTTATTAGAACAATTGAAAAGTGTGTCCGTACCTTTTCGGTTAAATATTTCTGAGTAGTAGGTGGTGCCGTCACCACCGGGGCCTATGAACTTAGCCTTATGAGGGTCATCAAAGTCTAATGCATTTACAATAGTGTCACCATCACAATCGGTGGCACTGCCTTGAGGGGATGTGCTAAAGCTTTTACAAGCACATGTTGAGTCTATACAGCTTTTCACTTGAAACTTAACTCGGTTAGCTCCCCTGCGGTAAAGTTGTAAAACCTCATCATCAGTTAATGGCCTTGTCCAAAAAGCAACTTCATCTAACTTTCCTTTAAACTCTTCATACCAAGCCGTCCCTGGTTGTCGGTCACCAAAAATTAAATCGTTGCTTGTTCCAAAAGACCAAGGGCCTACAGAAGTAATATCATTTCTAACACCATTTAAATAAATTCTCTGGTTAGTTCCAGACAATTTATTATAAATCACAGTAATATGATTCCATTGATTGGGAATAATGTAGTTGGCTGACCTAAATTGCACTTCATTACACGGAGACCCACAAACGGGATCATTCCCCTGCACTTGAACCTGCCCTTCTACAAGAGTTATAATAAAACCAGGGTGAGCATTTACGTCAGCAATCGTAATTAGAGAAGCTGCTCCTTGAGTGGTTGGACCAAAAGAGCCACCTTCAATTCCCCAGTCTAGGCCGGTGTAAACCCATAAACTAAATGAACCCTCATCTGACTCAAAATCACTATGATGAGCAACTGTGACAAACTCCCCATCTCCTCCTGAGAAAGAAATAGAATGACCCAACACACCCGATTGAGATAAATTTATTGGGCCAGATAAAGTTCCGTGACGGCCAAGCCCTGATAAATCTTTAATGTCACTTATGCCAGGAGCTGAGCCCAAAGTTTTTTCATTAAAATTCCAATATCCTGCTAATCCATTTTGTAGCTGACCACTCATTGCCGAGTAATTACGAGAGCTTTCTGCATCAGCCACACCATCATTGTCATAGTCTCCCACTAGCTCTTTACCAAAAGGCAAGCTGGTTGACCAGGACAAGTCTGGCCAACTGGTGATAGCAGCGCCAAAGTCTATCACTTGGGAATCAAAGTGAGCGGAGTATTTTTGTTTTTGGCGATTGAAAATAGAATGAATATCTTCATGAGATAAACTTGTATTGAAAATAGCCACTTCATCTATTTGCCCAGTAAACTCTTGGTTTCCACCCCCCGAAACCCCGGCACCAATTGTAAAACCAGATGTAGAGTTCGGTACTGCATTGCTTGGCCCCGAGGCTAAATGCTGGCCATTTACATATAAATCTGTGGATAAATCTGGGTTTCTAACAGCCGCTATATGACTCCATACACCTGATAGGATGGGCTGTGTTGAAGTGTACAAGGCCTGTAAGGCTCCAGCACCTGAGTCATAAGACTGAAAAGATAATTCGCCATTAGAGATGTACATTCCATATTCCATATCGCTATATTGTCCTTGCCGAGTAATCAACTGAAACCCTGTTACGAGACTTGGTTTAACCCAAGCCATTTGAGTGACGGCGCCAGTTGTCTTTAATAAAGCCGAACTACCCATATCAATATAATCATCGTCTCCATCAAAAACCGCACTTTGACTTCCCACTTGATTGTCAGTGTCATAAGCAACATCACCAACAATGCCCCCTTGATGTCCGTTGTTTGATGAATCTTGCAAGTGACCATCCATAGTCCAATAGCCAACGAGATGATCCCACTTTGGTGTCCACGTCGGTGCTAAATTATTTTCTGAAGAAAATAATTTAGACTGCCTTTCATAAATAGATTTAACCTCACTTGAGGTAAGAGTTGTTTCCCAAATAATGAGCTCATCAACAAACCCATTCATAGGCTCTAAGCCTGAGTTACCCACTTCAAAACTACTGCCTGGTGTCGACAAAACCCCGCCAGGCTCTTGTTCAAATATCAAGTCACCATTAAAGTAAAGTTTTTGAGAGCTGCCATCCCAGGTTGCAACTATGTGCTGCCATTCGTTTAAAGACAGGACATCATCAACTTGTATATGCTTAAGGGTTCCGTCTGTTTTAATAAAAAAATGAATTCGTCCTAAGTTGACATTACTCACACTTCTTAACACAAACAATTCTGGCTTAAGACTAAAAAATCTTTGAACGCCTCCATTAAATTCGTTTAATTTAATCCACAAAGATACAGACACAGAGGTTGTGACTCCTAAAGCTGAATTTCTTAAAATAGCGGCACCAGTATCACCATCGAAATATACCCCTTGTTTCCACTTAGAATTCACCCGATAAGTAGAGTTTGTTAAGTTCGAAGAAGTCATGTCACCACCAATTTCTGAAGGTATGATGGAGTTATTAGCAAGCTCACCAATGTTTCCATTGAAGGGTTGGTAGTGAATAATACTTGAATATTGTGGAGCCCAAGAACTGTCAACAGCAGCGTGGTCAGATGTTCTTACCGACAAAATATTCTCATCTAAATAGGTCGAAAAAAAATTTCCAGAATTAAACTCTATGGCTGATTGATTTAAGTCGAGTGCCTTTAACTGCACTTTGCCATCTTTAACTTCAACAAAGTTTTCATCAAAACTTAGGTTTTCATTTTTAGAAAAATCCCAAGTGGGCTGAAACAATGAGCTGGTCGTGATAATGGTCTGACTGGAGTGACAAGATATTAAAGATACCAAAAAGAAATAAAAATAGATTAACTGGTGCAGAACTTTCATCACTATAACTTATCGGAAATATATATGTAAAAGCTGAATATAATTGGTTTTATTAAATGCAATTACTATCAAAGCCTTAAGACTATTGGCTAGAATAACTGGTAATATCGCTCATAACATCATCCCCTGATGAGCGATTGGTTACTGTGTAGTCAGTGGTCGCCGAAGGCTTTGGTTCCTGTCGTAGTAATTTATACCATCAGTCTTTAGTTAAAACATACTATTGAATTAAGGTTTCTTTTAACTTTTGCCCTGGCAGACATTGGTTATTAACAATTTTGTATAAATTATCTCTGTCTTTCCACATATATTCGTCTTCTGGCTCTAAAACTTTTAAAAACTCTATGAGGCTTTGGATATCGTTATCATCTAAATTTTTCCAAGACTCAAAGTAATGGCCTCTGTTGTTGTTGCCATAACCAGTGATATAGTCTTTTCTAGGCAGTTGACCTTTACCATTTTCATATTTTTCATATAATTTGTAAAAAGTTTCAGCATAGATACTATCCTCTGCATTAAAACAGTGAATAGGTGTTTTGTTACAGTATGCTTGTATCTCTTTTGAACTTGGCTGCTTTAGCCCTAAGGTTTGCGTATCAAACTCTAAATGATTAATTTTAAAATCCTTGTACCTTCGGTGTGGTGGTGTCATCAGTTGCTTTATACTCGCCACAGAGCCGTTATGTAAAAACGGAGCTGTTGCCCATATTCCAGCCAAGTGCCTGGCCACATAACCATATCCTTTGCTGTTACCCTTGGCATCTGTGGGTAATGTCATATAATCATTTTTAAGTTCACCAACATTTCCTAAGTAGGTGTCACGAAACTCATCGGGGCCTCGCAAAGCTAAATCTTTAGCCCGTTCTTTTAATACCCCATAAGAGTTCACCTGGTCTGGGTGATCTTTTTTGTAAAGCTCTAATGTGTCTTGCACCAACTTCATGAGTGTTTCTTTTAAATACTTTCCTTGATAAGGTGTTGATTGCAGAACAGCATAGTTAGGGTCTGTTTTTAGCCCCGGCTCGTTAATTTTAAAAACTTTGTATTGCAAAAGCTTTTTTTGAGGGCCAACTTTTTCACTGGCGGTGTGGCAATCCATACATTGCTTCACATAAGTGTTACAACCAGCAATAATTTTATTTTTGTCTAACGAATTTTCACCAATAATTTTTGTCCACTGAGGTACTTCAATTTTATGCATGATGTTTTCTAGATCTATTAAATTTTCAATATTTGCCGATGACCTTAATGTTCCCTCTTCTTTTATAACAGCACCTAAGCCATAGGATTGACCGATATCTCTTAATAAAAGTGAATTCATATTGCCATTATAGTGAAACGCAGCTTTATATTCAGTGGCCCAAACAAATGGGTGAGAGACTGGAGCGTAATAGTCTAAAGGGTCTTTATCTCTTAAAATAGAATTGGCAATTCGTCCGAAGGCATCATTCCGGCCAATTCCAGAACCGCCTTTTTGCACCTCAGCTTTGGGGTAAGAAGAAATTAATTTACCCACTCGGTCCATAGCCATTTTTTGTTCATAACTTAAAGTGTAGTTTGTTCCTTTGTAAACAGTCATTCTAAGCAGTTCTTCTAAATACTTATTTAAAACACTTCTATTTTTTTCACGCATTTTCCCAATAGTATCAACAGTTAAGTACTGAGAAACCATAGATTCAAACGAATTGAGTTTGTCAAATGTTGGAGGGTTAGTTAAAACTATACTATTAATACATTCGTCTTTTGTAGGCCTTGGGTTAACAAATGGTATTCTTTTCATCTCAATTTCATCAGTGAAATTTAACATAAAATCACAGGCCAAGCCTTTAACTTCACTGTCTTTGTAACCAAATGTTAATAAAAATTTAGCTAATTCATCAGCTTTAAACATAAGTGCTGCTACCGAACCGGCCATATCTTGAAAAAAACCAAAAACATTGAACAAGCCTGGAGCACCATCAATGATAAATTTTTCATCTCCTACTTTTAATTGCCCAGTATGGCATAAAGCACAGTTGGTTTCTAACATAGCCACTTGTGGATTTCCGAAATTATCTAGTTTAAAATTTTTAGCCTCTTCTTTTTCTGCTTTTAAAATATCACTACTTCTATCGTTTTCATTGGTCCATGTTGCAGATAACCCAACCCAATCTAATAGGTAAGGAGATTTTTCATCTTTAATTAAATTATTTTTTTCATCTAATTTTTCTAACAAAGGGCTATAAGACCCATCTTTATTGGGAGTTTTAAGATTTAGCATTCTAACAGCCCAAGGGTAAGGTATTAACGGGCTCCCCTGACTTTTATGCCAATATTTTTGCTGATAATCAGCTCCTAGAGTATAATATTGGTTTGCTACGCTTGTTGTTTGTCGATTCACTTTTTTGTTGGCAGCAGTTTTATGTTTTGAGAACTGGCAAGCACTCATAACAAAGACAGATGTTAAAAAAATACAAACAGATTTAATTATAACTTTATAAGATTCCATAATCTTATTTTATAAACATTTGTAAGAGGCGCAACTCTATACTAATGTCCCCTACTTTTTTCTAGTTTATATTTTAAAATTTAATTATTTTTACTTTCTTTTTGACGAAAACGCCCCCCCATACAGAAAGGCTTTAGTCTAGTGGTTACTTTGCTCTACTGTAGGAAAAGTTCTTGTTAAAAAAATTACTGCCCTTGCAAAAATTCACTAACATAGGCTCCTACTTTGTCTTTCTCATACCAATTAGAGTTAAAAATAGCTTTTGTTCCTGATGGGCTTACACTTAATTTGGCTTGAGCATCATAAGAAGAGCCTCCTGAGCGATGAAAACCCATGGGCTCGACAAGGTTTAGCCCAACTATGCCTTTTTGACCGGGAGGAGATCCAGACACACTTTTTGTTGAACTGTTTGATGATAGCTTTGCAGCTCCTAAAGCGCCTCCAAAAGATGAATAGTAACACCAACCAGGTCTTAAAATATTTCGGCAGCTTAAGTGGCCATGCCCGACTCCTTTTGCTGTAAATACTAGCTGGTTATCAGACAATCTAAAATAATGAATATAATCCCAAGAAATGGCGGCATAGACTTCTTCACCTTTATCGTTATATCCAAAATCACCATGATAAAGTTTGTCTGTAACTTTACGAATTAAATTTAAAGACTTATCATACAAAAAAGCACGATTGCTAATTTCAAATCCTTGAATAATAATATATTTTCCACTTTGTGAAAATGAGCCCCAATTATAAGCCTTATCTAACTCAATCGTACCTAAAATACGTTTTTCTTTTAGGTCTATAGATAAACCATATTTTTTTCCATTTTTATTACAATCAATAAAAGCGTATCTATCATCTGTAGAAATATTGCCTTCACCAGACCCTAGAGAACATTTACTGTAACCTGTAAATGAGATTAACTCTTCGTTAGAGTTTGTATTCAAGTTGTACATGACGAAAGATTTTTGATCGGAACTCAAACCATAAATAATATGTGGGCTAAGGTTTGACCAGTTTCTTTCTATGTTTTGAATTGCACTTTGGTGTGAACTAACTAATGAATAGTTCTGTGCAGAGTATATTTGACCTCTTAGATTTATAAGAGTTTCATCTGAATTGAAGGCCTGCCTTTTTGAGTAATGATGACGATTTTCACGACTGATTCTTGTGGTTTTAGTGTTAAAATCAGAGTTATAGACTGACTGGTACACACTTAAAGGGCTTTTACTTTTAGAAGGGTCATTTATATTTTGATAAGCCCTACCATTACCGTACTTATATTTACTTGATTCATTTTGTTGTTCGTTGACCATCTCGTCTGGCTTGTCATTTTCAGACGATGATCCAGAACTATTTTCTGATTCATCAACAATTGGGTTTGAACCTGAAGGCGTATTTTCATTTGTCTCATTTTCAGAAAGACCTGGAGATGGACTTGAGTTTTCCTTTGAATTGTCTCTTTCATTTAAAGGTTCTGTAGAGCTTACATCACTTTGTGATGAAAAATTAATACTGTTTTCAGCATCAAAACTACCACAGTTTTGAAAACTAAATACAAGTAAAGTCATTAATAAGATAATACTTAATTTGTTCATTACTTTAAAATACTTAATATGGTGATTCATATCTCACCCCCACTTGACTCGAAGGAGCAAAGTCCCAAGGTGGAGCCCCTTTAAACATTCCAGGCATTGACTTCACTCCAGATTGTCCTGAAGCCCCAACTCTAAAATCGTTTAAAATTCCATAATTTCGATTGCCAAGGTATTCATTGGTCCAAACATTCTCAAAAGAGTACTTATCAGCCCCTAAAGAAAAAATTAAAGCAGCCCCTCTGTCATATCTGTCATCTGTGGCATAACGCTTATCATATGAATGATAGTAATTTCTCATTTTTAAATTTGTTAAATTGAGGCCATTGTACCTTTGTATAGAAATTCCATTACCACTCATAAGGTAAACAATATTTTCTAGAGTGACAGTTCCGATATTTTCGTTTCCTTGAACCTGTAAAAAGTCACCATGTATTCCATCACCAATTCCTCTATGGTCATTATCAAGACTTTCTACTCCCACACATCGCGTGTTTACCGCCTTAAAATGCCTCTGCTTAACAAACTTATTCAAAGTTGAACGCGAGGGACGTATTTGCCCATTACTGTCTCGGTATAGACCTTTCTTATCTTCAGCATTTAAACTATTACGAACAACAAAGCAATCTGCTTCCATTCCGTTTATATCAATGTCTACCCCTTCAATAAATGAAGTTTGTTCCTGCTCTAAACGTATAGCAATCCCCCCAGGTAATCGCGGATGAATGTTTTTAAAATTTCGACCATCAACAGTTTTTTTGGCGGGGTCAGGTTTATTTGGGTAATTATTTGCCTCACCAACATCACAGCCCGATTGAATCACTAGTTTTAAATCTAAACCAACAACATGAACATTTCTTCCTCCGGTGATCCAAACTGGATATTTTAATGGGCCTGAGTCTTTAGACATAGTAATTTTAGCATCGCGGCCAGCTGGAACTTTTATATAGTAACGTTTACCTTCGCACCCTAGCTGGTTAAAGTCGCTCACATGATTAGTTTCAGATTTATCTGATAAAACCACAGTCATAGGGTTTACTAACACAGGTGGCTTAACTGTCATATCCCAGTTACCTTTGTTTGAACTTGGTGGGTTTTTAACAGAAGCTTTTGTTGAAAATGAAATTTTATAAGCGGCTCCTTTTATGCCTTTTCTTTCTTTTTCTGTAAAAGCGTAAGCTTCAATTTCGTAATTGCGGCTTTGGTCAAATTTAAAGTTTTCGGCAGAAGTAAAAGGCGCTTCACTATCAATATCCGAAAATCCATTGGTTTGAATTCTTGTACTTTCAACATTTTCATTGGTTATCATTTCAATGACAACAGGGCCTTCATCAAAAAAATCAGGATCAATCACTGCATTTTCTTTTAATATAATAAATTTTTCCGGCTGCTCCCATTGAAAAAGCTTGAGGCTAGTTATAACAGGCTGATTAGATACTTCTGGAACTGGTTCTACTGTGGGATCCAACTCTGTTGGTGAAGACATCGAAGGTGCAGGAGTGCTCTCGGAAACCTGAGGAGCTTCTGTGTTGCTAGTAGATTCTTCACTTCGGTTTTGATCGATCAAAGGGTCTGTTGGCTTCAGCTCTGAATTAAATGAATTGAGACTTTCGGCATTAAAGTTGCCACAGTTTTGAAAGCTCAAGATCAATAATAGCAGTGGGAATATTAGTAAATATTTATTTAATAATCGGCTCATTAAAATCCCCTTCAACTAAAATAAAAAACTGCAAGTTATAGGCCATAAAGAATGCCTAAATGAGGATATAGATACTGTAAGTATCTGATTTAAAAATTTAATGTGTTTAAGGATGAGACATATTCTATTCACACTGCCTGATATTTTGACTGTGTACAAAACTACTTCACTTCATTACTCTTCTTAATTTTTAGAGACTTTGTGTACCCCTTATTATTTTTTGACATAATTCACATCAATATTACGAATGCTACAGTTGGAAGTTTGCTGAGAATTGGTTTTTAAAAAAGATTTAATATGTAAGGCTCCAGGAGCAAATTGTTCTGAATACTTCAATATATTATTTTCTAAATCCCCTTTGGTTGAACGATGTTCAGGCTGAGTTGCCGGCACCCAGGCACCTTCACTGTAGTAGAAATAATTACTTCCATCTGGGCTTAGCTGAAAACTCACGCAGTCGTCAGCTGCGGCAGCAATAGAAATTAGGCGAGAATAGTTGATCACTTCAGTCGGTTTAACCTCCTGTATGCCTCCAAAATATTTTTCTTGTTCACTGGTATTTAAGTTTACAGATGTGAGCTCAGGAAAGCATGGGCTACCACTACAAGCTAAATTTTCATCGGCTTCTAAATAAACACGGTACTTGAAAAAAGGGTTGGCATTAGGCCTTGCACTCAACGGTAAATTGTCAAAATTAATCACAGGTACAGTTGGTTTTGGTCCTGCGCTTAAAGTAATTTCATCATTTACGCATATATTTCCATTGCTGTCAGAAGTATTGTTTCCACAATTAAAAAGTGTGTCCGTACCTTTTCGGTGAAAAGCTTCTGAGTAGTAGGTGGTGCCATCACCTCCAGGACCAATAAATATTGCCTTATGAGAGTCCTCAAAATCTACAGCGTTTACAATTGTGTCGCCATCACAGTCATTGGCATTTCCTTCAGGAGAGGAACTATAGCTTTTACATTGGCAATTAGAGTCAATGCAGCTTTTCACTTGCAGCTTAACTCTGTTAGCCCCACGACGATAAAGCTGTTGAACTTCGTTCACTGATAAAGCTCTTGACCAAAAACTAAACTCATCGATTTTACCCGGAAAAAAGTTATCTGAGCCACCAACCCATAAATTATTTTGGCTGACTGGAGTAAAGGAGCTACACGAAGATGACGAAGCCACCTCAACACCATCTATATATATTTTGAATAAGGTTCCATCAAAGGAAGTCACTATATAGGTCCAGCGTCCTGAACTTATTGCGTTTGTTTTTACAACCCCACATTGGCCTGTACCATGACCAAAGTAAGCTGAAATGGTGTTTTCATTGTTTATGTAAATGGTTGGCGGACGCTGGCTTATACCATCAAGATTATAACCCAAGATTGAGTGGTAGTTGATATCATTGACTTCAGAAAACACCCACAAGGCCTGCGTAAACTGCCCCGAGCCACTAATATCTAAAGCAGAGTCATTAAAAGCTATATGTGATGAAATACCATCAAAACGGGCTGAATTTAAAAAGTGTCCATCCTGTCCAAAAACAACCGAGCCAACAGGCGTACCATGCGCATTATTTCCTGATGTATCAATGACAGAGCTTGCCCCCGTTGTTCCAATATTTTCATTGAGCGACCAATAGCCGATTAAACCTGCGGCCAAGCTTTCGTTAATATTTGAATAATCCAAAGAACTTTCACTGTCTGCAATCCCATCAGTATCAAAATCACCCACTAAACCTTTACCAAAAGGTAAAGTCGTAGACCAACTTAAATCTGGCCATTGAGAGCTGGTACTTCCTAAAGAAATGACTTCTGAGTCTATATGGCTGACATACTTTTGCTTTTGACGATGAAAAATTAAACTGACTTCAGAAGGGCTTAGAGCTTCTTCCCATATAACAAAATCATCTAACTCTCCCTCAAAGCTAGCAATGGCACCACTGGTAAAATTAAGAGCTGTGACCCCTCCAGGAATGGATGATACATCTGTTCCTGTCCCCGTTAGTTTTCCATCTATGTACATAAAAAGTTGGCCTGACTTGGCCACAGCAACTATGTGATGAAAGCTTCCGTCGTTAATGGGCGTAGTCCCAACTACAGAGGCGCTTGTAGTTCCGTTATATCTTGCAAACCAAAGCGTTCCTGGGCTTGCCGCTGTTTGATTAAAATAAAAAAATCGAGCAAGATAAGCTGGGCTAGCTGCAGTCACAGTACCAAGAATGTTATGGTCAAGGCCTATTTCACTTTGAATGAGTGCCGGCTTTAGCCATAAAGAAACTGTCATATCAGAATTTAAATCTAATGCACTTAAACTTCCAGAAATAGAGGTATCTAAAACAGTATCTCCAATACCATCAAAAGTTCCTGATAGCCCCCCTACTTTTGCTTCGTTTACAAATGTTGAATCTCCAGAAATTGTAAGGTGATTTTCATTTCCAGATGAGTCATGCCAATGCCCATCCATCGTCCAGTGGCCGACGATGCTGTTGTATCTGGGCGACCATTCAGGCCTATGATCATTCATTTTTAATGATTGTTGATTATACAAAAGCTTTACTTCTTGGGCTGTAAGAGGAACATCAAAAATGGCTAACTCATCAATAAAGCCATTAAAAGAAAAAACTCCATTGGCTCCGACTGCACCAATGACAAAAGGTGCCGTCGTAATTGCCGGCAGTTCTGTATAAGAATCTTGCGCAACTAATGTGCCGTTAATATAAAGTTTAAGTTCATTATCGCTATCGATTACACAAGCTAAATGATACCAAACATCGTTTTGTAGAGAAAGTTTAGTAACCGTTAACTCCCCCGGAACACTTGGCTGTGCCATACTACAACGAACTCCTGCAGGCTCACCATTTTCAACTCTAATGTAAATTGAGTCATTGTTATAACTAAAGCCTTTTCGTGTGATATAGCCATAAGTTCCAGAACTATCCCCCATTTTTTTAACCCAAGCACTGATTGTCTTAACTTTATCAGATGCTAAATCACTAACTGAGGTGGTACTAATATTATCTAACGTTCCATCGAGAGCTAAAGAGTGACTGCCTAGGTGACTAACTAACGAGTTTGCTGCATCTGCAAATGTATCCATTGGACGACTTAAATTTTGACTATCTATAACACCACTATCAAAACGCCAATAAGCTAATAGTTGGCCAGCCTGTTGAGGTAAAATTTGTCTGACATCATGTTCTGACGAATTTTTATCATATTGAATTGAAACAAAATTTTGATTTAAACTCATTCCAGGTTGAGAAAGACTATTTAATTCAGACGAATCAAAGTTTAAATCTATAGGCTTTAGTTGGGCTTGACCATTTTTTATTTCCACATAATTTTCATTAAAAGTTAGTTTTGATGAGCTTGAATAGTCCCAGGTTGGATTAAATAAAGAACTTTCTTCAATAACTGTATGTTCGTAACTACAGGAGCTCATCAAAGATAAAATGAACAGTTTGAAAATTATAATTGGAGCGTAAAAGTAAAAACCTTTATTCATATGCTTCTTATCGACATAAGTAATGAAAACTATTAGAAGTTATTAAAAATAATTTTACATTTTTTTGTATCAATAACGAACATTGATTAGCTGATCATAAGTCTTGGAAAAGGCACTGGAAATAAATATTATTACTTCAGTATTAAAGGCTTAAGCCTTAGCTTGTCATTTCAAGACAATAAAACTAGCGCCTGGGTACTAAAGTAGAACATACAGGACTTAGCTGCAAACTTGAGTTTTTATCTACTGGGTTTCTGGCCCTTAGTTCTTTCATAGCCTCTTCGATCCAACTTTTATAACTTATTACTTTGATAAAATAAGAGCTGTTTATGAGTTCGCAATAATGGCAGTTATCAGGGGGACCATCCACAAAATATTGAACTCCCAGAAGTTCATACTTTTGGCTTTCCGAATTCCATATAAAAGCGCCACTGCCACTATCTCCCCAAGAGTTACCAGATGTATTATGTTCTAAAGCAAATGTTGTATCAGATGTAAAAGGCATGGTCTTCAATTTAGTCTTTCTCAACTGATGGAGACTAGTCACTTTTTCATCTTGAGAGCCATAGCCAGCTATAGCCGCGGTAGTTCCTTCTTTGATTTCTGAGACTTCACTAAAAGTCACTGGCTGATAAACTTCGGAAATTTCATATTGCGGATGAAGTCGATCTCTTTCTAAATTAAAATTTATTAAGGCTAAATCAGGTACGCTTAACCAGGTTGAATCAGACTCTAGCTGGCTGGAGTATCCAGGGTGGACTAATATTTGTTGCCGCTTTACTCTAAGGCCCTCATTTCTCGGAGAGGTCGATTCACTAAATCGTGTATCAAATATAATTTGTTCAATGGGATAGTCTTCATCCACACAGTGGGCGGCAGTAAGAATGGTATCTTTTGCTAAGATTAACCCACCACATACATCAAATGAATAACCGTTCTCTGACGGCATTAGTAATAACACCGTATGACCAGCCAGAGGGTGCTCATGACTCAAAGGCGTACCATTGTAAATGGCTTTAGCTCGTGTAAAAGGTATCAAAAGAGCCAGTAAAAAAAACAACCTGTATACAAGCAAGTTTACCTTTAAATTTAAATATAGCCCTGTATTCATTGGTTCATATTATCATAAAATTTTTTGATCAAATATCGTCGGTTTTTTTATTGTAAATAAATCTAAGGCTGTGAATAATTTAGACAATCTATCACAGGTAAGAAGAGTGAGGCTTCAGCTTGTAATATTGCCCTCCTTATTCTTAATGTAAAATTTAGCTAGTTTTAGCTATAAACTTTACATTCAAAGGCTCTCCATATTGTTAGTTGAGCGGTCAGAATATAGTTATAACCTTTAATTGACTACAGCTCTTTTCCTCACACCTTCGTACTTAATTTGTTCGTACTTAAACGGGCTTGTTACCCTTAAAAAAGAGCTACAATGATAACCCTTCTGTTGAACAACAGTTCAATAGACCTCAGCTCTAAAAAAAGGCTTTTTATGTCTGTAACTTCTCTCCCTTATCAATCAATTTTTTTAAAACTTCTTTTTATTTTACTCCTTAGTTTTTTTACTTCTCAGAATTTGTTTGCTTACACCCAATGCATAGATGTTGATGGCAATGGCCTAGGTACTTTTGAATCTAATGGTGAACTCTGCCGAATCAATCCTCGCTTTGATATTCAAGTGCGTCTAAATTTACTGAACGACTTAAACGCTTTTGATCAAATTGCCTACCAAGTCATTCAGCCTGAGTGCCTTACAGTAGGTGATTATACATTTGATACTGGATGCTTTCATAGAGCTTATTCAGACAATGCTGAATATAATGAATTTGCCATTAAAAATAATATTTCTACAACGGCCTTGCTTACAAAGTTTTACCCAGCTGGCAATAATGATAACCCTTGGGATAAGCTTGTTGTTATTGTTGGCCCTTTTAATTCTACTGGTTTTATGACTGTTGACCAAGAGGTGCAGTGGTTACTTTCTCAGTCTCAAGGCACTCACCTACACACCTTACTAAGTTACTTTCACGTAGAAGGCTTTTCAGTTTTATATGTTGCAAGCAACCACCCCTCAACCAACTTATTACCAGCTAGAGATAAAAGTAGAGCTTTAGCTCATATATTACAAAAAGTTAGAATAATACGTAGTACAGAAAAAACAAGCGCTCAAGAACCTGTTAAAATTATGGGGTTAAGCTTAGGGGGAGTGTTATCTCGCCTTGCTCTTGTTAGTATGGAGAATTCCCAGCGAATACATGATGTTGATTTATACTTTTCTGTTGATGCTCCCCATAAGGGCGCGCACATCCCGGCGTCTATACAATACTTGGCCACTTTTTTAGAAAACTCTTTTAGATATGCCTCAAATAAAACAGAAGTGTCTGGGCTATTTAATTTTGCATTTCCATTTTCTAGTTTATTTAATTTGATCTTCAAAGGTCTTGTCACCGATGGTGCTCAAGCTTTTAGTCAAGCTTACAACGCCGCTTCCTTAGCTCGTTTTCAATCTTTAGGCAGTGTTCCCACCAAAGAGCTCTTGGCTTTTCATATAGATCATGCTGACACTAGTTTTTTTAGCCCTGAATACTTAAGGTTTCTTAACTTAGGTTTTAGTCTTCCTGCCAGAACCAAAGCTAATATAGCCGTAACAAACGCTTCTATTACAGGGCAAACCAACAATGCCCCCAAGCAATATATGTCTATTATAACGACAGAAAAAAAATCAACTCGACTGTCTTTTACCACTCGAGCCGATACACCCGGCGCTACCATTTTTGAAGGAAAGCTCTCTTTTCCTAATCGTAATACCCTTTTCTTGAGTGATCGAGAGTACTTTGAAAAAATAACTCTTGGTAACAACCATAGAAGTCATGACTCTGTTCCTTGTTCAACAACAGATAATGTGGTTGATACCATTAGTGATGAGTTAGATGGTGTGATTCAAAATTTTTGGCCCAGCTCTGTGGAGATTCATCATAATGAGACTTGCTTTGTTCCTTTAGGAAGTTCAATTTTTTCTTCCGTCAACTTTGCTAACTCTAACCCAGAAATGTCTGACCTGAGCCGTTCACCCTTTGATGAAATTATTGGAACCTCAAGGAACACTCCACATTTATCCTTTGAATTACAAATTGTGAATGGAATCATTGATCAATTTAAGAGGCATCGCCCTCAAAGCCAAGAAGTGATCACTCATGTTCCTGTTGGGCTTTTAGTTGAAAATACCGTTTACAAAATTGGCGGAAGGCATATGACTTATCGCTTTGAAAATAGCTGTATACACCCCAATAGTGAAGTGCCCGTTGAAAGCAATAATAATTTAGACAGGATAGGAGAGCTGGCTTCTCCTGTGCGCTTTCAAGCTTTGAAAGAAGAGTTAAACTTAGCTTATAAATTCAAACGAGAAGGTGACTGTTTAACTACGACACCGGTTACAGATTCATCCAATAACACAAACTTTGACCCATTGGCTGGTCGGCGCCCAGCTCCTACTGATATTCAGTTGAATGCAAAAGAATTTGGGCTTATACTTCGCGGAGAAACCTACTACTTAAAAGGTGTAAACGTAGTGGTTGGAGAGCCTGTAACAGATTCTGAATTTATCTCTTTTGATGATCCTCTAAGAATAAGTTGTCTTTTAAATAACAATGACCAACCTGTCACTGCTATTAATGATTTAGACCTTCAAGGCCCCGAAGACTCTCGCTATAAAGGGGTTAAAAATATCCTTGATCAAATATATAGCCGAAATTTCGGACGCTACTGTTCTAATCAAAGATAAATAACAAATATTAATGGCAGACAGCTCTTAAAAAATAAGAGCTGTTCGCCTAACCACTAACGACTAAAGTCTAAAGAGTACTGACTCCAAAGCCCTTCACCTACATAGGCCCCTTGTCCCGAAATTTTTTGAGATTGATCGTTAGTCAATTGACATAAATTTCCTTTTAAAACTTGAAAGCGAGTAAACCCAGTGGATTCATTAATTTGCTTGCGATTAGCCCACACCCCATCAAATAAGTTATCACAATAAACCTGAGTTAAGCCATTAAATCGTACACGCGCCTCTTCAAATTTCTCCCCCGGAATTCCAAAAATGGATTGGTCTAAACTGCCGACAAACTGATTACCAGAAGCAAACCAATACTTTAAATGCTTTAAACCAGTTAAATCAAAACTGGTTATATAGGCACCCGTATAATCAATATTAAATTCATTCATTTTTGTAGGCAGTAAATCTTGGGGCTTATGAGGTTGACCGCCAAAATCAACGCCAGGAGCTAAGAATTTTTGCAAAGAAACTAATGCCGTCCAATCGGGAAACTTATAAGGACCTGTTGTATTGCTGAATGGATTATTGCTTATATTAAAATATCGCAAATGTAAATTCTTAGAAGGGTCTGGAAAATTATCTATATCTAATAAATTATTCCTGACATTAAAACTTGTTAATGCCAATAAAGACCTAATTTGAGGAATGTATCCCTGCACCAAACTGTCTGTTAACCGAAAATGAATTAAGGTTTGAGGCGCATTTTCTAACCAATTACTGTTAAGAACTCCAGTAATTGGCCCACTCAATGAAATAGAGGTTAATGACAGAGGCCAAGACTTATTCCAGTCATGTGATATATCTAAATAACAAGAATTATGAGTTATATCAAAGTACTTGAGCATGGGCGAAGAACCAATTTGGGGTACAGAATTGCCTCGGCAATTTTCTAGTTTCATGGCAGATCTCGAAACTTGAAATTGCGTTAGAGTTTGACTTTTTATTTCTTCTGGAAAATTTACCTTCAGATTAACACCAAGTAATCGATAGTAAGTGATATCAGAAGTAAACTTAGCTATATCCATAGCTTCACCAGAAATATTCTTACAAAACAAACCACTACAATACAGATCATAGTAAATGATTGAACGATAACAAGAGGGCCCCATCACAGGATGTTTTAATGGATTGGTAAATTCGCTAGATGTATAAAATCGATAATTTTTTAATTTTTCACCATGACATTTAATATCCTTAGGTAATGAAAGTAATTGGGAATTATAAAAAAGTTGATAGCTCTCTAGGGCAGGAAATTGGTCTGGGTCAGGAGCATCACCCGACAAACCATATGGATTAACTTTTGAACTCTTATTATTCACATATAAATAACTTAAATTTTTATAGCCTCCTGTCACTGGAAATAAGTTTTGCACGGGAGCTATAACTAAGTTTTCTTCATGCCCTAACTTCTTGCTTGCAGCCCAAAAAACTCTTTCAATTTCTTCTGGGCAATGTTTTACGGTCACTTTATAAGGATAATTTTTGTTTAAATAATAATAAGAAACATTTTTTGATAGTTTAACGTCAGGAGAACCATCCCCAAAGTTCCAAATGGGAATTTGTTGAGCGCTGGGTGTACTTTCAAAACTAAAACGTGAAAAATTAGAATAAGCATCAAATTGAGCAACAGCGCGGCAGTTTTGTACTTTTCGAACCACCTTAACTTTTTTAAATCTCAACTTGGGTGAGTGCGTAATTTTTATTTCCGAAATACTCATATCTGTTTCGGGACCATTAGAGAAGTCTAAACTGACCTTCCAAGTTTGGTTTTTTAAACAATCAACCTTAACAGTCGTTCCAACAAACTTCCCTTCAATTAAAATATTTTTAAAACCAGGGTGAGAGCAATAACCTGAAACTTTAAAGTTGGATTGGTTGTCAAAAACAATTTTTTCATTAGAACTGACCGTGACATGAGCTGAACCATTGCCCTTTAAAAAGGGGCGATTTAAACCTTCTAAGCTGGCAAATGCCGATAAACTTAGTCCTAATAATGAAACTAAAATTAAAAAATAATGAATTAAATAAAACATAACGTCTCCATAAACTGAATAATTTGAAAAAATTTATTTGGTTAGGTAATTAACAAAATTCTGTTGTGAAATTTTATTTTCTCCATCTATTACTGACAAAGCTTTCTCTATAAAGAGCAAGCTTGAGTCAATTTGTTTTTTACTGTGTTCCTCATCGCTTAATTCATTTCTAATTTTCATGATTAAGTCAGATAAATCCTGTTTATCTAACTTTTGTTTTGAAGCATATACAGAACAACAAAATAAATAAATTAAGAGAATTAATAATTTACATTTAATCACCACAGCTACCTCCTTGTAACTTTGTTTAAAACTTCATAAATCGTAATCTAATTTTTAACTAATTTAACACTTTTAAATTTATAGTGAGCCACATATGTACAAGCACTTTCTACATCATTTCTAGATGTTGTTTTTACATAGTAATAATTGTCACCTTCAGATGACATTGGCAAAACTACAGAATGAGCATTTCCAAAAATAACACTCTGATGAAGAGAATGCTGACATAATGCATCGGCAAAAACTTCTAAAGAAACCCCAGGAGTTGATAAAATTCCTGTAGCAACAAGCTCTACAGGATTAACTGAAGACGTTTCTCCATTTTTTATTCCAACTAAATGCCACCGCCAATTGTTTGGATTTGGCTCTTCATGAGAGGGCAACATTCTTCCCACTCCCAGTAAGTCTACCGAGCTCACCTGAAGAGATAAACCATCTTCATAAAAAACTTGTAGAGTGTCAGAAAAAACCCCTTCGTTTTCAGGCCTAAATTCAACACCAAACACACAGGTTTTGCCCTGTTGCAGATGAGGGCCGCACTCCTGATCTTTAAGCTCATGGTTTTCTAACTTATAAAATGGGCCCATTTTATCATTAAAGTTTAAATTTGTGGCCTCACTTTCTCCAACATTTGTAACTGTTAAAAGCTTTGAGGTGGATGTATTCACTTTGTTAGAACCAAAATTAAACAGAGGTGACTCATTAAATACTAAAAATGCTGGAAGCACGGATACGCCTAGTAAATTTTTAGTAAAAAATTTGGTTTTAGCACCATCAAAATAACTTAACTTTAACTGACCATTATTAATTCCTCTGGCCGTTGGTGAAAAACTCACAACAATGTTGCACATTGTTCCTGGGGCAATTTCATTATTACAAATATATTCTTTTTCTAATGATTTATTTTTTAAAACGGAAAAGGGACGTCCCGAAGCTTTCAACTTTATTTCAGAAATAGAGCTTAAGCCTATATTTTTGATTTCGAAAATTTGGTTAACTTTATCACCCAAGGTGAGCTCTTTAAATCTAAAAGGGTCTGATTGACTCATTAATAATTGTCCAGGAGGTTGTCCTCTCCCTATTAAAGACAGATTTATGTGCTGGGTACTTACACCATTATTATATTCTAATAACAAAGTAGCATTGTTTTTCAAGTCGTCTTGGGGTTGAAATTCAATCAAAAATTCACACTCTTGGCCTTTAACTAACTGATTTTGACAATGGTATTTTTGATTTAGATCAGGGTTATTCTTAATTACAAAAGCTTTTGATAATCCGTTTTTCCATTTGAAGTTTATACTTTGAGCAATGTATCCTCCCCTATGAAAAACTTGAAAACGATAGTGAGATTTGGCTCCAATTGTTGTTTTAAAAAAATTATAACTATGTCGGCTAAGCACTAACAAAGCTGGTTCTACAATTTTATAATTTACTTTAAATTGGTTTTGAACAGAATTTACTGAATTAAAATAATTTAACTTTAGAGAGACTGTTCTTGAGGACAACTGGTCAGCTGACAATTGTAAAAAAAGACTACATTTTTTACCTGGCTCTAAATCATCAGAACATGTTCCTTTTAAACCCGGAAATTCACCACCTACAAAACCAAGCGGGTAACTCAAGCCAGTAACTTCTAAACCTGTAGCCTTTTGTTCTCCAATATTTTCTAAAAGAATTTCAAAAAATTTAAGCTTTCCAATTGGGATTTCACCCATATCTAATTGATGTTTAAAATTAAATTTAATTTTAGCTGGCTGATAAACAGACGATATATTTTTAAGAGCTTGGTATGATTTGAGTAAAAGTTTGTAGGTCTTATCAATTTGCTTCTGATGAGGCTGCGAAAAATATAGCTTTTTATCAATAGCATCTAATGATTCATATAGCTTCCATTTTTCTGACACATGTATATCAACTTCAGCCATAACAACACTTGAAAGAGCAGACGATATAATTATCAAAAAAATAAAAATTAGTTTCATCAAAAAAAACCCTCCTTGGTTTTTTGAATCAAAAAGATTGTGTCAGAATTAAACTCACTTGGTCAAATTAAAAAAAGAGCTCTTATTCCTTAAAGCTCTTTAATTTAGGGCTGTTGGCAGTAATGCCAAGGGTAATTTCAGCTATAGGCAAAAAAAACTTTACCTTTGCCAACAGTGTCTTATAATTAATTATTATTTAACGCCTAGGGATAACATGTCGACAAAAATCCAGATAAACCTATTGCAATATCAAGGCTACCTTTGTTTTCTAAATGATTTTGTAAAATTAAAAAAACAAAATTGCCCTGAGTGGAGCTTGGGAGTTTGGGCAAAAGCACTAGGTTTAAAATCCACCTCATCTATTTCTAAAATTCTTAAAAACGAAAGGGCTCCTGGGGAAAAAATTACGAATTCATTGGTTGATTATTTTAATTTCAATGAAAAGGAAAGATTATATTTTAATGATTTAATCAGTCTAGAGAAAACAAAAGACAACTCCCCTATTAAGTCTATATTAAAATCTCGCATTGCTCAAAACGGTCACAACAAAGAAATTCAAATTTTAGAAATGAAAACATTCGAAGTCATCAGTAGCTGGTTTCACTTGGCACTTAGGCAAATGACTCGACTCAAAAAGTTTAAACTCGATACCACTTGGATTAGTAATCAATTTATATTTAAAGTGAATGATAAAGAAATTCAGACGGCACTCAACACCCTTGAAAGAGTCGGCTTAGTTTCTATTCAAAAAAATAAAGTCTCTTTAAAGTCTAAAAGTGTCTCGACCAGTGAAGACATCAAAGATCTAGCTATTCAAAATTATCATAAAAGCATGCTGAGCAAAGCTAAATCTTCAATTGATTTAGTCCCTGTTAAAAACAGAGAAATTTTGTCAGGAACTTTGTGTTTTAATAAAAATGATATGCCAAAAGCCAAAGAGTTACTCAGAAACTTTTTAAATGAATTTGGTGAAACAATGGATAGTCAGCAAGCCAACGAGATCTATCAAGTTCAATTACAGTTTTTCCCTCTCACACAAATTGAAAAGGAGCAATAATGATTCACCTCTTTTTTATTCTAGCTACAGTCTTTTCCTTTCAGGCCTTATCATGGGACAAGGTGGGAAACGCAGGGTTTGTCATTGATTGCCAGGGTCAGGTTGAGGTTTTTGATTTTTTTGAAGCTAAAAATAAAAATCAGCTTCTGAGCTTTAGTTCACTTCCAGGAGAATCTGTTCATGAAAAAGTGGAAGGATTATTAATTAAATTAGAACAACTTGACCCAAACCGTGCCAAAAATTATAGATTTCAATATAAAAATTTTTGGAATAAAAATAAAATTATCGAAACTGAAAGATCGACTTTTACTCTAAATCATATTGAAGTAAAAGATAAAACCAATCAAAAAGATTACGGTCTTGGTGATGTATCTATTCCTGAAAACTGTTCTTTAAAACTTGCCTTACAGCAGTTTGCACCAAGCTATAAGGGCGGCTATCGCCAAGGACGTATTCAAGTAGAAATCTATAGTCAGCTTTGGAACACCTTATCCAATGATATTAAAGCAGGCCTTATTTTACATGAGCTATTTTACCGAGAAAATATTTTACTCGACTTTAATTTTAACTCCATGGGTGTACGTCAACTTAATGCTCTTCTTGTATCTGATCAGTTTTCAAATATGAAAAAAATTGACTGGGAAGCGTCTTTAAAAAAGAACCATCTTAACCCAATGTTTCCACTTTTTCATCCTCTTTTCAATCAATCAACAATAGATTTAGAAACGGCACGCGGTCGTTGGAAAGGTTTTAAAACGTATAATTATGCAGGGCCAATTCTTAAAGGTTTTGTTGATATTTCATTTTTAGCAAGTAAAGAGGTCATTTCACAATCCCCTTATTATATTCTAGGTCATTACCCTGAATATTTATCTTTAAAAAATAAATCTGAAGTTCATTTTACAAATCTAGGGCCTATTGATTTAAAAGTAATTGTTCCTGAAACCTGTTTGATTAAATTTACTGGAGTTAGATTGAATAACTTAGACCAACCTAAGTTTTTAAGTCTTGGATATAATAAAAAGGGAAAAGTTGATCAAAACTGTCAAGCGCGTTTTGACCAAAAAAGTAGCTACCGAAACCCACGTATTACTCAAATGAGTTGGGTCAAAGTGAACATAAAAATTGATAAATTCAGTGATATAGAAAAAGTCTTAATTTTAGAAAGAGACACGGCTATCTCTAAGTTAACTATTTCAAAAAATGGACAAAATATGAATGCACGGCTTATTAAAATTAACTTAGATACTGGCGAAATTTTTCATATTGAGAGTAGAAATTAAATTCTTTTTTTATTTGGCTAGCAACTAAGAGGCCCTTACTTCCACTTTGTAAGCAAGGCCTGATCGAAGCAAATCGTCTTGTATCGCTAGTTTAATCAGCTGCTCGGGTGAATACCCTAAAATTTTAGCGTATTCAGCGGCTTTTTGTGGACTTACTTTTTTACGTCCTTTCTCAATATCACATAAGTGAGATTTTGATATCCCCAATAGTTCAGCAAAACTTACTTGAGAGTATTCATCGCCCATCCTAATACTATAAATCAGCTCACCAAAAGTTAAAGGCCCTTTATTTAATTTTTCTAATATTTTTTTTGCTTTAGTACTCATGTTTGTTTACCTCAGTAATTTCTATAAATTCAATTTCATTATTTTTTGTAATAACATATATAGCGCGCCAAGATTTTGAAAGCCTAATGCTTCTTTGCCCTTTTCTTTTTCCTTTCAATGGCTCATCATGCCAACCTGGAGTTTTTCTTGTTAACCTTAAACCATGATCTTCAACTTGACTCACCCAAAAAAGTAGTTTTTTTACTATATATGGTGGAGCTTTTTTTAGTATTTTCTGAGCTTTAGCTGAGATATCAATGGAGGTTATCATACAAAAACACAGTACACCATATTTGTGAACTGGTCAATAGTTAATTTATCTGCTAAATAATAAGAGGCCCTTACTTCCACTTTGTAAGCAAGGCCTGATCGAAGCAAATCGTCTTGTATCGCTAGTTTAATCAGCTGCTCGGGTGAATACCCTAAAATTTTAGCGTATTCAGCTATCCAAATAGACTTTTAAAACATTGAAAAACCCATTTACAGTGAATGAGATGTGCACAGCTTTGTCCCAATATAATACGATAGGATTTATTTTAAATTGAATACAGGTTTTTCCATTGGCATATATTATGCAGTTTTTATGTTATATGAAAATTTTAAAAAAAATTACTCCACTCCTTTGTATAATTCCTTTACTTTTTTTGTATCAAAACTGTGGCAGTGGCTTTAATTCTCAAGTTTCACAATTAGAAAATATCGATGGAAGCTTAACAAGCTCTTCATTAATAAATAATTACTCTTCCAATAATCAGGAACCCAATACTGAAGGAGATCAACCTAAGGACAATGTCTCTGTCACAGACAATACAGCAAAAAACAACCCCTCTGACAAATCTCCACCTCCCTCTCAAGAAACCTTACCAGCAACACCTGTAGATGAACAACAACCCACTGAAAACACTTCTGCTCCTGACAAAATTACATGTGATCACACAGCTTATCCATCAAACCTCCAAAGTAAAATAAACAGCCTAGACAGTGGAACTATCTGCTTAAAACCAGGTAACTATGGCCAGGTAATAATTGAAAACAAACTAAAAACATCATCAGCCAAACCTTTTCGCTTAATGCCTGACAAAGACGCTGAAGGCCTGGTTAAGTTTGTGGGTGATTCTTTTGCTAAATCTACAATGATTCGTGTTTACAACTCAAAGCATATTGAAGTTTATGGCTTATATTTTACAAATGCACAAAAAGCCATTGTTTATGCCAGCGTACAGGGTGGTTTAATCACTCAAAACACCATCAGTAATATAGGTATGGAAGCTATACATGTTGGTCGTTTTTACGGAGGAAAACCACGAGGCGATCTACCTTCTTCGTATATAGAGGTGTCTCATAATATCATTGAAAACACTGGGTTACTTAAAGACTCCTCAGGGGCTCCAAACCCTTATGGGGAAGGAATCTATATTGGTAACGGCTCTGACCCTAAGACAGATAAAACTCATGACATTTTAATTTACAAAAACACTATATCAAACACCAGTGCAGAAGCTATTGAATTAAAACCTTTTACAAGTAATATCCAAGTGATTGAAAATATTATTTCAGAAGTTAGTTTGATTCATTCGGGAGCTATCACAGTTGGTGTCGGTTCTGAAACCATTGAAAAAGATAGTAATCACCTCGTACAAGGAAATAAAATCTTCAATGTTACAAGTAGAAAATATTCTGTTGGTGGTATTGTTGTTGCTGTTGGTAAGACAACTTTGATTGACAATGAGGTTTATAATATTGAAGGCGGAAGAGATATTAGAATTTACAAATCAATGACTACTGCCAATAAAGAATTTCATAAAGTCATGCTAAGAGGAAATAAAGCCAACAATATTGAGATCAATCAGTCCAATGGCTCGTACAATGGAGCTAATGCTCAGGTGATTCATTTAGATTAAAATAAACAATATGACGGTACGGCAGATGCCCCCCACCGAAATTCATTAATTTAACAAAATCATGATTCAAACTATAAGCAATGCTATGGACAGAGGTAAGTCCGCACTTTTAAACTAAAAGGTACGGACACACTTTTAGCCCAAAAGGTACGGACACACTTCTTGTCCAAAAGTGTGTCCGTACCTTTGAATTAATTTCTGTCTTGTGGGTTGAGTTTTGTGATTCCAGCGTCGGGGTCAATTCCTGAGTAGCCATTCACAACTTGTGACCAACAAACATCTCCTAATTTCATATAAGTAATACCATCAGGCGACCAATCATGACCATGACCTCCGTACATACCCATATAAAACAAAGAGTCAATCATGGGTTTGTTACCGGCTAGCTGCCAGCCAATATTTGATTTGTTCAAACGTAGCTCTCCATTAATCCAACCTCTAAGGCTACCATCAGACTTACCAATCGATGAGTTGGTTGTTATTTCTATCGTTATTTCTATCCACTCTCCAATCGGTGCAGTTTGTGGTCCAATTTCAATATCTTCACCGTACTCTGTACTGCGATCTGCCGCATAAGAATAGACAATAATATTTGCCGTGCCATCACGGTTGCCTCGCCAACCCAGTCTTGCAGTAAACCCTTTTGGGTCATCTTTTCCACCTGTAGGATAAGTACCACTGCCAAAACCAAAGCCAAGTTTACCACCTTGGTAACGCTCACCACCCCAGTCCCAGCCTTTTTCAAAGTAAATAGACTGCACAAGCCTATAAGTTTGACTACCAGAAATATTAGCCCCCATAGCCACCCACTCAGTGCCTTTGAAGTTAGGAACAAATTTATGCCTAAGAACTTTACCGTAGCGATCATTATCTTCGACAGATAAAAACTCTCTACCAATAAAAAACCTAGGCGCTTTTTTTAGCCATGTTGTCCAATGACTTAATTGAGCCGATCCAAAAGAAACATTATTGCGGCCTAAATTTAAACATTGAGCATCGCCAGGGTTACTGCCAACTTTTATGTAACGCCCTAATAAGGGTGGCACCTCCGGCTCGCTAGGAGCGATATTCACTTCAGTTGAAAAATCTAAGTACTGCCCGTTGGCTACTAATTGAGATCCTCCATTAGCAAAATTATCTGAGCTATAATAAACGCGGCCGTAAACTTTATAATCCCCTTCCGGTAAATTAGGGAACGTATAAAAAAGTTGACTGCCTACTCCAGAGGAATCTCCTAGGTCGTTTGATCTGGAGTTATCATTATCTTTTTGAGGCTGGCTTCCTAAGTGGTAATCAAAAACTAGTCCTTCATCACTTACACCTTTTTTCAACCTTACAGTTAAAGACCTTTCTTGTGCATTCACCTGAATATCTAAAATTTCAGGAGCTCCAGTCGGAGAAAGAGGGACGTTATTGGTATCAGGGGAAGATTGGTTATTCTCTTTGTTTGACTGGTTATCAGGAGAGCTGCCCGGTGAGCCTTGAAGTGAAAGGGACTCACTTTGAGACAGCCCCGCTTCAAAGGAGCTTCCGCAGTTTTGATAGAAAAATAAAAGAGGAAGTAAAAAAAGTATTCGTAATAAAGATTTCATACCTTAAAGAATACAATTAGCGTTCCAAATTTATTTCTCATTCAGCTCATAAGAGCAACGACAATTGAGCTGAACAATTTTATTTTCAACGTCATGTTCAAACATTTTATACTGTCAGTTTTATATTCATTTTTCTTGGGTCTGTTGTTTTTGTCGTTTCTTAATGTGAGACGCTTTTTTATTGCCTAGGCTTTTTAGTGAAGGCTTTAGACTCTAGCTGTTCTAAAGTGGCTACGGTTAAAGAACTCATATGGCTCGACTCCAAGACCACCTGAGGGGCTTTTCCTTCATCAAAAGCTTCTTTCCAGCGGCTAGCGCAAAGGCACCAATGATCCCCTTCTTTTAAACCAACAAATCCAAATTCAGGGCGCGGTGTACTAAGGTCATTGCCTTCTTTTTTAGAAAAATCTAAAAACTCATCGGTCATAACACAACAAACAACATGGTGGCCATGGTCTGACTCATCTGTTTTGCAAAAACCGTCTCTAAACCAACCCGTCATAGGTTCACAACTACATTCGCTTAAAGGTTGCCCAAAAACATTCAATGATGAGCTACGATCTTTTGTTTCTCTTAGGTTTATCACTTTACTCATGACTTCTCCTGGTCAAAATGAATAACTTCTATTCCATACACGGAATTTTTACAGGAAGCAATTTTTACCTCTTAGAGACTTTACTCGGTCTTTAGAATCTTTTAGAGTCACACTTTTAAAGTGCAAAAAATATTTATAAGATAACCTTTTTCCCATAAAACAAAGCCCTCTTATGATTTCTGAAATTTTAAATAAAATTAACATCTTAGAGAGTTCATGGGATCTTACCACTTTTCCGCAAAAAGCCTTAGATGTTCTCAAAAAATTAAAGCCATCTGGTTCCTTTTTTGAATTTGAGACCGAGGTGGCCCAATGGCTTTTACAAACGCAAACACTCCCCGAACAGGTCAATTTATACAATAGCTTTGGGGAGCCCCCCATCACTCTTTTTAATAACAAAAAATTTGCCGTTGATATTTATTTTTGGCGCAAAAACGACACTCTTATTCACTCCCATGCTTTTCGCGGAGCCTTTCAAGTTTTATTTGGTCAATCCTTGCACGAAAAATTTGAAGTTCAGCAATCTGAACATATCCACAGTGATATCCAGTTCACCGACTTAAAAAGCACTGAGCGAAAAATTTTAACAGCGGGGCATTGTCAAATGATCCCACCAAGTCAGGTTCTTATTCATAAGGTTTGTCATTTAAATAATCCGACCGTGACCTTATGTATACGCTCGGTTAACGACACTGAACTAAGCCAGTGGCATTATTTACCGACCGGCTTAAGCTTTAAAAAACATAACCTTACAGAAGAAACTATTAAACGAATTCTATACTTTGAGTTTTTATATAAAAGCCACCCCGACTCATCTATCGTATTTCTTGACAACGCCCTGAAACGCTTACCTGACTCCGGTTTAATCGATTTATACGAAGGGCTTTTCATTAATGAAATGGGTTTAGGACAAGAGGCTTTGTCTGTGGCTTTGGATGAAGTGGAACAAAAGATACTTTTAAAAAAATGGTCTTCCCGATACTTTCAAGCTCTAAGAGAGAGTTCAGTTTTACTCAATGAACAGACCGTCACAAAGCCAGAACTAAAGCTTTTAGCTCATTCTATTAATAGTCGTTACTCGGCAAAGGAAACCCAGGCTCTCGTGTCTGAAATTAGCTCAAAACCTCTAAATACCCTATTGCACGATTTAACCATGGGCTGTCCTGTTTTTTCAGAAGAACATTATGAGCAACAAGCCTTACGAGTAGATCAATTTAGACAAAGTTTGTAGTGAAAAAGCTTTAGACAAAGAAGACAAAATATTCAAAAACAAGCTTTTTATCTGCCTATTTTATCGAATTTGCGGTAGCACAAGGCTATGTCTTACCAGCCCTCAGTGCGTTTAAATAAATTTATTGCCCAAAGTGGAATTTGCTCAAGAAGAGATGCCGACCGTTTTATTGAAAATGGTCAGGTTAAAATTAATCGTAAAAAAGCGACCCTATCTCATCGAGTCCATCCTGGTGACGAGGTTATGGTGAATGGGCAAATCATTAAGTCTGAAGAAGTTGAGCCCTTTACTTTTATTGCCTTTAATAAACCAGCCGGTATTGTTTCAACCACGGAAGGGAGTGAAAAAGATAATATTGTTCGTTTTCTGAATTATCCTTATCGTATATTTCCTGTTGGTCGACTAGATAAAGAATCGACTGGGCTAATCTTTCTTACCAATGAAGGTGATTTGGTTAACAAAGTTTTACGAGCTGGCAACAACCATGAAAAAGAATACTTAGTGACTGTAAACAAGCCGATCACTGAGCAATTTGTTGAAGATATGTCTAAAGGTGTTCCTATTCTTGGGGTTTATACTAAAAAGTGTAAAGTTGAGAAAGTTTCTAACTTTGTTTTTAGAATTACTTTAATTCAAGGGTTAAACCGACAAATTCGTAGAATGTGCGAGCATTTTAAATATGAAGTAAAAGAACTTCAGCGCGTTCGAATTATGCATGTTTGTTTGGATGGTCTTCCAGAAGGAGACTTTAGGGCCCTAAATGAAGGTGAACTTAAGCAGCTTTTTCAACTGGTGAAAAACTCCTCCTCAGAGGCAACGCCAAAATCTAAATCTAAATCTAAATCTAAATCTAAGTCTAAGTCTAAGTCTAAGTCTAAGTCAGCTCATGGCTCAACCTCATTTAAAACCAAAAGAAAAAATAATTCTTCTAGTAAAAAATTTTCTGGCTCAAAAAAAACAGGACGTCCGTCAAATAAAAAAAATAGAGGTCGAAGAAAATCTAGATAACACCTAACCGAAAAATAATTAGTTTTACTTTTTTATGTTTCGGTTTTTATTTCAACATTTAAGGCTTTGTACGAACTGTTGGAAAATTTCTTTGTGCTTTTTCACATTTAACTCAGGAGACATAGATACACGCACTATATAATCTTTATCTCCTTCTTTTGTAGTACCTTGTGTTGATGTGGCAGGAATTGTCCAGTAACAGCCTTTTAACTGACCATAGCTTACGCAATGTTTACTTTCATTGGGGATATTTTTAATCATTAAATGAATAAGTTGGTGATTTAAAGTTCTTTTGTACTCTTCTTTGTCTAACTCACTATCGCCTTTTGTCGGTAGGTCCAGAGAAAAAACAGAAGGAGTAAAGCCTTGCTGAGCTAATTCTTCAGAGACAAAATTTATTTTTGCTTGCGGAAGCACCTCATGAATAAAATTAACAAATTCTCTGGTGTTTTTATAAGCCTCAGAAATTCTTGTGTTCATGGAAGGCATTTGCTCAGCTAAAATTTTTATTTGCAAAGCTGTGGCCTCGTTGTCACAAATTTTAAGGTGAAGGTCTATTTTTTCAAGTAAAGTCTCAGCATCTTGATTGGCTACACAATATCCTGCCGTACAAAGCCCGCCACTAGGAAATTTTGAACCGCTCACGTAGGATATCGCACGAACTGAAGACAAAATATTTCCTTCCCCTAAAAAATGTACATTGGGACAAAAAGTTTGATCTAACACAAAAACTGGGTCCACAGCCTTATCCCCATTTTTTGTGATTCTTTCTTCACTTAAAACATTTTTTAATTGAATTAAATCAGGAACCTCAACACGAGGATTTGTAGGGATTTCAGCAACAATAAACGGCACATCATCATTGTGAGAAATATTTTTTAATATTTTATCAAGACTATCAACCATATTGTGGCCATCATCTACTGCTAGGTCTACGACCTCAACCGAGTTGAGGCTTGCGGCCACTCTTCGCGCTTGATCATTGGTGCCTCCATAGCAATTGGGAGGAACTATTAACTTAATTTTTTTATTTGGGTACTTTTCAAAGGCATCATCAATTAAGCCCATTAAAATAGCATATTGCATGGTCAAACCACAAGAACTCAACAGAGCTTTTGAAGTGGTATTTGTAATTTTTTGAATCGAACTAATAACTTTTAGTTTGTTGGCAGAAGAATTTAACTTTGGTTGTAAATGTGCCATACCAGTTATTTTTTTTAAAAGAGTCTGACAGTTGACAGGTGTCATAGCAATGGACTCTCTTCTTCGCACATGTTGAATATCAGAAATATAATCATGACGATCAACACCGTTAACAATTAAAACACTGCCAAGACTGTCAAACTCATTTAAAACAAAATCAATATTTGCCGGAACATGAAGTTCGGTTAAATTTTGATGACGGCTTACAAATACATGACAACATTCAGATAACCCAGATGGCTCCCAGTGACTACTTTTTATTATGTCAAAGTCATAACCATAAATATTTCTTAAAACACTTTCATTAAAACTTGGAGTGATTTCATCTTCAAAAATAATTTTTGTTTTTTTATGATCTAATAAATTTTTACGAAGAATAGCCAACAATGGCATGGTTTGTGAGTCGAAGCAAATAACTTCTAAAGGTTTATAGTTGTTGAGCTTTGCCACAGTCCACTCAAGTACACAAGAAAGTGGATGACCGAGACGAATATAATCATAAGCTGTAGGTAAAGAACTAAATGCCTCTGGTGAGCTCAACGATTGCTGAAACAAGGCTTCAAACTCTTGTAAAAATTCAAACTTGGCTTGGTTTTCATTGTATACATCTAAACGATGAGTGGTTTGCGTTAGCCAAGCAGGTGGGTGGTTATTTAATGTATTTTTAACAAAAGAAATGACGTCATTTTTATTCATATATCAGGCCCTCGATAGCTACTTAATATACAATAGATCAAAGGATTTTAAAGGCACAGATTGGCATTAAAGACGGTGGTCCGAAGTTTGACAGTTGCCCTGGTTTTGAAGATATAAACTAAGAATGAAAGATCAGTAAGAGGTTTCCTTTTGAAGTATCATTTGTAGACACTTTTCAATAATTCACCTATTTGGCAGGCCAACCTCCAGTTTTGAAAATTTCTTTCTTGCATTGTTAGCATGTACAATGGCAGCGTGAATATTTTTATAAACAATGTGTGTATTCCCTTCTTTGTCTTCGACAACCGTAGTTGATCTTGGAATTTTCTCATTCATAAACTCACTAAGATTAAACAAGGCACACCCAAGCATTCTTATAGCATCTAAAATTTTCTTTTCCTCTGGATTTTTCTCAGTAACAACATAATCTTCGATAGCCAGATCAACTACTACGAGTCTTAATCCGAACTCTATTGCACTCAGGGCGTTGCTAAGGTTTTGTAAGTCCTTGCTTTGAGTATGCGAAGCTAATTCTGAAGACGCGAGCCCGAAACTAGCGAGTGAGCCCCTAACATCCGGATTATCCCTCGGAATAATTACATCAGAATAAAGAGTGTTGCCATGAGATATACTTCCAGGGTTGTCATGCAAGTTAATATTATCAGGTATTTCAATGAACTCATTATACTGGCTTTCTAAGTTACAACTCATTTCATTTGCAAAAGCATTAAAAGTACATGTTAGAATACATGCTAAAACTATATTTTTCATAATTCTCTCAATATTGATAAATTTATTCTTATTACCTTAAAGCGGCTTATTACGTCAAAATTAAAAAAATAACTTTAGTTTAGTTTGTTTCTATTTCTTTGACCGCACATTGGTTGTTATTTTTACAACTAAACGAGTATAACTTGATAAGTTACTAGTAAATTTTACAGATGAGCTAAACTAGATGTGTTCAAATACTTAATTATACCTAAAGTTAAAATTTTATGAGAAATCATAAATTAGCATCTAAATAACTGACAATACTAAAAATGAGATTTGAGTCGACATTTGCCTGACCAGACTTTCCGAAAAGAGAGCCCGCTGAACTTCTGCCTCCAGCACTGGAAAGTCCTGTTTCTCTGAAGTAATTAAAAACTCTAGTTAAATCAAAATTAAAATTTAAAGATCTTAGCTTAATGTTAGTCACCGGACCAACATCTGAAGAAGTTCTAGTTATTACAACTAAAGCTTGCTTCCCATCTATAACTTCAGGTCTTTGTCCTTTGAAGTGTTGAAGGACTTGAAACGCATCTAGTTTTTGATCTAAACTTAGTGAAGCTACGCAAATTCTATTAAAACAAGAAAACGTTCCTTTCTCTAAACTTTCAGAGTTAATAACATTGGAAGAATTAAGGTTCATTGATAACGTTGATACGGACTTAGATGCTTGTTGCCAGAGGTCTAAACCTTTTTGGAGTAACAGACCATGAAGGTTTTCACTAAAACTTACAAGAGATGATACAGCCTCGATACTGGCGGCTTTTCGAGATAAGTCTAATATCCATTCTAGCGTATTTGGGAGCGCTTCGTGAACTTGAGAAAAAGAAGTCTCAGGGTGTTCAATATGATAGTCCTCAAAAGCTCTAAAATAATAGTAGCCGATTAAAACTGCTAAGGTATTCGATGTTGAAGCTATAAAACCATGGTCATTGAACATAGCTATATCACTAAGTAAAAAACCGAACTTTTTAAGAAAGGTAACATCTGTAGATCTTCTGATAAGAAGGTGAGATAGAATAATATCTGCATCCGAATGGTCTCTTACTAAAAAACCTGTCTCTAGATCAGTAAGAAGTTTTTTAGCCTGATTTACAGTACTTCTGGTTGTATCTGCTTTTGCTCTATCATGTAACCATAATAAAAAATCAAGAACAAGCGGTGTGGTACTCGTATCACTTAAAATTTGTCGACCGTAGTGGTGATCTATGATAATTTGTTGCTGTGATATCGCTCTTCTATAGAACTCTTCAAAAATAATATTTTTTTGCGAAGATGTTAAGTCCATATATTTTTTTGAGGACAAATTAACTGGGGTTGAGTCTGATACAATATTTAGAGGTTCAGTATGTGCGCCAGTATTAAAATCAAAAACTAAAACTTTTCTATCAGTTGAAGTTAGTACATATTCAATAGCACCTTCATAAAACTCATTAATTTTCGTTTGTGCTTGAAGTCCCCACCTATTTAGATACATAGATCCTGAGCCTACATTCATACTTAAACCTGGCGCATAGGCAGTTATTAGCTGCCTGAGGTAAGCTTCTCGTTCCGAGCTCATAAGATCTTTACATTCCATTCCGTATAAAGTTATGCTTTGAACCATGAATAAGGATATAAATAATACAAACCTCATTATTGCACTAAACAAAAAGCTCAGCAGAAAGTAAACATCTATCATCATACTTATATTTTATACAATAATACTGGCTGGGTATGGCACTCAATAGTATGTAGAACAGAAAATAGACTTTGAGCCCTTCTTTAAACATGAGTGATTTGCTCACAGCAAATAGGCAAAATATAACAAATGTTGTGCCTTAGTAGGCGAATTTTGAACTTTTCTGGTCAATTTTATCATTTGTATTTATTGAAGTTTTATAAAAAATCACTGCTTTTCACACTTGTCTATAGAGTAAGTTGTTTCATACTTTATATTAGGTTTTTTTAGGAAAAAATCACATGATTCAGAAAATGGAGCTACAAAACTAGCTTGAGTTTTATTTGTTTCCTTTAGATATAATTTGTCTGAAAACAGTTTTTGTTTTCTAGTGTATTCAATTTTTTGACATACACAAATGTTAGTTTTAGGCACGTTAAACTCTTCTGACAAATACCTCATATGGTTTATAAAATACTCATTTTGTTCTCGTAATTTATAACTGGGTAATTTATCCCAAAAATATACATTATTAAATTTTTTATATGAATATAAACCAATAATTTTTTCTTTATAAATTAAGGGTCCACCTGAATCCCCGCCTTGTGGAGCCTGCCGACCTCCACCCGAGCTTACTACGTAAGCTTCGTGTACTTTAACATCAATGGTACTTTTTCTTAGTTGGTGATCAACGCTTACTTCAGCTATGTCATTTGTACCATATCCATAAGAAGTAGCTCTCAGCTCTTGATCTTTCTTTTCAAGAAATAAACCTAATTCCCAAACTTCTCCATTATACGTATTTTTCGGAAATTCTAATAATAAGATATCTGCACATAACGATTGTTCATTTTCAATGCAAAAAGAAGTTAAACTAATAGCTTTCTGGCCTGTTTGCTTATCAAGGAATGAAATAGTCTTATTGTTTTTGCTGAGTTTATCATAACAATGGTGAGCCGTTAGCATAATAGAATCTGAAATAAAAACACCAGTACATAAAGCAAATTCTATTCCTTTCTCATTTAATATAAATAACTCCCTTACAGATTTTTCTTTTTCCGAAGGGTTGTGTACTACCTCGGATAACTCATTATTTAAAGCAAATGAATATAAATGCAAAAATACAATTTGTAATAAAATATAGAACAACCTAATCATAAACCAAAACATACCAGACCGACCTATGTAGACTAAGTTTATTCAAATGACTTGTAATAAATACACTTGATTCTAGAAAACAAATATTTCTATTATTTTCATAAAAAATTATGAAAATTAACCCCTTTCAAGTGTCTCATTTTTAAACACTCAATAATTATTCATCAAAAGTTAAACACATTTAGCTAAGCCTTGTTTCATTTCAAAATATATAAAAAATACTTTTACCATAATAATACATCTCCTTGGTTTTTTAATAATTTTCACTAGATTTTGCTATAATTAAGATAAGTTAAATCAATTGGGGATTATGCGCATAATGAGTAACGGGAACTTAAAGCCTTTTTATTGGATAATATGCTTAGGGATACTCCCTGTTTTATTATTATTTCAAAACTGCGCCCCTTCTTTTTCATCAAGTGACTCAGGAACTGATTTCTTTAAAAGTGAAATCCCAGGTTTTGGTAGCTCCCCGTCAAAATCATCATTTGTTATCAATGAAACTAAATTCCAAAAACTACAAAGTGAATTCACTTACAATTGTGAAAACCCTGAAGCTGAAATTCCCAGATTAAAACCAAGCAAACTCACCAAAGAAGAACTCAAAAACTCAATAAAAACTATACTTGGACTAGATAACTTAGACCTCAATATTTACCCCTCACAGAGTAACACCAATAAATTTAAATCTTCAAACTTGTTACGAACAGAAAACACCTTGTTTTCATCTATGACAGTCATTAGTGAACTTGTTGCCAATGAATTCATTAAAAGTTTAGAAAATCAATCTAACCCTATCTGGGAATGTGACTTTAGTAGTCGTTGCGTTGACGAGTTTTACAGCCAGCTACCTAATTATGTTTGGAGAAAAAATATAAGCTTTAAAGAACAAGGTACAATTAACCAATTAAAAGCCGTTGTTGATAGTAGTGACAAGAAAGAAATGATTAGGTCTCTTGTTTCATTTTTATTACAGTCTCCTCAATTTTATATTAAAAATAGCTTACATATCAGTAGTCCAAGTTTATCAAAATTAAGCCCAGTTCACTTAATAAACCGTCTTAGTTTCTTTTTAACTTCATCTGCCCCAACTATTGAACTAATGAATAAATATTATGGATTAGAAGATATTTCTGAAGATAAATTCAAAGAGATCGCTCAAGAAATTCTTTCTGATCAAAATGCGGCAAAAACTTTTATAAAAAGCTTTCTTATTTCTTACCTTTCTCAAGATCGAGCTATAGCTAGCAACGAAAAGTTCAACAACAGAACTGTTTCCAGTTTTGTCAATGAAGACATAAGCAATTTAGTTAATTCATTTTATAAAAATGAGCCTTTATCAGCTTTAATTTCAAATGTTAAATCTGGTATTTTAACTAATACATCGTTTAGTTATTCCACTTTTAAAAATGATAAAGAATCGTCTCCCATTCGACGAGGCACAACCATTTTATCAAATGTTCTCTGTGAAGCTTTACCCACTTTAAGTGCAGCGACTTTAGAAAAAATTAAAGAGGTCGAAAACTCAACACCTGTGGGCTTAAACAATATAGAAGTGATGGCTTACCATCGAAGCATTGAAAACTGTGCCAGCTGCCATAATGTGATTGACCCCCCTGCCATCGGATTAGAAGTTATGGGGCCTTTTGGACAAATAAGAGATCGTTACTCTAATGGCGATAAAATATTAACTCAAGCGTCTCTTGGAAAACATTCTTTTAATAGTCTCGACGGGTATTTAAATATCATGTCTAAATCTATAGATTTTAAAAGCTGTTTTGCTAACCACTTGAATTCAGCAGTGAACTACTCAGGGCAAACGCCCTACAATTCTTGCTTGGTTAGGTCACTCTACGGCGAGAACGAAGATGCTGGACTTATGGACATCGTTTTCAATTTTGTCACTTCAAATAATTTTTTAAGAGCTAAAGTACCAACTTTTTCTAACGGGGAAATGAATATCGATGAATAACTTCAAAAAACCTTCCAGAAGAGAGTTTTTAGCCAATATGTCTTACTCATTGGGGCTAATTTCTGCAGGCCACCTATTTAGCAGAAGGGTTTTTGCGCAAAGTAGTGCCCCAATTAATCGAGTGATTCATTTATACTTTCCCCATGGTATTTTATCCAAGGGCGATTTGATTCGTGGTAATTGGTTTATTAATAATAGTGGGCCTCTTCGTCACCTCTCTTCAATAGCTGGCGATTGCCGCTTTGTTCGAAATGTTGACCAAAGATATAAGCAGCGAATCAGCGAATCTCACTCTGGCAACCAGTCGTCTTTTTTAACTGGCTGCTCAACAAACAAAGAGCATGGCGTAGGAGCTGACCTTGGAAATAACCGAGGCGCTTTTGGTGGCCAAAGCATAGATATAGCTGCCGGTAAGTTTTTAAAAGCAAAGTATAAGTCTGAAATTGATTCATTGATATTAGGTGTTTCAGATCAACATGCCGATGAAATTTCATCAAGTAGCCCATATTTATGGGAAACTGTCAGCTGGAACGGAAATAAAAACCCAGAGTTACCTATTATCAAACCAAGTAAAGTTTATGCCGACTTAAATAGATATAAGCAAAAAATAATAAGTTGCCAAAGTGAACCTAACAATAATGATGAGCTTAAAAGTCAAATTAATACCATTGATAAAAATCTTATTAAGCTAGGGCTAGTTCAAGACAATTTTAAAAATTACTCAAGTGATCATTTGGTTTCTAAAGTAGAAATGGAAAAATTAGAAAAGCAAATTGTCGATGATATCGCTAAAAATCAATCTAGAAGGCAAAAGCTAGTTCAAATTTTAAATGGTCAATCTGTGAGTGTTAATTCTGATGCTTGTGGTGAACTAAAAAACCCAGGAACCCAATTTGATGAAGTTCCTCCCCTATGGAATTTTGACGAAAGAAATAATAGAATATTAGATATTGAAAAATTTGATTCTAAGTTAAATACACAAATTGACCTTATGAGCTATGCCTTAAAAAGTAACTACACAAGAAGTGCCACTCTTTGTCTTGGCGGTTACCTTTATCGTAATGTTCATGGTGCCGGTCACCTTGATAGCCGTGTGGGAACACATGAGTACTGCTACAAACTTCATAATACTTATGTCGATAAAATTGGTTTAATTATTGCCCAAATCGTTAACAAGTTAAAGTCTGAAGGGCTTTATAACTCAACTATGATTGTTATTTGTGGGGAGTTTGGAAACCAAAAAGAAGGCACTCATATAAGTAAAAACACCCCTTGGTTAGTCATTAACTCTGGTAAAAGTGGTGAATTTAATAATGGGGCTGTTCATGTTGGAGATATTCATTCTTGTACAATGAACAGAATTGGTAACATTTCGGCAAATTCGTTTGGAAGCTCCGATAGTAGCCTTAACAGAGCTGGTCAGTTTAACCCAAATATTTTTTAGTTGAATAAAAAAAGCCCCCGAAATTAACGGAGGCTTAATTAAATTAGGACTAAACTTATGAGAAATTACTCACCAAAGTCTGTAGACATTTTTGAGTAACCGATGATTGCAAAAGGCCTTTCTACACTCGCCATTTTCACGAATTCATCGACGCTGAGGTCTCCATGGTAATCATAACTAAATACAAAATCTAAACCACTCAAGAACACCTTGCAGATCATTTTGTCTTTAGAGCCTTTAGTTAATACACAATTGTAAGACACTAGTTTAGAACACTCACTGTCTGTGTTTACTTTACCTCTGCAAAAACTAAAAGAAGTACTCTTTGCGCCTGTACTAATAGTTTCCCAATCAGACTGTCTTTCTACTGTTAGTTCACTGATACCTTCTGAATAGAAAGGAGCTACAGATTCGCTACCTTTGTTATCATAATCAGAACCTAAGTTACTAAATAAAAAATATGAGGCTGTAGGATATAACCGACTCAACCCTCCACGATTTTCACTATTGATAAATTTATCCTTTTTATACATAAAATTTTCTATAGTTTCTGCATCTAAACCATCTTCGTTAAAACGATTCATGGTTTGAACCCAATACCCGTCAAGAGCTTTCATCGTTGGTGCCTTTCCATTAGAGAAAGAACCAAGAAGGCTGCTCATAGGGGGCGCAGGAATTGTGAATTGCTGTAACTCTTTAGCAACAGATAAAACAGAAATTAATAAAACACTTAAAATTAAAAATATATTTTTCAAAATAAACCTCCTTAAATTAATTCTTATATTCTTTGACAAATTCAACGATGAAACTCTCATAATTAATAACTTTGGCTTTGGCCCTTAGTTTTTCGATCGCTTCAAAAACTTTATCTAAACCGGCAGCTCTTTCATCAGCATTCAGGCCTTTTTGGGCGTAGGCCAACTCAACGGCATCTATAAGTTTATTTTCTTCAGCTTGAATGTCCTCTTCTGAAACACTTCGGTCACAAAGTTGCTCTCTTACAAAAAGAACACGAACAATTTCGATAATTTTAGTGTAGGAAAGGTAAAGACCATGCTCATTATCTAAAATTTCTTTAAAATACCTTACTCCACCAGGAGATGCTTGCTCTCTCAAGGCATCATTAACAACCACAGATAAACCTACATTGCGACTATCTTTAAACCCTTGCCAATATGCTTTTTCTTTGTGAGCTTTTGAGCAGTTGCTTAAAAACGGAGAAGCTTTTACTTCACTAAAATTTCCATGAATGTCAAAAGTGGACTGCAAGGATATAAAAGAAGTTCCAGATTCTCCACTGCCAGAGCCTGACGAACTTGACGCCATTGTCATAAAAGGCGCTGAGGTTAAAACAACAATGAACAATAATAACTTATTCATAAATACTCCTTATTTAAAAGGTTAGGGGTTGGGGAAAACTTGATGCACAATATAACTTTCTGGCCCTTCGTGGGAATGCCTTTTTTTACAGCAGGAATTTTATACAAAACATGATTGGTTTATAGTCGCTTTCCCTCAATAACCCGATAAAATTATAAGCTTTTATTGATGGCACAAGGCTTGAAAATTTAATAAAATTATATGCTTAGAAATTAGGGTGCCCTATCAATAAAGAAAAACTGTATGGCACAGCTGTTGCTTAAGCATACACCATGAATAGTATGTATTTTTTTTTAAAACCAAAAGCGTGGGCTCTTATTTTTTTAATCATCGGCTTTTCATCCGTTACTTTTGCTAACGAATTTAATGAAAATTTAGCTAGAACTATTGAAACTCGCTCAGAGCTGTACAACCTTCAGGTTCGCCTGATTCGAAGAGCTCAAAATATTAGAATAGCTCACTACAACTTCAGCAATGATAACTATGGCATGGCCTATATAGATGAGCTCATTCGAGCGAGCTTACGAGGGGCCAATGTATACTTAATTATAGATAGCCTTGGGGTTATTCTCAATGGACTAGATAGCTCTCTACGAAAAACTCTCAAAAAAGCGGGCGTAAAAGTTAAAGTTTACCGAAGTTTAAATTTTTCTGAGCCAGATAATATGAACTACAACCGTAAACGGCTTCATGAAAAAGTATTTATTGCCGATGACTACCTCATTACTGGTAGCTCCAACATTGGAAAGTGGTATTTCAAAGAAGATTTTTTTGTGATTGATCTTAACTTATTAATTCAAGGGCCTGCCACTCAGCTGGCTAAAAAAAAATATGATGAATTATTCAACGGCCCATTTTCAAAAAATAAACCACAAAGTTTAGACCGTTCTCATGATTTTCTTGTGAAAAATCAAAACAACCCTACGCTTATTTCTAGAACCGACGACTTCACAGAAGAGGACTTTAAAAACTTAGTGAATTTGAACGAATATCACTCAAGCCCCCTAAAATACGTTTCGGACACACCTTCAAAAGAAACAGGAACTTTAGGTGGTGAAATCTTAAATATGATCAGATCGGCAAAAGTTTCTATAAAAATGATTTCACCATATCCGTTTTTTCCAGATCGCTTTAAAGCCCTGCTAAAAGAAAAACAAAAACAAGGCGTAAAAATTGAACTTCTTACCTCTGAGCCAGAACATATGAGAAAAGAAAAAGAAGGTATTTACGGCGCTTTTTTAGACCAACAGGAATATTACAAAAGATCTAAGATAAGTATGTATGCTGCTCCGGGTTTACTGCATGCGAAAATTTTAATTGTTGATACAGAAAATATTTATATTGGTGGGCATAACTTTGATATTCTAAGTTTTGATTTCAATTTAGAAAATGGTGTGTTTTTAAATAGCTTAAGCCCTGTGGCTAGAAAAATTCTAGCCTTTTATTCCAGACAAAAAGTTTCTGCCCGGCCTATAATAATGGAGGGAGTTCCCATTTATGACGAAGGCGATCTAAAACCTTGCACAACTCCTCCGATTAATTATTTTCCCAATAAAGATCAAGAGGAACCTGTTAATAACCATCATCGCTGCAAACCTTATTGGCCTTACTACCCCAATTTAAGCCGCTAGCTGAGTTAGTTAGTTAGTTAGTTAGTTAGTTTAGTTTAGTTTAGTTGTGCTATTTTTCTTTGTATATGTAGAGCCTAATGAGAAATTCTAATAAATCGAGGGTTTGTGCCTGTTGCAATGGTTGGAGTGCCTAATGCTGTTAAAGCCCCTGTACCTTGATCAATTGCAAACATGGCTACAGCATTAGAGTTATTACTTGAAACATATAAAAAACGCCCCGTGTGATCCACCTCTAAGCCATAAGGAGTGGTGACGGCAATGGTTCCACCACCTATTACGGTTAAAGCGCCTGAAGTTTCAACAGTAAACATCGACACCGTATTGTTCCCGTTGTTGGCCACATACAAAAAGCGCCCCTGGGGGTCAATGGCTAAACCAATTGGTGATGCTCCAACAGAAAATGGGGAGCCCGCCAGGGCAGACAGTTGCCCTGTTGACGCATTGACAGCATAACCCGTCACAGTGCCGCTTCCGTAATTGACGTTATAAACATAATTACCGTTGGGGTGTACATTAATATGCCAAGGCTTGTCTCCTGTGGCAACACTGGCTGGAGACAAGCTCGAAAGCAAACCGGTGATAGGGTCTCTGGAAAACATTTCTATAGTGTCGGGGTTTGAATCACCAAAACCATTAAATATTGAGCAATATGCGTATTGGTCGTTAGGAGTTATGGCCATAAACCATGGGTTATTTCCTGAGTTAATTATATTAGGACTCAAAGGAGTTAAAGCCCCTTGTGATCCCATTTGATATTGATAAATATCACCAGGGCCTGAACTTCCTCCCATGGGAATATAAAAGTTTTGCTCATTAGATGGAATAATCATGGCATAAGGAGTAGAGCCCGTTGCGACAGTCACTGGCGATAAAGCAGATAACGCTCCTGTTGTAAAATTGATGGTGTACTGAGAAATCGTATTGTCGCCCGCATTTGCAACATAAAGGTAATTGCCTAATGGAGAAACTAATAAATCATAAGGGTCATCACCGACGCTTAGACTTCCCGGACTTAATGCCTCCAGTTGCCCCGTTGTGGGGTTAATGGAGTACATAGATAAGGTATCAGAAGGAGAACTTGTATTTACATTTGAAACATAAACAAACTGTCGCCCCCTGTTTATCATGACGTTGATAGTTCTTTGCGCACTACTATCTTGTGCACTAACAACAATAGTAAAACTATTCGCTCCCACAGTTAGAGGGTAAGAGCCAGCAACAGCAGACCCATTGACTTGAAAGGATGAGTTTTCCGAACTTTGAAAGTTAAAACTAATTTGATCAAAACGATGTTTTAAATCAACAGAATAACTATTAATCGTCGGACTGAATGCTGGGTTCAGTAAGCCCTGGGATAAGCCTAGGCTTGTGACAGAAACCACTGAGCTTAAACTGGCAGAACCACCACTGCCCGAACAAGAAAGGGATAATAAATATAAAAACGAAAGGCTAAGACTATAAATAATTTTTTTTAACATCTTTGTATTTTATAGGAAATTTTTCAGTGGAGAGTATAACCAAATTTAGAATTCACTACCAAAGACCAAACATTTAAATATTATGTTAAGTTTTTAAAAATCTATAAAAATAACGGTGGGGCCTTTTGCCCCACTTTGGTCTTAAGAGAATGCATCAAAAGATAAAATATCTTTTTTTCTAGGCTTTCTTTTCCAATTGCCTTCTGGCAAAAGTGGCCCCATGGATAATAATAACGTCACCACATAATTTTGAGGAACTTTTAAAATATTTGCCACCTCTTTAGGGTCAAAACCAATCATCGGACCTGAGCCATAGCCTTTTTCTTGCCCTGCTAACATTAAAGACATCGCTAAATAAGAAGCACTTCGTAAAGCTTCATCACGTGACAGTTCAGGCTTGTCTTTATAAAACTGGGCGGCGTTGGTTTCAAACCAATCTTTAATTTCAGGAGCCACAATACCGTCGTTCGTAGCCATCGTCATAACTTCAGGTAAATTTTCAACCACGTTAGTGTTGCCAAGAACAGCAAATAAAACAGCTGAGTCGGTCACTTTAGCTTGATCCCAAGCGGCCGCACGAATTTGCTTTCTAATTTCTGGATCAGTGATAGCAATCACATGCCAATTTTGAGTATTAAAACTTGTTGGTGCCTCAGTAGCTAGTTGTACTAATTCCGTGATTTGCTCGCGAGAAAGTTCGGCTTGAGGGTCAAAAGCGTTGGCAGAAAGTCTTTGTTTTAGGGCTTCAGAAACAGTCATAAGTTCTCCTAGGGGTTATCGTGAGCTCGTAATTTACCTGAAGCTCTGACTGTTGACCATAAAAATTATAATTTATGCTGCTGTGTTTTTTATAAATGTACTACGAATAGTTTTAATTAAATGCTCTTGCTTAATAGGTTTAGTTAAGAACTCATCCATCCCAGCCTCAAAACATTCTTCTTTGGTTTTTTTAGAAGTATCAGCCGTCATGGCTATAATTGTAGTTCTTTGAAGATCTTCTCGTTTTTCAAATTTACGAATCACTTGAGTGGCTTCGCAGCCGCCCATAATAGGCATTTGACAGTCCATTAAAATAATATCGTAAGAGTTAGACTTAAATTTTTCGACCGCTTCTTTTCCATTATTAGCAATTTCTAATTCATGCCCAACTGAATTAATCATCATTGAAGCTACTTTTTGATTAATTAAATTATCTTCTACCAAAAGAATTTTATATTTGTCTTTTTCAAGAGCTAAGCTAACGGTTTTATTTTTGGCAGACTTCACTTTTTTCTGGTCATAAAAACTGGCTGGATCTTGTAAAACTTTTAAAAATTGATCTTTTTGATAAGGCCAAAGTATCTTACTTACTTTAATAAGGTCTTTTTGTTCTTCGGGAAAAATCAACTTGGATGTATTTGGTAAAACAATATTCCAATTTTTTATATTTTCATTTTTTGTGATCATGGCCTGCAGCTCATTATAAAAGTTAGCTTTACTTTTATTATCAATAAATAAAGTTCCCGACTTTTCAGAAAATTCTTTATTAATTAACACCATAACGCTTTTTGTGTCTGAGGCGAGATAAACTTCATTTGTTACAAAATTAGCATAAGTGGATAGGTTTTTTTGTAATACCTCATTGCTGGAAACAATCACCACGGGCTCTTTTTCAATTTTTGTCACAAGGCTTATGTCTTCTTTGGTCTCTACTTCAAAAGGAATGGTAATTATAAATGTCGAGCCTTTACCTTCTTTACTTCGTACAGAAATTTCTCCTCCCATTGAAGCAAGCATTTTACGGCAAATGGTTAAACCAAGCCCTGAGCCACCATACTTGCGAGTATCAGATATATCTGTTTGCATAAAAGCTTCAAAAATACTTTCTATTTTGTCTTTAGGAATTCCTACGCCAGTGTCTGTCACTTCGATTTGTAAAACTGAAGTATTTGGCTCTTCGCCATTTTTAGCCGTTGCCTGTAAGGAAATAAAACCGGTGGGTGTATACTTAACAGCGTTGCTCAGTAAGTTGACTAAAACTTGAGTGACTTTTGCTTTATCTCCCCTCACTTGAGTGGGAACTGATTTATCAATATAAATGGGAAAGTCTAAATTTTTTGAAGACATCAAAGGAGCCATCATCGAGCAGCCACTTTCTATAACATCGATTAGCTCAAAAGAAACTGTTTCCACACTCAGTTTGCCCGCTTCAATTTTTGAAAGATCTAAAATATCGTTGATTAACCCCAACAAATGTTGACTCGATTTAGCCACAATTCCCAAGTTTTCTCTTTGATTAGCATTTAAATGCCCTTGTTGAAGCATATCTACGATACCGATAATACCATTTAATGGAGTCCTAATTTCGTGACTCATATTTGCTAAAAATTGACTTTTTCCTCGGTTAGCTTGAACCGCTAAATCTTTGGAGGTTTTTAAGTACTTAATCAGAGGAAAGGTCAAAAGAAGAAGTAAAAGCATACTCAAGCCGCTAAAAACATTTGATTTTAAACTAGAGCGTAAACTCAAATTAGCATTGGTATTAATTTTTTTATCAATTTCTGTGAGTTTATTTATAATAAGTAAAGAATTAGATGTTGCTTTTTTATTAAACTTTTTAGCTTCGTTTGATAATCCTGACAAATAAGCGATGGTCATTTTTCGATTATCTTTTTCAAGTAAAATCAAAGTTTCCTTAATTTCTTTAAGCAAAACTAGCTCTTCTTGGTATTTTTTTTGCGAGGTAAAAAGCTTTTCAAGGTCATTAATGTGATTAGAAATTTCTTTGTTAAATGTTTCTATTTTTTTGGTCAAACTCAAGGGCTCTTTAGAATCACCACTGGAAAGAGAATAATAGTATTCCCTTAGAATAGTCATTTGAGATTCTGTGTCGGTAATAAGCTGCTTACTTTTCCAATCCATATTTTGAAATTTAGATAATTTAAAAAAACTGTAGTAACTCATTCCTAGCACTATAAGGCTAAAAACAATCACTAAACGTAACGACCAAGAGGCTTTATTATTCACAGAATTAACTCCACTCCATATCTGGAAAAGTACAAGTTTTTATCGGTTTATTTTAGCCATTCCTGAATGCTCCTGATAAATAAAAAGTATTTACACAAAAAGACTTGTCGGCCTTGCAAATAACTAATACGATTAGCGAATTAACAATTGTGGTACAAATAACAATCAAGAATGAAGGATTATTCATGAAAAATATACTCAATATTTTAATCTTAATTATTGGTTTTTCCTTTAATGGAAATGCCGATGAAATATCAAATGCCGAGCTCGACAAAAGGCTATATAAAATTGAAAAAGCCCTAAGGGCTAAAAACCCAATTTTACCCATGGATGCCACACGCATAAGAATGGGTGGGTTTTTAACAAGCACTTACTCTGTTCTTTTTAACGATAAAGAAACAGAAACGTCCTTTAATTCGAATCGTTTTGAGATACTTTTAAGTGCTGACTTAAATGAAAAACTCGACTTCTTTACAGCTTTTGGAATTATTAGTGAGTCTGAGCTTCTCAATGAAAATACGAACCAAAGAACATACAGTGAGAAAGCAGATGGCACAAAAAACCGCGCCAACAAAGTTCCTCTCATAATTTCTCGAGGAAACTGGAAATTTTCAGAGCAATTGAATATAAAGTTTGGACGTTTTGTGGCTCCTTTTGGAATTATAAATATTGAGCACTTTCCGCCAGGTCTTTTTTTAGAAACAGCCCCCATTGCCTTACGGCCAATTCCTGGTGGAAATTTATGGGCCCATTTTTTAAATGGAGTCGATGTTTACGGAAAAAAAGAGTTTGGTTCACAAACTATTGGTTATCACTTAAATTACTCTACATTTAGTTTTTTAGGCCCAGCAAACCCTGTTACTGGTGGAAACGCTCCAGGGGGAGACTCCACAGAAGATATTTTTGGTGGACGATTATGGTGGCAAACTTTTTCAGGAATTGCCACGCTTGGGGCCTCTTGGCAAAATGGCTTGAAGCTTGCCGGAAACAAAACTTATGGCCTTGATCTTGACATTAGCTGGGGAAACTTACGAATTAAAAATGAATTCACTCAGTCTAAACAAGGCTATAGTGGTAACAGAACCACTACCAATATTTATATGTTTCAACCCTCTTATGCTGTCACTGATAAGGTCAGAGTTGTTTACCGATACGATTACTTAGATCCTCAAGGTTCAGATAACAATCGTGATGAACATATTTTAGGTGTTAACTGGTTACCTACCCCCCTGCTTCGACTGCGAATGGAGTACAGCCTGATCAACTTTGAAAACCGTTTAGACACAAATGGTGAAAACCCTGACTACACACGCTTAACTACTTCTGCCGTATTGTCGTTTTAATTAGGAGCCGATATCATGAAATATATATTACCTATTTTTTTCCTACTGATAATTTCAACTCCGTTATTAGCTGAGCAATACTCTGTGATTGTTAATAGCTCTAATAATGCAAATCTTGATATTAAGAACTATTATTTATTACAATATCAACGATGGCCCAATAAAAGTATTGTTGAACCCTATGATGTTTCCATAAATGAAGATCTTGTTGTTGCCGTCGCAAGAAATGTATTTATTAAAAAGTTTTTAAAGTTTCCGAACGCCAGTTCATATTTAGAATATTGGCTTCAGCAAAAATCAAAAGGAAAAACAAAAAAACCTCAAGTCTTAGACTCTTACTCAGATGTTTTGCGTTTTGTTAGAAATGAACAAGGGGGAGTGGGTTTTGTTCCTTCTCGGATGGCCAAGGGTGTGCGAGTGATTGAAACCTTTGAATTAGAAAATCAGCCTTAAAATTCAGGTTGAGATTTTAAGATTCTTAATCAATTATCTCTAACTTAAAAAAACAATTTACAAAAATTTCTATTTTAACAAGATGCCGTGGCTCATCAAACCAAGGCATCTTGTTGTGAAATTTAAACTTGATATTATAAACGTAAAATTAATTAGACGCAGACACATCAATACTGCGAACCGTACACGTCTGCGTTTGGCTTGAGTTCGATTGTAATACAACTTTTATATAAAGCTGCCCTGGACCAAATTGATCTGAAAAACTCACTATATTATTTTGTAAATCGATTTGATTATTCGCACTTGAGGCATCAGTGGCAAGCCCCCAAACGCCTGCTGAATAATAATAAAACTGAACTCCATCATCACTTAACTGAAATTGAGCACAATCATCAGCGTCAATAGAAATAGAATTTATTTTTGTATAACTTAAAGGGTTTACAGTAAGTATTTCATGTCGCTCTCCATTGTACTGAAGGCCTTGGTCTGGATTAATGACAACAGAGCTTAAGCTGGGCAAACAAGATTGCCCCAAACAAGATTGATTTTCTAGTGCCTGCATAGTAATTCGGTATTGAAAAAAAGAGTTGTCTAGGGGTTTAGCCATAAGAGGAAAGTTTGCAAATCGCACCTGTGGAGATTGGGCTTGCGAACCATTCAATAAGGAAATTTCATCATCGACACAAATATTACCATCTTGGTCGGAAAGATTATTCGCACAATTAAAACTTAAATTAGAGCTTAATCGATTTATACTTTCTGAGTAAAAAGTAGAGCCATTACCTCCAGGCCCCATAAAGTGGGCTTTGTAATTATCTACTGGATCAGTCGCGTTGGCTATTCCATCACCATCACAATCTAAGCTACTGCCTTGAGGTGAATTATTATAAGAGCTGCATTGGCAAAGTTCATCGACACAGCTTTTTACTTGAAATTTAACTTGGTTAGCGCCGCGACGATAAATTTGTTGAACCTCATTGGCTGTTAACACTCGAGACCAAATAGCCACTTCGTCAATTTTTCCATCGAAAAAATCAGTTCCATTTCCACGAGAACCTATATAAGCAGACCCGCCTGTACAGTCAGACCAAAACTGAGCTGCTCCTCCTGAAGTGATCGTACCACTTCCTACCAGTTTTCCATTTACATACATTAATTGTTCACCATCACTTTTTATTTGTATCACAGCATGATACCAGCGACCTTCATCAACATAAATATTATAAATTTCTTCTTCTAAGGGCGCTATGTCTTCATAAACTCTAATGTCTCCAGCTAAATTTAACCTGAGACCCCAACCACAACTAGTGTTTAAATAGTAATTGAAAATGTTAGAAGTATTGTATTGGTTAATATTAAACCATAAACTTACACTCACTTCATTCAGGTTATAACTGTTGGGTAAATTCACACTGTCATCCACTCCGTCAAATTGAAGGGCTTGCCCCAGTATACCTGGTTGTGACGTTTGAACTCCTCCTGTTTCTACACCATGAATAGACGAGCTTGATAAATCTTTAAAGTCACTACCACCGATCGTGTTCAATGCACTTTCATTTAACGACCAATAACCAATTAAGCTGTCTTTTAAACTGAGCTCTACCATTGGGTAGCTTACAGTAGTTTCGCCATCATCAGAAAGTAAGCCCCCTAAATCTTTGCCAAACGGCAAGTCCGTAAACCAGTCAAAGCCTTGCCAAGAAAAATTTGAACTTCCGGCATTAATAACTGCAGAGTCAAAGTGGCCAGAAAATTTTTGTTTTTGTCGATGGTAAACTTGTGCCACTTCTCCGTGTGTTAAAGGTATATTCCAATAAGCGACATCGTCTAACCGGCCATCAAATAAACCTGAGTAAGAAAAAGTCATAGCATTAGGCGTTGTTGGGCTAACTGCTGGAACAGTTCCTGTAAAAGTTAATGGAACCTGCTTGTTATCAATAAAAAATTTTAATTTTTCAGCATTTGTAGATTTTGAACCGTCATAAACAAAAGCATAGTGGTACCAAGCACCCGCTTGTGCTGGGTAACCGGTGGCCACAGCTTCACTGGCTCCCAAAGATATTTGAGGCTCAAATGCACCACTTAAAATGATACGATTTAAACCTTCTTGTGCTATGGGCCCTCGAAAAGCCACTAAATTATTGTAATAAACCCAACCGGAAAAAGAGGCTGCAGAAAGTCCCTCTAGGCCGTCAAAAGCTCCCATATTAACTGTGTCACCGGCTCCATCAAAAGTGGCAGCCTCACTACCTACTTTCTTAGAAGTCGTAAAACTTGAATTTCCGGATGGCAACCCATCGTTACCGTTCGTTGTGGAATCTTTCCAATTGCCATCTAACTTCCAATAAGAAAAAATGCGATCGTAGCGGGGCGTCCAGTCAGGTGAAAGCTCAGTATGATCAGAAAACAAAGGCGACTGAGCTTGATAAATAGCCGTGATATTTTGTTCGCTCAATATCGTTGAAAACAAAGCCAATTCATCTAATTGACCATGAAAAAAACGGGTACCTCCCCCTGTATCACCAATGTGTGCTGAAGTGCTAGAGTTAAAAAGACCAACAGGAGTTGAGCTTTGAGTGATGTTAATTATTTGACCATCTAAATAAACAATGGGGTCATTATCATTTGATGATAAATCATAGGTCATAGCAAAGTGATACCAACGGTTTTCGCTAAGAGCAGGAACAACCGTCCAAAGACCTCTGTCTGGAACTCCTCCAACACGATCAGAAATAATAGCTAGCTGGGAGCTTCCAGGATTTAAATAAAGATCAAAATAATTGGTTCTAAAAATTCTGGGGTAAGTTCCAATGAAAGAATCAATATTGATCCACGTTGTAACTGTAATAGAATTAAGGTTGTTCGGAAGTGTTAACGAAACAGAGTCGTCTACACCATCTAAAACTAAACCATCACCAATTTTAGCAAAAGAGGTTCCAATACCTCCGTTGCCAGTACCGTCAGCGCCTTGGCCACTCGAATCGGTTAAATCTCCCTCAAACTTCCAGTAGCCAACAAGGTCACCTGAAGACTGAGGCAATATATTTTTTATATCAGTAGGTGAATTGGTACTGCTTTGAAGCTGTAAAAAATCATTACTTAATTTCACCCCGGCTTCATAGCCTTCATAAAAATCACTGGAGCTTTGATTTAAATTTAAAGCCTTTAATTGAATGGAGTTATCAACCACTTCAACAAAATTATTATTAAATGAAAAATGATGACTGTTTGAAAAATCCCAGGTCGGTTCAAATACAGAATTTAAATCAATATTGGTATTGTTAAAAGAACAAGACGTATTAAGAACAAAGCCAAAGCTGAAAAAAAGACCAAAAAAAATTCTTTTCATACGAAGGTCTTATCGACTCTAAGTACTTATAACTTAAGAAAAAGAGTGACCCTTAACGTATCAAAAAGAGTTTTTTTCATAAGGAAGAGCTGACGTTAATTGATATGAGACGACATGAACTTGTTGCTGTTGGAGCTTGAAGAAAAGCTTTCAGATATAACTGACCCGGGCCAAACTGCTCAGCAAAACTTTGGATTTGTGTTTCTAATTGAGACTTTGTTAAGCGGTGACTGGTTTGAGTGGCTGGTTGCCACAATCCTGATTCAAAATAATAAAAAGAACTGCCGTCTGTGCTTAATTGATAACTTACACAATCTTCAGCATTCACAGAAACAGAATTTATGGTTTTATATATTAAAGGTTCAAGAGCTCTCACTTCTTGAACTTGTCCTGAAAATTGTTCTGTTTGTTCCGAACTCAAACCCACCGACTGAATGTCTGGTAAGCAGGGGCTGCCATTGCAAGCCAAATTGTCATCAGACTCCATCACCACACGATACTGAAAATAAGGGTTATCTATTGGTCTTGCAGATAATGGGAGTAAACTATAATTAACAATGGGTTGCTTTGCTAAGCTAGATCCTAAAAATGTCATTTCGTCGTTCACGCAAATATTTCCATTGTTATCTGTACTGTTGTTACTACAGTTGTAAGAAATATCCAGAGTATTTCTGTGAAAGCTTTCGTTAAAAAATGTTGAGCCATCGCCACCAGGCCCAGTAAACTCTGCCTTGTAAGCATCTTCATAATCTATTGAATTAGCAATACTGTCGCCGTCACAGTCGGTGGCATTTCCTTGCGGAAAAGAGCTATAGTCTTTGCACTGGCAAAGAGCATCTTTACAAGATTTCACTTGCAACTTCACTCGATTAGCTCCCCTACGATAAACAGAAAGCACTTCTTGAGCCGAAAGTGATCTTGCCCAAATAGCAACTTCATCTATATTTCCTTTTAAGGTTGATGATGTTGAATAGCGTTGCCCAATATATAAGTCGTTGGCACTTGTTAAATTAAAGTCTGAAGAGCCGGCAGTTCCAGAAGATAGTGTTGCCGCCGTATCTCTAACTCCATCAATATATAGATGGATACTCTCTGAAGTACATACAGAGTTTCTGTTATAAACAAATGTTAAGTGATGCCACTGACCATCGTTAATAGGGTAAGAGCCATCCACCGTACAAAAGGTCCCGTCCCCCGGAGAGACATACCCTCTTGGAGCACCTGCAAGGCTGCTATGAGCAAAGGTTGTAATTAAAGGAGTAAGAGCTGCCCCTTCCTTTCCAACAAAAAAAGCACTGTTGGTGCTTGTTGTTTTAACCCAACCAGAAATAGTAAAATGTGTATCGGTACCAAAATTTAAGTCGTCATAATCGGACACCCTGACTCGATTATTTATTCCATCTAAATAAATAGATGAATTTAATTTCCCACGAACACCTGGAGTGACACCCCCACTTTCTTCTCCATTAAAATTAGTGTTGGCTAAATTAGCAAAATCTCCTGGGCCCAAGGTATTTAAAGCACTTTCATTCATTGGCATGTAAAAAACTAATTCATTCATTAAATCGGTAACCATGAGTGAATAGTCGCTCTCTGACTCTGAAATAAAACTGCCAGAGCCATCTTTTTTGGCTACAAGCTCTTTTAAAAAAGGGTGACTGGTAGACCAACTTAAATCGGGCCACGAAAAATCTCTTCCCGTATTTAAAACCGGTGAATCAACAGTACCGCTGTATTTTTGTTTTTGCTTTTCGTATATTTTTTTAATTTGTGAAGAAGTTAAAGCAGCACTCCAAACTCCAGTATCGTCAATTTGACCGTCAAAAAAGAAGCCCGCGCAGGTTGTTGTCGTGGGTTCCGCTCCGATACAAGCACTGTTATTGTGGGCATAAGTGATAGAGCCACTCGGGCTAGTGTTTTCGGCCTTTAAAACTCCATTTAAGTATAATTTTAATGTTTCACCGTCATAAGTGCCAACAGCATGGTACCAAACATTGGATGCCAATTCAGAAACTGGAATATTAGCACTTTGAAAAGAACCAATATAAGCAAGAAAACAAAGAGTTGATGGAGGGCAGGCTGCATTCTCGTTTAAGCTCAAATGATAGCCACCAGTTTCTGTGGTGGAAAACATTCTGAGTGAATTATTGATATCGGTTGCTTTAAACCAGGTAGAAACTGTGAGCGTATTTGCTGGCGCTAGGTTGGCATTGTAAGGAATATCTAGGCGCCCATTTATACCGTCAAAAATTGCACTATGGCTACCCATCTTTGAAGATGAGCTAAAATCCATACTACCAACAATATTGCCATGATTATTTTGATCTGAACTGTCTTTGCCGTTTCCATTTAACTTCCAATACCCCATTAACTGATCCCAACGAGGGGCCCAATCAGGGGTTAACTCTGTATCAGTGGATAGTTTTTTACTTTGTTGCTGGTAAATCTGTAAAACCTCACTATCAGATAAGGTGGTGTTCCAGGTGCTCAGCTCATTGATGGTCATAGCACCAAAACCAGAGGCCCCGGAGCTACTGGAGTGGTTGGCTGCTAAAAATATTCTTCCTGTTTGTGTAGCGCCAACACCACCACCTACAGTTTCAGTGAGCTGTAGGATGCCATTAATATAAATTTTCATTTGGCTACCTTGGCGACTCACTACAATGTGAGACCACTCCGACGGGCTCAAAGTTAGCTTTGTCAGATTTCCAGAGCCTCCACAACCCGACTCATTTATGGCCAATTCTTCAGAGTCAAAATCATAATTAATTTTTGGGTTATAAAAGCAATCAATGGAATCGCCTCTATGAAACAAAGTTTTATAACCAGTTTCATTGTGAGGCTGAAACCATAGGGCCACGGTATAATTGGTTTCGTCACCGTTCCATTCTCCCAAATCGGCGCTATCATCAACGCCATCAAATTCTATACCTTTTAAAAAACGAGTAGTTATATACTTAGGATCATTGCTAACAACTCCTGGGGAATAGTTTCCGGCTTCATCATTTAGGTTGTCTTGAAATCGCCAGTATCCAGACAATTGAGATGCTTTTGCCGGTAAAATATTGGCCGCATCACTTTCTTGTAGATCATATAAGCTTAAACTAATCGCTTGCTGATCATTTAACGAGGCCCCGGCAAGATTACCCTGAAGCAAATTAGTACTTTCTTGCACGAGATCGATAGGTTTAACAGCAATGGCTCCGTCTTTAACTTCTAAGTAATCAGAATCAAAAGAAAGCTTTGAAGATTTAGAAAAATCCCAAGTGGGCTCAAAAAGTGATTCTAAGCTTAAAGTGGTATGATCAAAGCTACACCCCATTAAAAATTGCAACAGAAAAGCTTGTAAGCAAATTGTCTTCACAGAATAGTTAAGGGCTTTCATATTTCTCTTATCGACTTAAGCCTTATAGAACTTTATATATTTATAGATCAAATGATTTGAATATGTAACCGTCATACATTAGCCCATTTTATTGAGCTAAATTAACTACACCAAAGAATGGGTCGTGCTTTATGTTTCATTTTTAGAAACGCACTTTCATAAGTGTGTCCGTACCTTTGGGGGGAGAAGTGTGTCCGTACCTTTTAGTTGCTTTGAATGTCAATGGCCTCTAAGCGGCAGCTTTGTGTTTGATCCGTGTTACTTTCTAGAAAGCTTTTAATATATAAAAATCCTGGACCTTCTTGCTGACCAAACTCTTGAATATATTGTTCAACATCACTCTGAGGAGAACGGTCGTTTTCACTCGCTACAGCCACCCAAGAGCCGGCATTGTAGTATTTAAAATCAACACCATTAGAGCTTAACTGATAACTGACGCAATCATCAGCATCAATACTTGCCGACTTAAGAGTTTGATAAGAAAGAGGTTGTGTTGTCATCACCTCTTGCGGCTGTCCAAAATATTTCTTTTCATAGTTAGAATCAAGACTTACTGATTTTAAATAAGGAAAACACGGACGACCATTACAAGCTAGATTTTTTTCGGCTTCAAAATAAGCGCGATACTGAAAGTATCGATTTCTCAAGGGCCTTGCTACTAATGGAAATTTTGAATAATCAATGACTGGCCCTAAAGGTCCGTACCCCGAAGAAAAAGTAATTTCATCGTTAACGCAAATTTGATTATCATCATCAGAAGTATTTTGGTTGCAAGTGAATATATAATCCAGTGGGTTTCTGTTAAAATTTTCAGAGTAAAAAGTGGTACCATCTCCTCCCGGACCAATAAATTGTGCCTTATGAATATCTTTTGAATCTTGATCATTTAAAAGACCATCGCCATCACAGTCTGCACTTGTTCCTTGAGGAACTGCGCTTAAACTTTTGCAATGGCATTGACTATCAACACAACTTTTCACTTGAAATTTTATGCGATTGGCCCCTCGGCGATACAGTTGTTTTATTTCTTCAGAAGATAACTCTCTTTGCCAAAGCGCAATTTCATCATAGGAGCCCTTTACAATACTATTAGTTAATATTAAATCCGCCGATGGAGAAGAAAGCCCTGTGGCATGATTATAGGTCGTAGAAAAGTCTAAGTTTCCGTTGATATAAATATTTAAAGGGCTATTTGATGGGTCAGAATTATTTTTTGCCGCCGTAAAAGCAAAGTGCACCCACTCACCGGTTAAAACATCTGTGGGCGCCCAAAAAAATTGATTACAAAGAGGGTCAGAGTTACAAGCTGTTTGAGCAAGCCCTGTATGGTTGGTATCAATTCGTACTCCCAAAGTATTAAAGGTGCCATTTTTTTGAACCGACCAGCCTGAATCATGAAATTGTATTTTTCGAATAACAGAAGGGAATATTGCGTCGCTGGTGGCCTTAATCCAGAAGCTTAAACTAACAGCATCATCAAGGTCTGGTGCATCCGCAGCTAATACCGTGAGTGTTTCACCTGAAAGTCTTGTATCTCGAGCTAACCCCATCACTCCTTCTGTATAAGAGGCTACTGGAGTTCCCGTCGCTGAAACTTGAACATTTTGTCCCGAGTTATCATTGTTATTGCCATCAAATCCCCACAAGCCAACTAAACCATTGTTTAAGTTTGGTGAAACCAAAGGATAAACGGCATTGGAATCAGGCAGTGGAGTTCCAGTTTTTGAAAAGTCTCCCACAAGCCCTTTACCAAAGGGTATATCTGTTAACCAACTCAAGTTTAACGGTTCTGAACTTTCCCTACCAAGATCAATCACTCGAGAATTATAATGGTTTGCATACTCTTGTTTTTGTCGATGATATAACTGACTGACCTCAGAAGGAGTTAAGCCTACAGACCAAGTGGCTAAATCATCAAGGGTACCTATAAAGTCGACTCCATTAGAAGGTACTCTTGAAAATTGTAATGTCAGTGCTTCAAAGTTTTGAGAACCAGCACAGGAGGAAATATCTACTCTATCAATTAACTCACCATTTATATATGTTTCAAAGTCACCTTGTCGATCAATCACGGACGTCACATGATACCAATTGTTAAGTAACACTTGATAACCCGTATTTCGCCAGATATCACAACTGCTACTCCAATAAGTATTAGTAAAGATTGTTCCATCTTCAAGAATAGATAACGGCCAATGCCTTCCTTGAACTGTACCAGATACAATAGGATAATACCTTTTAGTGGCAACAGGAAAAGAGGGAATTTTAAACCAAAACGCAACTGTTCTTTCTGTTACCGATAAATCCGTATACGGAGTTAAAATTTTTCCGGGAGCTGGGCCTGTAAAATTTAAAGCCATGCTTCCCACCTTGGCATCTGTTGAAAATGGGACTCCCGAAATACTTCCATGACTTCCTTGCCCAGAAGCATCTTGCCAATCACCATCAAGTTTCCAATAGCCTTTTAAGCTCGACCATTTAGGTGCCCAACTCTCGCTCAGCTGTTTATAATTTAAAGACTGTATTTGATAAATTTCACTAATTTTTTCTGAACTCAAGCTGGTGTTTAACATGGCAAAATCATCTATTTGCCCTAAAAAACTACTTGTTCCCACCAAGTCAGACCCAAGAATATAAGAGCTATGAGGGTTTTTAGACGTATAACTAGCTGTCGCTGTTTCTGTACCATTAATGTAAAGTGTAAAACTGGAGTTATCTCCCACCAAAGCCATATGAGTGTACTGCGAAAGCGGTATTGAATCCGAAGTTAAATGTACAGCCGACCCATCAGCAAATAACTCACACCTCAGTCTAAATACTCCACTGAAATCGCGCACCCAGCAAGTGCTCCCCTGACGACCCGACCCCATATCGGCAGAGGCATCAAAAATTCTTCGGTAAACCAAATCAATTGTATCGGGAGAAAACCAAGACATAATTGTAAAGCTTGAAGTGGCATTTGTATTTAACATCGTCGGCGGGCCAAGAGTTACTCCTCCTGATGGGCCCATTGAAGCAGAGTACTCTCCAATTTTAGGTATAGTTACAAAACTGGGAGTACCTAAATTAACGTTTCCAGTGTTGTTATTACCTGAGATATCTTCCCAGTTATTTTCAAATTGATAGTAGCACACCAGGTGCTCTTGTTGTTGGCCAAGAATATTTCGTAAATCTAAATGGGAAGAAAAAGCATTATGTCCAAGCATTATTTGATCATTCACTTTATTGAGATGCATGCTTAAGTTCTCAAGCCAGTTATTGGTATCATCTTTAAGCTGTAGAGCTTTAAGTTGCACAGCTCCGTTTTTTATTTCAACAAAATTTTCGTTAAAACTGACCTCACTGGAATCTTCGTAGCTCCAAGTTGGTGTAAATAAAGAATTCACATCTAGGGACGTATTATCAAATTGACAGGCCGCCACCATAAAAGTCATGGTTAAGAAACACAACTTTATATTTATTTTAAAAAAATAAAACATATTAAAGTCTTATCGACTTCCCTGCTTGTGTTCTTTAGCCCGTTTATTTCTTTTGTTTTATTT
>JAHDIR010000094.1 GCA_020630675.1 Bdellovibrionales bacterium
CAGTTAAAAAGTGTGTCCGTACCTTTTCGGTTAAAGGCCTCTGAGTAGTAAGTGGTTCCGTCCCCACCTGGGCCGATGAATTGCGCTTTATGAGGGTCATCAAAATCAAGAGCGTTAACGATGGTGTCGCCATCACAATCAGTGGCCGAACCCGCTGGAGATGAGCTAAAACTTTTACATTCACAAGTTGAATCTATACAGCTTTTTATTTGGAATTTTATTCGGTTAGCACCACGACGGTAGAGTTGTTGAATATCACTGGTATTTAAAGCTCGGCTCCATATTGCAAACTCATCTATTTTACCATGAAAGTAAGAGCTTACTCCATTATTACTGCCTAAATAGGCAGCCCCACCAGAGTTAGGAGGAGTATTACCACCAACAAAAGTTGGAGTTCCAGCTTGGCCATTCACGTATGTGGTTAGTGTTTGTGATTCAGGGGAAAATACACAAGCATAATGATACCACATCCCAAGTTCTATACCGGTATTAACGACAAAAGATGAGTTCGAAGTAACACTGGCGTTTTCAAAATAGCATCTGAACTCGTTGGACACTAACGCAATAGTCATTTGTAAATCATAATTAGCGGTATTAGTTCTTTGAGACATGACAACTTGAGTGTTATCTAAAGTATTTGGCCCCTCTATATTCACCCAAACGCTTGATGATACCCCAGAGGAAAAGTCACCAATATTGGAAAAAGAAATTGCATCATCTAGACCGTCAAAAGAGGCACTTTGTAATAGCTGACCTTTTTTCCCTAACTGAACTCCTCCGGCTTCACTTCCATTATTATTATTTGTTGATTTATCTTCAAAGTCGCTTCCATTCACAGTGCCTGTGGTTAATTCATTTAAAGGCCAGTATCCCAATAAGCCAAGCCCTAGATTATTTGCTAAGTTTTGGTAATGATCTAAACTTTCGCTATCTGAAATTCCATCATTATTAAAATCTCCGACCATTTCCTTACCAAAAGGTAAATTTGTTGACCAACTAAGGTCAGGCCAAGTGGAGGTTGTACTGCCTAATGCAATAATTTTTGAGTCAAAGTGCCCAGAAAACTTTTGTTTTTGACGGCTGTAAATTTCTTTTATGTCTATTTCGTTAAGTTCAATGTTCCAAATAGCCAAATCATCAATTTTTGCTCCAAGTGTACCAACTCCTCCAGAATCAAAATTAAAAACGACATCAGAACTATTGGGGGTCAATGAACCACCGGCAGTGTAAGGCCCCACTTTGTTTCCATCTATATATAAAAGCCCACCTTTAATGCTGTCATACGTTGCTGTAACAAAATACCAACGATTAAGATCTAAATTATAAGAAGGTGATAAAACAGAATGTACTCCAGCTAAAGTTCCCCAAAGCTGAATTTTTCCACTATTACTTGGATTACCACCGGCTGAGTTACCAAATAAATAAAGTGAAAAGTTATCGTTAGTGCTTCCACCAAACTTACTGACAATATGCCTTGCATAACTACTGGAATAAGAATCAAGATAAACCCAACTACTTATTGAAAGCTGTGTGGTCATATCAAAATCACTATGATTTGAAACGTTAATCGTATCATTAACATTTGGAAAATCAGCCGATTGATAACCAATTATTTTACTCGAGCTAAGTGAAGCTAAATTCGTATTGACTCCATGATGTCCATTTCCTGAAGAGTCTTGCCAATTCCCCTCCATTTTCCAATAACCCACAATATGATTCCATTTAGAAACCCAATATGGTGCCAGCTCAACTTGATCAGAAAAATATACTTTTTGTTCTTTATACAACTGACTGACTTCTTCAGGGCTAAAAGCTGTATTATAAATTGCAAACTCATCAATTAAACCATCAAAGAAATCAGTACCTAGAGGAGAATATCTTCTACCAACATATAAGTCAGTTGGAGCAACAATAGCGCCAATGACAGCACTATAAACTCCCACAAGCTGTCCATTTTCAAAAACTTTAACATTGTTAATCGTGAATGAATTGTCATATGTCACTGTAATTAGTGACCATTGATCATGAGACACGGCAATGGGTAAGTCTGAACTAATCGCCGTGCCATTTATGGTCAAACGCCAATCCTCTACGCCCCCTTCTTGATATAAATAAGACCTATTACCGCCACTAGTATCAAAAATATAATGCGAATTAGAGCGAGGAAATACCCATGCACTCATTGTTCCTTGGTCTCCTAGTTGATCAAAAGAGTAAATAAGATCTCCACTTGAAGTGTTACCAAAATCTGCAGAATGACTACCTATAACTCTATCACTAGAATAAGTAACAGAAGACACAGTGGTTATTGAATGTGCAAAGCTACTCATATCCTGAGTTGAACCATCAAAAGGAAGGTACATCACCAAATTAGAGTTTTTTTCAGGAAAAATATTGGCAAGAGAGGGTTGATTGTAAACATGGTTTGAACTCATAGAATGAGATAAACTTAGAACACCTGCCTGATACTTAGCCCCTGTATAAACACCATCATTAAAATCAACTCCGGAGTGCTCTAAATCAAGAGGCTTTAATTGAAGCTTACCGTCTTTGACTTCAACAAAATTTTCATCAAAAGTAATTTCAGAACTTTTTGAAAAATCCCAAGTGGGGTTAAACAATGAACTAACATCAACAGATGTTTTATCAAAAGAACAAGATACCGTGAATACGCACCAAAGAAGCATTAGAAACTTAAGGAGCTGATAACAATACGTATTCATTAACTGTACTCATCGGCCAAAACAAACAAAAGATTAAGCAAAATTAATTTCTTAACTTATTGTTTTTACTATTGTTTACTCCGATCAATGAAATGAAATGCGCTTTGTCTTGGAAGGCTAATATTAGGCTAAATTCACCGAAGAAAAAAAATGTTGGTGGTTTGAAGATACAATGCTGTTAAACACTAAACTGATCTGTTTGTCCTAGACCAACATCTTGTTTATATTTAAAGCGTCTAAAAAAACATATACACAACAAAGGTATGGTCCATTTTTTTTAACGACTCTCTAGGGGTCCACTGGTTCAAATAACCAAACTCTAAACTTAATTTTGCAATATTTTTTCTAAAACCCACAAAAAATCGATTTCGATCTAAGTGGTCAATATAATCATTATCATTGTCGTCTATATTTAAAAAAACTTCGTCCCAAAAAATAAGTTTTGTTCCTTCAAAAACTTGGGGGCCACTGTAGCGAAGTAGGTATCTAAAGCGATTGCTAATTGAGCCTTGATCTTCTAATGATCTCAATTCATAACGAATGCGATGACTAAAGCTCTTCATGAAGCCTCCGTAAGCCATCGCATGTTGAAATGCAAACCTATGCTCTTTCAATAACCCTGTATGAATATAAGCAAATAAAAGACCCACTTGAGATTTATGACGACCTTCAAGTTCTCTTAAAAGCCCTGTTCTAACTAGAGTTTGCCCCATAGCTTTGTCATCAAAGTTGTAACGCAATTGTGTTTCGGTCCACCAAGAGTAATTATCTGTAAGCTCTGTTTTATTAAAAAAACCATACCAACCCATAGTTTGATTATTGGTGGTTGCAAACAATAAAGAAGGCCATAGAAAAAAAATATAAACTATCAATAAAAATAAATTTTTCATAAATTTTCCCGTGTTTAATCATAAAAAAAATATAAATTTAGCGTTAAATCTAAAAATAATATCTGCATTTTATATAATATTTAAATCGGAAAAACCAGAATAAAAAAAGCTAGTGATTTGCAAACTTTAAGTAAAATGAAAGGTTGTCTTCAGCTTTTAAAAAAAATATTTATAAAATTATTAAAAAGCTGAAGAATTAAAGTTTTTAGCGAATAATCTGAACCGTTCTATCAAATGCACATGATTTAACAATCGTGCTTTCAGGCACCTTAATAGATAAAAAATTATTAGCTT
>JAHDIR010000040.1 GCA_020630675.1 Bdellovibrionales bacterium
TTAATTAATTACTCACCTCCTAGTGAAAGCGCCCTGCCGGGCGCACATAAAAAAAAAGCCGTGTTTTTCAACACGGCTTTTTAAATATAAAAATAAATTTTGATTTTTACCAAGAAGCTTTTGTTACTCCTGGAAGTTGTCCCGCCAAAGCTAGTTCTCTAAAGGCAATTCTTGAAAGACCAAACCTTCTAAAAGTTCCTCTTGGGCGACCAGTAATACGGCAACGATCAACAACTCTTGATGGAGAACCATCACGCTTCATTTTTTGAAGTTTAACTCGAGCATCCCATCTTTCTTCTTCAGATAAGTTCATGTTTACAGCAGCTTTTCTTAATGCAGCACGAGCAGGCCCTTGCTTTGTAGACATTTCTATTCGACGTAAGTTTTTGTTAATTGCACTTTTCTTGGCCATGTTTTATATCCTCTAAGAAATCATGTATTTACAGAATCAACTTTGTCCTGCAAAATACTCTAAATTGCAAGCTGACTCAAGAGAATTGTTGCCTTGCGCAAAAAATACTAATAATCACTCATCGAGGTTTAAGTGTCTGATTTTATTAAAAATTCCCTAAACATTCCCCAGTCAGAAGCGGCTCTTTGCATTAAAGGCCCTTCACTAATTCTTGCTGGGGCTGGCTCTGGAAAGACGCGAGTTCTCACCTACCGTATGGCCCATATCATCACGCAAGGAGAGGCCGCTCCTCATGAAATCTTAGCGGTCACCTTTACCAATAAAGCTGCTAGAGAAATGAAAGACAGAATGATGAAACTTTTAGGGTCATTCAATATTCCTGTTTTTGAAGATTTATGGGTTAGTACCTTTCACTCTATTTGTGTAAAAATCTTAAAAACTCATATCGAACAAATTGGTTATGACTCTTCATTCACTATTTACGACGACGGTGATCAGCTTGCGACCATTAAGAAAATTATGCGTTTTTTAAATATTAACGATAAGGTTTACCCGGCAAAAAGTTTTAAGTCTAAAATCAACCAAGCCAAAACTTTAGGCCTCACTCCTCAGGATGTCAGTACTCAGTTTAGTTCTCTGATGGATGAACAGAGCTTACTGGTTTATAAAACATACGAAGCCGAAATGAGAAAATCAAATGCTCTTGATTTTAATGACTTACTTTTAAAAACCTATACTTTATTCAGAGACTGCCCTCATGTTTTAGAGCATTTTCAGGGTAAATTTAAATTTATTATGGTGGATGAGTATCAAGACACCAACAAACTCCAGTATTTACTTGTTAAACAATTAAGCTCCAAGCACCAAAACATTTGTGTTGTTGGCGATGAAGACCAATCTATTTATAGCTGGCGTGGAGCTGATATTTCAAATATTTTAAACTTTGAAAAAGACTTTAAAAACGCCAAAATTTTTAAACTGGAACAAAACTATCGTTCGACAAAAAATATTGTTTCTGCCGCTTCTGCGATTATTCAAAATAATAGTCAAAGAAAAGACAAAATACTGTTTTCTGACAATAATGACGGCTCACTCATTCTAGTGAAAGAAGAGCTCAATGAGTACGAAGAAGCCAAGTTTGTAACCAAGGAAATCGTTTCTCTTCACGATTCCAGAGGTTTTAATTACAATGATTGTGCTATTTTTTACCGAACAAATGCGCAATCTCGTGTTTTAGAAGAACAAATGAGAACCAATGGAATTCCGTATAAGTTGGTCGGTGGCATGCGCTTTTATGATCGTATGGAAATTAAAGATATCATTAGCTACCTCAAGCTTATTTTAAATAACAAAGATGACAATTCATTAAAACGAGTGATCAATGTACCAGCTCGTGGAATCGGTAAAACAACGATCACTAAACTGGAAGACATTGCTCAGAGCCAACAAATTAATATGTTAGAAGCCTGTTTGTATGCCGCTCAAAACAAAGTTGTTAATTCAGGTATTGCTAAAAAACTGATCTCTTTTTACAACCTTATGGAAAGCGTAATTGCTGAAAGTGAACAAGTGAGCCTTTCTGAACTTTACCGAGGGATTCTGGATAAAACACAGTACGTCACTAAATTAAAAATTGAAAATACCAATGAATCACAAATGCGGATAGATAACCTTGAAGAGCTAAACAATGCTCTTGTTCAGTTTGAAAACGAACGTGGTGAAGATGCCACCTTACAAAATTACCTGGAAGAAATGGCTTTGGTGTCTGACATTGATAAAATCGACGATCATATTGACGCCGTCACTTTAATGACTTTACACATTTCAAAAGGGCTCGAGTTCCCTAACGTTTTTATCGTTGGCCTAGAAGAAGGTTTATTTCCAAGTTTTCAAAGCATGGAAGGCCCAGATCAAGACAAAATGGAAGAAGAGCGCAGGTTAGCGTATGTAGGTATGACTCGTGCCAAAGAAAATTTATTTCTTACTTATGCCAAGCAACGAAAAATATGGGGGCAAGAAAAGCACTTCATGCCTAGCCCTTTTATAAAAGAAATTCCTGAAAAGTATATTGATTTTAAAGGAAGTTACCGCCGCTCAAATTTTGTTGATAGGTACAACAGTCGACAAGATAAGAGCCAGCCTAGCATTCAGTTTGATACTGTACCTGACTATGACGAAGAAAGAGTTTTTCATCAAGAGGACTTTGATTCCGATGGCTACTCAAAAGGAATGAGAGTAAAACACCCCACTTTCGGTGTTGGCGCTATTTTTAAAGTTGAAGGGTCTGGTGAAACTCAAAAAGTAAGTGTTATGTTCAACGATCATAACACTCGAAAATTTGTTGTTAAATACGCCCGACTGGAAATTCTATAACTTCATGCTAAATTCAAAAATTGACTTTTATAATTATTCAAAAATTATGCCTGCTGCTAATGAAGATTGGCTTAACTGGAAGTGGCAAATAAAAAATTCATTAAAGTCTCTGTCTGACTTTGAAAAGTACTTCCAACTCACTCAAGACGAAAAACAAGGCTTTAGCATATCAAATAATAACTTCAAAATTCAAACCAGCCCCTATTATGCAAGCCTTGTAAATAAAAATGACCCCATCGACCCCATTCGCACTACTTTTATGCCATCAGTGAAAGAAGGGCAGCTTGGTTTACAGCAACAGCTTGACCCTTTAGCTGAAAACAAAAACTCTCCCACTTCGCGAGTGATTCATCGCTACCCTGACAGAGTTCTTTTTTTAGTGACTGATATTTGCAGCCTTTACTGTCGTTATTGCACGCGTAAACATTTCACAGGAAAAGATCAAGCATACCTCAAGCCAAATGAATATGAACTGGCCTTAAATTATATCAACGACAATAAAGCCATTCGTGAAGTGATTTTATCTGGTGGCGACCCTCTAACTTTAAGCAATGAGCGACTAGAAAAAATTTTTAATGATTTACACTCTATACCGCATATTGAAATCATTCGCGTAGGAAGTCGCATACCTGCCACTTTACCTATGAGAGTAGATCATGGCCTTATACAAATTTTAAAAAAATTTAAACCCATATACCTAATGACTCACTTTAACCACCCCAATGAAATCACGGCTTTGGCAGCTGAAAAAATTGAACTTTTAGTTGATAATGGAGTTCCTGTCATGAACCAAATGGTTTTACTTAATGGAGTCAATAATCACCCAGCTATTGTTCATGCCTTATCAAAACGCTTAATTTACCTCAGAGCCAAACCTTATTATATGTTTCAATGCGACCCATCCCCTGGAAGCGATCACTTAAGAACACCCGTACAGCAATCTATTGATATTCAAAAAAAATTGTGGGGAAGGATGTCTGGTTTAGCTATGCCTAACCTTTCTTTAGACATTCCGTCCGGCGGTGGAAAGGCTGGTTTTACTCCTGACTTTCTAAAAAAAGTAAAAGGCAATGAATACCACTTTAAAGGTTGGGACAATGTTGAAGAGGTTTATATTAGTCCTGCTTTAACTCAAGCTATTGAACCTAGTCTTGAAAAAAAATATAGGAAAGAGTGGGAAAACATAAACCCAAAGGCTTAGTACTTTTCTATTTAATAAACCTGCTTATAAGATGAAAAAAAAAATATTTTTATCAGCCCAGTATATTTAACTACCTATGTCCACCAAAGCTACAAGCAGCTTCAATGTCAGAGGCATAAGTATAACGTTTGTGTCTAACAGTATTAATCACACAACCTTTATCAATATTTTTTTGAAGGCTGCATAACCCAGTTAACTCAACGGAAGTCCAATACTTTTGAATATCAACCACGGCAAATACACATCGTGTGTCTGTGTTGGTACATGAAAATTGCACTTCATAATTAGGCCAATGTGGTTGCTTACCTCTTAAACCTTCCACACAAATCTGATCAACACCGCTAATGGGTCTTCTTCGCGGTGGATGGTGAGGTGGGGCTGGCTGAAGACAGTCTCTACGCCTTGGGTAGTAGTAGCAATCATCTGCCTGCTCATATTTATTAAGAATACCATTAATTTTGTTCAAGGACTTATTGATAAGTCTCTCATCATTCCATGACAGGTTTGATCGGCTTAAAGCTTCATTGAGTCGGTCTGCCATATCATAAGCTGAATGAACAATATCACTTGCATAGCTAGAGTTTACATTCAAACAAAATAGAATAACTAAAGAGAGTAATAAAGTATTTCTTTTAAATTTCATATTAGAACCCCCCATGATCTACAACGCCATACTTCACATCATATAATGACATATCAAAATACTTCGTCTCGTTTCCATCTTTGTAAGCAAAGCAACCATCTTTAGAGGCTGAAATACTGAAGCCAGCGCCCCAGTAATAATAATTTTCAGACTGAGACCCGTAATCTTCCAAGCGAGCTGTATTCATTTTATGTTTTTTAGCATGTAAAATTTCTAAATATGGACTTTGTAAATTATCCCCGACAATATTACGCGTGAAGAATCTCCATTGTGTGTGTCGATCATCAACCAAAACATCATCATTCTTCATATGTAGTTGCTCGGCCGTATGATATAAAAATTTAGTTTTTTTGTGATTGAAAACCAATTCATAAGTTTTAGCTCTTTCAGTCGTTGGCAAACCACTAACCTGTGAATTATAGAATTCAAGATCAACAAATAAATGAGAATGTCCCATATCAGAAAAGAAAATATGGTCTACATAATCTTGCTCTATAGCGGTTTCAATATGTGTGACAACACTCTTTAAAAAATGATCTTCGAGGTGAACTAACTGACCTTTATCCGTAGGAAGAACAAACCCAGTTTCTGCCTGGTAGGCTCTTAATTCTAACCTTTTTCCTGAGTTATAAATGGCTTCAAATTTATTGGCCATTACTCCAAGGCTTTGCTCCCAACCCATATCTTCCATTTTTATTTGTAAATCACCTAATTGATCTTTTTGACATTGCTCAGGACGAAAATCAATACTTCCAGCGTGACCTAAATTTGCTATTACAGTCAAACATACCACCATCCACAACCTTTTCATAATCCCCTCCCCAGACGATATTAAAATAATTAATTTTTTTTATATAAATCCTCATAACCGTAATTCATTGAATATGAAGAAAGCTCAAAATAGCTAAAGTAAGAGGCTAGGGTCAATTTGTTGAAGGGTCTTAAAAAAGATACACATCAAATTGTGAAAAATCAGAACATTTCTACAATTTATAGAGGCTAGTATAAATATCATTTATAATTGAAATTAGAAACATAAAGGGTTTCTTTATAAAAAAATTCATTTAATCAATTATTTCAGAGAAACTCACAGCCCAATTATAAAGAGGTAAGTTTGTAGAGTTAAATGACTGCGATATAGTATTATCACTATCTCTTAGGTTTCCACCATGAAAATCTTTATTGTTAGAACCACCGCTGTGTGTATTAGCTAAATCAGATCTTGCTGAATATTTGATAACTTTATTATTTGATGTTGGAGCTGAATTCAGAGTTATCTCAATTGATGTATCAGATTTAATAATTATATCTGTAATATCAATTAATACTCCATTATCATAAAATTGAAAACCATATTTCATCCCAATACTAGCAGAAGTTCTATCTGCAACTATTGTAGTATCAAATACTAGAGGTGGTTTGGGTACATGGTACTGAATAGTTAACTTATTATTAACAAGCTGAAAGTTAGTCGGCATTAACGGATTCCAATTTTCTTTTTTAAACACAACTATATCTATCACTTTAGCAAACTGTTCCCCTAAATGCTTTGAAGCTTCATTATTTATATGTATGCCGTCGTCATATCGATATTGATATAGTGGACCAATTAAATATACCTCAGAGTCATTTTTATGAGCTTTCAATTGAGAAAGTGCTGTCTCATGTGGACCAACTGCGCTTGTTTGGTTTATAAACATTGGAATGTTATGATCAGTTCCAGCAGTACTGTTTAAGTCTAACTCGTAGTTATTTTGAAATTCATATAAAAAAGTATCATAGATATTTCCGTTTCCAATTTTTTGATCCCTTTCTCCGTGTATAAGTACAACTGCTATCGGGTTATACTTATAGCCCATCAATTCAGATTCATCTTTTACATTTTGCGCTTGTATCATTCCACTTGCGTATACGCCAAAGGAACCATTTTTTTTTATTATTCCATACTCGGAACCACCTCTTCCATGAGCTGTTGTTGCTAGCACTCTATCAATATCAATGCCGACAATACTATTACCAATTCCTGAAGCAGGACTTTCTCGGCTCACTTCCTCTAGGGGTACAAGAGGCTTTGCGGTACCCCTTGGCCCAGGGTAGGCATCTTCTGAAAGCATAAAATTATTTGAAAAATTTTGTATTGTTGAAGTCGCTGGTAGAGGACCAATAGAAAGGCTTTGCCCCGCTATTAAGATATGGTTCATGTTTGTTAACGCTTCACAATTTGTGTTGGTTCCTGAGTTGTTACCATTACAAGACCAAGTCCATTTTTTATTTATATAACTAAAGTTTGAAACAACACCTGAACTACATAGATGAGTAGAAGGTTCTTTTGAAAAACCTTGATCATGAGATTCACCACAAATACCATTTATTAATACTGGTGGAGCTTCTTTTTCTGGAGTTTTTGACTGAAAGGAACTATTTATTTTACACGAAGACAAACTTAATATTAAAAATATGTCTATAGTAAAATAAAAAAAATACTTATACTTTTTAGCCAATTATGTCCTTGTTGTAGTACTCTTTATATATCGTCAGATAAAACGTAAAATTCAAATAAAGACTAGACCAAAATATGATTTTTTTGCTTCAATTTGAGAAAATTGTTAATTTATTTACATTTTCTAATCCCTTAAATAAAACTGCGGGCTGTAGCCAGCAAACTCTAAATTAGTTATTTACTGTGCCTGAAAATGTATGAATTACTTTTTAAATAAAACTGATATCTTAAAATCTTATGACGCTTGCTTGAGTTCGTCGTTTAAAAATGCATCATAATTTTGGTAAGGAATAGTGATAACAAACTCACAATAAGAGTTTACTTTGGACTCAACTCGAATAGTTCCACCCAGTTTTTCCACTTCAAACTTAACAGCACAAACACCAAGACCAAATCCAGATAATGAGTTCACCACTTTTGAGGTAGAAAACTTTGAATAAAAAATTTGCTGAATGACTTCTTGATCTGACATATCAATACTTTCATTTTCATCACCGTCTTCTTTCATTTTTTTTCTAATTTTATCTGGGTCGATCCCACCACCATCATCTCTCACTCTAATTTCGAGATTAACCATTTGAGAGTCTAGCTGAGCCGAAACCGTAACCTGACCATTTTCGTTTTTACCTAGGAGTTTTCGATCTGAAGGCAGCTCTATCCCGTGGTCAACAATGTTTCTAAACAAATGAATAAATGTTTGAAAAAATTTATCATATATTAGTGGAGGTATATTCACATCACCCTCAATTTCAAGAGGATATAGCTTTTTATTGGTAACATGAGCCAATCTCTGCAGCTCATTACCAAAGGAACTCATTTTTCGTTCAAAGGGCTCACAAATTAAGATATCATAAAGAGGCTGAGCGATATGCTTATTGTCTTTTGACTCATACAACAAGTTAATCGCATCGGAAAAACTGACATCGCAAAAAGAGTCATTAGCATCTAAGGCCTGAAGAGTATCATTTATACCTTCTAACTCTCTTAAAAAAGAATTTTCAAGAGCCTCTTCAATTTCCATAGAGATAACATTTATGTCAACCTTACTCAATTTACCTCGAATACGATTTTCAATTTGATCAATAGTTTTGGCAAAATGTTTAAAGTTAAAAACAGAAGCTAACCCCTTTAAACTATGTATATCTTGGTGTAACTCATAAGCATCTAATATAGATTTATGTTCTTGACGTAAGCGATTTAAAATTTCGTAATGAAAACTACGAAACCTTTTAAAGTCGTAAAATGATGTCATTACCGATTTTAGTTTTTTAGAGTTGTTACTAATTATTTCAACTCTTCTTTTTTCTGTAATAAGCTCAGAAATATCTTTTGCCATAACAGCAAGTCCTACAACAGATTTATCTTCTACTAAAAGTTCATAACTTAAGCTCAAATCTAGTTGGTGACGACTTTTCATAAGCTTGGGGGCAAAGCTCATTAAGTTTTTAGCAGGAGAGCCTTTCTTAAAAAGAAGCTCTATCCACTTATCAAACACATTTAATTGGCTCTTCTCTATATTTAGAATATGACTTAATGGTTGCTGATGTAAACTTTCAAAGTCAAAAAGATGATGACATGATTGAGAGTAGGTTTTAGTACATAAACCTTTACTGTCGACCACCAGGTATCCATCTGTCATCATTTGCAGTAAAAGTTGAAGGTGTTGATCATTTGCCATAGGTATTTATCTCTTTTAACTTTTTAGACATTTAACGTTCCACAATTAGTAAAATTAAAATTTAACTTGATAAAAAAGTTTGCTAACACTTTAACTTCTAGCTAAAAGTCTATCGGTTGCAAATCATCTTTCATTAACCAAAAATAGAAATTAAATTTATTTACATTGGTATTTTCTCAAGTCATTACTTATTGTTATCAATTTACGACAGAGAGTTCATTGAGCCCTAATCACCTTGTTTCATAATGATACATGCAATATTTTTTTAACTTATGATTACCTGACCCATATCTGATGATAGGTATCGATTGAAAATCCATTAGAATAATCATCACATTCCCAGCGTCGACCGGCGCCTCGAATTCCCCAATGATACCTCCCTCCCCTCCAAAAAGGGAATTCAGTCATTGCATTATTACCGCGATTTATATACTGATTAGTAGTTGCCCCCGGCAAAAAAGCCGTTGCGGAGTGACCTTCACATAACCTTGCAGAACTATTGTAATTGGCTATATCAATACCGCCAGTTCCACTTTGATAATAATTAATTGTATTTGGATCAAATACAAAAAAATCAAGTTCACGACTGTGAGCCGAAGTTTTACAATGATAGCGAACATCAGTAAAACCAAACTGTGACATTAAGGAGTTACTTGCATGCCCCCATGTTGTTGGTGATAAGCTTTCATCATCACCTAAAGTGGTCGAACCAATAATTGGAGTGCTCGAATTTCTAACAGTGACGGACGTATTTTCTCCACTTCGCCTCAGGTAATTTAAAACTAAAGTCCAACCTCCTATGCCACCACAAGAGGTCATATCGCATTGAGCGACAAATTCACTATTACCACCTGTGCCATCAAGATCGATTCGATACAAACCACTTCCTTCACTTTGATACCCAGAAGAGTTAAAATAGGCATTACAACTTCTAGCAAAAGTTCCGTCGGCAAATTCATAAGCCCCAGAGTTTAACACCAAAACATTTAAAGCTTGCCAAGCAGCACTACTTAACTGACGGGAGTGACCAGCTGCATCTTCCACCATTACGCTTGTGCAGTAATTTGTTAGAGGGCTTAATGTAAAGTTATCGGCTCCTATGTATGGCAACACTCCAGAAACCGGCTGAAAGCTCATTGTATTTGATAAATCTACAAAGCGAGTGATTGCTGTCGGAACGTTACAACTCGTTCCATCATGAGTCCCCAAAGCCATACTTATATTAGCTACAGAACAATTGTCGGAGTGTGAAGGCCAACTTGCCGTGACTGCCCGACCGGTCACCTCAGCATTATTAGCCGATATATCCATTGGGCCAGAGATATTAGGAACAGTGGTGTCTATTCTAACTCCAGACAAACTAGAAGGTAGGCCCGAATTGATTGCATTTTGACCAATAGAATCTCGTATTGTGGCTCCGTTTAAATTTAAACCCGTAAAATTTAGGATTCCATTACAAAGTTCATCGCCACCAGAAACAGAAAAAGCAAAACGTAAAGTATTACTTCCTGAGCCAGAGAGGTAGTTAGCACTTTTAGCTCCACTGCTTAAATTAGTTGATAAGCTGGGAGTTCCACCTGAGACTGTCACTATTTCACTGTAAACTACTGATAGAGTTACTGAATCAGAAGTTTCAAACCAACCATCACTATCGCCATCGGTAGAAACTAAACTTAAACTGGTAATCACCGGGCTTGGATCATCGGCTACAGTTAAGCTTTCTGTCACATTCGCCACAGGCCCCGTGTTTCCAAGATTGTCATTAATGGAGTTGGCTCGAACCATTAAACTCAAGACTCCCGGATTTGCTCCTGTAACAGAAATATTACAAGGGTTTGTTGTGCAGGTTGATGGCGTAGCTATGCCTGAACTTAAAACAAAATTATAATTAAAGCTTGATATGTTGCTATCGGAAACAGAGATTATAAAATTAGCTGTTTGCCCTTCGATAATATCTGGTCCTGAGCTAACGACCACTAGGGGCGCTTGATTCTCAATAGGTAGAACAAAATTTGTATTATTTGTTGTTGGGTTACCAAAAGAATCTAAACTTGAAACTGTAATAGTGTGGGAACTGGTAGTTTCAATTGAGGAAGCAAAAAATAAATTAGTTGTCGCTAGGCCTGGAGCCGTACAGTTAAAGTTTTGAGTATTTGGATTCAAACCAGTTCCAGTAAAACTAACCAACTCACCAGCCTCGTTGCACGAAAAAGTTAATGTATTATTCACACCTCCCACCAGTGGCTGATCGGCGATAATGGGAGCTGTCAGTATGGGAATTTGATCATTCAACGGTGCTGGGCTCAGAGTTGCTGATAACTCTCCTTGAATGGCAGTTATAACAGCTGGGCTACTAGCTAAACCTGTTAAATTTATGGTTCCTGAAAAATCACCTGGATCACTGCATAAAAAAGATTGAGTAATAGCAGGAGCTTCAAAAGTCACCACAACTTCACCATAGTTCAGCTGACACTGACCACTAATAAAATAATTAGAACCATTTAAACTTGTAATTGGAGGGTAGTTACCAGAGAACCCTAACCGGACTCGACCATCGTTATCAAAATTATTACCCACTGTTGAATTTTTTTCTTCAGTAAGAATATTTCCATCGCAAGAGCAAATAAAAAAAATAAAAGACGTGACAAAAAAAGCTCGTAATAATTTTACATAAAATATATTAGCAAACTTCATTTTAAATAAATTCATATAATACAAATTTAATTCCTACTTGCTAAAGCCAATTAAAAGATAAAACTCCACAATTTAATCCTGCCATTTTTTCTTTTTGATTATTTTGATCGTTCGTATAATTTCTTATGCCATAGTAGGCTTGACAGTTAAGACTATTATTTTGAGTCCATTGATTCAAACCTAAGTCAAAATAACCTATCACTCCCCCCTGACCTTCGGCCTCAATGGTATTACTGTTGTTAAAGGGTAGTTCAACTTTTAATGTCAAACGTGAAGACCAGTTAGGAGTTGCAAACCATTTATACTTCAGCCGCAAAGACAACCCATGTAAAAATATTTTCTCTAAACTAATATTGTTATCTCTTTCATAAATAAATTGCTCACCACTATAATCAGCGTCTAATCCAAAGCTCCAGCGTAAAGCCTCATAGTCGATAGCTAAGGCTAAACGGTAAACTTGGCTCAAACCATCGTCAGAAGTAAAGTTTGGGTTAAGCTCAGCTTCAAAGTGTCTAACATGATAACTACCTTTAAAGCCTATCCAAATTTTTTTACTCATTTTGTACTGATAACCCAAATTGAGATTAAAATTTTCTTTAGACACCCAACGGACTAAACTATTTGAACTTTTATCTTCGGCTTCTATTAAGTTGTGGTAAACACCTAGGTAACTATAATAACGATGACGACTTAAAGAGTTGTTAGTAATGCGACGTAAAGAACCATAATGAGCTGTATGTTGGCTTTTATCGCCGGCTCTTACATAGGCTAGCCTTGGGCTAAATTCCACTTTATAGGGCTCAAAAACTTCAGCTTTACTTATTTCACTGAAAGAACATAAGAAAAACAAAAATACGAGTAAAGAAGCTTTAATGAACAAACGTGAAAATCCCCGAAGATAACATAATGATATATCGGAATTATTGTGTATTTTTTTTACTATTTTCTTCTCATTTTAATACTTTACCTAAAAAAACGAGTTTATTTCTGACCTTAAGCTTTAGCTTAGTCAGTCATAATCTTGGCTTTAGCCCAGCCCTCTGTTTATTTTAAATAAATAAACTAGACATCAAAACAAACGTCTAGTGTTGTAAACTAGTTTCAAAAAATAATAATGATGAATAAAAAAAAGCTTTCGAAGAAACATCGAAAGCTTTTCATTTTTTATTTATAAATTACCTAAGTTAGACTTATAAAAAATATAACCTACAAAGGGTCGTAACACTGCTGAACATCAATTTCCATATTAACTGGAGCAAAAACTGTTCTAAAAAATGTTGATGAATGAGAGTTAATACTTGTGCTGTAAAATGGCTCATCTTTACTTGTTGGTAAATCATTTACACCATAAGTCACTGGCCCATCTTTATGCTGCCAGTACTTAGAACTTAACTGAGTGACAGCATCAGTGTTTGATTGAACTGTTGAAAGCGGGCTTTCAAGGTCTGGTCCAAGATATGTTCTCATATGAGCTTTTTCATCTCTAGAAAGAGGCCTTTTGTTATAAACATAGCTGCGACCAGATTGTTTACAGTAGTTAAGAATTTTATCTTCTGTAAAACCGGAAAGATAATGCATTACATTTGTTGAAGCTGGTCCACGGTTAGCTGAGTATTCCCAGTTGCCAACTTGAGGAACACACCTGAAGTGGTAACGGCGACACTGTGGTTTTCCGTGGGTTCTGCTATAAGGTTTTGAGTAAGATAAAACTAACTGCCCACGTAAATGAGTGTTTGGCATGCCAAAGCGATGAATAATTTTATTATTTAAACGGTTTGAACAATAAGCAAACTCACCATTAATAGCATCTGTTTCAGATTTAGCAATAGGCATATGACCGTTGCCATTGGCATAATAGGCTCTTCTAATTTCAGAGGCTCCTTTATGACGTGAATAGTAGAGCTTATAAGAGTAATAGGCCCCATCTTTTCCTTTCGTAATAACATTGTCACTATGAATTGGACATTGGTTTTTAGCATCCTGAGGAAAGCTAAAGTGAGTTTTTCCGCCTCGGCTAGTGATATTTCTAGATACAACTTTGTACCCACAATTTTGACACTGATCTTTTAGTTCTAATGAACCCAACTTAGCCAGGTAATCATTCGAAGCACTGAGCATTTCTGCTTCAGTGTAAGTTTGTGCTAACCCAGGAACGTTACCTGGAACTTTACGAAGATCATAAATATAATTTCCTCTTGAATCTCTTAACCTATTTTTAACATAGTTCATTTTGAAAACGCGCTCTACACGACCAAAAATAGTTTTTTCGTTAAATGTAGACGTTGGGTCAACGTTTTCAAAAAACCTAATATCATCTTGGTTAACTTCACTCATTACTTTGCCGAAATACATTAGTTGAACAATCTTAGATTTTCTTGACATATACTCAGCAGATCTAAAATCTGGACCAATCGTGCGGTGTAAAGCCACCACATTAACTATCATTGCCTTAGCTAAAGCAGGGCCAGTTTTACACTTGTTAAAGATTTGAGTAAATATTTCAGGATTAACAGCTTCGGTAATGGACATACTTTCTACTGGCTTAGTTAAACCCGTATCTGGGTTCACAAATGTAGCAGTACAAGATTTATCAACATTAATTGAACCCAAGCCATTTGCAAAACTTTTGGCAACATGAACTAATTCTTTGGCTCTTTTTAACTGAGATAATTTTTCTAAACAATAATCATAATTTTGTCTAGCCACATAGTAATCTGACATATTATAGGCACGATGAGCACGAGATTTACAGAACTGATTTCTAACATCGGCATATCTTCGTGTGATCCAACCTAAATAATGATCACTTCTTTCATGTAAAGCTGCAATGGCTTCACTTCTTGCGGCTTTGAATTCTAAAAGTAATAAACGAGCATCCATTTTAGACAATACATCTGTAACTTGTTGCAGGTTTGATTGAACTGCCTGTAAACCTCTGCTGATTTCTTCAATACTAGAAGTAATTTGATCTACTTGTTGAGATAAATTTTTAATATCAGAAAGCAGCCCTGAGATCATGGTGTTCTGATTCTCATCAACCTCTTTAATAGCTTTTAACTGTTCATCATGATTTTTAAGAGTCATTACAATCAAATTACATTGATTTAAAGCAGAGGCTTGGTCGGCGTCACCAAAAATAAGTTCACAATTTAAGGTGTCTAAAGACATACAACAGTCACTATCAAGATCTGTTTCGGCACCACTACATTTATTTCTGTTGTCGTTTGCTTTACACATTTTATCTTGAAGGCCAGCAACTTCACGCTGTGAAGTCATTAAGGATTGAAAAGCATCTTCTTGTTTTGCAATTTCTTGCTTCAGCTCTAAGTTAAGCTGCTTTAAAGTGAGAACTTGTTGCTCAGTATAAGCTCTTACATCTAAAATACTTTGCTTTAGGTTCTGTAGAGAGGCGGCTGTTGAGTTTTGTAAATCAACCACGGTGTCATTTAAATCGGACATTCTTTGGTCTAACACCAGTACTGTATTATCAAGAGTTTCTAGGCGCCCCTCTAAAACAGATATTCTAGCTTCGACACGACTAAATCTGGATTCAACTTCTTGCTTAAATGTTATAAAGTTTGAAGCTAATTCATTATGACTATTGGACAAACTTGTCAGGTCACTCTGTAAATTTTTATTTTCGTTTTCAAGCTTTGCAATTTTATCTAAAAGCTCTTGTTTTTCTTGAGCTAATTGTTCTTTTAATTCTTGCTGACTATTTTCAAGAGCGGTTTGTATTCCTTTTTCAACTTGAATAATTAAGTTTTTATTATTTTCAATCTCAACTCTATTCGCTTCAATATCAATTTTTAAAATTGATATTGTATTGAAAATTTGCTGATCAGCAGCTTTTAAAGAATTAATCTGACTTTGAACAGCTAATAGCTGGTTTTGAATAATAGATAAATTTTCGGCATCTCCATCAGAAATTTTCTTTTCTAATTCAGCTTTAACACGATCTAAGTCAGCTTTTAAATTACTTTCTAAGGAAGCAATTTTTCCTTCTAATTCTATATCTTTTTCTTTTAGTTTCGTAATTTGCTCATCAAAGTTTAACTTAATGATTAAATCTCCACCGTCTGCGTAAGAAGCATCTAGATAATCTCTAACTGCTAATACCGATGGGTCATGATGAGGTTTATTTCCTATTTCTGCATTTAATAAGTCTTCAATTTTTTGAATATTAGCTTCTAATTCACTAGCTAAGGTATTAGACAAGTCAGTGTTGACTTCTCGAAGTTCAGCAGCCCGTTTTTTATAACGATCTAACCATAAGAAAAAGTCGGCCTCATTGGCGACATTTAATTGTGAAGCTTCATCCGTTTGTGAAAATTCATTTTGACCACAATTGGTAAAAAAGAATAAATTAACGGCGATTGCCATTGAAATTAATGTGATATACACCTTTGCCATAGTTCCCCCTAACATACATCCCTAAGTACTTTATAAAGTGTCTCAGACCTTTGAACCAACCGCAACATGAGTTACCAATATGAAACACAACTGTTAAAAGTAATTCATTTTTTATGTCAAACTCTTAGACAAAAGTCTTAAGGAAATATTATTTACGTTAAGTTATAGTGTTAACTTAAAAACGATAACCTAGATGAGCGCCAATGCTACCGCCATTTCCAAGCACATACCTATAATTTAAACCAACAAGAAGGCCCATCTTTAGTCTCGCTTCAATTTGAGGCATTAATATAAGTTGAACTGCATTAAGACTTAAGGTGGACTTGTCTTCGGTCACTTTATTAGCTTCAATTCTTCTCTCTACTACTAACTGATCATTTAAATAATAGTTTATACCCATAGCAAATCCAGGGCTCCAAGTTAAACCCCAAAAATTTATTTCATAACTTAAGCTTGCTTTGAAATCGACAGCTGATAAATTTACAGTTAACTCGCCATCTTCTAAGCTATCTAGAAGAACAATCGTATCATTTGTAAATGGATTTAATTTTGTTTTCATAATATAACTTTCAAATCGGTAGCCACCACCTAAACGTAAAAGCATATTTTCGTAGATAAAGGGGCGCTCATAAAATAAATGGGCATGAAAGCCTTGTCCTTTTTCTATGGACATAATTATAGGATCAGGATCAGATCTTACATTAGATGGATCCACTGAATCAATAAAGTCATCTAAAAATGAAGAGTCCATTCCTGTATCTACTCCCCCATAAAAACCCCAATAACCTTTCGATTTATTACGATGAGAAGTGGCCCCCGTTAGATCGCTGTTTGGTTCTTCTTCATTCGATGAAGACACTTCTTCTTTAATAGATTGCTCAAGGTTTCCCATAGACTCGTCGTAGGCCTCACCTTCTGTAGGCTGATCTTGGGTGGCTATTAAGTTATTTGAATCTGTAACGGCTTGCCCACATGTTTTTGAAAAGTATTTTTTTAGCTGTCTAGAAGAAACCCACACAAATTCTTTAGGTTGAACTGTTAAGCGATAATAGGCCTTTGACTTCTTCTTAATATAAGAAGCTACTTTTAATTCAACACCTTTATCAACTGAGACTTTATTGTGTTTCTTTAATACAGAGTCACGAAGTGACATTGATTTATTTGCTTTGAAGCACCGATCAACGACTTTAGAGCATTGTACTTTTTTAGAATTGTAATTACTTTTAAAAATTTTATAGTCTTGCCCAGACAACGAAACTACATCTAATTTTTTATTCCAATTTTTTTTATAAACTAACCTTTCCCCAACAAAGGCCCGTTGAACCTTCTTGCTTTCAATATGCTGGATTTTGGTGTTCTTTTTTAAAACAACACACTCTTGTGAGTAAGACGTAAAAGAAAACAATAATATAACAAAAATAAAAATGAGTAATTTCACTTCTTTATTTTAAGGACTGGCTAAAGTTGGGGTCAATAAGGATAAGTTGAGATCGCAACCAGTAAATAGCTCACAAGTGTGGACCTCACTGGGTTTTATCATAAATTATGAAAGAGTATTAAATTTTGAATTCAAAACTTTAGTCGTACTTAACTATATTTATTGACTGTTTCATATCCAAAATAAGTTGCTTATTGAAGGAGGCCTAGGTAAGTGGCCTTTTACGACAATTTCTGTCACTTTTACTTTCATAGCTTCCCCTATAATGACCGTAACCCTCTAATTTTATATTTTTTTTTATAATATTTGCGGGCTTATAAAACTTATTGGCCTTTAAGAAGGCTATTGTCTATGCTTTTTCATTTATAAGTACTTATAAAAACAATCTATTTTTAAAAGTATGTGCCTTTATGCCAAAGACTTATTCACACTTGATAACTGTTGTTTCATTTTGAGAATTTTAACTTAAATCAATTATTTCAATAACTTAACCTCCATTACTTGCTTTGGCTTTAAACTTGTAATGTTTAAAAGTACAAAATAAATCCTGGGGAGGGCTTTATGAAAGGGTTAAATTTTTTAAACTATCAAAACAAACTTACATTCACTTTATTGATATGTTTAGGTCTCAATAGTCAGTTAATGGTTGAGAGCTTATTTCCATCATCTAATGACTATTTAGAGCAAACGTCCTTTTCGTCTATTATTAATCCACAAGATAGTGGGATATACAGCCTCAACCCTGTTGGTAATTGTAAGGCTAGTCAACCTACTGAAGAAAATCTTAAAACCACTTACTACCCCGAGTACTCCAGCTCTGAGAATAATGAAAATACTGGAAACAGCCAAAAAGGTTACCAATTGGGTACATCAAAACGCAATAGTGGTACAAACCTTGGCCTAAATGTTAAGTCTGTCATATATACTTGTACAGATAGTAACGGCCAAGAAACACAAAAAGTATCTCTTGAAATGACAGCAACCAGCTTTGGAGAACAAAATGGGAGACGCACAAGAAAGCCAAGACGAGCTTGGGATAGAGGAGATAAATCTTTATCTGTAACTGAAGCCGCAGCTCCAGCTCAAATATGCCTCGACTGTGTAAAAGGTGAAGGTATATTTGAAATAGCTGCAGGCTTAAACCCACAAGAAATAAGTGCGGCGATTAATGAGGCGGCTAATGAACTTTATCTAGGTGAAGTCATTTACCAATTAGATGATCAAATTGCAGAAGCTGAATTATTAAAAAAAGCAAAGCTAGCTGAATACAACTGCCAAGGTTTTATTGATAACCCGGGTAAGAGTAATGCTGAGTTTATCAGTTTCAGATATAACTTAGAGAAATACTCTGAAAAAATGCATTCTTGCTTTGAAGGCCGCCTAGGTAGTTTAGAGGATGATGAGAAAAAAATAACTTTTTATGAAAATTATGTTGAAGGTTATCTAAACAGCCTAGCTAAAGGAAATTTTAAAGATCGAAAGGCTGCCATAAATCTAATCGGTGGAGATTATGATGAAGATACAGGGTCAAGAAATGAAGGTTTACGTACTATTTTAGATTTACCTAAAAGCATTGCTAAATCTTTAGATAGCATGAATTACTACTCTCATCATAAAAATCAAATTGAAACCGCTTATGGTAAATTTGAACGAGCTATTGAGGATGCTAACTTAGTCAAAGACTCAAGAAAAAGAGAGCAGCTTATTACCGCAGCCACTCGTCAGTATAACATAAGCATGTATGAAATAAATAAAACTGCAGAATCTGATATTAATAGTTTTGCGCAAAATAATAACACCAAAAGCACTGACCCTGAGTTTACAGAGTGGAAAGAAATGTTAACAAAACATTACCAACAAAGAGCTGATTTAGCCAATAGAATTGCCGACAACAACGTTTATAACGATTCAAACCCAGACACCAGTGACAACTCTTCAAGAGATGGCCGTCAAGTTTATGATAATTCGTATTTATCTAACGCTAGTAGCTCAAAAGGTTACAACAGAGATGGTGTTGACTCAAGCTATCTTGATGAAAGAAATGGAGCTAGCTTAGCTGAATTTTCAAACCCAAGAGATAGAAGAAAAAATATTTAATCTAATTTTTTTAACCTAGACTGGTAGCTCACTCCCCCCCCTGTAGCTACTGGTCTTTTTTTTATTTCGATAAGAGAAGTTTTTCTAATTTTTCTAAACGCTTTTGTAAATCTAGGTTTTGACTTTTTAAACTCGAAACTTCTCGATTTAATGATTTAATTTCATGATCATAATTTTTATTTTCGTTTTGTAGTTTTGAAATAGATAATTGCAATTTTTCTAAATTAACTTGGCAGTAATTTTTCTGCTTTTCTAATTTTAAATTTACATTAAACATATTTTCAGAAAGAATTTGCGTTTTTTTATTGATTTCATCAATATTTTTTTCACAATAAAGCTTGTTATCCTCAACAATTTGATGTTGCTCTTGAATGGCATTAATCGCAGCCCAATGGATGGGGTCGACATTTAACTCTAAAAAATCATCTTTTTCTCTTTTGACCACAGCTTCAGGAATTACTTCTTGTACCTCTTGGGCAATAAACCCAACTATATCTTTATCATGAGGAAGGCCTAGCTCATTGCCTTTTTTATAATTAAAGCGAACTGTTCTTAAATCTAAAATTTCCTTTAAGCCATGCTCATAATCACCTTGAATATCTTTAAGTCTTCTATCAGAAGTATTGGTCCAAGCCGTTCCTGTTGATAAACCGGCCGTACCATTTACATGTAATCTGTGAGCAGGGTTTGTATTATTAATACCAACATAACCTGTGTTTTTTATAACCATACGAACGCCGTAGCCCGTAGCACCATCAGGTGTGGTTAAAAATTCAATTCTTCCCGGCATATCATCATTTCCTGGAGTTCCATCAGATTTAATATCAATAGCTCCCAACCACTCAAAATTAGTTCCATCATATCCACGACCTCTAAAGCCAGCCGCCTTATCTCCACTTTGAATAATCGCTGGAGAGGCTTTTGACCCTCTAGCGCGGTAAAAATCTAAGTCATTACCCGCTGAGGCCGTATTGTTGTAAGTGGCACTAATAAAGTCGCCATCATCGCCGTCAATCACCATTTCTAAAGGGCTTTCTGTAGATAAAGGGGTTGAGTGATTTTCTCCTATAAGGACTTGCCCTTTATTATTAATTTTCATTCGTTGTTGAGGGATAACTGTACCCGCCTCTGTGGTTGCAAACATAAGCTGGGTGGGAACATTTCCAGAACTTGGTGTTCCGTCTAAATAACTTTCAATATTGGCGTATTCATTAAAACTTCCATTATAATAAGCATGAAAACCTAACCCACCTAACTTATCATACGCCACAACATCTGCAGGAGAGGCCATAGACCCCCTAGCACGCATCATATCTATATCAGTTCCATTGTTTTGCCCGGCCGAATTATAAGTGACTACCGCAAAATCTTTATCTGAACTTTCTGACATCACTTCTAAACCGTACTTGGTACCGGCAGTGATATCTCCTCCAATTCTTACATCACCATTTTGCTTAAAGTTAACAACTGACCCAAAGTTATTACGCAGTTCCATTATGTCGCCAGTGCTGCTGGCATTAACTTGCTGAACAACAAGAGCCGTATTGGCGTCGGCTATATCTCGGCTCATATAAATTCCAGAGTCATTTAGGTCAATATGAGAGTTTTCATACGTAGACATATTTGAAATACCTTTAGCCATATATAGTCTTTGATTCGATGGGCTGAGAACCATTAAAGTGGTGCCATTGGCCTCAAAGTTTAATAAATTATTGTCGTTGGTTCCGATGGTGACCGCAGACCCTGTGCTATTACCACCATCTAAAATATTTTGACCTGTCATCGCCCCTAAATAACCCCATTGGGCGGCGCTGATTGTTGTTGCTCCAATGTTTTCTAATTGATCGATCTCTGCTGTTGTTAATGCGGCAGTGTGCACGGCGGTGTTACTGGCAGCAGTTAATCGCCCTTGAGCGTCTACTGTGTATGTTGGAACTTGTGTTGAAGAACCATAAGAACCAGCTGTTACAGATGTATTAGCTAAATTAACAGTGGCATTTCCTGATGTGGCCCCACCTGACAAACCGGTTCCGGCTGTCACTCCAGTAATGTCACCAGAGCCTGACCCTGTTCCGAATGCTTGCCAACTTGAGCCATCACAAAATTCAACAGCTCCTGTATTGTAACGAATCATTCCAGCATGGGCTGCCGAAGAACAGGCCTCGGCTCCGTTACCAATTTTTAATGTTCCCGCGACTTCAAGTAAAGTGTCTGGCGATAAAGTTCCTACTCCTATTCTTCCGTTGTTATTAATTGCTAACCTTGTATCGTTGGTGTCATTCACACCAGCCAAAGCTTGTCCCACTCGAAATTGCAATTGCCCATCTGTTGGCGACTGAGTTAATTTAAATCGGTAATCATCAGTGTTTGAGTCTGCTTGCATGTCAAATTCTGGCCAACCAGCTAGAGAATTCACTAAAATTCCATCAGACCCTGCAGCTTCAACTTCAAATTTTGCATCTGGAGACGTTGTTCCTAAACCTAAATTTCCAGATCCTGTTAAACGCATATACTCAGTAAAGCTGCCTCCACTGCTATATCGCACAAAAGCTAATGGGTCGGCTGTTCCATCTCCCCAAGTGATTGAAGGTATTTTATCATCTATAGTGGCATTACTACCATCTGAATCAAACAGTCCTAAACCAACTTGATCGTTTCCAGATTCAACTCTTATTCCAGGCCAACTACTTCCTGACATAGAAATGGCATCATGCTGAATAGAAAGTTTAGCATTGGGAGACGTTGTTCCAATACCAACATTTCCAGTTTCCTCAACATGAAAAATAGTACTATCAGAGCCATTTTTAATGGATAAATTTGAAATACTGTTATTATCTTCATCTAAATGCAATTCAATATCGCCATTAGATTTTATGCGGTTTAGTGTTGATGTATTATATAAGTCTGATGTTAAATTAATTCCACCAACCACATCTAGTTTAGCACCCGGGCTAGCTGTGCCAATACCTACATCGCCTGAACCACCCAAGTTTAAAATAGTATTATTGCCTAACTCATTTATGTACAAAGGTAAGCTATTATGGCTTTGAATCCATGAGCGTGTCGCATGAACACCTAAACCTAAGCGCCCATCAGTTCCGGTAGAACTGTCTATCCAAAACAATGGTGCGCTCGCAGTACCAGCCACTCCGCGCACATGGAACTTATACTGTGGGCTACCTGTACCAACTCCCACGTCACCATCAGAGTTAACAAATATACCTTCATTGCCGCCATCACCACTTAAGTAGTTTGAGCCTAAAATAATATTTGAAGTTGCGGTATGGTTACCTAAATTATCCGCTCCAGCACCGGCCCCTGATAAAAGTGCCTGCCAACTTGAACCGTCACACATATACATATCACCGGCACTGTATTTTATCATTCCGGCATCTCCTGCTACGGAACATGTTTCACCACCGTCAGCAATTTTTAGTGTGCCTTCAACATCGAGCTTTGTTTCTGGGGAGCTATCCCCAAGCCCCACTTTTCCATCACTAACAATGGTAAAACGTTCTGTTGGTGTGTAGTTCGCACCAGAGGTCAGACCTGAGTTTGCATAATAATGTAATATACCGTTATCTACTCTTAAAACTCCAGCAGTAATATCCCTGGCGACCCAACTAGTTACCGCTCCACCCGAGTAAGAAAAATCAGTACCAAACCCAAAAACTCCTTCATTACTATCTGGGGTACCAATATAAAGGCCATTGTCTCCAGATTCTGAAAGGTGTAAGCCTGGTCCGCTTGATTCGACGACATGCAATTTATCTTCAGGTGTCGTTGTTCCTATACCAACATTTCCAGCATTATCGATTCTCATTCTCTCAGAATTCGATGTTCCAAAACCAAGGTATCCATTTCCACCACCAGAACCACGAATAAAATCAATATAACCGTTCGTTGCATCAGGGGTACTATAGTTAAATCCCAAACGAAAAACAGAGCTATTCACAGTGTCGTCAAAAGATTCTGTGACAAGGTGAAATTGATTAGTACTAGCGAGAATTGACCCAATAGAATTATCCCCGTTATTGATATGAAGCAGAGCTTCAGGTGTCGTTGTTCCTATACCAACATTCCCACCTGTAGGGGCAAGTAATATATCACCTTGAGTGGTGCTACTTGTTGATCGTAAAGTTAAATCAGCACCAGCTAATGTTCCACCAAAGAGAGTTTGCCCACCGGCACGGCCAGCAAGCAAAGCGTACTGCGTGTGAT
>JAHDIR010000095.1 GCA_020630675.1 Bdellovibrionales bacterium
TGAGCGAAAGCGAGAAAATAAAAGTGTATAAATTAAGCGAAACAACAAATTCATAGTTAGCAGGATTCCTTTTGCATTTAATAAAGCATTGCTAAAAATAGATAACCAAGTCAAAAAATGCAACATGAACTTAATTCTTTTGTGAACAAAAAAAAGTTGGCAAATGCTTATATGAGGGGAGCTTGAATTCATTCCGGTATAGGGTTTATTAATTTGTATTTGCAAAAGATGAGTGATTAATTTCTAGCACAATAAGAAAGCAAATGGTCTGAGTTTGAGTTAATACGATTTTATTAACAAGACATTCGTTGAAAAAGAGTAACATGGGGAGTTTTATGTCTAAATTCAGTTACATTTTTCTTTTATTAATATTGGTTTTTCAATTAGGGTTTGTCACTAAAGAGAGGTTTGCTGTGAGGAATTTAAAAGAAAATTATTTGAATTTTTACAACCGAATCAATTCAAGTGAAATGACAGTTGAAGAAAAAATATCAGTTTGGGATGAAGAAATTGAAAGAGCATGGCCAGAGTTTTATAACGAGATAATTCATGCCAAGCAATATAGCGATGATTGGGAAGATAGAAAGTTAAAATCATTTGATCGACTCATCACTCATTTACCAAAAATTCATGATGATATCGTTAAGAACTTCAATGAGTTTGAAGGTGTCGTTAATGAGCAAATCAGTCATTTTAGAGAGACCTTTTCTGATTTAGACTTGAGTGGCCTCGAAATAGTTGCCGCACCTTCGCTACTAAGGTTTAACGGGCAGGTGAGTATTGTTAATAAAAAGCCTGTCGCAGGTTTTGGTATGGACATGATTGCCTTTTTAAAACACAAACCAAATTTTTTGCCTGGTATGAATTACAGACACAATTCGTCTGTTTTTTATTCGCACGAGATTTTTCACTTTTATCATAATAAAAAACAAGGTCTTCAGTGGCTTAGTCGAGACGAGTATAATGCTATGGCTACAATGGCGGTCCCATTGTGGAATGAGGGAATGGCGACATATATTAGTAGACATGTGAATCCAGAAGCTAAATTAGGTGAGTTGTTTATGGATGCAAATTTAGTCGACACTTGTGTTCCTCAGTTAGATCATCTTAAAAAGATGTATGCTGAAATTGTTCATAAAAAACATCCCGACAATCAAATTGATTACGTCAATTGGTTTTTGTTGAGTTCAAAAAATAAAGAAGTACCCATCCGTGCAGGATACTGTCTAGGATATTTTGTAGCAAAAGATTTAATTGAACAGCACGGGTTAGAGACGGCCCTTTCCTGGGAACTAGATAAGATTATTGAGAATGTTGGTAATTACTTTCAGTAGTCTGATATTTTGTTTTAGATAATTGTGAATAAAGAATTAACTCTATAAATAGATGTCTTTCTGTAGGGGGTATTTTTATTTTTAAGTGAATTTAAATAACACAAAATTAAGGCTTATTCTCATTGTAAACTACTAGTGTGAGTGTTATGTATTTTATAAAATTTTAAACAAATATAGGGGGATTAAATGAAATATTTTGTCTTATTAATATCTACTTTTATTTCATTTTCAGTAAATGCTCAAGATTTTGAGTTAAATATATTATTACTTGATGAGAAAAGGATGATTGTGGATGAGGTTTCTCACGATTTAACCAACTGGTTGAATAGCTTTCCAAGTGAAAAGCATAATGGAGAAATCAAGTATGAATTACCTGTGAGCAAAGGTCTAACTTCAACGATAAGTTATTATAGAGCCGCAGCTGATCAGAAGAAAGCAACCTTGCCAGGTCATAGAGATTTTAATATTTTTGATTATAAAGTTACAAACAAAGAAAATGAAATTTTATGCTATAACTCTATTTACGTTTTATCATTAAAACAAATGCCTTACATAAACATAGACTGTTCGACCTTTGAAGAAGATAAATATTTAAATATAAAACTAAACTACTCATCTCACATGTTCTGGAGAGAAAAATAATTTAATCAAATGCTTCAACTAAAAGTAAAAGAAATTCTAGTTGAAGCAAACAAATATGTTTTAGTTTAATTCTTTTTTGCAACTTCAACAGCACACTCAAATCTTTTTAATTTGTCATTTAAGGACTGTATGAATATAGCAGATTTTGAAGCAATTCTATTTGATTTTGGTAACACGATGGCCGATGAAGACTTTTTCAAACGATCTTCTAAAGAAATTCCTGATTTTTCAAAAATAATGACTGAACATATTTATAAACCCTACTATGCAGACCCATTTGGAGACAACCTTCTCAATCTCTGGATGAAGGGTGAAAAAAACAAAAGTTACATTGCTCTTCATATTGCTAAATCAATTGATAAACCAGTTGGTAATATTCTTAAATTAATTGAGACCTGTTGCCGTAATTTGGATATTTATACATCTGTCTTTGAGTTTGCAAAAAATGTGTCTAGTTTTAAAAAGACAGCCATAGTTACGATCAATGCAGATATATTCAGTGAGTATGTTGTTGATGAGTACAACTTGAATAAAACTTTTCCAGTCATTGTAAATTCTTTTTATATTAGAACATTATCTAAAACAGATTTATGTATGGAGGCTTTAAAGCTGCTTGAGTCCCCATTAGAAAAATCACTTCTGATTGATAACACAAAAAAGTGGTGCGATGAATATGAGTCCATTGGTGGAAATGCTTACTTTTTTGAAGGAGAAGAAAAATTTGTAAGTGATTTTGGTCTCTAAGAACTGTGTGCTCGTGTGGAAGTTTGATATCAATGTGTAATAGTTTTTCTATATTATATTTAACTATTTTTTTGTGAATTTATTTGTGACCTAATCATATAGAGTTCTTTTAAAATTAATTTGTCTTTTTGAGATTCTAATAGAATTTTAAGAAGCTGATTGAGGTTTTGCATACAGCTCCTTATGGGCTTTTTCAAGCTCATTAACTGTGTCTAGGCTTGATTGATGCTGTTTTAATCTTTTTTCTGGAGGTAATGAAAGGTTATAGAGTATGGCCTGAAGATCAAGGTCATCAGAATTTCTTTTTTGAGGCTTTGGTGCTTGTGAGTCAGATTTGTCAATCATTCATGTTCTCCTGTAATCTCGATAATCGTTAAAATTTAAGCATTCGTAAATGGAGTTATAACTTAGACTTTAAAAATTATTTGTATATGGATAAAAATAGGTTCTGAAAGCTGGACCTTCACAGTAAATTTTTCCAATCTTGAAGATTAATCACAAACATCCACTCGTCAATCCAGACTCCTTTTTTTAAGAGGGCTTTTTTTAAAAGATCTTTTTGTTGGAAACCAACTTTTTCTAAGACTCTTTTTGATGCTTTGTTGCCGACAAAGACATTTGCAATGATTTTTTTGCTTCACGGTTTTTAAAAGCTTCATTGACTAGAAACTTTACCGCTTCTGTGGCGTAGTCTTTGCCATGAAACTTTGGTGCGAGAGTGTAACCGATGTCAATCTGTGTGTGATTGTCATTGATGATTCTTAGGTCTGCGCCGCCGATGTAAGCTTTGCTTTCTTTTTCAATCAGTGCGACTGTTAAATTATTATTTAAGTCGCTTATGTCTTTACCGCGGTTTTCGTGCCAGTAAGAGTGTATGTCCTCAGGGGTTGTAGGTCCGTCCCATTGAATGGTGTCGAACATATTGGTGTTGATGATGTCTTTGTAGTACTGATCAATTTGATCTTTGTTTGGCCAAGTGAGTAGGAGTCGGTTCGTTTCTATTTTTGGTGGTTGCATGATTTTATTTTAAATTATTTTGTTCTTTATTGAAGTTATATTTTTGATGATGTGTTTTTGATGATGTGTTTTTGGGGTGTTTGTTGAGGTCCTTCGCTTCGCTCAGGATGACGGGGGATTTGTTCATGGTGAGGTGGTGTCTGTTTTGGTCCTTCGCT
>JAHDIR010000096.1 GCA_020630675.1 Bdellovibrionales bacterium
TCCATTTTTTAAATCCAAGAAGTTTTTTAACCAATCGAGCTTTACTTCCCCAAAATCTTCTACCTCATACCAAGATTCACAACCACATATCACTGCACAAACTCCGATAAATAAAATCTCACCGAACTTATACTTGCTATTTTTACCTGTTCTAGGATCTTCGACTTTTAATAATTGATTATAAAGAGTGATATTTGCTGAGCTTTCCATGGTGCAATTCCTTTTGCATCATTTTAAGCATATTATTTCAATACTTTAACCTAAATAAACCCATATGCGTCGGCCCTGTCAGGTGACGTCAATGACTTGATCAGTGAATATCATTTCAATAGCTTGGAGAGGGTCTTCGAATATCGCCCTTATTCCATCCATCAAGTTCTTGCCTTGCTTGCGTAACGATCCTGTAAAGCTTCTTATTCTTAAAAAATCACGGGCCCCGCTCATTGATTTAAATTGCATTGATATATTTTGTTTAACCTTAACAAAGCGAAAGCTCCTTTCTGCAAGGTTATTAGTAAAAGGAATTTTTCGATCATACATAAAGAGCAAAATGGCTTCGCGTCTTTTTAAAAACCTTTTATAGAGAGGAATTGATTTGCACCCCTTGCTTAACTCTTCGATCTCAATTTTTCCTCTCTCTAAAATATCACTATAACCTTGTTCTAATTCGAGTAGTTCTTCTTTTGAAAGCTCAAACTCGAGCCTGAGCTCATTCAAAGCAATTAAAAATTGTTTCATTTCCCGTGCCCAATTTTGATCTTCAATTGTTTCGCTAAACTTTAGTTCTCTACTAAGATGAGATCTACAAGTCGAATGCTTCATATTTTCATAGCTAAAATACATTGCTAGGCAGTCATGAATAAGTGTTCCCTCAAAGTGATCCAAAACTCCCATCTCTTCTATTGCTGCTTTTCCTCTACTTATGTGAGGGATCAGAAAAGTATGCGCTGGGTCACACAAAGAGTGTGTGTATGCTCTGGATCCATTTATTCGTATAAACGTCTCATCTGCATGGAGAATGCTTTTTTTAACAAGTTCTTTACGTAAACGTTCATCAAGAGGGGTGATAAGAGTACTTGCTTTTTTAATTGCATTATAAACACTTCCTTCACTTAAATTCATTTTAAAGCAATCATTGAAAATATCGATAATTCGCTTTGAAGGAATTAGCTGAACTTGTGAAAAGTAAACAATTAAAGATTTTACTTCATTAGAATAGGATGCATAATGAGAAACGTGTTTTGGATAATTTGCTTTATTAACTTTTCCACATGAACAAGTGACTTTATATCGCTGGTACTCAATAACGTAGAGCTCTTTTCTTATTCCAAAGACCTGTCTCTTGCTTAATAAAACCGATGCTTGCTCACAAACTGCGTTCCCACATTTGCTACATTGTTTTGGAATTAAGCGATGAACTTGATTTGGACTTTCTACATGCTTAAGATAAGTACCAACATGACCATCCTGAGCACCTGGCTTTAAAGAACTCTTTACCCGGTTGCTCTTAGGATATCTTGGTTTTATTTTATCATCACTACTTGGTGGTTTACTTGAGTTTGATGAATTAAGTTTTAATTTTTTTTCTAACTGAGCGACTCTGTCTCGAAGGGGTAAAAGCTTTTGAATAAGTTTATGTTGCTCCTCAACAACTAAAATCAATGACTCAATACAAAGCCTTAGTGTCACTGATAAGTTTTTCTCCTCTTTCATTGCTTCACGAGTAGCTTTAATCAGAGATTGAATGTCATAGTTTTCAATAGACATAAAGGAAGTATAAACCTGAGCTCGGAGTAATTGATGCGGGGCCGTGGCCTTAACATATAAAAATTTTTCTATTAAACTCATTAGTTAAAAAAATTAAGAGAGATTTTTATGATAGAAAGACTAACAAATGTATATTGCTCTATTGATGACTTTATTTATACAGCTCAAAAATCACCTCAAGTTAAAGTTATTTCCAAAAAATCGCGTGGAACAAAACCACGTTTAGCACTTAGCGAAATTCTCACCATTATCGTTACCTATCACTTGAGCAATTTTAAAAACTTTAAATCGTACTATTTATTTCTTCTTAAAAACCATAGAACTGAGTTCCCTAATTTAGTTTCATACAATCGTTTTTTAGAGCTTAAGCCGATGGTTATTCTTCCATTAACTGCTTATCTTTATTCTCGTTTTGGAAAGCCTACTGAAAGCAATTTTATTGACTCAACAAAGATTCAAGTATGTAAAAATAAAAGAATTTCAAGAAATAAAGTTTTCAATAATATTGGTAAATTAGGAAAATCAACGATGGGTTGGTTCTTTGGATTTAAACTTCATTTGGTTATCAATCAAAATGGTGAACTTCTTAGTGCCTCTGTATCAAAGGGTAATATGGATGATCGAATTCCTGTTCCAAAATTATTAAAAAATATCAAAGGCAACGTTTATGCGGATAAAGGATATATTGGTAAAGAGCTATTTCAACATTTATATAAAGAAGGAACAAAACTTATCACTGGCATAAAAAGTAATATGAAAAATAAAATGATGGATATGCATGAAAAGTTAATGTTGCGAAAAAGATCAATTATAGAAACAGTAAATGATGTTCTTAAGAATTGTTGTGATTGTGAACACTCAAGGCATAGAAGCCCTGCAAATTTTTGTGTGAATTTGATAGCAGGACTCATCGCTTATACTCACCGTGAGAAATTACCTTCAATAAAAGGGTTTAAGTCTATAAAAGTATTAGCTTAAAAGACCGAGCTCAGGTTTCAAGGAACTGAAAATGAGATCTATAAAAGCCATTACGGATAATCAAAAAGCAAAGCTTTTGAAAATTATCGATAAATCACAAAACAGCAGAGCGAGGAAAAGAGCACATGCAATTATTATGAGCTCCGAAGGTGATTCGATTCAAAAAATTGCTAATTTTTATGAATGCGATAGAGATTCTGTAAGTAGTTGGTTAACGAGGTGGGAGAATAAAAAATTTGACGGATTGCATGATCCCCCAAGATCTGGCCGACCAGCCATTATAGATAAGGGCCTAAAAAAAAAATAAAAAAAGAGATTCGAAAAGATCCACGAAACTTACGTGTGGTACAACAAAAGATCTGCGATGATTATGACTTAAAGATGTGCTTGAAAACTTTAAAAAGGTTTATTAAATCATCATGCAATTTGGCCTGGAAAAGAGTTCGAAAATCACTTAAATGTAAAAGAAATCAAAAACTATTCAAAGAGCAGCAGAAAGTATTAAAAAAGCTAAGTAAAAAGCACGAGCGAGGGGAAATAAAGCTTTTTTACTATGACCAGTCAGGGTTTAATCTGACCCCAAATGTTCCTTATGCTTGGCAGGGCAAAGATTGTGAGCACTTGCTTCCAAGTAGTTCAGGTGGACATCATAATGTTTTAGCAATGATAAGCCCTGACAATGAATTCAAATCTTATATTGTGAAAGGTCGGGTCGATTCAGAAGTTGCAATTGATGTATTGAGAGGCTTTTTTAAAAACAAAAGAAAAAACCAAAAATACGTTATTGTCCTGGATAATGCTCCAATTCATACCAGTGAATTATTTTTAGATTTTATCGAAGAGTGTAGAAATAAAAATATAGAATTTGAGTTTCTTCCGCCATACTCCCCGGAGTTAAATAAGATTGAAATTCTATGGAATTTAATTAAAACGAAGTGGCTCCCTTTAGGCTATACGAGCTGTTCTGAGACAATGGTTAGTTCGCTAATTAATGTTTTGAGTAATATTGGAGTAAAGTACCGAATGAATTTTGTCTAGGAACTTAACTTAGAAGTAAGTCGTAAAAACAAAAAATATCAATAAACCTTTGTTGTAAATTACAATAATTCAAAGATAAGTCAAT
>JAHDIR010000097.1 GCA_020630675.1 Bdellovibrionales bacterium
GAGCAAATTGACCATTTCTTGGGTCAGGCGGTAGGTCTTGCCGCTACCGGCACCGGCGGAGATGATTCTTATGTTCAATTTTTGATTTTTGATTTTGTGACTGGCAATCTTCTCTTTTACTCAAACGTAAAGTCAGTTCATAGTTAGTATCTCTGCAGTCATAATACTATCCTCTTTTGCTTCAATAGTATCAACTGAATTATTCGATTCTTTTTTCTCTAAAAATTTCTCTAAGGCAAGAAGTATATTTGATATTTGGTTATTTTTGATGTGACAATCATCGTTAGATGTATTTTTACTTTTATATGGCGATACTTTTTTCTCTCGGTCATTAAGTATATATCTCAAGCACTCTTTAACATAGTTTTTGTACTCACAATATTCTTCTTTCGATACTGCCCATGCTATCTCCCCCTCGCTTCCTGGATGAGATATGGGATTTTTATTTCTCCTGTCAAACAAATTTCTGATTTTACATTTAACCTCTGAATTGACTCTTAATATATTTAAATATTTTACTACCTCGTCCGCTGTATATTTCTTTGGATTAATTGTTCTCTTGTCCTTTAACCTACAAATAGCATGGATTTCATTCAGCAAATGATTTAAAGCAATTGAATACTCCCCAAGTTTCTCATGGTATACTCTAAGCCTTGTTTGCTCCATTATATTAATATCTCGCCCCAATTCAAGGGTGTCTTGATATTTAAATTCATAAAAATCATTTTCATGTAATAAATGTGAACGTGAATATTCATTAATGATGGGCTTAACCATTTGATTTTCTCCCAACTTCTCAATTAGCTTTTGATTCTCAAACTTATTTTGTGTTAAAAAATTGATAATTAAATTAACATCAAAGGTGGTGAGCGGTTTCTTCTCTAGTAAATGTTCTACAAACCTGTTCTTTTCAGTAGAAGTTTTTGAAATAAGAATTGTAAAAACTCTTGGATAGATGCGAAATAAATCGAAATTGAAGTTTTCAAATGCTTGTTCCAGTGCATGAAGATTATCTGGCTTTTGTATTATCTGTTCGACTGATTTATCATAAGTTTCATTTAAAACATCAGTATAACCTTCATATTTTCCTGTACTAAATACAAATATTAACTCCTCTCTTTTAATTCTGTTGATAGCTTTTATTATTTCATCAAATTTTTTTTGAGGTTTATCCTCGTTATCTTCATCATTTAATGTTAATTCTGGTGACGTTCTTTTTAGGCTTAATTTCAATTTTTCTACATCCAATAAATTATCAAGAAAAAATAATTCTAACTTTGAATTAAATCTCAAGTTAAGTTTTAGATAAAAACAGTCTGCAATACTTTTTAATAGTTCATATACTAAATTCTCTTTTTCATCTTTCGGAGTTCCTTCTACGAAACTAATAGATAAATATGTATCATCAACATATCGAATTATTTTGTAGCTATCTATAATTTTATATTCATAATTAAACTCCTCAATTAAATCTGAAATAAACAAATCGCCAAAAATCAGATAAAAATATCCGATAAAGCTGGACATTATATTAGAATATCCTTGTAAAATGCCACAATTGCCATTATTGGCAAAGTTGAAGAAAAAAGTCAAAAGTTCCTTTGTTGAGACATCAAAATTATGCTTTTTTATTTCGCTGGGTTTAACATATTTGCTTATTAAGTTAAGCATTTTTTCAACTGATATCGTCTCATAGTAATTCTGAATGTCTAACTTAATTATCACCTTATTTTTAGGCTTATATTTTGCTTGCTTCTTTACTTCGTTTTTAAATTTCTTATACTGATACTTATAATATGTGTTGTCGTGTTTAGCATTAATTTTACCTTCCGTGAACTTGAGATTCCCACCATAGAACGAATATTTTACACTACTTTCTGTTTTATTATCTTCAATAAATTGTTGAACGAGCCTTAATATGTATAGCCCAACAGAATAATATAAAACTAACATTGGGTAACTAGTAAAGACATATTTACGAAGTCCTATACCTTTTTTAGGAACTGTGTAATGATGATAAAAAAATTCTTTCTGTAAACCGTAAAAGAAGTTATTAGCTATTTTTTCATTAAAATAGTCTTCTACTTCTAAAGATACCATTTCATCTTTATCAAGTTTCTCGTAGTAAAAAAAGTCAAGAGTGTTGTAATGTCTATTATGTGCTTTTTGACTGATTTGATGATTTAGTAGTCGCAGTGCCTCTTTCCATATTTTAAATGTCAAAAAGTGTCTAAATTGTAAATTTTCTCCTCTATTTATCATATAATTTTGATTTTTTGATATTAAAAAACTCCTTGTTAAAGTTACGCTAAATTAAATGCTTTCGTTCACTGAATTTCGATTTCCTGCTTAACGATAAGGCTTCGGCAGGTGGTAACGACTGCTTTCGATGAGTTCGTGCGCGGCATTGACCATTGCCGTGAGGATGAGTTGGTAGGCTTTGTCTTCCGGTGTGTCTTTTAACTCGAAAGCATTGGCAATGTCGATGGTTTCTTTTAGTGCGCCACCTACATTCCCAAAGGACAATAATGTTCCGGCTTTGGCAATGGTAACGAGTAGTTTTTTGAGGTCGGTTTTGACTTTTTTGCTTCCTAATGGAATTTTGATGACTTTGATGGTACTCATATTTTTGGTGTGATTGTTAGTGTTGAGTGAATGTGTAAAGGTAGGGAAATATTTGAAGTTCAACTTGGTTTTATTTTAGTTGTTTTCAAATCAAAACTTGTCGAAAACTTGAAAGTTATATTGTAATTCTGACTTTCGCCTCAAGCCGGCTGGGCTCTTACTTTTTCATTGCCAAAAAGTAAGCAAAAGGCTATAAAATTTAAACTCGCTCCGCTCAGACAATAAATTTTAAGGCTCGCCCGCCATATAGTACGCGAGGTTCGAAGGAAGTCTCGCGCTCGCCGCCTACGCGCACCTCCGGCTCCTAAAGGAGAGTCTGCCCGCAAGTCTCGATAATTTATCCGTATTTGTAGTAGCAATGGTCATACTCCGAGGATTTTTTGGCGAGTCCGGCACGGACGGGGTTGAGCATGATGTAGTTGACGACATTGCACCATTCGGCGTCGTCTTGGATCTGATGTTGGTAGCTGCCTTGTTGCCAAAAGTTGCCGCGTCTGCCGAGGGCTTGGTTGGAGTAATAGGCGGCGCGTCCTTTGAGTTTTTCGATGGTTTTGTCGAGGTAAGCTTTGAAGGTGGAGGGGTTGGCGGGGTCGTAATCTTCGTCATCAAGGTAATGGAATATGTCGATGAGCAAATGGAGGTGGTTGGGCATGACGCAGTGGGCTTCGAGGTCGTAATATTTGCCGTCCATGTCGTAGAGTTGGTCTTTTACAGTGCGGCAGACGTCGGGGTGCTTGAGGTAGCATTTGCCTCGTGGCTGGTGGTCAAGTTGGTGGTCGTATTTAGCGAAGAAGCGTTTGATGGCTTCGTTGATGTGAGGTTGGGATTCGTTGGGATGGTCTTGTAAAATTTGGGCTTTTTCTTGCTCAAATTCAGTTTCGAGTTGGTGAATGATGTTGTGCGGAAGGGCATCTTTGAGGCGGATAGTGACGAAGAATGACCTTCCCAGAGGCGGGATGTTTAGAGGAATTTTGTAATGGGTGGGGATTTCTTTCATTGGTTTGAAATTAATTTTGAATGGTGAATGAATGAATTTTAAATGCCTTTAATTCGTTGATAGTGTGTGACAGGACGACTGAAATTGCTTATACATTGACAACTAAAGCAATCAAATTATTAAAAAACATCTTTGTAAATTACTGTTTTAAAATTAATTAAAAATTAAAATAATAATTTACTTGACAGCTAAAGCAGTCATTACGGT
>JAHDIR010000041.1 GCA_020630675.1 Bdellovibrionales bacterium
TGATAGGTATTGTCGACTCACTCCACAAGTTTTTAGTATTTCTTGTAAATCAATATTTGGATAATTTATATCAAGATAATTAATAAAAGATCTAAATACAGAAGTTTTATAATGTTGTTCGAAATTACTTTCATTTGCCATACCTCTAAGTATCGGAAAGTTCACGCATTATCTTGATAATTTATTTTTAGATAATGAAGGTGTTATTTATTTTTTAATTTTTTTTAAAAAATAAATAACGAATTTTTTCCATAATGCGACTTTAGTGCTGTCAGTGAGCCCAAATTTATCTAAATATTTTATAACCTCGCCGTAAGTATAGTGCCAATATATGGGGTTCATACCCTTAGCAAACTTAATGGCATCGAGGTTACCAAAAATTACATGGTGAGGTTTGGCTTTAAACTTAGTAAAGTTATATGTAAGTCCAGCCTTTTTAAAGCCTAAGTATTTATAGAGCTTGAGGTTCTTATCTTCGCAGGATGTCACAATATATTGTGCTTTTAACTGTAAACACAATATGGATAAGTACTCAAACATTCCATGAACTAAATTAGACCTTTGAAAATGAGGGGCAACACATGCTCTGCTGGCTTCAACAACATTTTCTTTTTTTAACCAATCAGGAAGATGTACAAAGTCATCAAGTTCGAATTTATTACAAATTTTTCGATGAGATAACCTAACAGATGCAATTACTTTTTGCCCGGACTTAACAATTACAATGAAAGATTTAGCATCAAAATCGCTATCAGTTGATTTGTCATTGATGAGCTTTCCTTCTTTTTCATAAGAAATTTTTCTCAGTTCTCGCACTTGAGAGTATTCGTCTTCAGTCTCACAAATACTGTAAGAAAAGTATTTTTTTAATTTTTTACCAAAGCTAAAATCTTTTAGTAGAAATTCTTTTGCACAGTTGGTTTTTAAAAATCCAATAAAATAATTTCCAGCAGCTATATTAAAAAGCTCATTTGGTTTACTTAGCTTGACACCAACGTTAAGCTTTGAATTCTCATTGTTTTTAGAGATATGGCGAATAGAGCCGGAAACTTCAAGACTTTTTTCTTCGAAAGGGAAAGTGACATAAAATTTTATAATTTTATCGCTTGGAAATAAATATTTATTTCTGGGTGAGGTTTCAAAAGAAAAGCCATTTTTTGAAATGTCTAGTAAAGAAAAAGTAATGCGCTCATTGATTTTATTAGGATTATCAAAGTAACCATGAGGTTGAATGTTTTTATTAACAGTATGTCTGTCTAACTCTCTTCGAGAGTCATTAACTTTATAAATTAGATGATGTGATTCAAAGTTGATTCCATATTCATATAAATTATTTTCATTAAAGTTTTCAGATACAATTTGAGCGTGCTTATATTCGCCGGCTGACCCATTATTCATAAGAAGTTCAAAACTTAATAATTTTTTATGAGTGATCTTATGTTCTGTTAAAATTCTGCAACCTAGTGATGTGATGTCAAAAACTTTTGTAAGGTGTTCTGTTGCATCAGGAGTTGTAAACCTTGCTTTAAGGTTATCGGCTGGACCTAGTTTGATTCGTCGAAGAAAGCGCTGTTCGATATTTACCTCTGTATTCAAGCTTTAAATAAGAGTAACATGATTTACTCACTGGCTTGGAGATTTTTACATGTAAGCTAGACTTATGGCTCACACTTTGTCGGCTTGTTTGATTATTCTAAAAGGTCAGTTAAAATATTAAAAAGACTATATTTTTTTAAGGAGTAATATCTGATGTTTGATAAAATTTTGGATTTGTGGAATACAATATATGAAGGTCAAATGAATAGTCATTGGCTGCAAGTATTGACTAAGGGTGAATTTTCACAAGCTCATTATAAAGGTTACTTACTTGAGACTTACCATTACACAAAGTATAACCCGCAAATTCAAGCCCATACCTCTTTATACTTTTCTCAGAATAATTATAGTTTTTTAAAAAAATATTTATCTCATGCCGCCGATGAAATTTCTCATGATAACTTAGCGGTCATGGATTTAGTTCGTCTAGGTGAAAACAAGCAAGAAGTTTTGACGAGTCAACCGTTACCGATAACAACAGCATTTATATCTCTGCCTTTATTTTGTACTCCAATGATTAGCCCCTTAACCTATTTAGCTCAACTGTTTTTTTTAGAGTATTTAGCGACTTTAAAGGGAGAAACTATAATGAAAGCCATTCAAGCTGCAAATATTCCACAAAAAGCTATGTCTTTTCTGCTAGTACATGCTGAAGAAGATTTAGAACATAACGAATTAATGAAGTACTACATTGATTCTTTGGTTAAAACTGACAAAGATCTTGAAATTTTTAATCAAGGAATGATTACTTCTGCAGATATTTACTTCAGAATGATTGATGAAAGTTTCAGGAACGGAGTAAATAGATTTAGCTAAACATTTCTTTATTTAAAATACCACGAGGCTAAAATGAAAATAAAACTATACGGAATCAGAGGTTCGTTGCCATCCAATCTTTTACCTAGTGAGCAAGTCGCTTTTCATACAAAAGTTTTGGAAGATTATAATGATTCGGGTGAAAAAAATGTTCAGGCATTTCTCCGTAACTATAACCGTTTTGCTTTGGGTGGCCTTGGAACTGACACAACATCTATATATGTTGTTAGTGATGATGAAGAAAATGATCTAATTATTGATGGCGGTTCAGGTATACGACGTTTAGGGAACGTAATGGCGTCTACTGAGCGCTCCACCACAAGACAAATTGATATTTTAATGACACACTTTCATTGGGATCATTTAATTGGCCTTCCATTTTTTGCACCTCTTTATCAAAAAGGTGTGGAGGTTAATTTTTATTGTGTTGAAGGCTTTTGTGAAACTGCCCTTAAGACTATATTTAAAAAGCCTTTTTTTCCAGTTCCTTTTGAGTCTTTACAAAGTGAAATTTACTTTCATACTTTGCCTGCTCGTGAACCTACAGAATTAAATGGCTTTCAGGTGACCCCTTATCGCTTGCAACACCCAGACCCTTGTTGGGGTTACAAAATAGAAAAGAACGGAAAAACCTACTCTCATTGCGTAGACAACGAAGGGGAAAGGATTAGTCGAGAAGATTTAGGCGCAGACTTGCCGTTATATCAAAATGTAGATCTGTGTTACTTTGATGCTCAATACTCGATTAGTGATTTTTTTGATCGGCCGAGTTGGGGTCATTCGACGGCACAAATTGGTTTAGAAATAGCAATGAGAGAGGGGATAAAGCAAATGATTTTTGCACACCATGACCCTTCAACCACTCCTGAGCAAATTGTTGAAATGGCTAATGACTTACAAGTTTTTTACGATAAAAAAATGAACTTAAGCACAAATAAAACTGAGCACAACTTACATCCAGTTCAATGGGAGTTTGCTCAAGAAGGCACCGAGTTTATTCTTTAATATTGATTGTCTTCAATACTTTTTTATTTAGTAAATAGAGGCTATTTACTAAAGTCTTGATTATTATTAGCCCATTTAGACCCATGTTAAGTTTACCGATACCTAGAATAGATAAATTTGGGAGCTATGAGTATGTCGGTAAATTCTATATTTCAAAAACAGTTTGAACGTGGCGAAGTTATTTTTCAACAAGGTGATGTCGGTGAAGCCGCTTATATCGTAGATAGTGGTCGCGTAGAAATTTTAGTTGAAGAAACAAATGGTAAAAGTGTTTGTGTTGGTGTTCTTGGTGTGGGGGAAATTTTTGGTGAAATGTCTATTATTGATGGCTCATTAAGAAGTGCAACAGCTAAAGCTTTAGATGATTGTACCTTAAGTGTGGTTAAGAAAGATCAATTAGGTCAAAGAATTGAACATGCCGACCCCATTGTACGTTTATTAGTATCTATGCTTTTTAGAAGAGTACGAAATAATAACTTTAGAGCTGCCAACTCTTGTGACGAACCCGTGAATGAAGCATCAGCTTTGATTGACTTGTCTGCTATAGAAGAAACAAGCACTCAAATTAATATTTCTGAATTAGAGGGTAGTAATGAAGCCATTGATAGAATTCGATTTGAGTCTGAACTGTTAAATGCCGTCGACCAAGATGAGTTTGAACTTTATTACCAACCCATTATAAGTTTAGCGGATTATTCTTTAGCAGGAATGGAAGCGTTGGTGCGTTGGAACTCAGGCTCTCGTGGTTTTGTTCGCCCAGATATTTTTATGAACGTCGCCGAAGAAAGTGCTCTTGTTGTACCGATTGGCCGCTGGGTTTATGAAAATGCTTGTAAGAACTTAAGTGTTCTTTCAGGGCTTAAAAATAAAAGTAATATGGTCAAAGAAAATTTTTTCATGAGTGTGAATATCTCAGGTAAGCAGTTTGCTGACCCTGAATTTTATAATTATATTGAAAGTAGCCCTAAGATGTATGACTTGGACTATAAACGAGTTAAGCTAGAAGTGACGGAGCGAATATTTATTCAAGGACCTGATGTTACCCATTGGTTAAAGAAGTGCCGTAAACTCGGTTTGCCGGTCGTTTTAGATGATTTTGGAACAGGATACTCCAGCTTAAATTATTTAACTAAATTTGATGTTGATCAGCTTAAAATAGATAAATCTTTTGTTGATCAAATTCATAGTTCTCATAAAAGCCTTACAATTTCTGATGCCATCATTAATATGTGCCGTGGGTTGGGTATAAACTGTGTTGCTGAGGGCATTGAAGATGAAAAACAGTTGCGCGTTTTACAAAAAATGGGCTGTGAACTAGGTCAGGGATATTTGTTTAGTAAACCTTTAAGTTTTGCCGATATGTGTGACTTATTGCAAACCTGGGATCAGGTGGTTTTTACAAATAATTTAGTAAAGCTTAAAGTTGCCTAAATTATAAAGACTCTAACAAATCTCTAATTTTTGAGGGGATTTTGCATTTGCTCTTAGTTTTTTTATCAATAAATACATGGCTAGATTGAACCTGGGCATGTACGTCTCCTTGAGAATTTAAAAAATCAACAATAAAATTTACAGAATGATCCCCTATTTTTTTAACACTTAGTTTTAGCTGATACTCTTTTCCAACAAACATAGGCTTTAGGTAATTGCATTCAGCGTGACGTATAGGAACACCTATAGTTTCACTGTTAAACCAATCACTCCATAGGTTCCAATTATTTTTTGCTAAGTGCTCGATATGGCTATGAGCAACCTTAAAAGTATTAGCGAAAAATAAAATACCCGCTGGGTCAGCAAGGTCATAAGTAATTTGTATTTTAGTTAACATGATCAATTCCTGCTGGGTTTGATGGTTTGTACTGCCATAGCCAATGAAACAAATGTTGAGGACTTAACTTTACAAATTTTGCAACGGCAGCTCTAATAGAGTGATAATGTTTTTGTGAATAGGGGAAGTGATCTAAGATAATTTGAGAGTCTAACCTTAAAAAGAAATAGTCCAATACAAAAGAGAGTAAAATTAAATCATCAATTTGCCCAAAGAATAATATAAAATCAGGTATTAAATCAAAGGGGGAAATAATTAAAAACAAGCAAATAATAATGATAATACGATCTCTTTGAGGGATTCGAAGATCTAACCAGGTAGATCTAACAAATGAAAAAAAAGTACCGATGCCTACCTCCCTTTTGGTGCCGTAAATGTTTTAAAAAATATTGATTTAATCAAATTCTACTTTAACAGCTTACTGATATTATGAGAATAATTAGTCTAGTAATTCTTTAAATAAAATTAATACAGGTTTAGGCTATTGACAGTTTTTTTTCGTTTGTTGTGGAATTTTAATACAACCTTGTGATGATCTCTATAAAAAATGAATTGTGACTGGCTAAGTGTCTGAAATTAAATAATTTTTAAAGAACAACAACCTCTTGACTCTAGGTTTCTTTTGAACAATACCCATTCTATGGATGTGAAATATTATAGCTCTAGAGACTTCCCTTCTTATTTGCCAAAACTCAATGCACTTTACGATGATCTATTTAGCGGAGGAAAAGGTTTTCGTTCTAAATTAGTTCAGAAGGTCTCAACACATTTATCTTTATCTGACGACAAGGTGAAACTACTTTGTCAAACCATTGAGTTCATTCATAACGCCTCTCTTTTACACGATGACCTTATTGATCGCTCTGAGCTCAGACGAAATAAACCTGCGGCCTGGTTAAAGTACACTCCAGAGTATGCCGTTTTGGCTGGAGATTATCTTTTGGCACGTGTGATGGTGAATTTATCTGGGCATGGCAACGTTAAGCTCATTGAATACACCGCCCAAGTTATTTCAGACCTTTTGGAAGGGGAGTGGATTCAAGACTCTTTAATTTTTGATTGGGGAGTGACTTTAGAGCAACTTAGTAAGGTTCACAACTTAAAGACATCTTCGTTGTTTAAGTGGTGCTTGCGTGCCCCTTTTATTGCTGGTGAAAATTATGATGATCGACTGCATGAGTTGCTAGAAGAAATGGGCGCAATATTAGGGGCTTTATTCCAAAGAAGTGACGACCTTCTTGATTTTGGTGTACGTAATGCTGAAGAAAAAATTGTTTTAAGTGACCTTAAATCTGGGTATTTGAATTCATTTGGTTCGCAGTTAATGGCCTCATTGTCCTCACCAGATAAAGAGCTGTTTAAAAAAAGCCAAAGCTTACTAGAGGTGAAGCGATTAGTAGGGGAGTCCGTGTTTGAACAAAAAGTGACTTCTTTTGATCAGGGTAACCAAAAACTCATTGATCTTTACTCGCATTTAATTGAAGAAGTGTGTAGACTGAGCACTCAAGATTCAAAGGCTTTAAGGGAGAACTTAAACCCTCTTGCTCATATAATGTACTGGAGAAAACAACCTTGAGTGAGTTTGTCACTATTTCTAAAGCCGATAAACTATTTAAAGATTATATGTTGGGTAATGTCCCTAATCGCCCTAATTTTATTGCTGTTCCCGTCAGAGGTTTTAACGGTGATTTTGGCAAGGAGCAAACGACTTTTCAATTAATTGATCGCTCGACCAAGAAGCGCCCCATGTTTTTTTACCTTTCTGGGCAGTTGATTCGCTGGAAGTGGTTAACCATATCTTTGAGCCCTGTCGTCACAGCTTTTGCCTATTTGAGCTTCATCGGTTTTGAATACAGCGCCCTGACATTTTTTTTAGTTTTAATTACGCTTTTTTTTAGTCACTCTTCCATTTTTATTTTAAATGATTTTTATGATCACCTTTTTGGGGTGGATACAGCAAGAAGTAAGGGGGGCAGTCGTGTTATACAAAAAGCCTGGTTACCTGCTTCGACCGTTCGCTCAATTGGTTATACATTTTTAATTCTATCAGTTATTTGTGGATTGTTTTTATCCTATCAGCACGGATGGAATGTTTTATTATTAGGCGCTGTGGGGTTGTTTAGTGGTTGGGTTTATAGCTATTTATCAAAGTTTAAAAGATTTATTGGTTTAAATATTTTAATGATCACTTTTTTTATGGGCCCTTTTTTAGTAGTTGGTGTTTCTTGGGGGCTATTTAATTATACAAGTACAGGGCTTATTTTTATGGGTGCCTTATTTGGTTTACTCGCTTACTTGTGTATTGGTTTTAGGCATATGGAAAACCTATATTTGAGTCACCGAGCTGTGGGAACCTCTTTGGTTGAATATTTAGGCTTTGATAAATCGAAGTGGTTTTTACTATCCTGTGTTTTGGCCGTTCCTTTTGTATATGTACTTGTTGTTTTTGATTTCACGACATTGTCACACTCTATTGATCATTTAACCTCTTCAGTGTTATTGATTCTGCCCTTGTTTTTCTATGTTTATATTTTACAGGCAACAATTAAGTTGAGTTCAAGCATGGGATCTTCAATTGTGAAGTTGAGGAATTCGTTGTCTTTACTTCATTTCGTGGTTGGTACCTCATTTCTTTTGTACCTGACTTTTTTGGCGTGAATTATTATATCCATGACCCTTTAGATCAAATTAAAACATGCGCTCCGGAATTTTTATTAAAAACGATAGAAGAGCATAAAATAAAAATTGTCTCTTCAGGGCAAGTTCCTGAAGGTGTTTATTTACATTATTCTGACAATAAGCTGAGCCTCTCCACTGCAAAGCGCCCCAAAGATAAACCCACCTATGTTGACTTTACCCAACCTCAAATACTACGAAGGTTAACTGAGCACGGTGTTAGGTCTGAGTTACTAGCAAAGTGCTTGGGAAAAAATTTTACTTTTAAAACAGCTCTTGATGCGACATGTGGCTTAGGGACTGACGCTTTAATTTTATCTAGCTTGGGCTTAAAAGTTCATGCTTGTGAAATATCTCCTTTGGTTTATTTGATATTGAAAGATGGTTTAGAAAGAGCCAAGCTAAATGAAAGCTTAAAAGTCCTGTTGAATAATATGACAATTTGGAATGGAGACAGTCTTAACTATTTATCGACGACCTCCCAGCAATATGATGTGATTTACCTAGACCTTATGTTTTCTAGTTCAGATAAAAAATCGAAATCAAAAAAGAATATGGAAATTTTTAAAAAGCTAAATATAAATAATTTAGAGCAAGACCCCGAAGAAGTTTTAGAGCAATACTTAAGTTTTGACTCTAAAAGGCTTATTTTTAAGCGCCCGCTAAAGTCACCTTTAATTAAAGTTAGGTCTTATTCACACTCCATTAAAGGTAAGGCTATTCGTTACGATATTTATGTTGATTGAATTTATTTGAGCTTTTATTATTAATTATGACCGAGTTACAGAAGGTTTTAATATTTCTTATATTCTGGCTCTTGATACTTTATTTCATAGGTATCAGGAGGTACTCTTTTTTATTTCAAAGTTTATCCAACGGCCGGGCCCTGAGGCGTGTGATCTCTTGGGTTACATTAAGTCGTTTTCGTTCTTATCTTTCGGGCTTTATGACCTCTTTTTTAATACAATCTCCTTACGCGGCTCAGAACCATATTCGTAGCTTTGCAAACTCTGGGTTATTAAATACAGACCAAATGTGTTTTTATCTAATTGGTTCATTTGTTGGGACTATTTTAGCGGCTGCTTTATTTTTATTTATACCAACTATTCCTACAAAAATTTTGATTGCTATTTTGTTGGTCAGTTTTTTTTATAAACTTTTTTTTGCAAAATATAGATTTTTTGTTGTGAATTTGGCTTTTGTGGCCAGTGCCTCGGCGTTATCAATTCTTTCGATTAAATCCTTTAATTTCGACTTTTTTTCTTCGTTTCCTTTTTTAGAGCAACCATTATTTCTTTTTGCCTCTGGTTTTTTTCTCGTAGTTTTTACAAGGTCAATCTTATTTACTTTGATCTTAGCCGGGCTGTTTTTTCAATTTGGTGAAAATCTTTCTTTTGTTTATATGTTTGTTGGTAGCATGTACCTAGGCTTTGTTTCTGTTCAGCTGGCCAAATCCACCAATAGTAATCGGTTGGTAAAAGTTGTATTTACCTATCAGTGGTTGATTTTCACTCTTTTAATTATGGCTCACTATCAGTGGGGAGTATTAGACATAGGCTCATCTATGCTATCGTCATTATTTAATGATTTTAATTTTATCGAAAAAATGAGTTTTAAAAATTATGTGTCTTTAATATTTGTAAATAGTGTTTATTTAATTAGTTATTCTGTGCTGTCTGTTTTTTTATTTTTTCTTCTAAAACCTTTTTTAAACAAAATGGTCAAGGGGTCTGGCAAGCCCAAAGAAATGCAAAAACTTATTTTCCCAAGAAGCCGCATGTTTTATTCTCCTTTTTTGTATATAGAGCACTTAAGGTATGAGCTGAAAAAATTATCGGCAATGGTTCAAACTAGTTTGCAGGGGTTAGTTGATTTAAGTACAGAAGAAAATGTTGAGCTGTCTTTAAGAGTTAAGAAGTATAATTTAATACTTCTTAAAATTAGAGAAGAAATAAGGCGCTACAGCTATAAATCACTCAATAAAATTAAAGTTCCTTACACAAACCAAGAAAATTTACATCTGCTACAGATGTCTGAGTCTTTAGAGAAAATTTCAAACTTATGTACGTCTCTTTTAGATAAAGAGATTCGCCAAGATTTATCAAAAGAAGATCACTTATTCTTAGTTAAAATTGTAAAAAACTACGAATACGTTTTTGAGGCTTTTACTGCTGATAGCCGTTCAATTTACCCCTCACATATAGATACACCTAAAGTTGTGGTTGAAACAACAGAGCAGCTTGTTGAGCTTAATTATCATGTTCAGGAGTATTCAAATGCTTTAATGGCCATGAATACTTTAAGGGCCAAGACCTCTTCTTAAGTTTTTATTAATGAATTAAATTTGATACAACTGTGGTTAAGTTTTGTAGCTCGTAATAAGCTACTTTTAATTCCACAGGAGCTGTCTGTTCACCATTTAGTGAGTAGTAGCGCTTAATATCTCGTAAAGCATCTTTATATTGTTTGAGCTGTTTGAGTAATAAAGCCCTTTGTTTAAGGTGATCTAAGTGGGAAGGGTCAAGCTTCATTAATATATCAAGAGTTGTTAAGCTATGATGTTGCATTTTTTTGGCATTAAATATTTTAAGTAAATAACGAAGATATTTATTAACAACAGCTTTTGCCGGTAAGATATCAAAATTATCTAAATCAGTGGGTGTGTCTTCATTTTCATTTTTAGTAAGCAGCAGCTCACAAATTTTCTTTTCACCAATTTCAGTGGCATTTAACGAAAGGTCTAAAAAGGTGGGAGTTTTTTGTCGCACCCATTTAAGTATATTATTGTCTTTGGTGTGAATTAAATAAATTGGGATTTGAAGCTGCTGGGCAAAGTGTACATAAATTAAAGCCATGACAAAAGAGTTCGTCTGCTTCTGCTCGATCGCTTGAGGAAGTAGCCAGTCGTTTTCGTCAATTGTTTTAGAGGAAAGAGCAGATATGGTGAAGTTCTTTTCGTTAAATAAATAATCGCTTAGAATAGTGTGACGGTCTTGTTCAGTTAAATGTTCACACCGGTTTTGCAGCTCGTAGCTCATAAAGTTAATTTTTCTAAGGGTATTGTTGATATCGTCATTTTCGAAGAGCAACTGATGGATATCTAAAATTAAGGGGATGATCGAGTTTGGATCAGCGACAGTTAAGAGCTCAAGATCGATGTTGAGTTTATTCCACAGAATTTTTTCTTTAACATCCATATATATATGGCTATTTCAGCCAAGGAATAAGATCAAGGTAAATTCTAAGTCGGGCACTGCTTTCGTCTAGGTTATAATATTGACAAAGAGAGTTAATGAATAACAGAATGCTTTATGTCAGAAAGTAATGAAGGGCTATTAGCTAAAATAGCAGATTTAGAGCAACAGCTGATAGACCGAGAGGCAGAGCTTTCTCTTTTTAGGCAAGAGCTTGGATTTGCTAACGAAAAATTAGAAGTCATGGTGCGAAGGCTTAAAAAAGAGTTACATCTAGCCCAAAAAATTCAGCGTCACCTTATTCCTACTGAATTTCCCAGTATTCCTGGGTTTGAGTTTAGCTCCAAATACATAGCCGGCTTGAAAGAGGGGGGGGATTATTTTGATATTTTTCCTCATGAGGATAAATCAAAATTTGGTGTTATTGTCGCAAGCTGTTCTGGGTATATGGTTTCAGCCTTATTGCTTTCCAGCTTATTGAAGGTTTCTAGTTTGCTGGAAACAAAAAGAAATCCAGACCCTACACAAGCAGCAAAGGCTATTATGTCTGAACTGCAGGCAGATATGGAGCCAGGGCAAACTGTTGATTTGCTTTATGGAATATTTGACCGAAAAAAATTTGAACTTAATTATGTCTGCTTTGGAGATGTAATTGCGTTGCATCAATGTTCTGCAACAAAGGACTTAGTTCCTTTTGAAAAAAAAATGCCAGCCATTACTCGCCAATTCGATCAAAGTCTTGAAGTGGGGCAGGCTAGCTTAAGCCCAAGAGACCGCTTGGTTTTTGCAACCAAGGGAGCTTATCTTGTGCAAGGGCAAAGTCATGAAGAGTATGGTAAGGCTCGTTTATTAAGGTCGATCGTTTCAGCCCCAGCCAAAGGGGTTCATGAGTTACGAAATAAAATCTGCTTTGAAATAGATTCCTACTCAATAAATAAAAGACCTAATCGTGATATGACTGTTGTCGTCGCGGAGGTCAAGGATAGGGTGATTAAGCTAGCCTAACTGAGCTGAGTTTGGTAAGGTGAGTCTTGCAAAAAACATTCTAAATTAAGAGGTAAAACATGGCACAAATATATGATGGGGCAGTAGACAGAGGACTTGAAGGCGTAATTGCTTGTACAACAGCTATTTCTTATATCATTGATGCTAATTTAACTTACCGTGGATATACCATTGAAGACCTAGCAAAAAATTCAAGCTTTGAAGAGGTGGTTTACCTTCTTTGGAATAACAAATTACCATCTGATGCTGAGCTAAAAGAACTAAAAGGAAGTATTGCTGATAATATTGGTTTTACAGATGAGCAACTAAGCAACCTTAAGGCGTTGCCTGCCAAAGGAATTCATCCGATGGCTTGGTTAAGAACTGCAGTTTCAATGTTAGCTTTGTGGGATGATGACTCTCAGGATAACTCTCCTGAGGCAATTAATAGAGTTTCTTTACGTTTAGTTGCTAAAATGGGCGGCCTTGTCGCCTACCTTGAGCGCATTCGACAAGGAAAAGACTATGTTGCTCCAAGAGCCGGAGAGTCTATTGCTTGGAACTTTCTATATATGTTAAACGGCGAAGAGCCTGATGCAGAAACGGTAAAAGTCATGGACACTTGTCTTATTCTTCATGCCGATCATGAATTAAACTGTTCTGCTTTTGCGTCTCGAGTGACAGCTTCTTCTTTAAGTGACGTTTACTCTGCGGTGGTTAGTGCCATTTCGGCTTTAAAAGGCCCTTTACATGGTGGTGCTAATGAGCAAGTGATGATTACACTAAATAAAATTGGAACGGTTGATAATGCTAAAACCTGGGTGAAAGAGGCCTTAGCAAATAAAGAAAAAATTATGGGCTTAGGGCACCGAGTTTATAAAAATGGTGATCCAAGAGCTAAAATATTGCGTGGTATGAGCGAACTATTAACCAATAAAACAGGTCAGCCTCACCTTTATGAAATGTCGAGAGTTATTGAAGACACTGTTCGCGAAGAAAAAGGCCTTTTACCAAATGTCGATTTTTACTCAGCCACTGTTTATTACTCTATGGGTATACCTTTAGATCTTTATACTCCGATTTTTGCGACTTCTCGTGTAGCGGGTTGGTTGTCTCATATTCGTGAGCAATACTCTAAAAATAGAATCTATCGTCCACGTGGCGAGTGGACTGGAAAGTCTGGCCTGAAGTGGCAGAGCCCATCAGCCAGATAGTCTTAGGTCTAGGAATTCGCTCAGGCTTTTGAGTGAATTCCCGTCCCATATTTTTCCTAAAAATTATTTAAATATTGTCTGTAATTTTCCGATTAAACAGTATGAGTCATAATGTTTTAATTGGATCTACCGTAAATAGTTTTGGCCAGTCTTTACTTGAGAATTTTTCTCAAAATGCAACTTTTCGTATTGCTTACGAAACAGATATGGATCAGGTCGTTAAAAAAATCAAAGAAGAGCATATTAAAATATGTATTCTTAATTTTGACGATATCACTCCTGTAGAGCTAGATCTTTGTCGGCAAATCGTAGAGATTTCTGGGCAAACCCCAGTGCTTATTCTTGGGCAAAGTAATGAGTTCACTGAAGCTCTTATGGAAAAGCATGAGAGAGTTCACTTTTTACAAAAACCTTTAGATGAAACACAAATTCGATTATTTTCATCAAAACTTCTTTTGGCTAAAACATTACCTGTTCAAAAGCATAAGCGCTTTACAACAGATCAAGAAGCAAAAATTGAGCTGGTTGAAAATGGAAATTATTATTTTGCCTGTGTGAAAAACTTATCAATGGGGGGAGCTTATTGTGTATTTAACAATAATGACAAGTTACCCATTGGTTCTCTTATTCGCCTAAATGTCGAGAACAAAGAGTCTGAAAAAAAAGTTATGAATGCGAAGGTAGTTTGGACCAACACTCACTCAATTGAGAATGGTCAATTTTCTTTTGGGTTGAAATTTTTAAAACAGGATGAAATAGTGAGTGAATGACTTCACTCACCTCTGAAATAATTCACAACCATATTTATAAAATATCTTTTAAAAATAATAAGAAAAATAGTTTTAGTCCTCAGGAATTTGACGAGTTAGAACAGTTACTCGATTTTGCCTCACAGAATGCGGATATCAAGGGCCTACTATTTGTGTCGTCTGATAAAAATATTTTTTGTGCTGGTGGTGATTTAAAGTATTATAGCTCGTTAAAACTTAAAAAACCTGGAATTGATGCCAATAAAAAAATAACTTCAGTGCTATCAAAACTAAGTAATATATCTATGCCTACTGTGGCTTGTGTAAGCGGCTTAGCTGTTGGAGGTGGTGTTGAATTGTTGTCTTGTTTTGATTATATCGTTTCAACAAACGCTAGTTTTTTTAGTTTGTGGCAAAGAAAGATAGGTTTAAGTTTTGGTTGGGGAGGTTACGCTAAGCTTAGAAAAAAAATCACCGAGCACAGATTAAATCAGTTATTTACTTCAGCTTCCCCAATACTAAGTTACCAGGCTTTAAAAATTGGTTTAATTGATCAAGTCGTTCCAGAATTTAAGTTAGAGCCGGCGGCTTTGAGTTGGCTGCAAAGAAACATAGATTTGCCGCTGGCTCCGTTAGTTAAAATGAAAAGCTCTGAAATTAAAAAAAACGAACAAGCCGCATTTGAAGACTTATGGTTAAGTGAAGATCATCAAGCCGCTTTGGATAAGTTTAATAAAAAATAAAACTATTTAGTTATGCCATTTCAACAAATTCATCAACAGCTCTTGAGATTCCAAGATAAACATTATGAGGGGATGAGTCGTACATATAAGCGGGGGTTGATATGATTTTAGTGCCACGGTCAGTGACAAAATCACACTCTTTACAGTCCTCGTGAACAGCCCCAGTTTTTTCAATTTCTTGAGCGGTGGCAGAGTCATTTCCTATTGTTAAAGAAACTCCATGTGCTCCAAGAACTCTGGCAATAAGAGCAGGGGCGATACAAATGGCCAATATGGGTTTTGAGTGATCAAAAAAGTGTTGAATTACGCTCTCTATTTTTTTATTTACAGAACAGAGAGCACCTTTGTCGGCCCAATCACATAAATTTTTAGCCACTCCAAAGCCGCCAGGAAAAACTAGGCCGTCATATTTTTCGGGATCAAGATGGCTTAGGTCAGAAATACGGCCTCGGCAAATACGAGCCGATTCTTGTAAAACATTTCTTTGGCCTTCAGCTTCAGAAGAAATATGGTTAACGGTATTTAAGTTAATGTCGGGGGCAAAGGTATCATATTGGCAGGCTCGGCGATCTAAAGATATAAAAGTACTAACGGCTTCAGTAATTTCAGCACCGTCCATAAAGCCGCATCCAGATAAAATAACAGCAATTTTTTTCATATAGCCTCCTAAGAGAAGATAAAGTTACCAAGAGAAATAACAAGAAAAAAAATAGAGTTCAACTATAAGTAGAACTTCGATTGAGAATAATTTAAGGTGCTTCTTTGAGCCCGAAGTCTCTTAAGACAGAACACTGTTTTATGTAGTAGTCTCTTTGCTCAGTTTCGTAAAAACGACTCATACAAGAGCTATATGTACTAGCTAGATAGGGCCCATCTTTCATGTAAATTCGATCAATAGCAAACTTGAGAGGTTTATTTTTGCTGACATACTCGTGCAATAAAAAGCGAACCCTCTGGCCTGAAAACAGACAAGGTGAAGAGGCTGAGCAGCCCATCTTTTTTTGAACCTTTTGAGGGTAAGGTAATTTGATATCATCGACGGTTAAGTTATATAATTTAATTTCGTTTTGATTATTTATAGAAACATTACTTTTTAGAAAGTGATGTCCGAAGTAATCTTTAAAAGAAGTGTTGCTTTCTAATAGCTCAAAGCTATCTTTATCAATAGTGACTTCTTGTTCACTTACATTTTTTGTAGACTCACCAAATTGATCATAAGAAATTTCAGTATTAAGCACTAGGAGTTCGTATTGGTACTTTGTTTCATTGACCTCTAAAATATGTGATTCAAAAGTTCCTCGAATTTGCGGGTCAGCAAGCTCTACTTGAAAATTATCTTCGTACAAGAAAAATTGATTGGGCTCAATGTCTGAGGGATCTTGACCGGAAAGGGCATCAGTCATTGCTTTGTTTACAGTTTCTACGTCATATTCAACATAAGTTGTATTATCATACGTTCCTTCGCAACCAGTAAATATATAAGAGCTTAATGCCGATGTAGATATAAAAAATAACAAGAAGCTCCAACGTTTCATTAGGCGATGTCCCATCCCCAAACCCATAATGGCAAAGGAAATACTTTCATTAGTGCATCATGCATATCGGAGGGAAGATTTTGAAAGATGTTAGGATCAATTGGGCCCCAAATTAAACGTGTCAGAGCCTGTTCGTTAGGTAGTCGATAGTTCTTAGATTTGTACCTCAGGTACACTTCATCGTTTTGATGAAAAGTTTGTAAATGATATTCTCCTTGAATTCGAGCCCAGCGTAAAACTTTAGCGTGAATATTTTTTACATTTAGAGGCTTCATATAACCAAGAGTGCGAGTATTATGAGTTGTTTTAAAGTTTTTCTTAAGCGTTTCAACGAGATTGATGGCAGTGCTTGAAGCAATCATTTGAAGTTGCGATTGTTTTTTTAGAATATGAGCAATAAGTTGATTGAGGTGATGCACTCCACCTCCCCACTCATGAACAACATTGCCTAGGTCAACTCCACGGCCTTCTATGGCGTAGGCCAGTAATTCATTGTTTTGTCCCCATAGACTATAAATATTAGAATTAGGAATTTGTAGATAGGCTTTAATTTCATTATTAGAGCGAACACTTCCGACGAGATGTTTTGAAAATATTTTTTGAATAGATTCGGGGTTAATTTTAGGGTCATCACTAAAGCGCCATTCACTTTCTATTTGGTAATTTGTTGAGGAAGAGTTTTCAATGGTAAGGTGCTCTTCGCTTCCTGCAAGCTCGAACCCGAGTTTGTAGTAAAAATCATGAAGATCAGACCAAAGAATACAAAGCTCACATTGATCTTGTTTGGCCTTTTCAACGAGTTCAGATATTAGTTTTTTAGCCAGGCCTTTTCCTTGGTGTTGCTCATCGGTAACGACACTTCCAATAATTGCGACTTTAAATATACCGGCGGGAGTTTTAATCATTAAGTACTTAAGAAGTGCATGAGATAAGATCTTTCCCTCTGATTCTATGAACTTAATGTTGTTGATATTAAAATTTGAAAAAGCGATGGGATATTCATTGTTGATGGACCAATCGACCTGAGGGCGAAGCTTTTGTTTTAAGAATGTTAAAACTCGGTTGAGATCAGTGGGGCTAGGGCTCTTCAATTTCATTTTTTAATTCTCCACAGGGCACAAGATTAATTGCGAATAAACACTCTGGTTATTTTATAAAAATTAGGTATTTTTGAGTATTTAACATGCAATAATATATTCTTAGGTATTGCTAAATAATGAAAAAAAGGCTCTAAATATTTACCAGGAAAGCTCAGCCTAGACTATGATCTTGCTGAATAGTAGCAAGGCCACCTCTTCTAAAGTTTTCAACAAAAATAATAGGAGCTAAATGAGTGACAGGGAACCTAGACGCATGTTATCAATTCTAATAAAGAGCATATATGTTTATAATTGAACAACTTTTGCCGTTGTTCTTTTTTTGAGGTTCTCAATGATTCGCACTATTTTAGGAAGTTGTCGTTATTCAGGTCTAATGTTTCCTGTTGCTTTTATGAGAATTTATGTGGGTTATGACTTTCTAAAGAGTGCTCTCGAAAAAATTCAATCTGATTTTTTAGTGCACCCCTTAATGGCTGCAAAAATTACTGAGTGGTTACCTTATAGCCCGGCTCCTCAGTGGTATTTAAACTGGTTAGAAATAGACATTATTCCCAACGAAAATTGGAAGCTTTTAGCTTTTGCCGTAACCTATATCGAGTTTGCCATTGGTATTGCATTTTTATTGGGTTTTTTAGTTCGACCGTTTGCTATATTAGGTATGATGCTGATGATTCACTATATTGGCTCGCAAGGTTCAGGTTTAGTTGCTTTTTACCAACTGCAAACCATTATATTTTTGGTTTTACTCTGGCTGGGAGCTGGTCGTTGTGTAGGCTTAGACTACTATTTCTATAAACGTCAGCGTGGATTTTTATGGTAGTCACCCGTAAAAAAGTGATCTTTTTTGCAGGTGTATTTGTTGCTTGTTTGATTCTTTTAATGACCTTTCAAACTCAGCAAGAAAAAACGTCTAAAGTTTTAAAAATTTATTCCTATTCTAGCTTTTCCGGTAAGTATGGCCCAGGAAAACCCTTGGCAAAACTGTTTAAAAGAAAAACCGGCATAGACATTCAATTTGAAAGCTCTGACAGCGCTTTGATTATGTTAACAAAGTTAAAGGCGGATAAAAGGCCCGTAGATCTTTTTGTAGGTGTAGATCAATTCAGTAAAGCACAGTCCCTTAAAGAAATTAAATGGCGCCCCTTGCAGGTGGCTTTAAATAAAAGTGAATATATTGATTTAGGTTCTGATTCTCCATTTTTAATAGCTTACAATTGGTCACCTTTGACATTTATTTACCGAGAAGGTGAGGTGAGCCCTCCCAACAATTGGAGTGAGCTCTTTGCTGGCGATTATAAAATAAGCCTACCTGATCCACGCACCAGCTCACCGGGTGGGATTTTCTTGTTTTGGCTTTATTCACAAAATAAAGATTCCTTTGCTTCGGCCAGTCAGTCTTTACAAAATGTGGTTTCTCACTGGGCTCCCTCTTGGTCTTCTTCTTACGGACTTTTTAAAAATAAAACTTCTAATTTAACTTTTAGTTATGTCACATCTTTGGCTTACCATCTTGAGTCCAACGAGCTTAATTACAGGGCTGTTAACTTTTCATCGGGTCATCCTTATCAGGTTGAATATGTTGGAATACCTGCTAAATGTCAGCTTTGTAAAGAGGCCGATCGCTTTATTGAGTTTATGCTTAGTAAGGAAGCTCAGGAAATTATTATGAAAAAAAATGTCATGTTTCCTGTTTTAAAAAATGTGACTAATAATACCGTTTACCACGATTTACCAAAGCTAAGGCTTTTATCAAGCGATGAGGTACAGGAATTCTTGGCAAGCAAGCCAAATATTATTAAGAGATGGAAACAGTCTCAAAGAAAATAGTATGAAGATTAACCCTTTACTTGTTGGACTTTTTTTAATTTCTCCAGTTTTCATTTTATTGATCAGCTACCCAGGCTTTTCAGTAGTAGACAGCTCAGAAGTTTTTCAAGTTTTTAAGTTCACTTTTCATCAAGCCTTGGTAAGTTCTCTTTTAGCAACTGTGTTCGGTGCCTTGGCGGGTTTAAGCTTATCTTCAATATTTGATAGTAAAAAATATTCTTTTGTTGAGTCACTTTATTATGCTCCTAGCTTTGTCCCTGTGTTGTTTGTAGTGTTTTCCTGTTTGAATATAGGAAATTTATGGCAAATTTCCTTTAAAGGGTTTTGGGGAATTGTCGTCATACATGTTTTAATTAATGTTGGCTTAGTTGGCGCTTTGTATTCTAAAATTCTTATTCATCGATTATCTTTAATGAATCGATTAAGTTTAGTTCAGGGTTTAGGGGTTTGGCGTTACCTCAGAAAAATTGTCTTTGCTCACACGAAAAAAGATTTACTTTTTTTGTTTGCCGTAGTTTTTATATTTTGTTTCACAAGTTTTTCAATTCCCTTAATTATTGGTGGAGTGAACTCAACAACCATTGAGCTTTTGATTTATGAAAAGTTAGTTGTCTTAGGTGAAGTTGAGCAGGCCTTATCCTTGGCATTGTTACAGCTTTTATTCCTGGTGTTTTTTTTGGGTTTAATTAATTTTACCCAAGCTAAGGAAAAGGCAATAACTACCAGTTGGAATCCTTTTTTTAAAAATAAAATCTTTCTTCTCGTACCAATCTTTTCATTTATTGTTCTTTTTGTCGGCCTATGGCTCTCGGCATCTTTTTCTTTGGGTTGGTTCACTGAACTAGCTCTTTTACCGACTCTGATTAAAAGTTTAGGTTTGGCTTTATTTTGTGGGTATTCTATTTTTCTGTTCTTTCAATTTATTTTTTCAATACTGCCGCATTCAACCTTTGAGTTTTTTATGTCGGTTTATTCTAGCCCAAGCACAGTCTTGATTGGCTTAGCTTTAGTAGTAGTTTCTTCAGTTTGGTGGCAGGGCCGTTGGTTGGTACTACTTTTTGGTTATGTTTTGTTGTATGTTCCTGTTCTATTTAAAATGTTCGTGCAAAACTTTTTGTCTTCTCTTAAACCAGCCTTAAAAGTTTCTAGGGCCATGAGTGCCAATTACTGGCTACGGTTTAAGATGATTACGTTTCCTCTTTCTTATTCGTTATGTTTGTTTTTAGGTTTTTTAACAGCTATATGGGTTTTAGGTGATTATGCTTTGGCTTCACTTCTATTAGAGGCTGATAGTACTATTGCTCTCGTGGCCAAAAACTTACTGCGCTCATATCGCCTTGATCAAGCCTCTTTTGTTATTACAATAATTATTTTTTGTGAATTTATTATTTATCTACTTTATAAAGGGTTGGCGTATGTCGGTGGTCAAAAATATTAATTATAAAGTAGGTAACTTTGAACTTAATATTCCTCGCTTTGAAATTGTCAATAAGGGCATTACATTACTTGTTGGTGAGAGCGGTAGTGGTAAGAGTACTTTGGTGGATTTGCTTGTAGGTTTTCGTTCTTGTCGGGAAATGTCTTGGCAATGGAACGAGTTAAATTATTCAGATCTTTCTATTGAAGAAAAGCAAATTGGTTTGGTTCTTCAGGGAGGTTTTGTCTTTCCTCATTTAACTTTTAAAGAATGTGTCTCTTTTGCTGCGACAGCAAGGAAAAGAAAAGAATCAGAATGGGGGCCTGAATTAAACAACTATTTACAAGCACTTCACTTGCAGCCCTCTATTTTAAAGCAAAAATCGTCAAAACTTTCAGGAGGGGAAAGGCAGCGGTTGGCATTGATTTGTGCGTTCATTGGTCAGCCTAAATTTCTTTTGTTGGACGAGCCCTTTTCAGCTTTAGATCATGAAAATAAAGAACGGTCTGTGAAACTACTAAACAATTTTACTGAAGTTCATGGTGTGCCTGCGTTAGTGATTACTCATAATCAAAGCTCCTCCTTAAAAGTGAGTTCTCGAATTGAAATTTCTCATGGGAAGCTTGTTTAAAATAAAAATAAATCTTGAAAAGTTCCTATCTTGCTTTAACTTTGATGAAGAAATCAATAGGAGGATTTATGGAAAGTTTTTTACAAAACAATGCGGAATTAGTGAATACAATTACTGAAATGGTAGTTAAGTACGGTACAAAAGTGGTTATGGCTATTGTTGTACTGATCGTTGGTTTTTGGCTAATAGCTAGGATTACAAAAATATTTAACACGACACTTGGTAAAAAAGGTTTTGACGAATCTTTACAAATTTACCTTGGCAAAATGCTAGGCCTCTTACTTAAGTTTGGTCTGATTATATCCATAGCCTCGATGGTTGGAATTGAAACAACCTCGTTTGTAGCTATATTTGGTGCAGCTGGCTTAGCTGTTGGCTTAGCTTTACAAGGAAGCTTGTCCAATTTCGCCGGTGGTGTATTAATTTTATTTTTTAGACCTTTTAAAGTCGGAGACTTTATCCAAGCACAAGGGGAAGAAGGTGTAGTTAGTGCCATTGATGTATTTTTCACCACAGTCACAACCGTAGACAACCGCCGAGTGTTGTTGCCCAACGGACCATTAGCTGGAGAAAAAATGGTGAATGTTGGAGCTGAACCTACGCGCCGCGTAGACCTCAGTGTTGGAATTGGTTATGGGGATGATTTTAACAAAGCTTGTGAGGTTATTTGTAAAATGGCTCAAGAAGACTCAAGAATTTTAACAAACCCTGAGCCTCCGTTTGTTGGCATTACAGGTTTTGGTGATAGTGCGGTGGACTTAACGGTTCGTGTTTGGTGTAAAAGTTCTGAGTATTGGCCTGTATTTTTTGATACAAACAAGCGTTTAAAAGAGTGCCTTGACAAAAGTGGCATTAATATTCCATTTCCACAAAGAGATGTACATCTTCACAATGTTAAGTAAAATTATAAAGAATTTTCAATTCAAAATGATTTAAACTAAGGAGACATAAATGAAAAATTCAGCAATGATATTAGTTTCTGCGCTAGTAGCGGTTTCTTCGGCTTTTGTCGTGGGATGTGCTCAGCCAGGTAAGAAAACAGCAATAGGAGCTGGAGCAGGTGCTGCTTTAGGTGCAGGTTTAGGGGCTATTATTGGCCATCAATCAGGAAACAAAGGTAAAGGAGCTGCCATTGGTGCCGCTGCTGGTGCTCTTCTTGGTGGAACTATTGGTAACCGCCTTGATAAGCAGGCGCAAGAATTAGCGGCCATTGCCGAAACAAAAAGAACTGAGCAAGGAATTATCACAAAATTAAAAAGTGATATAACTTTTTCATCAGGCTCTTCATCAGTAAAGCCTATGGCTCAATCTAATATTAAGCAAATTGCTGCCATTATTGCTAAATACCCAGAAGATGTAGTTCAGGTAATTGGTCATACAGACTCTACGGGTTCAGATGCAACAAACCAAGCCTTATCGCAAAAACGTGCAGAAAGTGTTCGCCAGCAAATGATTTCTGGTGGTGTTCCATCAGGATCCATTTCCGCGATTGGTCGAGGGGAGTCTCAACCTATACTTACGAATAAAACTTCGAATGGTCGCGCAGGTAACCGTCGTGTTGAAATTCAAATCAGTGTAGATGAAACTAAAGTTAAGAAATAATTTTTTTAAAGTTTATAATAAAAAAAAAGGGAACTCGAATAAGAGTTCCCTTTTTTTATGTGCGCCCGGCAGGGCGCTTTCACTAGGAGGTGAGTAATTAATTA
>JAHDIR010000098.1 GCA_020630675.1 Bdellovibrionales bacterium
CAGCTATGGTTTTTATTATTTTTTTTCATTTTTAAATTTTATGGGGTGGTTTAATGCGAGGTATCCGCGGATCTGGGCTTCTTTAGTTATTATTTTTTTGTAACTTCGCCTTAAGCTTTTGTGCTCAATAATTTTAACTTTTTGTAATTGTCGGGGCTGGTTTGTTACAGGGCGTGATAATTTTATGTTTAGTAAATCATCCTTCAAAAAGCCGTAGGCTTTTAAAAAAATGTCTATCTCGTCTGAAGATAAGTTATAGTCTTTGTGTTCTTTACGTTTAATTGTTGAAACAGAACAGCCTAATAAAAGTCCTGCTTCTGCTTGTGTTATTTGTTTTAGCTGCCGCAATCTACTCATTGCAGTTGCATCACTAATGGATTCTTTGTGTCGACATTTTGGGTCAATTTCTTGTTTCATTTTACCTCCAGTGTTATGACCTGTTTTCTGCCTGTATACTGCTGGTTTATCTGGCCTCCTTTCTGCCAGTGCGATACAGTTGTTAAAGTTCAGTAACAATGGTGGTTTGCTAGAGTTAGCTCACGGATTTACACTTCTATTGAGGACGGCTCACCTGATAGCAAAAAAAAATGCTAACATTAGCAAAATGGAGGGGACTCCGGGGGAACCCAGAGCACTCCAAACCTGCTAATCATCGGTATTTCAATAGAAACTCTCCAATAATTTCATTAGTTTGACTAAGAATTTGAATAACAGTGACCCGAAAATTGGTGGAGGATACAGGGATCGAACCTGCGACCTCGAACATGCCATGCTCGCGCTCTCCCAACTGAGCTAATCCCCCATTTCGGTGGTATTCAATTTTAGTTGTTATCTAAGGATTTACAACAAGAGCATTTCTTATAATAACGACCTCAAATATACAAGATAATTTTTTAGAAGCTAACATTATTTTCAACAACAATTTAATATATTTACCTATCAACCTGAATATTGCACCCCAGCTATGTTTAACCCATCTAAGGAAAAGATTTGATCTCGTTTCATTTTATACTAAGCTAACTTTTCGCTTTAGTTTTAACTTTAACCTCAAAGTAACGGACAAATCCTAGGGAAGGAGATCCAATGTTCTATTTAAAATCTGCCACACTGATCACTCTTTTATTATTCAGCTATTCAAAAGCGCACTCTAAAGACCTTACCGATCGCATAGGCTTTGGTTATTCTGATGCCTTTATTTCTAGCGTCGGCAACAATAGCGAAGACTCTACGCCATCTGTTCAAGTCAAGTACTCTCCTAATTCAGAGTACTCTTTTGTTGGCGCCCTTCATTTATCCACCAAAGATGATGAGTCTAGCTTTGGGTTTTTAGCCAAAGCGCATAAAATTATTTTTCGAGAAAAAAATATGAATTTTTACCTCGGAGGTCATTTAGCTTTTATTAATGCAGAATTAATTGACTCAAAAACAGCTAAACTTGATAACGAAAGTGGTGCTGAGTTTGGAGCTCTTGCTGGGGTTGAGTTTTTCATACCCGGCCTAGAAAACCTAGGTATCACTTTTGAAGCAGGTTTTGGGCTTACAACACTCGGGGATGGTATCACTTTTAAAAGTATTGCCAACCACCCTCTTAAAGCTGGAATGACTTTTTACTTTTAAAAAATAGGAGACTCTCATATGTCAAAAGAAATAATTTTTACAGCCAATGCCCCGGTCCCCGTTGGGCCTTATAGCCAAGCCATTCGTACCGGAAACATGCTCTACTGCTCTGGCCAAATATCAATAGACCCGAAAACCAATGAAGTATTCACCGGCGATATACAAAAACAAACTGAAATGGTCATGGAAAATGTTAGAGCAGTATTAACAGAAGCTGGCCTAGGCTTTAACGACATTATTAAAACCATGATTTTTTTAACCGACATGAATGACTTTGCAAAAGTGAATGAAGTTTACGCGAAATACTTTCCTGAAAACCCTCCCGCCCGTTCTTGTGTTGCGGTTTCAACTTTACCAAAAAATGTAAATGTTGAAGTTGAGGTCATTGCCCAACAAAAATGAACTGGAAGCTTAAGCTATTAACTGGAGGCCTTATTTTGGCTTCGGTGTTGGGTTATTACTGTGCCACCATTGCCTATGGAATTATTTCTAGTGAAGTGAGCTCATGGAGTCACAACATAAGTGCTGACTGCGCCATTGTTCTCACTGGCTCTGGGGGGCGTGTTCAAAAAGGCATAGACCTCTTATCCCAAAAAAGGGTCAGAAAACTAATAATCTCTGGAGTGTATAAACACTCTAATTATAAACAAATTTTTCCTCAATGGCCCTTTTACCCTGAAGTTTCCACTAAAGACATTATCTTAGAAAAAAGGTCTCTCACAACCTATGGAAACGCCCGACAAAGCCAACCTCTAGCCCAAGCCCTACAGTGTAAAGACGTTATATTAGTCACAAGTAATATACATATGCCTCGCGCTAAAAAAATATTTACAAAGAACTTTCCTGAAAACATGCCAATTTACCCTTATGCCATTGTTTCAAGTAGTTTTCGACCGCAATTTTGGCCATTAAGTATTGAAGTTATTAAAACCTTATTTTACTCTCTATGGGCTTACTAATTTTTAAAACTAAGGATGTTTAAGTTGAAAGTTTTAATCATGAGGTTCTCTAGCCTTGGAGACATTGTTCAAGCCCTTGAAGTTCCCAGAAGTATTAAAAAAAAATACCCCCAAGCTGAAATTCACTGGATCACCAAGACTGAATTTGCCGAAATAGTAAGTACCAATAGCTATATTGATAAGGTATGGAAGTTCAACCGTGATCGTGGACTGAAAGGCCTTCATTATTATTATAAAGTCCTTAAAAATGAAGATTATAGCCTTATCTACGATGCTCACAATAACCTAAGAACAACTCTTTTAAAAATTCCCCTTTGGCTTTTTACTAGGGCACGATTCATAACTCGCCCCAAAAATCGCATACGACGTTTTTTATTTTTCAAACTAGGGTTTAAAAAACTCTTGCCTATACCTTTTCGAGGCATGGAAAGCTTTTTGTGGCCCTTAAAAAGCATTGGCATACCTCAGGTTAGCTACGAAGCTCACCCCCTAGAGCTTCCTGTGCCACAAGTTTTAGGTGCTCTCGATCATATTGACCAAGCCATATGCATTGCTCCCAGTGCCGCCTGGAAACTTAAGCGCTGGTCCGTTGAAAATTGGCAAAAACTTATAAAAAGCTTTCCTGATAAAGAATTTTATATCATTGGTGGCCCCACTGATACTTTTTGTAAAGACATTCAAAGTATAGCCCCTGATAGGTGCTTTAACTATGCAGGAAAATTAACATGGGTAGAAACCTTTTGGCTCATTAACCAAAGTAAAATCTTAGTTAGTGGTGATACTGGGGCTTTACATGTTGCAGACTTTCTAGGAAAAGATTGCGTTGGTCTTATTGGACCTTCGGCTTTTGGGTTTCCTAGTCGCCCTAAATCTAAGGCTCTCAGCGCCAACCTTTCTTGCCAACCTTGCAGTAAAGACGGCAGCTCTTCTTGCAAAAACAAACAGTACCAACGTTGCTTAACAGAACTAACTCCTGAGATTGTAAAGTTAAAATTAGATGAAATTGAAAGAGGTTTTGAGTGAACAACCTCTACCTTGGTATATACCGACTTTTAATTACTCCATCCTCTATATTTTTATTTCTATTCTTAAGCTTATTTATCAAAAAAATGAGACAAGGCCTTAAACTTAGGTTAAGTCGACAGTTTCGCCCTCCCTACCCAAAAAGCAGTAAAAAC
>JAHDIR010000042.1 GCA_020630675.1 Bdellovibrionales bacterium
GGTAGTTTCAATGAGTTTTTAATAAGAATTAAAAGTGATATAGAAAAAAATATGTTATTAGCTCGCCTTGCTCTTGATATGTACTCGACCTACAAAAATGTTCCTAGAGAAAAACTAGAAGTTGAATACCAAAGCCAATTTAGTAAAGTTTATGATTTGCGTTCAGAGTATTTATCCTTATTTCATAAGTCGCATTCACTTATTGATGGTTGTGACTGGCTGATGGCTCAACGGGATATTAGCCTTCGCAATTTTGTAATATTTGAGGAGGTTAAGTTTCTAGGGCGAGTGTTTGATGCCATGTATGATCTTGTCCGCGAAAAAGGAATTGATATATTAGATAACCCTACAAGTGAACATATTCAGGCTATTCAAAATGTAAAAAAACAGCAATTTTCATTTGTGAACACTTCCTTTTTTAAATCTGATAGCCCAGAAAATATAAGTTATCGTGAAAACCTTGGCGAATCTAAACTGGATGCTCTGCGTTTAGTGACCTATAAAATTGATATATTTGCTCGAATAGCCCAGTCTTTGTCCGATAAATTTGGCGAAGAGTATAATATTAGGCCTTTAGGAAGAAGACACAGCCTTTATAATAATACAGATAATGATTCGACAGATTTTAACTTTAGAGCGCTTTTAGATAATAAAAATCAGACAAGTTTAGAAGATATAGCCAAAGCTAGGCAAAATTTTATTGACTCTGGAATGAAGTCATTTGCGAGGCTGTTAGGAAGTAGTAGCTGGGCTTTAAAAGGGCTCGATCTTCAAGCTATGAAGAAAAAAACTGAAGTTATGGTTAACTTGTATAAGCTTGGTCCGGTTTCATCTGATGCCAGTAAAAATTGTAAACCTGGTTTGCCTCAAGAAACTAACTCTTGTGCCGAAGTAAAAACTTCAGATTTAATTTCTCATTATAAAAGCTTTTTAGACTTCTTAAATATTAACCCAATAGAAGAAATCTTTTTGAACTATATGGGTTTGTATGAAAAGTATTCTGGCAACGACAGGTTCGTATACGACGAGTATATCAAGCAACCTAAAGAGCAAAAAATTTATTCAACATATGATCTTTTGTTAAAAAGAATTTTAACTGACCTTAGTCAAGTGACTTTTAGTCCAAAGTTCTGGTTTTCTGAAGACTTAGTTTCTTTTAATAAATCCATTGATAATCAAAATAGATCGGCTTTTATTTTTGATTATCAAGACAAAATTAATCCCATTTTTGAAGATAAATACGGAAATCTCCTTGAAAAACGCCTTCAGCAGGTTAAAACCTTAGTTTTTGATTTGGCCCTGAAAAGAAATGAAATGGCTAAAAATAAAGAATTTAATGAAGAAGGAAGAAGCTTCGGATACAGTTTAAGTCAAGATAATCACAAGCTTGGGGTTTTAAAAGATAGCGCTTTAGAGCCCTTTGTTAGTGATTATATGGTCAATATAATTGAAACCACATTGACCAAATTGAATGATGATACTAACCAGCATTTTAACTCTATTATTAGCAAGTATAGGTCAGAGATAAGAAGTATCATTAATGAAAGTGCTCAAGTGATCAGAGCAGAATATCCAAATTTAAGACGATCAGGTAGGTCTCGATGACTTCTATTAAGAACCTATTTCTTCTTATTTTTTCTACTTTATTTTTGGTAGTTCCTTTTCAAAATTTAGAGGCTAGTGAAGCCTTAAACCGTGAACAACGTCAAGAAAAAGAAAGAAATCGAAAAAAATATGGGTTTGGTGCTTCTTATGGGATGAGTTACGACGCTTTAGAAACTGTAGAAGATAAAACTATCGGGCATCAATTAGGACTGAATGCTCGTTACTTTTTAGGAAACAATTGGTTGCTGAACTCTTCTGTGGCATTTTTTCATAATTCCTTTGATCTTAAAGTTTATCGGGCCAATCCTGATGATAATTATCATCAGGTGAGTGACACTAATTTAGGGTTAACTCATGTAAAAAGAAATTTAAATAAATACATTGCTCGTATTGCTGACCGTATTTCTATTCTGTTACCCACAAGTGAACGCAGCCGAATCGATCAGAGGCGCTTTGCACTTACTTTTTCAAATAGCGTAGCTTCTGGCAGTTGGAAAAAATTTAGACTCATTCAGTCTTTTTCAGCGTCTTATGCTTCTCACCGATTAAAATTTTCCTTATTTAATAACGATAGTTTAAATCGCGATTTGGCCCTGACTGAAAGTTTAGCATTAACCTATCAAGCTTTTCCATGGTTAGGTTTAAGCTTTAATGCCTACTTTAGAGTTTTTAGGTTTTTAGATAAAAGTTGGGACAACACTTTTGGCAACTCTGTCACTGTATTCACGAGCGTTGGGCGAGCTGGAATTTTCTTAAGTTATATAAATAGATCTGTTTCTGAGCTCGATGGGTATCGTATTGATTATTTTAACTCCTTTGAACGAGTGATTCAGGCGGGAGTGACCTATGATTTTTAAAGTCATGGTGCTTACTGTTTTTTTTGTTTGTCTTTTGTCTTCTTGCACGGATGAAGTCATTCCTTCTGGTCGTGAAAAAATAGAAGATGAAGCTCATTTGTTTGTTAACACTAACGAAGAGGAATTAAATAAAAATGAAATGTTTAGCCCAGAATATATTAAGCTTTCTAGTAAATTAAGTGATAGCCATGTTTCGTCTAATGAATTAATAAAAATACTCAAACAAGTCACTCAAGTTATATTTGGTGAAAGCAGAAAAGATAGTCAAATTTATGAAAGCGCTTTATTTAAAGGCTACTTTCAGTTATATGCCGATCTGTATGAAGTTTGGCAACATCGTCCCGAGCAAGTAGACTTTCAAATAGATTATAATCAATCCTTAAAGCGTTTTAAAGAAATTTACTTAAGCCCTTGTATATCAGGAAAAAAAGAAGCCTGTGAGTTTGTTGAGGTTATTTTAAAAGACATTAGTTCAATGGCTTTAGTTATACAACATATAGCTTTACAAGAAACTAACTTAAATCATCGCTGGGATTTGTTGGCTATTGCATTTGAAGTGTCTGGAAATTATAAACCAAATTCTTTAAAAGAAAATTATTTAATAACTAGTATTGAAGTTTTAGTTCGTGATTCTAAACAGGGTCAATTGCAAAACATCAAAAGCAATGAGAATCGTCTAAAGATCAGTTTAGATTTATTAAGTACTTTAGATTGGTCTAAGTTTACTCCTAAAAAACTAGATTTGTTTCAATCGCTTGAGGTTTGGAAATTAGATTCAAAAAAACTAACCTGGATAAACTCTTTTCGAGCACAGCTCATCGAACATTTGCCAGTTTATATGAGCAATAGCTCTGATGTACTGTCAGCGGTGTCTCTTTCATCTTCGAAAATGCTCGATGAAAAATTAAATAATCATTATGATTTACGTAGCTATCCTGCCTATTTGAATGCTGACCTTCACACTTTAAAGAATTCAAGCTTTATTTTGAATTATGTTTTATTTGGTCTTTTAGAGGGGCAAATCACGGCGGCTCAAGGTGATAAAATATACAAACAATTAGGGGATCAACGACCTCCGATGACCGAGGTGTTTAGTCTTTGTAAAAGAATTATCCGTTGGGTGATCGCACAAAAATCTATCAAATCGAGCAAATACCTTAGTGAAAAGCTCAGTGAATTTCCAGTGAGTGACCGAGCCAGTGTGAACAAGCTCATTACGTTGTCTGAAAACTTAAGCCCTGATTGGTCTTATTTGTTTTCAAATGTGGTTCCTGCTTTTTCCACTTTTCTTGGTAAAAATCAGGTTTTAGCCCAAGGCTATTCCGCGCAAGAGGTTTCTAGTTTTTTTGCTTCTTTAGAGCGCAATATTTTGCGCGTGTCTGTTTTTCCTAATATGTTAGCTGTGATGTATAAAATGTTAGATTATGAGTGGGCAGATAAAAGTCCTGCTCTTGAAGTTAAACACTTTTATTCCAACCCTTACGAAATGTTAGATCGGTTTATGACGGGAAATACCATCAACCCATGGTTTAATTTTTCTCAAGTTTCTTTAAAGTTTTTTGATACAGAATCAAAGCAAGAGCAGAGAAACCTTTTGCGTTATGAAGTGTTTGAATCCTTTTATTATTTTTTTGCAACAAAAATGCATCAAGACTACGATATTAATCCCGGTGATATTTTAGAAAAAATATTTACAAAATTACTTACGGGCATTACCCCGACCTTAGAGCTTCTTATAAATAAACAGTCTCAAATTTATTTTTCTAACTCTGGTGCAATAATGAATAAGTTTATTCACTGGTGCAAAGGGATATCAGGTAAAGAAACAAAAAAACCTGAAGTTTTAGATTATTTTCAACTCTTTAGGTACTTAACACCTTATACTCAAGATTTATTTTTTGATAGTAGTTCTTTTCGAGCTGTTTTTGGAGATAAATATGAAAGCTTAGATGATTTGTCAAAAGGCGTGAGGCAAAACTATGTCACCGAAGGTTTAGATATTTTTCGTCAAGAATATATTCCTATTTTAGAAACCTATAAACAAATTTTAAAAATGGCCCAACGTTTGCAGAAAGCTCATTCTAGATCTTTGATAACGGATTTATCTTTTGCGCAAGAGCACCTCGATAAGCTTGAAAATTTTCGCAAAGTTTATTTAGGGCTTCAGTTATCAGTCGTAAAAAAATACGATGATTGTCATTTCACAGCTGCCGAAGAGTCTCGTCGGCGAGCTCGGCAAATAACAGCTTATGAAAAACTTTATCTAGAGCAGATTGTTCACCCTTTATTGGCTTTAGTTTCTGAACAAAAAATGTCTTTATCTGTTGCTAATAAAATATTAGCTGAACAAAATGACAACCATATCCTTTTTAGTGATGTCATTACAACGAATAGAAAAGGCGAGGCCCAATATGTTCAGACCTTTCAAAGTTTTATGTATCGAGCGGCGCTTTATTTGAGTAAGGGAATGAAACTAAAGCCAGTTCAAAACTTAGCTCATCATAAATGGGGTTATGGAGAGCCTATTCACTTAAATGCTATTGTTGAAAATTTAACCATTATTATTGACGGTTTAGAAGAGCTATTATTAACTTCCACAAACAAATATATTCTGAACGGTAGTAAGTCTCACAAAAAAGAAACTTGGGTTTATAGTGATAGCGTTTTGCCGTATAAATTTGCATCAACGATGTTATCAAAAATAACGGATACATTTAGTGGGCAAGCAAGCACACAAAGGGATCAACACACAAAGTGGGCGTCTGAAGAAGTTGACAATTATATTTCGAATAATTTAGAAAATATAGAATTTTATGTTCAATTTTACCAATTGGGTGAAATGGATTATATCAATTTTACAAATAAAAACTGCCTGGGTTTTCTTGAAAAAGCTTATGCGATGGCCCCTGCAGACTGTAACAATACTCATAAGCCAAGCTTAGACCCTATTGTTAAAACGCTTCAAAAAATGTTTGAGGGCTTACATTTAACAAAAGAAAAATTAGATTATTTTAATACTGTTGACCATATAGGCTATATACGTAGAAGGTCCTTAAAAGTGGAATTAAACTTCAACCCTGCTGCTATTAAAAACCTCGATTTTGGTGCTGTTGAATATGATGGAATTGCGGGATATTTTGATACAGCCTATGATATGTTTAGAGCTGATTATTTGTCCAACAGCTATAAATCAAGGTCTGATGTTGAAGTGAGTGAAGCTCGTGGCGAAGGTTGTGCTCGGATTTTTTCGCTGTGTTTATGGCTTTCTGAGCGTGAAATGGCTCGTGAACTTTACTATTCAAGAGTAGATAGCCTTGGCCTTATCTTTAATATGGACCCCCAGTTTCTTACCGATCAATACTCTTTTGTTAAAAATAATGTTCACTTAAAATATAAAGCTTTAAATGAAATTGAATACAACGGTCAGTCTTATCTGGATCATTTGTTGAGCCCAGAAGATTTACAAGTGCAGGTGGCTCGCGAAGGGTCCTTGGAAGATATTTACCCTTTAAGCCAAAGGCTTAAAGAAACAACAGCCAGGTACAGCAAGTTTTTTATAGATGAAACAGGAAGGTTTTTCCTCGAAGATCAAGACTGGTCGACTTACCTTAAGCATTCAAAATAGTATTAGGCGCCCTTCACGGGCCTATAGATTTTTATGGAAGACTTCTTTGGCTCTTAATTTTTAATTTTTGACGCAATTCTATAATTTTTTCTTATTTCTCACATTTCTTTATTTGTCTTGTGACCTTTTAGTCGAAACGTATACGATATAAAAAAAATCATGAAAAACTAAGGAGGGTTTTTATGACGAAATTTTTTTTTATACTTATCTTTTTGACGTTGCCCTTTTCTGGTGGGGCTTCCACTTTAGAAGAGATCAACAAATATCTTTCTGATTGGGATAAAATTTCTGACTTTTCTGTATTAGGTTACAACTCCTTTGATGCCATTAATTATGATTTTTCAGGAATTGTGCGCTTAAGAAATTGTTCGGCCTCTGTAGTGAAGTTAAAAAATAGCAATAATCAACAAGCCTTGCTTTTAACGAATGGCCATTGCCTGCGAAGATTTCAAAGACCTGGTGAAGTCATTTTTAATAAAAAATATAAAGTCTCAGTCGAGCTAATGAATAAAAGCGCTGAAGTGATTGGAACTATTTATACAACAAAAATTCACTATGCCACAATGACTCGAACAGATATGGCTCTTATTGAGCTAGATCACACTTATCAAGAGCTGGAAAATATTTATAATGTTAAGCCTTTGCCCTTAGCAACTCGGCCTCCTGAAGTGGGCGAGCCCATAGAAATTATTTCTGGTTTCTGGAGGCGAGGGTTCAGCTGTGCTGTTAAAAATATTGTTTATAACTTAAAAGAAGGGGAGTGGGATTTTTATGACTCTATTGGCTATACAAAAAACTGTAAAGTTTATGGTGGAACATCAGGGGCTCCAGTTATTTCCTTGAATACTCGGGAGGTCGTTGCCGTCAATAACACTGGCAATAGCTCTGGGCAGCACTGTACTCTGAATAACCCTTGTGAGGTGAATGAGGCGGGGACAGTCACTGTAATTAAAGATAAAGGCTATGCTCAAAATACCTTTTGGGTTTATGACTGTCTTGCAACAACGTCCAAAGAGTCCATTGCTTTTGATTTTAAAAAACAAAGCTGTCAGTTATTAGCGCCAGCTCTTTAGTGTACTTCTAAATTTTATGAGGGCGGCACTAAAACACCATGATTTGTGCCTGCTTTGACTTTAACCTTTGCTGCTAATATTTCAGTCGCCTTTGGGGACTCTACCGTGCTGATATGATACCATTCACCTTGGGCTCTTTGAGTATCGATATCTACCACCATATAGCCTCGTTTTTCAAAATCGACATATTGTGTATGTGGGTTATTTTGTAAAACTTGTTGTTCAAAGCCGCGTATTTGCTCGATAGGGGTGTTTGGGGCTGTAAAAAAGGCAGATGTAATAGCTGGAGTCACAAACTCTACGGCTTGCGAACCTTTACCGCTCACTGGATCATAGGCTCCAGCCTCATAGGGGTTGATGGCTATATCATTAAACCAAGAAGAATGAATGTCTCCCGTTAAGATAACGGTGTTCTTAATTTGTTGATTCGCTAAGTATTGAAGTAAGTTTTTTCGTGTAGCTCCATAGCCATCCCACTGGTCAGTGTTTAAAGGAACTCTCATGCCGTCAGGAAATGGTTTTGGCAGAGGCAATTGAAGTTGTCCCATCATGACTTGCTGACCTAAAACCTGCCACAGAGTTCCTCTCTCAGTAGACTTTTCAATTTGTCTATAAAGCCAGTCCTCTTGTCTTTTGCCAAGAAGTTGACGTTGCGGGTGATTCATTCGTTCTAAGAGTTCTGGAACCTTGGCTGGGTCAACGAGAAGTTTGCGAGTAAAAGGGTCGATCATCGCGGGCAAGGGTTTATCTCTTCCCATTAGGCGGGTGTCGAGCATGTCGAGTTGTAATAAACGACCAAACTGAAAACGTCTAAAAATTTGTCCCTTATGTTGAAATCTACCAAAGTTATCCCTAATAGGCATCCACTCAAAGTAAGCTTTTGTGGCCATTTTTTTTCTGCGCTTCCAAGAGCCTTCGTCTTTTTCTTGGTGGTTTTGAGCTCCATCCTTGTAGGCGTCGTTGGCAATTTCATGATCATCCCAAACAACAATCCAGGGGTGGGCTTGATGAGCTGCTTGCAGCTGAGGGTCTATTTTATATTGCGCATGTCGGGACCGATAATCACTTAAGGTTGTGATTTCTTTATTTGGGTAAGGAATTCTTCCAAGCTTTGTGCCATCTCCATATTCGGCATTTGCGTATTCATAAATGTAATCTCCCAAGTGAACCACAGCATCTAGGTTTTCTTTTTTAGCGATTTGGGCGTAGGCTCCAAAAAAACCAACAGGTAGGTTTGAACAGGAGGCTACGGCTAAGCGCACGCGGTCAGTCTGTGTGGGAAGAGTTTTGGTGCGACCAACGGGAGACTTTTGGCCAAGAGCAGAAAATTGATAGTAATAGGTTGTCCCTGGTTTTAAGTGATAAGCATCAAACTTATAAGTAAAATCGTGGGCAGAGCCGGTGTAACCCCAATCGTTGTAAACGACTTTTTTAAGTTGTGGATCAAGAGCAATCGTAACTTTAACTCTGACCGTCGGGCGACCATGAATGGGCGTAATACGTGTCCATAGTATCACCCGAGTATGTAAAGGGTCTCCGCTGGCAACACCATGACGAAACGCCGGGCCTGGCATGAGGTCTTCTTGACGGGGAACCCAACTTTGGTGAGCGTAAGCTTTCATTGATAATGTGGTCAAGCAGGTGCCGGCCGCCATGGTTTCCATAAAGCTTCGTCGTGAAAAACTCATATATGACCTCCCCAGGTATTTTTCTGCTTTTATAAACAGTAGTATTTTATGACTTTATTATTAAAGTCCTAAATGTAAGGGGAAATCAAGGCTTGAGCCTTGAATCTCATCTAAATATCATCAATTTAAGATTTTTTTAGTTATTGGGCCTTTTTTTAGCTGTTCTTTTACTTTTCGTAGAAGGCCTGCTGGTTCGAGTTGTCGCTTTTTTAACATTCGCCTTTGGCTTTTGACGAAAGTGTTGACGGCGGGCTTTTTTAAATTGGGCCTCTAAAGAGGCTTTAGCTTTACCAACTCCCATGACAGGAGCTTGGCTGGCTTCTTCGCTGTGAAAGGGGTGCTCTTTATCAACAGCAATTTTGTGACGAATGGTTTTTTCAATATGAGCCAGAAAAGATTTTTCTTCTCCTGTCACTAAGGAGATGGCCTTGCCTTCGGTGCCAGCACGAGCGGTTCTACCAATGCGATGAACATAGACTTCAGCCATATGTGAAAGCTCAAAGTTAATCACGTGCGTGATATCTTCAATGTCAATTCCTCGAGAGGCAATGTCTGTGGCCAACATAACGCGTATATCTCCACGGGTAAAGTTTTGTAAGGCTTTCTGTCGAGCCGATTGAGACTTATTGCCATGAATGACAGCTGTGGCAATCCCTTTGGCTTCTAACTTTGTAGCCACACGGTTAGCCATATGTTTCATGCTGATGAAAACAAGAGTCTTGTGTTTTTTATTGGACTTTAAAAGGTGAATCAATAAATCTACTTTATTGGACTTCTCAACATACATGACTGTTTGTTGAATTTTTTCAACAGTTGTTGCTTGTGGGGTTACTTCTATTTTTTTTGGTTTATAAAGAATATTGTTGGCCAAAGTTTGAATTTTAGGGGGCATAGTGGCTGAGAAAAAGAGGTTGTGCCTAACCTTTGGCATCAACTTGATAATTTTTTCCACCTCCTTCATAAAACCCATATCGAGCATGCGATCGGCTTCATCCAAAACAAAAGATTCAACAGCTTTTAAGGAAAGATGTTTTTGGTTGATTAAATCTAAAAGACGCCCTGGGGTCGCGACTAAAATATCGACTCCGTTTCTTAACTGATTAACTTGTTTACCTTGCGAAACACCTCCAAAAATTACGGTGTATTTTTGGTTCAAAAACTGACCATAAGAGTTAAGGTTGTCATGTATTTGTATGGCCAGTTCCCGGGTGGGGGTTAAAATTAAAGCTCTTGGGCTTTTAGGAGCTGTTTTAATTTGAGTTTTATTTAAGTTGTGAATAATAGGAAGGCAAAATGCGGCCGTTTTTCCAGTTCCTGTCTGAGCAATTCCAAGAATGTCATGCCCTTTGAGAGCAAGATCTATAGTTTGCTCTTGAATAGGGGTTGGGTGTTTGTAGCCAATATCAGCAAGGGCTTTTTGAAGATCATTATTAAGAGAAAAATCAGAAAAATTAAGAGTTGCCATAGGTTCCAGGTTGAGTTGGGGGAAAGTCATCTTTCCGCAGTTTTTACTTGTATAAGAAATTTAAAAAATAGAGCCTTGGAAGTACATCTTTGCCGAAGAATAGTCTATATTAAAATGATATCTGTTTTTAAGAGATCATTGGGGGCCGTTAAAAGGCCTTTTAAAAGGATAATTTTGTGAAAGTTTATATAGATGCTGATGCCTGCTCAGTCAAAAGTGAAGTTTATAAGGTGGCTTTACGCTACCAGTGGCAGGTGGTTGTTGTGGCTAACCAGTATTTAAATGTTCCTCTTGATATAAATATACGTATGGAAGTGGTGTCAGATGGTTTTGATGCCGCTGATGATTGGATTATTGATAACATTGAAAAAAATGATATTTTAATCACTTCTGATATTTTACTTGCTGATCGAGCTGTAAAAAAACAGGCTCGTGTTTTAGGTCAAAAAGGCAATGAGTGGGATGAGGAAAATATTGGCGTTGGCTTAGCTAGCCGTGAACTCATGTCACACCTTAGAGATCTTGGTGAAAAAAATACCGGACCAAAAGCAATGACCAAAGCTGATCGTTCCCGTTTTTTGTCTCGTTTAGACCAAGTCATTCAGTCTATCAAAAAAAATAAATAAAAATTTTTTATTTGAAATATGACCTTAATTAAGATCATTTTTTCATAATTCCAAACCCTTAATTTCTCTAATAAATAAGTCCTAAAAAACAAATGATTTTTATTTAGCAAAATCTAGTTTTATCCGATCAAAAAGAGTAACGAGTTTTTATAAATAATTCTTAATATATATTTGTATTAAGATTTTTTATTTATTTTTTAACCAAAAACTTAAAGGTTAATTTTATTGATCACTGAATACCTTATTTCTATTGAAAAAGACCTGCAGCCTTTGGTTCCTCAATTTATGAGAGAAAGAAAAGCCGATATAGTTTTAATAGAAAAGCTTTGGGCAAATTCTGATTATATATCCCTTCAACAAATGGGAATCAGTCTTAGGCGAAAGGCCTCTGAATTTGGTTTTGATGTTTTGGTCGATATAGCCAATGAAATTGAACAATTGTCTGTCATAAAAGACCGTTTAGGATTAAAAAAAATAGTCACTAAGTATAAAAGAGTTTTAAATTTAATTAAAATACAGTATGTCTAAATCCTTTTAAGTGAAGGGTCAGGTTCATGCTAAATTTTGATAATACATACAATAAGCTTCCTTCTCAGTTTTTCAAAAAATCTAAGGCAGCCTCTAGTTTAAACCCTCAGCTCGTGGCTTGGAACGATAATTTATTTCAGACGCTTTCAGCATCAAACAAAAACTTACCTTTAAAAGACATCCTTTCTTACTTTTCAGGCCAATCCCTCATTCCAGGCTCTGAACCTGTGGCCACGGTTTATGCTGGACACCAATTTGGTCATTTTAACCCACAGCTTGGAGATGGGCGAGCTTTACTCTTAGGTGAGGTTTTGGCCAATGATCATCGACGCTATGACCTTCAGTTAAAAGGTTCTGGGCCAACATTTTACTCTCGTGGTGGAGATGGTTTGTCTCCCTTGGGGCCTGTTTTAAGGGAGTATTTGGTCAGTGAAGCAATGTTTTATATGGGAGTTCCCACAACAAGATCATTATGTGCTGTCACAACTGGGCAAACTGTTTATAGAGAACAACCTCTACCGGGGGCTATTTTAACAAGAGTGGCCTCAAGTCATATTCGTGTGGGTAGTTTTGAGTTTTTTGCAGCCCAAGGAGATGTAGACAACTTACAAACTTTAGCTGACTACACCATAAAACGTCACTTTCCCGAAAATAAAAAAAGCAATGAGCTATTGTATTGGCAACTTTTTTTAGCCATTGCTCAGTTGCAAATTCAACTCGTTCCAAAGTGGTTGGGTCTAGGTTTCATACATGGTGTTATGAATACCGACAACACCTCAATTTGTGGGGAAACTATTGATTATGGCCCTTGCGCGTTTATGGATAGTTACAAAAGCAACCAAGTGTTTAGTTTTATTGATCAGCAAGGAAGATATGCCTACAATCAACAGTTAAATATAGTACTATGGAACTTATCTTGTTTGGCCAATGCATTGTTTCCGCTGTTTTTAACAGAGTGTGGGCACAAGGCAGAGTGTATAAAAAAACTAGAGAGTCAGTTTGAAGTTTTTTCTGCTCAATTGGAGCAGGAGTATTTACAAGTGATGTGTCAAAAAATGGGAATATTTAAAGCCCAGCCTCAAGACAAAAAAATAGTCGATGAATTTCTTTTGATATTAGAAAAAGAAAACCAAGACTTTACAAACTCTTTTCGTGAGCTGTCATATGGTAAAGTTAAAGAGGCTGATTTTGAAAAAAAATGGTTAAATAGGCTTGGTCAACAGCAAGAAAGCTTAGAAGAATCTAAAAAATTAATGCAGTCATGCAACCCTTATTTAATTCCGCGTAATCACTTAATTCAAAAATCTATTGAGCAATCTTTAGCAGGGGATTACACTTTTTTTCACCTGCTGAACCAAGCCTGGCAAAAACCTTATGAACAAAACCTTAAATATAAAGATCTCTCTTTGCCTCCTGAAAAACACGAGGAAATTAAAAACACTTTTTGCGGAACCTAAGTTATTTGATTTTAAACTCGTTTTAAATGACGACCAAAACACCACATAACAATTTTATGGGCAATGGCTTGAGTAGAAATATAAATATACCAGGGGAGCCTTGGGTGAAAGCTATGAATGGCCGCAATAAAATAAGGTTGTCCAACCACCTTTCTAAATTCAAGACGGGCTCTGAGGTTGTCTTTGGCCAAAACTCCGCCAGTGATATAAAAAAGCTCTCTTGTTGAGAAAGTTCTTTCTTCAGAAAAAGTAAGAATAAGTAACGGTTTTTTGTAAAACCTGAGTTGAAAAATAAGATTATCTTCAGAGTGAGTTAAAACTAAAAAAGGTTTTAAAAACTGAGGAAGCCAATTCATATATTCATTGGCAATATTTTTCATAGACCAACCTTCTGGGCAATGAAGGCGTTGTACGGACTGAACAAGATGGCTCGTCTTTGGTTTATATTTTTTAATTTTTTTAAAAGGAAGTTTGGCAACATTTTCCGTGTTAAGGCTCCAAAGTATGGCCTTGTCGGTATTTTCATAAACCATATTAAACTCAGGAGGTAAGCGCCTTGTTTTTGTCGAGGTCATAGTATGCACAAGGCTTTGCACTAGAGGATAAACTAAGCTTTTGGAGTAACCTGTGATTAAAGATACCCATAAGCGTGAGACAGTCAGAGGAACCCAAGGAAAAGAAATAAAAACTGATTTTTTTTTCATACAGTGGGCGACTTTTTTTATTAAGCTGGCGTAAGTAAGTACTTCTGGGGCCGCTAAATCAAAAGAACGAATTTTTGAATGCTCTTCTTTTTTTTCAATAACACGCATAATAACTTTAACTAAGTCATTAATAGATATGATTTGAATTTTCGTTTTTGTCCAAGAAGGAAAAATAATAAGAGGTAAACGCCCCACTAATTTTTTTATCATGCCAAAGGAAGAGCCATCAGGCCCTATGACAATTCCACAACGAAGAGTCGTGGTGGGGACACTGTGTTTAGAAAGAATATTTTCAACTTCCAAGCGACTGAGAAGGTGCTGAGAAAGTTCTTCATTTTTTGGAACAATACCACTGACATATATAATATGGCGCAACCTATTTTTAATGGCCGCTTTTGCAAAATTATCTGCTAGTAAAAAATCAAAGTTTTGAAAATTTCCTTGGCTTAATCGTGATGAAGGAGACATAGAGTGAACTAGGTAAATTCCAATATCACAATCAGCTAAGGCGTTTTCAGTTTCAAAGAAAGAATATAGCTCACAAGTCACAAACTTAACTCTAGGGTGGTTACTATCAATTTCACTACGGCTTAATGCCACAATAGAGTGGTCAGTATTTTCTAAAATATATTTAACTAAATGAGAGCCAACAAAACCAGTGGCACCTGTAATGGCAATCTTCATAAATAAATTTTATGTTGAACCGGTGCAAATATACAAGTGTTAACTTATAAAGAGTTTAAAAAGTTAAGAATGCTTTCTTTCTCTTCTTGAAAAACAGTGATGTCGCTTTGTGTATTCTGAGGAGGCATGGTGTTTTTATCAATTGTATCTTTTATAGAATTACCAAAAGAAGGGTTTTGTAAGCGATAGTTCTTTAAAACATCTACGCTGTAAAAATCAATAGGGTAAATACTGTCACTTTTGTGACAAGACTGACAAGTTCTAATAAGAGTTACATGGCTTTGGTTACTTATGCTTGCTGTGTTTTCTTCTTTGTTGTTGTGCTCATTACCAATGGAACCAATCTCTAAGTCTGTTTGTTTTGTATAAGCTAAAGGTAATATTTCCTCATCAATCTGAAAATTACCAGCAAGAAACCTTTGGGCATACTTTTTGAACAATTGTCGGTTCAAGGGCCAGTGTTTTACTTTGGCTAAATGTTCAAGAAACTCTTTGCGCTCATGAAAATCACCTAAAGCGTTCAAGTCACTTTTGTTAAAGCCAAAAATTAGGAGTAATAAATTTTGGTTAGCTTTTAGTTGGGCAAAAGCCTGATATTCGTTAATTTTATCAGTGGCAGGTCGAAGTGTTGACGGCAAAAGAGGGTTGGGCTGGCCTGTAGGAAGTATAGAGGTTAATCCTGATATTTGTGTTAAAACAGCGAGTGAAAAAGTCAGAGGATTAGATGTAAAGGTTTTTTCAAACTCTTCATTTAAAACCATACCTTCGGTGATTGTTTTCGTTGGTAATAAAACACCGGTGTTTTCTCCAGGAACAACATCAGGCAAAACACTAGAGCGCAAGGCTTGAGTTTTTTCTTTGCTGGGAGATGGGGTAAGGCTGGGCGTAGCATTAATCATATAGCCCAAGACTTCAGATTTACACTTTTGATCATTATACAGGCAGTATTGAGATACAAAAGACTGCATAGAGTTCACTGTTGAAGTGATTCTGACAGATTTATCAAATGATTGAATCGTTTTTGCAAAAGATGAAATAGTCACTCGGCGACCTTTTTCAACTTCATTTTTATCTATTATTAAAGGCATATCTTTTGTTAAAAACTCAATGAGCTCAGGATCTTTAGCCTTAGCTAGCGTATCTCCATGAGTAAATTGTTCGGCTGTATTTCTCAAAAAATGTGTTTCTCCCCATGGCGCTCTTGGAAAGATAGCTCCTCCATTTTGATGGCAAATGAGACACGTATTTCGATTAGAAAAATTGATATTTAATGTAGCTGCTTTAGTTCTCGTATATACGTTTTTAACATCTAAAAACTCATAACGCTTTGTAAAGTCATCCCAAACAATAATTTCAAATTCATTTGAAAGAGGAGAAAAAGCCAAATAAGCCACAGGAATATTATGAGCCCCTCCTATTTTAAAGGAAAACATTCGTCGTCTAAACATAAAATTATCGTATTCAGTCACTAAAGAACGCCCATCAATCTCAACAATATCGGAGGTGACTGTCGTGTCGTAGTACTCAGAAAGAATAGATTTCATTGTATCGACATAGTCTACCAAATGTATTTCATGGCTGAGTTTTGTTTTTACTAAGGTATAAAATTTATTTTTGAGTTGGTTAGAGATGTAGGTTTCAATAAATATTTTTTTAGCAATAGGATTTCTCGAAGAATTTGAGCTTTGGGATTTAGAAAAAGGTCCAGAGGAGTCAAATGGTTGGCAGGCATTGAATAAAACAGTAACAACACCTGCGCTAAATAAAAACAAAAATAGGTAGAAACTTTTTCTCAAAATATTTAGACCTTTAAAAATTTAGTTGTTAGCTATAATAACATCTTCGCTTTCGAGTTCACTTAATTCCTCTTCGGATAATTTAGTTGTTAAATCAAGGTTATCTTCTGAATTAACCATATAGTGTGTGGCTTGGATCGAGCAGAGGTGAGAAATTGATTCTTCAATGTTTTGTTCAAATTGAGCTAAATCTTTATTTAGACCTTCTTGAGACTGACCTTTCGTAACAATAAATGTATCAACTTGAAGCACATGCTTTGCTGAATAGTAAGAGGCCCCTCGGGTTGTTTTAATGTCCATATTGATAACGCTACTACTTTCTGGAAAGTAATCATCATTGTTAGTCACGGTATAAATCAGTGCGTTGGGGTCAAGGTCTCCTGCTTTTTTTCTTTTACAATTAACGGCCTTGATGTGGCTAATGGCTTGAAGCTCTTTGGTTTGCATTTGTACCGGTGCATCTACTTCAGAACTCAGCTTTGCTGACTCTATATCATTGGAAAACTCATTACTGTCCCCACAGTTTTGAAAAAAGACCATCGTAAATAGTGTAGCTAGTAATATAGATATAGTTTGGATATTCATCTGTTTCCCCCTATTGATTGAATAACTAATGAGTTTGCAACCTCAGGACCAGAGTTTAGGTATGAAAACGATTTAAACACTATTTCGGACAATAAGCGTGTACAGGTATTTTTCAGTGTCAAATGATTGGTAGGCAAATCAGCTATTCAATTTGATTGACTCTCATAAAAAAATAATTTTTAAGTAGAAGATATAGACATAAAAAAAGGCCCTAGTTATAAACTAGGGCCCAAAGGTGTTTCAAAAAGAGATTGTATTAATAGTGCATCATAAGGTTAAGGCTCATTAGAGTTTCCTTTGACCCCAGCTTGCTTTGTAAGCCATCAGCAAATTTAGTTTCTTGGTAATGACCTCCGATTCTTAATTTATTTCCTTTTAAGTAGTAATTGACACCGAGTAGCCAAGTTTGTTGATCAAAGTCGTCATTGTCTGTGAAGCGATCCCAATCTTGATACCTGAAGTAAGGAGCTATATAATGAAAGTCAGTAAAAACATATTCACCTTGAACCACCCAGCCTTCACTTTTACCTGTGTTCATAGTTGTACCTGACTTAAAGTCTTCCACCATGCCATCAAAAATAAAGTACTCACTCATTATAGAAAATGGGCCATAATGAAAAGAGAGGTCAAAGTTATATAGTTGACGATCAATTTCTTCGCTAGCTCCGCCAGCGATGAAGTTAATATTATTTACAAAAAAGGCCCCGGCCCCTAATGTGAAATGTTTGCCATGACCGAATTGAGTTTCTTTTAACTTCTTATCTTCCCAACCCGCAAAAGGAGACACTCGCAATCGAGCCCCATGAGCTAAGCCTTGTGCTTCAAGAGTGGTTGAGCTTCCATCGCCTTTGTTGCCTAAGGCGTCCTTAAAACCATCTTCTTGAATACTGTCACCAATGACAATTTGAGTTTTTATACGATTTGACCAGTTTCCAAGAATTTGCACGTTTGTGCCTCGTCGATCTTTAGAAATATAGTTAGCCGCATAGTCAGATATAGAAGAACGAGTGGGAGCAAGTAACCGAGAAGAACTAACGGTTTGGGTTCTTGAAATATCGTATTTAGCGCGAAATAGTCTTAGTTTTAAATTTTTGTTTCCAAAAAGTTCTTTCACTTGAAAAAAAGCATCCCCTAAAGCAAAGCGGTTATCACCACTATTTCCTTTGTCAATTTTATCAGCTCGAATATCCATATAGTAGGAAAGTTTTTTTCTAAATTTTGCTTCTACTTGTAAACGAACTCGACGAGCATAGAAGTCTTGACTGTTAGGGCCGGAAGCTCCAGTGCTATCTTCAGACTTTTCATTTTCCATGAGAGCTTGTAATCGTGTTCCTAAGCGCAATTCAAAATCACTACTTTCATTAGTGATAGGAACTCGAACTCCCCATTTAAATTCGGATTCACCGTATCCGTAATCAAATCTAGGGCCTTTATTTTCATCAGCAAATCCCCAATGGCCTGTTAAAATAAGTAAGATAGAAAGTATGAGTCTGTTCATGTTCGTCTCCGTTATACAATAATAATAATCTTAATTAATTTTCCTAATCAGAGAAGTATCGAAAAAAAAAATAATTTACAACTGAATAACCTGTTGAAATATTAGTGTATTGTTAGAAGTTGGTAAGGAAAAAGTGGGATCGAGTATAACCAGTTTTAACGTCAACCTAGTCGTGAATTCATCATTAGATTTGTGTGAGAAAATTTATTTTTAACAGTTCGGCATCAATTTTTACCGTCTTAATTTGATACATAAGCTTATAAAAAAAAATGTAAAATCAATGAACAATGAATACTTCTTAGCCAAGGTTTTTACTTTTATGGCAAGCTAAAGGTTTTCCTGGGTGTCAGAATTGCATAGCTAAAAGTATGGCTAAACTCCAAGTTTTTAAGCTTGCTTTTTTATTATCGCTTTCTCTATTGTTTTTTCAAAACTGTTCGCATCCTTTTGAGCCTAACTTTACTTTAAACAGTATGGAAGAAAGCTCCGACAGTGCAAGCTTGATCCCTGAATCTGAATCTGACCCCAAGGCCGACTCATCTATCCCAAGTGTTACACCAAATAGCCCCTCACAAGCCTCTCAAACTCCAACTGTGGTAGAAAAACTAGAAGTACAATCACTATATTTGGTGAGTAAAAATGATTTGTCTATTCAATATAAACTTTCAAATCTACTGCAAGTAGATATAACAGATTGGGCTCGAGGCATATATTACATAAAAGCCGATGTGAGTGACAATGCGGCCTTAGTTGAATTCACTTTTAACAATATTAAAAATGATGAGGTCAACCCTCCTTACACGAGCTCAGAGTTTGAACCCTCTGATGGTGGGGTGTATCAGGTGCGAGTTGTGGCTTATGCCGACAAAGAAAAGTCGGGTGCTGCGAGTGAGGCCAAGGTGGTGCAATTTTCAGTCAAGGCCGCTCCAGCAAGCCCAAAAAAAGATTTATTGTTTTTTGGTGGTTATGAAAGTAACGAAGGGGTTTTAAACTCGAGTACATTTGATAAACATTGGGGCCTTCTTTGGAAGCGAGCTCCCACATCCCATCACGAAATTGTTAGAAATAGCGAAAACGCTTTTGATGGTAACTCTTTAAGAATTAAGTACCCTGGCAAAACTCTGGGTAGTGGTGTTAGAGTTAATTATGGTTCTGATTTTAAAAAGTTAGGTATAGGGCTACGAGAGTCTGCTTACCTGCGCTATTATGTAAAGTTTAATAAAGGCTGGGATTGGGCCATCACAGGAAAGGTGCCAGGACTTGGCGGATATAAGACTGTCAGTGGTGGAGATGCCGTCAGTGGAAAAGATGGCTGGAGTATGCGTTTTGTTTGGTACGATGGTGAAAAAGTGGACCCGGCCATAGCTTCTCTATACGCGTATATTGCTGGAAAAGGCGGTGTTCGAAAAACCTCCAAATACGGTTACGTTTTTCGACTTAAAGATCCAAAAACTCAAAATCCTATGAGTTTTCCTGTCGATAAATGGACTTGTATTGAGCTTTACGTTCAATTGAATGAAGTTGGTAAATACAATGGCGTGGTCAAGGCTTGGATAGATGGCGTGTTAGGTGCTGATTTAAATGACCTTATGTACCGAACAGTAGATAACGAGGCTAATAAAGTCGGGCGAATGATGTTTAGTACATTTTTTGGAGGAGGCAATGACAATTTTGCGCCCTCAAGGGATGTTTATGCCTCGTTTGACAATTTTGCTATTTCCGAAACAAGAATTGGCTGTTCCAAATAAAACTGGCCTGGCCCCCTTGCCCAAGTCTTGAGATCTCTTGAAATAAATTTTTTAAACATCTATTTTTTTTGAATAAATTTCCATACTTACTAAAGAAATTAAATTTTCTATAAATTTGTATTAATTTAGTCTCTATATCGCCACAAACAAAGAGGGCTTATGAGATTAATACTATTTTACTTTCTTTTTCAGTTTTCTATTATTGTTGGAGCTGTTGAGTCCGCTCTTGTTCACCAACCTCCCACGAATCAGATCAACCCCTTCAAAACTGATTTATGCACCTTTTCCCCTCAAGGATTTTTACCCATTGTTGGTAAAAACTATTGGCGTCATTGTTGCATTGAACATGATATAGCCCACTGGGCAGCGGGAAATGAACAGCATAGACTCAATGCCGATCAACGCTTAGAAGAATGTGTTACGAGTCAGGGCGGCCCTGGAAAACAGTTTTTTCAAATTGTTCAAAGGTTTGGTCACCCAAAGTTTGGAAAAATTTTTCCAGTGAACCTCAACCGAAACTTTCCTTGGGGTTATGGCTGGAACTTTTATATTGGCCATCAAGAGCTCAATGCAAAACAAAAAGAGTCGGTTTGTGATGAGTTAAATAAATGGAGCACAACTCAACAGTTTTATGATTTTTGGGAAGAATATAATTTAAAGCAAAATGAAGAGCCTTATTTGTTAGGTTGTGAAATTTTTAGATAAAAATAATAGATTGGGGAATCAACTTTGAAATCGGTGAGTTTGATATTTTTAACGTTTTTTTTACTGATTTTTGGCAATGAGACGTTGTCCATAGCTGGTACACCCGGCCAGTCACCACAACCAGTAAATATTTGTAAAGACGTCGTACCACCTTCTCATAATTCGTCCTTAGCGGCTAAAATTGCAAATACCAAGTCTTTACCGACAGAACCCATCGAGTTTAAAGTTATGTCATCGGGCCTAGAATCTCATGCCACGCGAATGGCAATGATCAGGTCTGCGCAAGAGACCATTGATTTTGTCTTCTACATATTTAAAAAAGACTTTACAGGACGAATGTTCCTAGATGAACTGAAAAAAGCTTTAGATCGTGGAGTAAAAATTCGTATTTTGTTAGACGGCATAGGGTCTATGAACCGACAACACTTTGCTTTACGAGATCATTTTGAAACTTTAGTCGCTTACTCTCAGCGAGCTGATGTGCCTGGTCTGGTTGAGATGAGTTATGCTCACTCACTGTTGGATATGAAGAATGTTCTAGTGAATAGTGTCTATAAATTTTGGAGCCAAAGATTTCTTCATCCTACCAACCAACAAGTCATCAGCCTTAATCAGAGGGTGCATGATAAATTTATGTTAACTGATCGAGATACCGAACGTCCACTCATTCTGTTGGGAGGGCGTAATAATGGCGACGCCTATTCTGATCTAGAGCTTCCGCCAGAAGGAAATATGATAGATCAAGAGGTTTTGGTAAGGCCTAGAACACCACTGAATCAAGATGAAGCTAATAGGGCACTGATGCAAAGCTTTGCCAAATACTTTGAAATGTTGATGTACGATATTCCTAGTCGGCAATTAACGGGAAGAATTTTTGGGTTTCTTCCCAATTTATATTATCAAAAAGATATGGAAAGTTTAGATAGCATTTCACATGATGAGCGTTACGATTTAGTAAGCTCAACGATTAGAGAAATGAGCTCTCATCAGTTTTTGGAAACGGGCTTTACTCCTGCTCTGGGGACAATTGTTACCGAGTTTGAAAACTTAGTAAAGAGTAATAATGTGAGTGGCGCTAGGTGGTTTGAAAAACGACCAACACGACAAGAGATAAAAACAAAAGTTAAAGAGTTTTTAGAAAAAGCCCGTGAAAAAATTTCTACCCGCTCTTTGTTTGAAGGAAGTTGGTCACGACGTCATATCAGGGGTAGTTCTATTTGGCACAACTTAAAAAGAAGTATGTCAGAAGCTAATGATGTCATTGAAATCTTCACTCCCTATCCTATATTTTCTAATACTGATTTAAGGCTCCTAAAAAAACTTTTGCTCACCAAAAAAGAACTAAAAGTACAACTTTATACGAACTCAAGAGAAACCACTGACAACAAACTTGTACAATTTTATCATGACACTTTTATTCTTCCTAAAATTGCTGAAATTAATTCTCACCCTGAAATTAATGGGCGTATCTCTGTTCGTCGTTTTCAAGAAACCTATCATAACGGAGTCTACTACAATTTTAATCACTCTAAGTTAGTAAGAATTGATGGTTCTCTCGTTTATGTCACCTCATCAAATTTTGACTCTCGATCAAACACCGTGAATTCAGAGTTAGGGCTTATTTTAATACCAGACCCTTCTCTGGCGGCAAATGGTGGCCAACAAGGAGTGAATGTAAACCTCAGCTTGGATTCTGACGTGGGAGCTCAGTTTGACTCGAATATCAATTTAATAAAGGAAAACTCTCAATCTGTTGACCTGAGTTTCATTGATAATAAACGAGTAAATAATTCTCCTCAAATGACATATTTATTAAATATCACTGAAGCTATGTTGTATAAAATTGGGTTTTTTCGGCAACTTTAATATAAAGTGAGAAAAATTTTTTTTGTAACTGAATAAAACATCTAATTCATCAGAAGGGATTCAATCACATCCCAAGTTTTATGCAACTGATCTTCAGTGATCGAGTACGGAG
>JAHDIR010000043.1 GCA_020630675.1 Bdellovibrionales bacterium
TCAACAACTTGAAACTGCATTGCCAAAGCCCGGAAGTTTTCTTCCGGGTTTTTTTGTGTGCTGGGCACGTTATGAATCTAGGAGGTGAAAGTCCATCTGTAGGCCGTGAGGATCGGAACTACTAGCTAAAGGCAAGGGTGTTGAGAGTGATCTCAAATCTGAAGGAAGCCAGAGGCAAAAGAGGGTTGTGACGAATAGAAATCAGATACTAGGCCAGTGAATCAGGGTCATTTAGCAATAGATAAAGACGCCCAATAATCGACAAGATGTCCGCTGGTAAATCTGGCACAATTCTCGGAAAGAATCATAACTTACCCCAGGAGATCTCAATGCTTGCGAGAGTTTTTTTTTTTTTTTCGCTACGACTCAAGCGATTGAGTTGGAAGAGTACTGAGAAGTCAGCAGAAGCCATATTAGGTAATGGAAACGAGCCAAGGAAGAGCCTTGGAGGTCTCACCTTACTGAAGGGCCGAATTGGTTAAGCAAGGAGCAGACTTGTTTAAGTTTGTTAAACTAGGAGTTGCAGGAAAAGAGATGAGTGACAAGACATTAATCAGCCCCGGTCCTATTTGTGGAAGCGTAACGGAAGCAAAGGTTCAAGGGGAGCAACAATATTTAACAGCACTTAATGAGAAACGAGCCTTGACAGAAAAGTTGATGGAGAGAGTCTGCGATCGAGACAATCTCAATCAAGCTTACGAGCGAGTAATTTCCAACAAGGGGTCTGCCGGAGTAGACGGTCTGTCAACTCAAGATCTTTTTGGTTGGTTGAAGCAGAATAAGGAAAGCTTTATTGAGTCGCTACTGAATGGAACCTACAAGCCTAAAGCGGTGCGAGGGGTTAAAATCCCCAAACCAGCAGGTGGGATGCGACAATTGGGTATCCCAACAGTTATAGACCGTTTAGTGCAACAGGCCATTCACCAAGTTTTAGATCCAATTTTCGACCCTGACTTTTCAGGGTCGAGTTATGGATTTAGAAAAGGGAGAGGTGCTCACGATGCCGTCGAACAAGCTAGCAACTATGTGAAGGAAGGCTATAATATAGTCGTGGATCTAGACTTGGAAAAGTTCTTTGATCGGGTTAACCACGACATTTTGATGAGTCGTTTAAGTCGGAGAATATCAGACAAACGTTTACTCAAAATAATTGGTCGCTTCCTCCGTGCAGGTATTATGGAAGATGGTGTTTGCCAGAGTAGAGAAGAAGGTACTCCTCAAGGCTCTCCTCTGTCGCCACTACTGAGTAATTTTCTTCTCGATGATTTAGATAAGGAATTAGGGAAGCGGGGCCACAAATTCTGTCGCTACGCTGACGACTGTAATATTTATGTTCGGTCAATAGCTTCGGGTGAGCGCGTTTTAGCTTCAATAACTAAGTTCCTAGATAAGCGGCTTAGGCTTAAAGTCAATCAGGAGAAGAGCGGTGTCGATAGTCCGAGCAACAGAAAGTTCTTAGGCTACAGCATTGAATCTGATGGGAGGATAAGTATTGCAAAGCCGTCGATCAAACATTTTCGTGACAGAGTTCGTAAAATCACAAAACGCAATCGAGGGAAGTCCTTGAAAATGATAATCGCCGAGCTGAACCCACTTTTACGTGGCTGGAGTAGTTACTTTTACCTCTGTCACTACTATACTTCCATGAAAGATCTAGACGGTTGGGTCCGCCGCCGACTGAGATGTTACAGGCTAAAACAATGCCGTAGGCGTTGGACAGTCTATAAATATTTACAGTCAGAAGGTCTTCCGAAGCATAGAGCATGGGCAACGGCCAGTCTCAATTTTGGCTGGTGGAAAGCTTCAGCAACTCCAGGGGCTCATGAAGCGATGCCGCTAAACTGGTTTAAGGAAAAGAAACTCGTAAGTATGTTTGGTCAACAAAAGAAGTTAAGACTTAACCGAAACCGCCGTGATACGTTGAGCGTATGTCCGGTGGTGTGAGAGGGCGGGGTGGCAACACCCCTACCTACTCGATTATTCACCTTAATGAACCTATTAATAGTTAGTAATGCTACGTCCATTTGTAGGTTGGATCGGACGGTTGTTGTGCGGGTAGAGTTGTCTGAAAGACAAAATTTGATCTCTAGACAATGTGATGGGAGTGTTTAGTACATTCCAGTCAACATTTTCTGTGCAAGGTGGTGTTGTTAATGAACCTGTATAATTGTAGTGGTTGAATTTTTTTGGCATTAAATCCATTGGGTTGATTTTTTTGCTCATGACTTGTTCAATGTTTTTTTGCCTTGGAATATTGCTCCATAATACGTCAACCATTGGGCTTCTTGGCCCTTCAATAGCAAAAAAGCTAACGACAGCCACTTTGCCAGAGGCTGCGATATGAAAGTAATGAATCTCTAAAGGCAGAGAGTTACCTGAAAGTGTATGTTCGCTGCTTGAGTGAAAAGTAATTCCTTTGAGCTCATAGCTTTCTCCGCGAATGGTGGCAACATTTCCAGGAGCTACGTTAATTAAAATAGTATTTCCTGTATCTGTCACTTGGGCTTCGCTGGGTTTGTAAGAAAAGCTAATGTCAGGGGATCCCGCAGGGCGGCTCCAAACTAAGTTAATTGGGGATTGCATTTTACCTTCTTTGCAAGCCGTGTACTGTGGAGAGAGGTGACCCCAATTTTCTGGGCTATTTAGGCCAGAGTATCCCCAAGGAGATGTTGAAGCTTTTGGTGTGTTATCTATAGATGGCTCGGTAGGAGCTGCGGGAAGGTCATTTTTCGGGCTAGAAGAGCACGAGAGTAAAAAAGTGCAAAGCGCTGAAATGAATATAAGTTTTATGGTCATGGTGTAAATCCTTTTGTTTGTTGCTGACTCTTTAATTTTCAAGAAGCTTTGAATTTATGTCAAAGTTATTTCCGTAATGTGATGCGGCATATTTGTACCTTGCCCATGTGATCAGTTACGATCAATTCCACTTAAAAATGGAGGATCTCATCGGGGCACAAAATAAAAATTCTGGAATGAAGGTGGTTCTAGCCGCCATCATTGGTAACGGAACTATATGCGTTGCCAAGTTTATAGCCTGGGTCATCATGATGAGCCCCTCAATGCTCGCAGAAGCCATTCACTCACTAGCTGATACGGCTAACCAAATTTTACTTCTTATTGGTTTAAAGCATAGTTTTTTACAGCCCACCAAAGAGCATCCTTGGGGTTATGGCAATGCCAGATACCTTTGGAATTTAATTTCTGCTATGGGGATTTTCTTTATTGGTTTTGGTGTCACTACATATCATGGCATTCATAGTGTTTTGCATTTAACCCCCTATGATAATGAAAAAAACCTGATTCTTCCCATCGGTATTTTAATATTTGCCTTGATGGTCGAGGGCTATGTTTTTTATTTGGCCTTTATTGATGTGAAAAAGAAGAAAAAACAGGCTTCTTTTATGAGTTATATTCAAAAAGGCGATGATCCTACTGCGGTGGCTGTTTTGTTAGAGGACGGAGTGGCGGTTTTAGGTTTAGTTTTAGCTTTAGCCGGAATATGGCTGTCTAAGGTTTATCAAACCGATCTTCCTGATGCCATTGCTTCATTACTAATTGGGGTTTTATTAGGTGGGCTTGCCCTCATTTTAGTGCGATCTAACTCTAGGTTACTTATGGGGGCGGCGGCCGATCATGACCTTGAAAAAAGAATTCGCAAATATCTTTCTGAGCATAAGTCGATAGATAAAATAACCAGTTTTCGAACAGAGATTTTAGGTCCTGGACGTTTGCGTTTGGCTTCAGAGGTTGAGTTCCATGGGGAGTCTTTAATTAATCGTGAACAAATAATTAAAGATGCCGAAAAAATAAGATCCGGAGAATCTGACCCAGTGCCTGTTCTTGTTGATACTTCAGAAAGGATGGTTCGCACTCTAGGCAAAGCCATTAATGAAATCGAAGCCGAGCTGAAGGTTAATTTTCCGCAGTTGGATATTATTGAAATAGAAGTCAATTAGGTTAAGGGTTTAGAAAAAATAATAGTCGAGGGTGTTTAGGGTCTTCATTATTTTTAACTAATAGAGAGAAACTGTTTTTAAAAAAATGAGGCAAAGTAAGGATTTCAGTGGGGGTTGTGTAGCGAGCCACAAATTGACCGTTTTTAGGGTTCATTATGCAAATAGCTTTGGGCGTGCAGCGAGTCCAAATTGTCCAACCTTTTTTGCCCCACTCTAAAGAAAGTTTACTAATGGCGGAGTTGTTTAGTCGCACCGATAATAATTCTTTTTTAGAGGCAGGAGATTTAATTTTTAAACGCCATTTTCTTTCTCCCGTGCGTGCGTCAAGGCTGTGTATATATCCATCATCAGTCATGATGGAAATGCGGTCATACAAAGGGGTGTGAGTCATTTTACCGCGAGCGGCGCTCTCCATATTGTATTCCCAAACCTTTTCACCGTTAGATCTTTTAAGTGAGTAAAGCTGCCCATCGGTAGTCGCTGCTGTGATATGTTTTTTTGTAACAAGAAGAGGGCTCATGATTTCACTTAGGCTGGGAACCTTCCATTGAATTTTTCCGCTTTCGATATTTAGTTTTGCAAACTGTTGGTCCGAATAAACATAGAAGTCAGGGCCGTCACTGGCCATCTGGTAGATATTTTTGGCATTAGGAATAACAAGGCTCCAAGCCTCCTTTCCTGATAAAGAACTCAGTTTTGTAAGTTTTAGACCTTTGTTATCTTCGTTAACAAAAAAGTAATTTTGCTCGTCATCGATATGAGAGGCGAGTACTTCTTTGGGCTCAAGCTTTCTTGTCCAAATCACCTTTTGAGTGTCGAGTTGAATTTTAAATAGTGAATAATTTTGATCGACCCAATATAAGAAGTTATTTTTTATATTTGGGCTTTTGGGTTGATTTTTTATATCTCCGGTAGATTCAAATTTCCAGGGCGAGAGGGTGTATAAGTTATTTATATAAAAAGAGCTTTTGTCTAAATTTTGAATGAGTAAAAAGTTATTTTCAATACTGTAAACGGGGTTGTTGACATCTTGAACATTCCATTTGTCTGGGAAAATAAATGAAGGGCTGAGTTCTTTGTCAAGAATGAAGGCGTGGTCTAAACCCAAGTTAACTTGGCCAGAAGAGGACGACAGCATGGATGGAGATAAGCTTTCTCTGGGCGGAGAAAGAGTTGTGGTGATATGAAAATACTGTTCAGTTTTGGTTTTACTATCAAGTAAGGGTGTTTTTAAAATCAGCTTAGGGTTTTTGAGTAAAACTAAATACACTGCTAAAAAAGCAATGACAGTAATAAGGGTGATTAAAAAATAATTGGGTTTTTCGTGGTGATAAGGATGATACTTCAAAGTTTATCCTCCTGATTTTTTTTAATCATACCGTGACAATTCTCACTGATATCAAAAACTTTTGAGTAGTTTTCTTGAGTGAGCTCTTTTGCATAAAAAACTTTTTGAATATGACTAAAGTTAAGGTCAGGGTCGAGCCTTTGGCAAAGAGGCTCGAAGTTTTTGTGGGAGTTGGGGTGGCATTTGAAATCATTACCAGTGCTGGAAACCATGGGAGAATGAATGTGGGTCGTTGCTTGCCTGTAAAAAATAAAGGTACGACTAAAGCAGTGCGATGGCACCTTTGCCATACGTAAACGTAAAGGGGAATCCTTTAGAAATGGTAAACTATAGTTAAGCCCGGGAAACCCATGTAGAGTAAAGAAAATAATTACAGACGAAATAAGCCATATTTTACTGGGCTCAGGGCGAAGATAACTTTGATAAAGCTGTTCTCTTTGTTGTTTTATTTCAAAGTGTCTGTAAACAGCTATATAGACAATAAAAAGAATGGGGTAGGCCATAATAATTTGACCAGAAACAATGGCAAGGCCTAAGTGGTATAAGGCGAGGGTCACCCAGGCATAGTTAAAGATAATTTTGAGTTTAGATAATAGAACAAAGGGGATTACAACTTCAATTAACACAGACATAGCAGCAATCCACTCAATCCATTTAATATGAAGGTTGGGAAGGTAGGATTGGAGCTCTAAGCCGGAAAGCCAATTTAAGTTAAGTTTAGAAAGCCCAAGCCAAACATGAAAGAGTAAAATGACAAACTTAAGGTTGCTAGATTTTAAGGGGAGAAAAAAGAAAAATAACTCTAAGAGAAAGATGAGGGCTTGAACATTATTTGAAAAAGAGTAGTTGAGTAAATAAAGGCCTAGTTTCAAGGAAAAGGCTAAGGTCATTAGAGTGTAGACAAATCGGTAAGAACGCGTAAGCAGAGAGGCCATGGTAAGAGCTGTTGTGCCCATTAAAGCCCAAAGCAAATAGCTGGTCAAAAAAGAGGGTAGGGCCTGGCATGAGGAAAAAATAGGCCAACAGAGTTGCGATAAGTCACTTTGTCCTGTTTGAGACATCGTCCATAGAATGGCAGAAACCAAATTTAATAAAACAATAAGAAAGGCAAAAAACTTGAGCTCCGTTTTTTGACTGATTTCGTCAATTTGACGAGAAAACAAACTCATGTGTTAGGAACCTTTTTTTTAAAAAGCTGAATATACTCCATAGCGGAGAGTAAACTTAGAACTAAACTTATCCACAAACCCAGTGTGGCTATTTTTACAAAGGGTATATCAAAATAGCTTTCATTTAAAAAAAGAGCTGGAATGCAACTCATTTGAATAGCCGTTTTCCATTTACCGAGAGGTTTAGCTGAAATAACTACATTTTTACTAGCCGCCGCCGCTCTAACGGCACCGATGATAAAATCACGGGCTAGTAGTAAAAAAACTAAAAAAGGGTGTATGAGGTTAAGGAGTAAAAGCGTTATAAATGCAGAAAGAACTAAAATTTTATCGGCAGCAGGGTCATAGAATTTACCGAAGTCAGTGACGCCGTTGTACTTTCTGGCCCAATATCCATCTAGCCAATCAGTCACAGAAGCAATAACAAATACGACGGCGCAAAGGTACTTTATGCTCTCATGAGAAGGTATATATATGCCAAGGAGAATCACGGGAGATAATATTACGCGCAAAGTGGTCGCAAAGAGTCCCAGTTTTTTTTGAAAACCTGTGAAAGTCATTTGTGTATCCCCGTTGAAATTCAAACCTGAAACTTTCATATTTTCATTCTACAATCAATGGAATTCTGTGTATGTGTTTAGTAAAACTTGAGTTTGTTATTATTTGTGTGTATCAAAACCTATGGCCGCTGAAGAATTTTTATATACATTTAGAGTTTCCTTTCATGACACAGATGCTATGGGAGTGATGCATCATGCTGCGTTCTTGCGCAAGTTTGAAGATGCAAGGGTAAGTTGGCTGCGAGAGTCTGGTCTTTCACGTTGGCATATGCCTCATTTCGATATCGTACTGGCAGTGGTTTCTGCCGATTGCCAGTACAAAAAACCATGCACTTTTGATCAAGAGCTTAAGCTAAAATTACAATTTCAAAGGAAAGGAATTTTATTACAAATTCGTTACTCGATGTATGATTGTGATGACAACTTACTTGCCACAGGTCACACTGAACATGTACCAATGAACGGGGCCTTGAAAGTGGTGAAATACCCGCCTCACTATTTAAAAGTTTTGGAGAATGAAAAATGGACAGAAACCTGGCCCTAGAATTTGTTAGAATCACTGAAGCCGCCTCTTTAGCTTGTGCAAGATACATGGGCCGAGGTGATGAAAAAGCAGCTGACCAAGCTGCCGTCGATGCTATGAGAAAAGCTTTTGATCGAATTAATATCGATGGAACTGTTGTTATTGGAGAAGGGGAGCGTGATGAAGCTCCGATGTTATTTATTGGTGAGAAGGTCGGAAAAGTGACCGAAAACTCTCCAAAAATAGATATAGCTTTAGACCCCTTGGAAGGAACAACGATTTGTGCCAATGGTGGGTTTGGTGCCTTATCTGTTATTGCTGTGGCCGAGCAAGGACGTTTTTTACATGCACCTGACACTTATATGGAAAAGCTGGCTTGCGGACCTAAATGTGCTGGCCTTTTAAGTTTAGACAACACAGTGACACAAAATATCGAGATTGCTAGTCAGGCACTCAATAAAAATATAGATGAGCTTGTTGTTGTTGTTTTAGACCGCCCAAGACACCAAGATATGATTCAAGAAATTCGCCAAACAGGGGCTCGTATTCAACTTATTGATGATGGTGACGTTTCAGCCGGCATTGCCACTTGTTTGAATGACACAGGTATAGATTTACTGTTTGGTACTGGCGGAGCTCCTGAAGGTGTTATTACAGCTGCCGCCCTCAAATGCTTAGGTGGAGATTTCTGGGGTCGTTTAAAGTTCAGAAGTGAAGATGAAAAACAAAGAGCCATAAAAATGGGCGTTAAAGACCTCGATAAAACCTATACACGTGATGAGTTAGCTCAAGGTGATGTGATGTTTTGCGCAACGGGAGTGACCGACGGCCCTTTGTTAAGCGGTGTTAAAACTTTTCCGGGGCAAAAGGCCACAACGCATTCTTTGGTTTTACGCTCTAAAACTGGAACTTCGCGATTTATTGAAGCCACTCATAATCTTAAACTTAAAAGTGATGGCTTTTTAAAATGAGCACTCAAGGGCAATGTTTTGCTTGCAAAAAAGAAATAGCCCCTGAGCTTCCCATTGGTCGCCGAGAAGAATGCCCGCACTGCGGTGCTGACCTTCATGTTTGTAAAAACTGTCAGTTTTATGATGTTGGCAGTTATAATGAGTGCAAAGAATCTTCAGCCAGTATTGTCAGAGAAAAAGACCGTTCTAACTTTTGTGATTACTTCCAATGGCAAAACAAATTTTATGGAGATGACAAAGCCAAAGATCTTTTAGCAGCTGCTGAGTCTCTTTTTTCTAAAAAGTAGCCCTATTCAAGACTTAAGCCCGAGCGTTTCAGTGACGATTTCTTGACCCAAAATCTATTGTTCGAGATCATCTTTATAGACATGGGCCAGGGGGGCACTCGATGATATTAAAAACCTTTTTAGGAACTCTTGCATATTTATTTATGTTTTCAGCACAAGCCAATGTGATTGGTCATGATGTGCAAAACTTTAACCCACTCACTAGTGGATTGGATTTTGTAAGCGTTCACTCTTCAGAAACACTCAGACCTTGTGTGGTCAACTGTGGTATATTTTTAAATTATGCCAAAAACTCTCTTCCGAACTTTCCTGGAAAAGGAGATGTGAATGATAGTTTAATTTCATCTGACATTAACATTGGTATAGGTCTAATGCGTCGTTGGGATTTAGGTTTAAGTATTTCTCAAGTTCATAGTCAAAGTGTCGATACCGACCCGCAAGGTATTGAATACGAAGAAACGGGCTTAACAGATATTCGCGTAAATACTAAGTTTAGATTTTTAGGCGATTATAACGGTGGAATGGCTTTTGTTCTTTCTGCCAGTTTTAACCAGACAGAAAACAACCCTTATAATGGAATTGATGCTGGCCCGACGATTAACTTAGAGTTAGTGGCCGACACGCAAATTAATGAGAAAGTAGCTGTTGCCGCGAATTTGGGTTATCGACTAAGAGATCCGGGGGAAGAAATTGCTGTTGATGATCTTTGTAACACACCAGGGGGTTGTTATAACTCTGGTCAAACTATTGAGCCCTTTGGTGACAATTGGGTGGCTTCTTTGGCTGCCAACTATTTAGTGACCGATTGGAACACTAAATTTATTGCTGAAGTATATGGAAGTCTTCCTGTTGACGAGGCCGCCAACACTTCTACTCGTGAGCAAGTGACCTTAGAGGCACTTTTGGGTGCTAAAAAAGATTTTACCGATAAGTTTTCTGGTCATATTGGTGGAGGATTTGGTTTAATTGACGGCTCAGCCTCTCCTGACTTTAGAATTTACTCAGGAATAAACTATGCCTTAGGCCCAATGAATCTTGGTTTTTGTAGGTCATCTGATGATCCAGTGATTGTTAAAGTGGAAGAAGGGCAAGACCCAGCAGAAGCAATTATGATTGCCGAAGATGAGGCGCCGCCTGTTCAAGAAAATATTATTGAGCCTGAATTAGATGAAGAAGTATTTGTGATTAGAGATGTTCTTTTTGATACAAACAAGCATGAAATCAAGCCTGAAGCAGATCAAACAATTAAAGATGTGGCCGGTAAATTACAAAGACCTGGTGGTTTTAAATCAGTGGTGGTTGAAGGACATACTGATTCAAGAATGCCTGAAGCCTACAATCAAAGCCTCAGTGAGCGTCGTGCAAAATCTGTTATGAAGCGATTAATTTCTTTGGGTATAACTGAAGATAAAATCTCTGCTGTTGGTAAAGGTGAGCTTGAGCCGATTGCTGATAACGGAAACTATCAAGGCCGTGCCCTTAACCGTAGGGTTGAGTTTAGGGTGAGGTGGCGCTAAGCTTATCGCTTAATGAGCTCTTAAAATTGATAAATGTAATTTTAAATCTAAAGCCTTTGAAAAATTTCAAAGGCTTTTTTTTTGTTCAACGGGTGGGTCTTTTGAAAGGCCCCTTTAAATAGGTCAGAATGCTTGCTCTTTACTTCACAGGGTGTGTGATTGGGCTAGAATCTAGACTTTTTAAATCTTCTTTTTGCAAGCGTATTAAAACTTGCTCAGTCATTTGTCCGTCATCGATGAGTTGGCAGGTTTTTGTCTGACTGTTTGTTGTTTTTTGTAAAGCATATTGTGCTTGCGGCAACGTTGTGAACATTACATTTGAGTCTTTACTAATATAGCAACGCTCTTCAGGTCGGTTGTAAATATTAACCAGCCCAACTTTAGTTAAGTCTTGAAATTGCAAGTGATCAATTCGATGAAATTGTTTTCTTTGGTTTAGCCTGTGGGCAAATATTTTACCGTGATGGTGAGGGTAGTATTTGGTGTCGCCCGTGTTGTTTAATGAGTTTTTAGTCATTAACTCTCGGTTTGCTTTAAGTAAAATATGTTTATAGCTCACGGGAGAAACGTATTCTGAGCCACTTTCTAAATCAATTTTTGTATCGATAAGATCTCTCAGCTGCTGAATATAACCTACATTTGGAATGCAAGACGAGGATTTATTTTCACTACCATCAGAGTTCACAGTGTATGCATCGAGCTCACATTGGTCTTTTTTGTTGTAAAGGGAGAGAACCACAGTTGGAACATTTTTAGCTAAAAACTCTTTGCTTGGATCTACAGAGTGAGGGTTGTTTTCAATAAATTTTTGTAATGAAGAGTAGTTGTGGCCACCAGGAATTTTATAACTGTTGGTTCCGGCCGTAGATTCGTTACTTAAGAGCTTTAACTTGTTAATCAGATCACTTTCTAATTGAGTGATTCCTTGAGAAGTTAGGTCATAGTCTTTTACAAAGTCATGGAAGAACTCACCGGCATGATGTTGATCTGTTGTTCCAGCGACTAACCCGAAGGTAAAATGTAGATGAGACGACTCATTATTAAGTTGTTCAAGTTCAGCCCTTTTCTTTGCAAAGCCATTTAAGAAATCTTTGGCAATTTGGCTCACTCTTTCTTTTCTTGTTCCATTTTCTAAAGAAATAGCCAAAGTTCTAGGGTCTACGACAAGTAGAAAGTGAAAGTGGGATTCAGATTGCAAAGGGTTATCTAATAAATGCATTGGCTGAGCCGATGGCTTTTCTTGCTCAGAAGCTATAGGGGGCGGCGTTTTGTTGGTTTGTTCTTGAGGGCCTTGATTCACGGTCTCAGGTATTTCCTCTTGGTTGGGCTTTTGTGTGATTGGTTCTGATTTAATCGGCTCTTGCGAGGGGCCATTTTCTTTGGTGGGGGGCTCGGGCTTTTTTTCTTGGCAATGAGAAGATGAACAACCAATTTTTGATCCTTTTTGCGTGCCGCTTAGGTGAGTTTCTTTTTTTATGGCCCCTTTAACATTAACTTTTCTTAACCCATCTAATGAAGGGGGAGTGTTTGGCTTTTGAGCTCTGTTAGGTTGGCCAGGGTTTAAGGGGGTTCTTTCTCTTGGGAAATCAGTTTCTACAGGAGGTTGCTCAGTGTGATTCTCTCCAGGTTTATGAGGTTTTCTTGGCACGTTTTGATGCTGAGGTTCATTACCTCCATACACTCTTTGTGGAGAGCTGGGGGTGCCGGCTCTCTCGCTTCGCCTAGATTTTGAACAGGCAGGAAGTGTAAGTGCTATAGAGCTGGCGACAACGGCTTGAAGCAAAAGCCCAATGTTTTTATTAGTAAATATTAAGTCTTTCATAATTTTTCCTCATGTCTTTTTACAACCTAAGTTGGTGCAATCCTTGGGCCTAGGGTTGTAAAAGCAGAAGTATTAAAAAAAATAACTATTTAGGGTTTGTGACTGAAAGTAATTTCTAGGTAATATGTGACGAAGTGCCCCAAATTGTCAGTCGTTGTAATAAATTCGTAGAGGGAAATGGCTTTGCTTTCTTCGTTAAATTTCGCTAATTTGGCCTCTGAAATTGGGGCTTAGGGGGCTTTAACGTGATTCACATAATTTTTTTCATCGTCGGGTTGTTCATTAGTTTTTATTTTATGGCCACAGCTGTTGCTCAAGAAGTTTGCGACCGAGCTCAGGTCACCCAAGACCTCATGGATTATACAAAAAATTTACACGAATACCTAAAAAGTCAGCCCGCCCAATTGGTCTTCTTTTCTGAAGCTTTTGCTCTAGAGTATAAAATTTTAAATAGTTACACTGTGAATAAAAGCTCTATGACCGAAGAGAGTCTTGACTCACTCTATGAAGCAGAAGAGAGTTTAGTCACTAAAGCCGATGAAGTTTATGAAAACCATATTGAGTTATTGGATCAGTTCGGAGAAGAACCCAGTGATGAAAACTTGTACGGACATATCAATCACTGCTGGCCAAACCTTAAAGTGGAATCGTTACTTCAAGTTCATAGTAAGAATATGGCGCAAGACACATCTATTGCTTCGTCTTTTTACAATACTCTTTATAAGTATTCAGATATTTTATTGTCATTTGCTGATGATGTTTTAATTTGGCTGGAAGATAACAACAGTGGATCAGTTCCAAGCTCGAATCAGTTTGAGAGCTTACTTCAGTTGTCGCAAAGTGCTCATAGAGTTCCTGCTTGCGGGGTGGATTTGGTTAATGTTGCTTTTTCTGAATGGTGTGACGTTTTGAATGAATTAGGCCTTAAAACCCCTCTTTGTCAGGCTCCAGTGCTTCCCGTGTTCGGTCACCCGTGCAATTAGCGTCAATATCAATTTTGTGCAGTTGCAAATTTCTTTAAATACAAATAATATTAGCTCGTTACTATCTATGTGGAGGTCTTAATGGCATCAGTGCAAACTCAGGAAGTTTTTAATTGCAGTGTTGAACAGTTCTATAACTTATTAACTGACTATGAATCTTATGGAGATTTCTTAGACGATGTTGATAGTTGTGAAATTATTGATGATGACGAAGATAATAAAATTGTGGAATACAAAGTGACCGTTGTTAAGTCGTTTAGTTACCGTTTAAAGATGGAAGAAAATGGCGAAGATCGAATCTCTTGGACATTAGATTCTGGTGACTTATTTAAGGTCTCAAATGGTTCTTGGGAGTTAGAAGATCAAGACGGTCAAACCTTAGCTACTTATACCATCGATGCTAAATTTAAGGTTTTTGTTCCGGGCCCTATTGCTAAAATGGCCGTGAATATCAATTTGCCCAATATGATGAAGGCCTATCATAACCGAGTAGAGTCTTTGTATCATAGTTAAAGCATAAAAGTCGTTATTGGCTAATCGGAAAGAGTTTATTTGTTTTTTTGAAAGAGTAAGCGAAATTTCTCCTGATCCATAATAGGGTTTGGGTTGTCTTTATTTGTCTTAGATTGAGCAGGTGTCGGCTTTTGCAAAGTTTCACTTTTAGGGTATTTTTTTAAAAGGCTAGGCTGACTTTCTATTGTTGGCAAAGGCTTTGTCACTTTTTGTGGGCTGGGCCTTTCAGAAAGGAGTTCTTCTGTTAAAGCTGGTGGGTTTTCCATATTTTCTTGAGCTTTAAGGTTTAGCTCATCATTTTTAGCTTTTTTAAAGAGCTCATTTTCATATTCTTCTAGAGTTTTTATCACAGACGTATTTATTTTCTCCTCTAAGGCGAGTCCGATGTTCTCTGGCTTTTCTGTGACGGCTTCGTAAGTTTCCCGGCTATTGTTGTAATCCTGTTCTTGAAAAAAACGTGATGAGGTTTTTACTTTTGTAATAGAGGTGTAATTTAAAAACTTCTCTAAAAGTTCAATAGGCTTAGTGTTATAGGCTGGCTTTTTAATAAGTATATCTTTACTGGCCATCATAAATAAAATTAAGTTTTTATTGGGAGAGGGGCTTTTTCTTTCATGGTCAGCCATAATTCCGAGATGTTTAATGAGAAAAGGCGTTAGATTTTGATTTTGGTAATGACTGTCAACTTGATGAGCTAAGCGTCGAGTAAACTCAACCCGTAAAACATACTCTTTGTAGCGGTCAATGTATCGCAGTAAGGCTATGCGATTTTCTCCAGAGCTTGTTTTCGATAGAGTGATCTCAGTGATAAGGTCGTTTGTTCTATTTAGGATGGTGAGTTGTTTTTTGTAAAATTGGTCGACTTTGGCATTGATATGCTGGGCCTTGGGGCTAGCCCATACCGTGGGTATTGCCACCATCATAGAGCACAGTATCAAAAAGAAATTGAGCTGGATTGACCATCTATTCATTGTTAGTTTTATCGGCTATACCCAAGCATTTCGTAAGGTTTAACTTTTGTCTTATCTCAATTTGGAACATAAAATTTTAAAAAAATTTCGTAGCGAAGAATTACCAAAAAAGCTGCTTATTGCCGTTTCGGGCGGGCAGGACTCCATGGCTTTGTTGACGACCTTGTTGCAGTTAAAAGCCCCTCTTGGCTTAGAGCTTAAAGTGGCTCATATTCATCATGGTTTTAGCTCACTGCCTGAAATAATGAATTTTAGAAATGAGGCCTATGACCAGCTTCAAGCCTTCTGTAAAGAGTGTTCCATCGATTTATTAAGCAATTTTGATAAAAAAAGTGGTTCCATTTTTTTTGTTGAGGGTGATGAATTGACCTCCGAGGACCAGTTACGATCATTGCGTGAAAGTTTTTATCAACAGTGGTTACATGAGCTGCCAGATTTTACTCTGGCCCTGGCTCATCATCAGCAAGATGTTCTTGAAAATCGACTAATACAAATGATTCGAGGCTGCGGGGTCAAAGGTTTTCAGTCTATGGCTCTCAAAGGACTTCAAAGAATTAGACCTTTCATTGATATTTCTAAAGCAGAAATACAGCAGTATTGTCTAAGTCGTTCTGTTCATTTTGTCTGTGACCCGAGTAATAGCTCCCTTAAGTACTTAAGAAACTGGATAAGAAACCAGTGGTTGCCAGAGCTTGAGGCTTATAAGCCAGGTAGTGTGTCAGTGTTATCTCAATCTTTGAATCATTTATCTGCTGAGTTAACTCTGGGGAAAAGCCATACAGAGCAAGAGGGGGTGTGGGCCAAGGTCTATAACGCAGAAGGGCAGTCTTTGCGTTGTGTGCAGCTGCTTGGCCTTAACCATACAGACAAATACAAGGTTTTAATGCAGTTCTTTTCTTTGCAAGGAGCGAACAACTTTGGAAAAAATCACTTAGATGAAGTGGTTAAGCGCCTTGACAACCGTGCAAAGGAACACAGATTTAGTTTATTAAAGAAAACATGGTGTGTTCGGAACAATGAGTTATTCTTGGAAACAAAGAATGACTAAAAAAACACAAAGAATTTACTATCTTTTGTCTAAACCTATCTGTTTGCGTTTTGAATGGTTTTTACAAGCGTGGTACTCTATAACAGTCTTTAACAAAGGATTTATATGAAATTCGGTGGTCCAGCAAAAGCTCCTCAAAAAACATTTGCCATGTGGGCAATCATTGCCGTTGTTGCGGTTTTAATTTTTCAAGTTTACGAGGGTAAAAAATTATTACAAATTCAAAACTTTGAATACCCTCAGTTTATTGAAGCTTTAAATAACGAAGAAATTAAGTCGGTAAAAATTCATCTCGATTCAGCCCAAATAAGTGGTGAGATCAAAGATAAATTTAAATCGAAATACAAAAATGCTTCTAAGTTTATGTTTAACTCAGAAACCAGCCCTGAAATTCGAGAAAAAATTGAAGCCAAAGGCATCATTCCTATTTTTGAAAAGTCTGAAAACTCAGCCTTGGCCTCTTTCTTTTTAAGTGCGTTGCCCCTTATTTTAATTGTGGTCATGTTTTTATTTCTTTTCCGGCAGTTACAAGCCGGTGGTGGCAAGGCAATGAGCTTTGGAAAAAGTCGGGCTAAATTACTCACTGAAAATAAGTTGAAAGTGACGTTTAAGGATGTGGCCGGCGTTGACGAGGCTAAACAAGATTTAGAAGAAATTGTTGAATTTTTGAAGAATCCCAAAAAATTTACACGTCTAGGAGGCCGAATTCCTAAAGGTGTACTTTTAGTGGGTAGCCCAGGAACGGGAAAAACCTTATTAGCCCGGGCCGTGGCCGGGGAAGCCAATGTTCCTTTCTACACCATTTCTGGTTCGGACTTTGTTGAAATGTTTGTTGGGGTGGGAGCTTCACGTGTGAGAGATCTTTTTGAGCAAGGAAAAAAGAACGCTCCTTGCCTTATTTTTATAGATGAAATTGATGCCGTTGGAAGACATCGTGGCGCCGGTATGGGTGGTGGTCATGATGAGAGAGAACAAACTCTTAACCAACTCCTTGTGGAAATGGATGGCTTTGAAGGAAGTGAAGGCGTGATTCTAATTGCTGCCACCAATCGCCCTGATGTTTTAGACCCAGCTCTTCTTAGGCCTGGACGTTTTGATCGTCGTGTGATTGTTGGTAAACCTGACTTAGGAGGACGTGAAGAAATTTTAAAAGTTCATGTTCGTAAAACTCCCTTAGCCAGCGATGTTGAGGTGGGAAAAATTGCTCGAGGCACACCTGGATTCTCTGGAGCTGACCTAGAAAACTTAGTTAATGAAGCGGCTTTACTTGCTGCCAGAACCAACAAGCATAAAGTAGAAATGATAGACTTTGAGTTGGCCAAAGATAAAGTCATGATGGGCTCTGAAAGAAAATCGATGGTTATTAGTGACGAAGATAAAAGAATTACAGCTTATCATGAGGCAGGTCATACATTAGTGGGTAAACTCATTCCTGGTTTAGACCCTATTCATAAAGTGTCCATTATTCCTCGTGGCATGGCACTGGGTGTGACACAAACTCTTCCCGTAGAGGACGCTTTAAATTTAAAGCGTAGTAAGGCTGAGGCTATGATTGCTTTCTTGTTTGGTGGGCGTGCTGCCGAAGAAATTATTTTTAAAGACTTTACCACAGGTGCTGGAAATGACATTGAAAGAGCTACAGATTTAGCTCGAAAAATGGTTTGTGAATGGGGAATGAGTGAAAAAATTGGCCCACTTGCTTTAGAAAAGTCGGGCGGACCTGTATTTTTAGGAATGCAAGGGGGTGGTGAAAAAGATTATTCTGAATCAAAAGCCGCCGAGGTCGACGCCGAAATACGCCGACTTGTTACACAAGGCCATGAAAAAGCCATTCAACTTTTAACTGATAATGGTGAAGCCCTAGAAGCTCTAACTCAGGCTCTTCTTGAGTACGAAACTATTGATGGCAAAGAGGTTGACTTACTAGTTGGTGGTGGAACCCTAGATGATATTAAAAAAGCTCGTGGAGAAAAAGCTAAACTAAATGAAGCGGAACAAAAAGAAGCGGCTTTAGCAAATGCTGCCCGAGAAGCTGAACTTAAAAAACAAGAAGATGAAAAAAAATCTAAAGACGGTCTTGGAGACCCAGACCCAGTCACAGCCTAAATGTGAATTTTTTATTTGAGAGTGTTTATAGCTTTATCGCCCTACTAAATTTTCGAGATCTTATAGATCTCGTATTAGTTTGGGTGGTGGTTTATCGCCTCATGTTGCTGACGAGGCTTTCGGGCGCTTATCAAATTCTCACAGGAATAGCCTTTCTGGGCCTGGCCTATGGCTTAAGTATTTGGGCAGAACTCATTACATTTAATTGGATTCTAGAAAGTTTTTTTTCCAACCTTTTCATAATGATTGTCATTTTGTTTCAGGCCGAAATCCGTAGAGCTTTAGCTCAAATTGGTAGTAATCCTTTTTTTGTTTCCAAGTCTCGTCTTTTTCAAGAGTCATTAGTGATGGAAGAAATCTGTAAAGGTTGCTTTCAATTGGCGCAAAGAGGGATTGGTGCTTTAGTTATTATTGAGCGTGAAATTGAGCTGGATTATTTTATTGAAAAGGGTGTTGAGGTTGACTCCAAAGTCACAGCCGATTTAATCACCAGTTTATTTCTCCCATCCAGTCCGTTACACGATGGGGCCATTATCATTCGCGGTACTCGTTTGTATTCAGCGGGCTGTTTTTTACCTTTAAGCAAAAATCCTATTTTAGATAAAAACTTAGGCACACGTCACCGGGCAGCGATTGGGTTAACCGAAGAAACAGATGCTTCTGTTTTTGTTGTCAGTGAAGAAAGTAAATCTGTAGGTGAGGCTCGTGGAGGACATTTTTTTCCAAATTTGACCAGCCAAGAGGTAAGGCAGAGAATTTATTCTGCCTTTGGTTTGAAATATAAAACCATTGAGCACAGGGGGGAGTTGTGATTCGTCGTTCATATCTTTCTAGTGATCGAGGGTATAAGTTGGTTTCTTTTTTTGTCGCCGTTTCCATTTGGTTTGTTATGGTCGGAAAAAAAGATTCCGTTTTGGTGAAAGAGTTAAATGTAGTTTTTGTGACGGAAAAAGGTTTGTCGGTGTCAAAATCATCTTCTGACCGCGTACAAGTTAAGCTTGAAGGGCCCAAGGTTTCTTTGTTGAAGCTAAGGTCTATGACGGACTCTTTAGTGATTGATGTAAAAAAATATGAAAAAGGAAGCCATAGAGTTAAAGTGCCAAAAGATAGTTTGAGCTTACCTGTGGGTGTTAATATTAGTGAGGTTAGGCCTCAGGGCTTATGGATAAAAGTAGAAGCCCCACCAGATATGAAGGAGTTAATTAATGAATTATAAAGGTATGTTTGGAACCGACGGTATTCGTGGGCGAGCCAATGAATTTCCGATCACCTCTAACGTGGCTATGCTTGTTGGACAAGCTATGGGTTATATTCTTCGAAAAAATCAAAAACCAGTGAGTTCAACTGGTAAGCCTAAAGCTCAACCTATGGTGCTGATTGGTAAAGACACACGTTTGTCTGGATATATGATTGAGCAAGCTCTTTCCAGTGGTTTTAACTCTATGGGGGTACGGGTAAATTTGACAGGCCCACTGCCAACTCCTGGTATAGGTTTTTTAGCTCAAAATATGCGAGCTGATGCAGGGATAGTTATTTCCGCCTCTCACAATGCGTTTTACGATAACGGCATTAAAATTTTTGGTAAAGATGGTTTTAAAATACCTGATGAAATGCAGGAAGAAATTGAAGATTTAATTGCAAGCAATACCTTGCAGACATTAATGGTTCCATCTGAAAAAATTGGTCGCACTCGTCGTATTGATGATGCCAGTGGCCGGTATATTGTTTATGCAAAAAATACTTTCCCTTTAGATCAAACACTTGATGGTGTTCGTATTGTCTTAGACTGCGCCAATGGAGCGGGCTATAGGGTGGCTCCAGCTATTTTTGAAGAGTTAGGTGCTGAGGTTATAGTTCTTGGAAACCAACCGAATGGCTTTAATATAAATGACAAAGTGGGGGCCTTGCATCCCGAAAAAGCTTGCGAGGCTGTACTTAAATATCGCGCTGATGTGGGAATAACCATTGATGGTGATGCTGACCGTGTAATTATGGTGGATGAAAAAGGGCGTGTTGTAAACGGTGATCATATTTTAACGATGGTGGCCTTACAATTAGCTAAAGAAAAACGATTGAATGGCAATACAATTGTTGCCACCGAAATGAGTAACTTAGGCTTAGATCGAAAATTAAAAGAGCATGGTATTCAAGTGGTCAGAACGGGTGTAGGTGATAAAAAAGTAGTTGAAGAGATGTTGCGTAATAATTTTGTATTAGGTGGTGAGCAATCGGGTCATATTATTTGTCTCGAGCACAGTACAACTGGAGATGGCTGTGTGGCCGCATTAAATGTTTTAGCGGCCATGGGCGCCTCAGGCAAACCTTTAAGTGAACTCAATGACTTAATGGAAGATATCCCTCAGGTATTAATTAATACTCGAGTGAAACGTAAAACAGCTTTAGAACAGTTAGAAGGTTACTCCGAGCTTTTAAAAACATCTGAAAAACAACTAGGGGAGTTTGGTCGTATTTTTGTTCGCTATTCTGGAACGGAACCATTGGTTCGAGTTTTGGTTGAAGGAGAGGATGCTTCTGAAATTGGTAAAATTGCCGAAACAATGGCCAGCTTTTTACAAAGCCAGTTGAGTTAGCATCATGAAAGTGAATGTCAGTGATCTTGAGAAATTAAATTTGTTTGTTCAATCTTTTTGCCAAAACTTGGGAGATAGGCATATTGTTTTACTTGAGGGCCCGTTGGGGGCAGGTAAAACACAGTTTGTACAATTTCTTGTTCAGCACTATCAAGGGGAGGCCATTAACTCACCTAGTTTTGCCATTCATAACTCCTATGAAAGCCAAAGAGGAGATATTGACCATATCGACTTATATCGCCTAGAAAGCCCTGATGATATTGAATCGACCGGGTTTTGGGACTTATTTGAAAAAGAAAAAGGCTTGATTTGTATTGAGTGGGCAAATTACTTAAATGAACAAGAAATACCAATTTATTGGCAAAAAAGTAAGGTGAAGTTTCATATTGAAGCTAATGGTGAGCGCTATATAGAATTTAACTAAATTTTGGCTTTAGGTTTGCATTTACTACCTAATATGCTGGCTCTAATGTTCTTTAAAAGCTTTAGAATTTATCAAGCCTTACTCCTAGTTTTGGTGATGGCCCATTTTTGCTCTGCAAGTGCAAATAATGACTCTTTGTGCATAACTGAAATCCCGGAACAGTTCTCTACGGAGCGCTCAGGCCTGGCGGAATATACACTCTCTGAACTCAATTCAATGGGGGTCCTTACTAAACCTCTCCCTCGGGATGTCATAAAAGCCTATATCAGAAGCAATAGTCGTTTTCCGCGAAGAAGTCGCCTGGTTGCTCTTCATTTTGCTAGTCAGCTTTTCTTGAGCAATTCTTCTAGGTCTGAGGCAGAAAAACAGTGGAAAGAAAATAAGGAGTTATGGACGGATCAATTAGAGATAACTACTAATAGCTTACATAAACAACATGATATTCCCCTTAAGTTTGTGCCCGCACCATCAGACCCCCTTGTTATTAATGAAAATGAAGGTTTGAAATTAATGAGCACTGAGTTTTTGATGAACTTTTATCAAAATGTTCTTGGTTATGCCTATAGCTTAATAAGAGATTTTCAGCCGCATCCACAAGATTATAATTTGGCTTCCAACGAAATATTTAGTGGGAGTTATAAGCAATCTGATGCTTTGGTGTGGCAAAGTATTTTATCTTCTGAAGATCAAAATGCCTCTTCGTTTTGGGTCATTGTTTATAATGTTTTGAGCTCTCATCAAGGTGTGGCAGGTAAAGTACAAGAATTTATTAATACGGGCCTTTTACCAGAATATCCGATTGAAGGTCTTGTGTTACAAATTTTAAAAAGGGAAATTTCTAAGCAGTCTCACCTTTTTTCTGCCGGTTACCTTGAGCTCATAAATAACCAAGAAATTCTAAAGCTTTTTAAAAGTAATTAAATTTCAGTTTATTTTGCTTGCCTACTTTTTTTACAGGTTTTGGGGATAAGTGAGGTTGTTAGCTCATGAACTAAGCAAAAGCTATAGGTTTTCCACATAAAATGTGGATAAAGATTTTGTTTTATTTTTTTATATTACGACTAGCATTATGCTTTGTTTTTAATCCTAGTAAAGAATATGTTCTATAGAATTTTTGTTTTACTAGGAGCTAATATGAACACTCAAGATTTTGTCAAAAATGCCATTAAAACCGAGTCTCGTAATTTTGATGAAATTGGTGGAAGAATGTCTGAGGTGAGAAACCAAAGATTGCTTCACGCTGGTATTGGTTTAGCTACAGAGGCCGGAGAGTTTTTAGACGCTTTAAAAAAGCATGTTTTTTATGGTAAAGAGCTAGACACAGTGAACTTAAGCGAAGAGATGGGCGATATCTTTTGGTATTGCGCTTTAATTGCTGACGAGCTAGGTGTTGATTTTTCAAAAGTGATGGACACAAACATTGCAAAATTAAAAGCTAGATACGGAGAAAAGTTCACCGAAGAAAAAGCTGAAAATAGAGATCTCACAACTGAGCGCACTATTCTTGAAAAGTAAAATCACTTTTTTTGTGAGCCTGCTTGATTGTTAGCTTGCAACTTTGCTAGCAAGCTTTTCTTGTGTGCGCCCGGCAGGGCGCTTTCACTAGGAGGTGAGTAATTAATTAAATTACAAG
>JAHDIR010000099.1 GCA_020630675.1 Bdellovibrionales bacterium
TACTTTAGTCTTGGTTTGAAACACTTCGGTGACGTTACTTTCGGATCAATGCGTACCTTGAGCCACAGATCTCAAACTGGCTCACTATGCTCAACTTTAGTCTAAAAGTCCCGATAAGGGCTTAGACCCACATCAGCACTAAAGTCTTGATTTTTTAGCTCTCAGAGGGCATTGTCTTTTTGAGTGTCGGTGGTGAGTTATCCTCCCTCGCTACCAATAAATTCTTATAGTTAACATGTTTCGCAGAAAAAAATTAAACATACTAAACCCAGATCCGCGGATACCTCCCAAATTAACAGGATTAAAATATAACAACAGCTTAATAATTATTCATCACCAAATGGGTGAATTAAATGGAGCAGCATTAGTCTTATCAAAACTAATACAGGTATAGGGTTTAAGAATTTTTGTTAATTTTTAATCCGCGGATCTAGGTTATCAAGTTCAATGAGCTCGTACAGAATGGGGGTAAATAAAACTTTTGCTGTTGCCCATAAAAAATATAAGAAACACAAGAAGACTTTTCCGGAGTCTTTGAATTTAATTCCATTTTTTAACTATACAAATGAATCTTTTTTAAAATACGAGATTGAATTATTTTTTTCAAAGAATTCAATCTCTCCTAGAATTATTGGTGAAGCAAATGATGTTGATTTATTTCAAGTTATAGCTGAGAAAGGCTTGGGGTTTGTTATTGTTCCAGAAGTAGCAAAGAATAGATTATGCCAAAATGGCGAATTAATTCTATTGGGAGAGCTAGAAGAGCTTCAAACTTCGGTATGGGGAATTATCAAAAAGAACTACAAAGGCTTAGGGTACAGCTTATTAAAAAAACAGATATGAAATAAGAAAAAAATATAAAACATAAATGACGATTGAAAAGCCAAAATACTTAAGAAAGAATTCCCAGATGTAAAATTCTTGAACCCATTTGTGCTGAGGGGTTAGAGCTTTTTCCTACAACAACTCCGTCCTCTGGAGCTTTGTACTCCTTGATTGTTTCTCCAAAAGGATCTGAAATTCGAGCAATGATTTGACCTTTTTTTATGACACCTGCAACTTGAGGATAAACTTCAAGAATTCCTCCTCGGTCTGTGTAAATCCAGTATGATTTTTTGCATAGAACAGTTTTTACTTCACTTATTTTTTCTTCTTCAATGGGTAGCATTTTTAACGAGCTTAAAATGTTATGGACACCGACAAGAGAGTATTTGATTAAATTTCTTTGAAACTTTTGAGGGTCTCCGACTTCGACGGTGATAGCAGGAATGCCTTTCTTAGCTGCCGCACTCCTTAATGAACCATCTCTTCCAACATTATGAACTATAATTTGAGGATGTTGTAAGTTAGCCATTTTTTTTGTTTTTTCATCATCCATATTAGCTCTAACATATAAAGAGTTTACTCGACCAAAGCTAGCAGTATGGAGGTCTAATAAATAGTCGAGTTGACTAACAACTTTTTTGAAAAACCAATAAGCATAGCGTTCACTGCTATTGCCTTTTAGTTTTCCTGGCATAACTCGATTTAAGTCACTGCCATTGTTAAATTCTCTTTGGTTATTAAGGTAACCAGGGACATTTACGATGGGCACAGCAATAATGGTACCGCATAATTCGTTAATATCAGCTTCTAAGTCATTAAAGAGTTTATGTATGACTCTAATTCCATTTAATTCATTTCCATGGACGGCGGCTGTAAAGCCTACAACCGGACCTTCTTTGGGGCCACGAGCAGCAATAACTGGTAAATACGTTGGCGAACCTGTGGCATCAGAAAAAATTTCTAGTTTATATTTTGTAATCTGACCTTTTGGAATATCTTTAAAATTTAATTTTTCAATTATTTGAACACTCATGACTCTATTAAGACCTCATCTAGTAAAACATTATCTTTATTTAACGATTTAAAAAGTTTTTTTCTGAATTTGCTCTTATCATTTATCATTCTGATAGACATTTTATCAATGGCAACCACAGATAAAACGGTTTGGATAAATGCTTCAATAAGATCATCTAGACCTAAACCTAAAGTGTTAAAATCCTTTCGATCCATTAAGACTAGGCGGGATGTGTCACTGTCCCACTGGTTGTCTCCGAGCTTTATAGATAAGTTTGTGCCGAGTATATCCCAAGAGTCTTGAGAGTTTACAAGGTTATCTACTAATGGTTTAGCAGCTTTTCTTGCGTATATACTTACTGGCCTAAAGCCATTTGGGGTTGAGCAAATCATAAATCTTAAGTCAGCAACATAAGATTTTTTGTTTTTTTTATCTGGAACTGTGCCAACATGGTAGAGTTGGCCTTCAGGGCTTTTTGAGCTCCAGTTATAGTTACCAATTAGGCTCTGGACAATATATTGATCGTAGGGAAGGTCTAAGTTGTTGAATGCCTCAAGCTCATCGTCGCTTACAATAGTATAAACACCTTGCCCAGCATTACTGTAAGGTATTTTAATTACACCCATTCCTCCAAGAGATTTTATTGCAAGCGGTACTTCTAATTTAGAGAGATCATTGATTGTATGTGGAGTAATTATTTTTAAGCCACTATCTAAAATCTCGGCATTATAAAGCTCATAAGCTTTTGAAGCCATAAGTTTATTGCGACCACCAGTTAGGCAAGCAACAATTGGATTGTAAATAGCTGTTTTGGTTATGATTGGTATTCTTGTCCATGGTTTTTGGGTTACGTATCTTAAGGCAGCTTTTATCGGAATCCATTCACTATTTACAAGAATTTTTAAAATACCATCAGCAAAGGAGTAATGCTCACTATTGCTTGTGAACATGGGGACTAAATAGACTTGCTGATTGAAGCAGTCTGCCATTGCTGCGGCATAACCAGAGGCTTCTGCATAATTCTTATCATATATAACAGCAAGAGAACCTTTTGGAAGTTTTTTGTTTTTTAACATCGGCTTGAAAGACTCTTTAATTATATAGCCATAACCTCCGAGGTCAGAATATTCATCATAAAGAGGCATAGATTTTTGTCCAGACGGACAGGAATTAGTTTCGACGACAACAATCTTCCTGTGTCCACCTTCAGTTGTGACATTGAATAAGTCAGCTCCACCCCAGCGAAAATACTTTGCTTTATAGGTTAGAGTTTTTTGTAAGAACTCACGATTAACAGTGGGATGTAGATGACAATAGCGAGATATAATTCGCTCAGAGTCTAGGCTGAGTAAAAATTTAATTAAGGGGTGAATTTGAGCATTCAAAACCTTTGGGTAATAGTGCTTGGTTTCTTCAAACTGACCGGGTTTAATGATTTCAATTTTATAAGACTCAGTTGACATAATTTAACCTACATGGATACCAATAAAAAAATATGATCAGATGAATCTCTAGTTAAAGCAATCAATTACTTGTTAATTTACAGTTAATATTTCTATGGTTTTACCTTTTATAATAGAAATAGAAGTGGCGGAACTAATCGGCTAATCATTTCGAGTAACCCTGATTGTCCCGCCACTTGAGAGTAGATTGTATGCTAACATAATTTTATTTAGGCTTTTTAACCCTTGGTTTTGGTGGCTTATTCATTTTTTCATCACTTTTTTTAATTGTGTTGGACATATACAACCTCCCTGTATTAATTGGCTAATTTTAAATTTACGAATGG
>JAHDIR010000044.1 GCA_020630675.1 Bdellovibrionales bacterium
GATTCAATCACATCCCAAGTTTTATGCAACTGATCTTCAGTGATCGAGTACGGAGGGAGCAAATAAAGAATAGAACCAAGTGGTCTTAAAAAAACTCCCATCTTTCGGGCTTTCATAGATAGTTCATCTCCCAATTTAGAACTATAGCCTAATCCTTGGTCGTCTAGCTCTAAAGCGCATATAGTGCCACATAGGCGAGAGTCTTTTAAGGGGACTTTTTCGGCGAGTCTTTGACGACGTTCTTGGTGAATATTTGTTATTTTTTTCCAAATCAAGGAGTAATCTTTTTGAGAAAACAGACGCGTACTTGCCGTTGCTGCCGCACATGAAATGGGATTACCAGTGAAGCTGTGACCATGAAAAAACATTTTTGATTTATCTTGAGATAAAAATGAATCGTAGATAGTTTGGTCGCAAACTGTTAAAGATAAAGGTAATGAACCACCGGTTAAGCCCTTAGATAGGCAAAGTACATCAGGGTTAAAGCTTAAGTGGTCAAAAGCAAAGAGCTGACCAGTACGACCAAACCCGGTCATAACCTCATCAAATATTAGTGGAATATTTTTTTTCTTAGCAGCATGACCAATAACTTCTAAAGCTTCTTTTGGCCAAACTATCATGCCACCAGCTCCTTGAACTAAGGGCTCAATTATAACACCTGCTAATTGGTCTTGGTGCTTTTCTAATGCCTCGAGAAATGGTTCGGTAAAAGTTTCTACGCTGTCATAAGAAAATCGTCCTTGTTGAACTTTAAGAACTTGAAAAAGCATTTCTTTATAAGAAGCTGTAAATAAAGAGTCACCACTAACACTCATAGCACCTACGGTATCACCATGATAAGAGCTATCAAAAGATATAAACAAGTGACGTTGCGATTCCCCTAAGTTTTGCCAATATTGAATGAGCATTTTTAAAGCCACTTCAACGGCTGTAGACCCATTGTCAGAAAAAAAGAATTTATTTAAAGGTTGAGGTAATACCTCTGATAAGCTTTGAATTAAATCCTGAGCAGGCTTGTGACAAAAGTTAGCAAATAAAACTTGATCTAATTGGCTAACCTGTTGAGCAATGGCTTCAACAATTTCAGGCTGGCAGTGGCCGTGATTAATGACCCACCAAGAAGAAATAGCATCGATATATTCTTTTCCTTGTTGAGAAATTAGTAAAGCATTTTTAGCACGAGCTAAGTCTTCCGGCTTTGGGGCCATTGCCATTTGTGTGAAAGGGCGCCAGATAGAAGGGGTGGATAATTTATCCATAAGTAGCCTCAGGGGCTGATAATAATGAAAGTTCATGGTCGATGTCAGAAATAAATTGAAGGTAAAGCTCGTGCTCAAAGGCTAAAAATAAATCTAGATTTTGAGCAAAGGAAGAGTCAAGAATTGCAATGGCATTTTCTGTTTCTTTTAAATGCTTTTGCTCTTCAAGAATCAAAGGCGTCAACTTAAAAGAAAATCCGTTCTCTTGAAGAAGGTTTTGGTAAGATTCGTAAACTTGAAGAGCCCTTTTTTCAATCAGTAAAGTGACATAATAATAGTTTAAAATAAGATGTGATTTTCCCTCAGGCAAGTGTTGGTTGACATACTTATCAAGAGATTGAAAGTAAACATCGGGAGAGTTGTTGCCTAGTAAATGCTCTGGTGAAAAGTTGGGGCAATAACCCGGAAAATTCTTTTCAACAATTTTTTTTAAGAAATATGCATGGCGAGTTTCCTCAGTAAGGTGCTCAAGCATATCTAGATTTAAAAGCCTAGAGTTTAAACTTTTCATTATTTTTCGTGACCCAATATGCTCTAGGTAAGCTAGAGTATTTATCCATTTGGCATGAGATTGAGGTTGAGAAATTATTTTCATAAGTGTGTTTTTCATAAATTAGAGTTCCTTTAATATGATTTGACAATAGGATTGCAGTTCAGTGACAGATAATGATGCTAAGGTTTCAAGTTCAAACAAAACGGGAGTGTCTCCATATTTTTCAATGGCTTTTTTGTTTTCTAGATTTTTAGGTCCGTTCATTATTACTCCAGCCACATTTATATTTCTTTGCTTAAGAGCAGACAGAGTTAACAATGTATGATTAATCGTTCCAAGCCCACTTTTTGCAACCACAAGAGTTGGGAGTTGAAATTTTTCAATTAAATCTATAATCATATCTTTTTTATTGATGGGAACAAAAATTCCGCCAGCACCCTCCACAATAAGAGAAGATTCTACTTGAGGCAGCTGAAAGTCTTGCATTTGTATTTCGACTTTATCTAAGCGAGCTGATAGGTGGGGCGAAAGGGGCTGGGTCAGTAGGTAACGTTCAGGAATAATATTTTCCAAAGGCAAATATTTTTTTACAAAGTCACTATCGGTTTCTGGGGTTAGCCCAGATTGGATAGGCTTCCAATACTTAGCCTTTAATGCCATGGCTAACAGCGTGGAAACAATGGTTTTACCAATGTCAGTGTCGGTTCCGGTGACGAAGTATTTTTTCATATCTAGCTCAGCTCTCCTAAAGAGTCTTTTACATTTTTAAATAAGTATTCTAGGTCTTTATTTGTATGAGAGGCTTGAACTGTTATTCTTATTCGCTCTTTCCCGCGGGCCACTGTCGGGTAGCGTATGGCTTTTACGGCAATATTTTTATTCATTAAATCCTGTGATAGTTTTAAAACCGCAGAATTGCCAGCAATCGCCAAAGAAAGTACAGGTGAACTTTGAGTTTTGTGAGCTAATTTTTTTGCAAACTCCATATTGTTGTGAAGTTGGTTTCTAAGTTTGGGGTTGTATTGAATGTATTCCGTATTTTTAAGTAATTGAAAAACAACAAAAGGGGGAAGTGCGGTTGTATATATAAAATGCTTTGATGTATTCACTAAATACTCTTTAATAAGAGGGCTACAACCGACAAAAGCACCATAAGCCGCGAGGGCTTTTCCTCCAGTATGAATACTTATAACCTGGTCTTTATTATAGTCATAGTCTGAAAGACGACCTTGCCCATTAGATCCGTAAATTCCAGTGGCATGGGCTTCATCAACAATAAGAAAAGCTTGGTTATTATTAGCTAAGGCAATAAGTTTTTTTAAGTCGGGTAGAGTGCCATCCATACTGAATACAGACTCAGTAACGATGTACTTTTTACCTTTATGTTCTTTATAAGTTTTCAGAAGGTCCTGTAGTTGGTCAAGGTCATTATGATTATAAACCAAATATTTGGCACCACAGTTTTTTATGCCTTCAATGAGGCTGGCGTGATTCCATTGGTCTGAAAAAATAAGGTCTTCTTTTTGGCAAAGGGCGGTCAAAACTCCAACATTTGCACTGTAGCCAGATCCGAAAAGTAATGCACTTTTTCTATTAAGAAATTGAGCTAAAAAACTTTCAGTTTGTAAATGAAGTTCTGTGGTTCCTCCAATCAATCGGGAAGAGCTTGGCCAAAGATATTTTTCGTTTAAAATAAATTCACTCAGTTCATTTTTTAAAAATGAGTTTTTTGCTAAACCAAGGTAATCGTTAGAGCAAAAATCAAGACCACTCAATGGAGTTAAAGATCTATAAAGACCTTTTTTTTTAAGATGGTCTAATTGGCTCTGCAACTCAAGCATGAGGCTGTTGTACCTGAAGCCCCAGGGAGCGGAGCATATTTTTGTCAGTGTGTGTTTCAGGGTTGGGAGAAGTTAATAACTTTTCTCCATAAAAAATAGAGTTGGCCCCAGCAAAAAAACAAGTGAACTGCTCTAGGCGAGTTCTTTGGTTACGACCCGCACTTAGTCGAATCATTGATTTTGGCATTAAAATTCTGGCACAAGCAATAACACGCACAATAATAGAAGGGTCAATTTCTTCGTTATTTTCTAAGGGAGTTCCTTCAAATTTTACTAAGGTGTTTATGGTTACACTTTCTGGATGAGGTGTTAGACTAGATAAGGTTTGTAAAAAAGAAATTCGATCTTCATCGCTTTCACCAAGCCCTAAAATTCCACCCGTACAAACGGTTAATCCTGCGTCTCTGACATTTTGAATGGTGTTCATTCGTTCATCAAACTTACGAGTGCTAATAACCTCAGAATAAAAACCTTCGGAGGTATCAATATTGTGATTGTAAGCGTAAAGGCCAGCGTCTTTGAGTTTTTTGGCCTGGGCTTTGTTAAGCATGCCTAAAGTACAGCAAACTTCTAAGTTTAGTTTTTTAACTTCACGAACCGTTTCCAAAACCTGGTCAAACTGTTGGCCGTCTTTAACTTCTCTCCAGGCAGCTCCCATGCAAAATCGAGTAGCCCCTTGTTCTTTTGCTTTTATGGCTGAGGCTTTAATTTGCTCTACGGAAAGTAAAGCTTCTTTTTCTACGGAGGTTTTATAGTGTGCTGACTGAGGGCAGTATGAGCAGTTTTCAGGGCAGCCACCAGTTTTTATAGACAGTAGTTGGCTGGCTTGAATTTCATTGGGGTTGAAGTTTTCACGATGAACTTTATGTGCATCAAAAACTAAATCGGTGAGAGGACGTTCGTATAAGGCTTTTATATCTATCATAAGTTGGAACTTAGTGGGGTTTTTTGAATATTCAATAATTAAATGTTGTGCGAGTAATTTTTTTCATATACTTGAACAGTTAAATAACTGAACTATTCAAGTTATTATTGGAGATTTAAATTTGAAAATACAAAGTTTCTTAAAATCAAGTCCAGTGTTTCATAGTCATATGGTCTACGATCAATTCTTTATTCCCTTTCAAGGTGAGCTACAAAAACAAGGGCTTTCTTTTTCTCAAGCTATGATTTTACTTTCTATTTATTTTGAAAAATCTGAAGTTTATCCGACTCAACTCTCTGAAACTCTTCTGCTAACAAGCTCTAATGTGAGCCATTGCCTTACTTATTTAGTGAAAAAAAATTGGTTAGTTCGTCTTTCAGACAAAAAAGACGCTAGAAAAACAATTCTTAAGCTCACATCTAGTGGTATAAATAAAACAACAAGGCTTATTAAGTATTTCGATCAAGTTCAAAATGACTGTGAAAAAAAATTGAGTGAAAAGAAAATATTAGAATGGAATAAAACTTGTTTAGCCCTCTCTGGGCTTCTATAAAAAATAAAAAAATCACACCATTGGCCAACAAAAGTAAAGGTTACCTCTAATATTAGCTATTCACTTTTCAGTTGTTAGAGGGCCGTTATTATCTATTTGAAACGAATATTATCAGTCTCATGCAAACAGATACTTGTAAATTCCCAAAAAGTTCTTTTATTTTTTTTCCGTTATGTGTAACTTTTTCATAACCTCAAAATAATTGTGATCGAAGCCTAAAGGCTGTCTCACAAATAGAATGTAATTTGTTCATTTTTTTATCTATGTATTTAATTCAATGCCCTAAAATGATAAATGTCTCGAAGGATTCATGAGAATTATCGTTCTATTATACTTAATTTTTGAAATCTAAATGGGGGAATATTTTATGCATAAAACACAATTTTTTAACAAGTTTGTTTTATTAACCATTTCGTTGCTTTCTTACGTTCCAACCGCATCCGCAGCTCCTGAATTTTATGGAAACTCTATATCGGCTTACATAAAGCCTTCCGATCCCGTCGATGAAGCCATGGCTTCCTATTTGCGTCAAGATATGTCTCTTGATCAGGTAAAGACTTTATTTCGTGGAGCCGATGAAGACTATTTCAAAGATATGGACAAAGGAGTGACAGCTCCAGAAAATGGAGCGCAACTTTTTAAAAAAATGTCTGTTTTTATGCCAAACAGCTCAGAACAGGAAATAAGAACTTCTCTAGCTATAGGCCGAAATAACTGGATGGTCTGGACTGGGGGCAACGACAAATTTTGGACTCATCTTGGTACAACCCAAGTGGGAGGAGGCCAGCTAGACTTTTTAAAAACACTCTCTAATCACCCTCAGGCCACCTCGGTTCGTTCAAAGCGTTGGGAAGAGTTGGGTTTGATCAACGAACCCTGTTTTGAAGAAAACTTAGGGCCAAGAGAAGATCGTTGGGGCTTATGGTTAGACCAACGCTCGGAAGACTGTCAGCCAGACCCTTTTGAAAATAATGAAAAGTATCCAGGCATAAAAATTGGATCTCGCGGTAAAACACTCAATTATAAGGGGCAACCGGTAAAACACGAAAGTTCCTTTTATGGATTTGCCACCGGTGTAGTGGGGCTAAGAATTTTTCCCAACCCTGAATTTGATGAAAAGGCTGCCCGTCATTGGGACGCCGATAAGTACTATACAAGTCCTGAGTATTACAACGACCCAAAATTGATAAAGCCTTACCGAGTGGGTATGGCTTGTGCTTTTTGTCATGTTGGCCCTGAAGTTTCCAATTTACCTAAAAATTTTAACGCTCCTAAATGGGAAAATTTATCCTCAACAGTCGGTGCTCAATACTTTTGGGTAGATCGTATTTTCTTTTGGAACTATAAAAAAAATAGTAGTAACTTCGTTCATCAACTCTTGCATACAGCTAGGCCTGGAGCATTAGATACATCTTTGATCTCGTCAGATCAAATCAATAACCCAAGAACAATGAATGCTATTTACAGTTTTCCGGCTCGAGTGAAAGCCGCTCGTCAATTTCAGCACAATGAAACTTTAGTATCAACAAACAGAGAAAACCGTCAATTTGAACATTTTCTCGGCCGGGGTGTGTCCGAAGATTCACCGGTGTTGGGTTTAGCCCACTCCGACAGAGGGCTGTTTTTATCGCCTGATCGTCGACGTGAAATACCGTATCGTACTGCAGGCACCATGAGTGTTACAACTCCACGAATACTCAAAGATGCAGCTGATTCGGCTGGAATTTTAGCAAGTTTAAACCGTGTTTATGTAAATATTGGTCTTTTTAGTGAAGAGTGGATGAAGCACTTTGTTCCGTTACTTGGAAGCTCTCCCTTAAAAAAGATCACTCCTTTTGAAATACAAGTGGCTGAAAGCAACTCTTTGTATTGGAGAGCAACAAGTGAGCAAACACCTCACTTGGCCAACTTTTTCTTGGCCGCAGGAGAGCCAGACAAATTAGAAGGCGTTGAGGGTGGGCAACAGTATATGTCTGCGAGTGAAGAAAAATTGAGTTTGGGTAAAAAAGTGTTTGCGAATCACTGTATGGGATGTCATTCCAGTAAACTTCCTGAAGAAGCTTATAGCTTCGTTAATCAGCCTCATTGCCAAGGGCCTGGTTATCTTAAATGTTGGAACAATTACTGGGACTATGTTTCAAAAAATTCTGATTATAAAAAGAAGGCGCAGACACTAGTTCAGTCCGACAACTTCCTAGAAGATAACTACCTGTCAACAGACTTAAGAGTTCCTGTGAGCCTTCTTGGAGTTCAAACCTGTAGTTCTGAGGCCACCAATGGCATCAAAGGTAACATTTGGGACCATTACACCTCTGATAGCTACAAAGAGCTTCCATCCGTTCAAGGGGTTGATATTGTAACCATAGACAGTAATGGTAATTTTGTGAGCCGAAAAAGGGACTTGCCTGGTGGCGGTCGTGGCTTTATCAGACCTCCTTCTTTAACGAGTCTTTGGTCGACGGCACCGTTTTTATCAAATAACTCTATCGGACAATTTGATTACCGAGGAACCGTCGAGGGGAGACTGCAGTCTTTTGAGTCTTCCATTGAGGGGCTTTTAAACCCTGATAAGCGGGGAAGCACGAATCTTAAGGACACATCTATTAAAACTGTCAGTTACTCTGTGAATGGAAAAACAGCTAAAGGCATAGTTGATGTTTTCTCTAAGGACACTTACGTTCGAATCCCTAGAAATTTCATTCCAAAAATTCCTTTTGTAAAATTAAAAAGTAAATTTCCGTTTATAACCAAGTCGGACCTTGAACTGTACAAGTTAATTCCGAAGAAGTTAAAACTTAAAGACTCTTCGGATGAGATTTTAATGAATGGTGATTTAAAGTCTATGGCCGGCTCACAAATAAAAAGTATTGAACAGTTTGGTGCTGATAAAAATGTATATGGATCTAGCTATGGAGACTACTCCGCAGAAGATTATTCTACTGATAATGAAGATGTTCAGGGAACTGTCGGTGATAATGTGGTGCTGGGACCATTTCCTAAAGGCTATCCTGTTAACTTAGTTGCAAATATAAACATGAGAGCTGGAAAACGAGATCTGATTTCTGCTGTTTTCTCTTTAGTTAAAGGTTTTAAGAAAATTAAAAGCATAACTAATGAAAAGGAGGCTTTAAGAGTTTTTACTCAAATCACAGCCGACAAGCTTTTAAAAGTAAGTAAGTGTCCTGATTTAGTGGTCAATAAAGGGCATTACTTTGGAACAAAATACATGAATGCTCAATCTAAAGGGCTGTCATCAAAAGAACAAGAAGCTTTAATTGAGTACTTAAAAACTTTGTAAGTATTTATTGGGCAAGAAATAAAGTAGAAATAAATTTTAAAGCTTATCCTTTCATTAATTGAGGAGACAAATATGAGTAATAATAAGAATAAACAAATTAGTTCTGTAGACTCCTCATTTAATCGTAGAGATTTCTTACGTTACTCTTCCTCAGTTTTAGCAGCTTCTGGTCTTGGGCTTATGGGGCGATTTTCTCAAGCTGAGTCTGAAGAGGTTTATGATTTTATTGTTGTTGGTAGTGGGGCAGGAGGCGCACCTGTGGCGACAAGGTTAGCCGAGCGCGGCTTTAGCGTTCTTGTTTTAGAAGCCGGGCAAGATCATGGAGATAATATTAAAATCACAACTCCATCTTACCATGGCATCTCAAGTGAAGATTATCGTTGGAGCTGGAACTTTTTTGTTCGTCACCATAAAGATAAGCTGGGGCAGCCAGGTCTCGATCGTTTTGACTCTAAATTTGAAGCTGACCGAGGTGGAATTTTATATCCCAGAGTTTCTGCTGTTGGAGGATGTACTATTCATAATGCCATGATCACTATGTATCCCGATAATAAAGATTGGGCAGATATTGCGGCTTTAACTGGAGATCAAAGTTGGAACTCAACAAATATGAGGTCCTACTTTAGAAAACTAGAAGACAACCGTTATATGTTTGCTTCAAGCCCTAAGCGCGTAAGAACTCACGGTTACCCTGGTTTTCAAAATGAAAAAAGTTGGTTACAGACCACACAAACTCCATTACGATTTTTATTTGATAACCCTCTTTTTTCAAGAGCGAGGGGAGACTCAGCCTTTAGGAGTATTATCGCTGCAAGTGCAAAAGCTTGGGGGCTACAAAACGTACCTCATTTACTAAAAACTCAAAAAACCAATTTAGACGCTAACAGCTTTGAACATGGACCTAAGGATGAAGGAATTTACAGGACTGTAAATGCTATTTATAAAGGGCAAAGAAGTGGCCCTCGTCGCTGGATGCTAGAAACAGAAAAGTCGACAAATAAATTTAGAATTCAAAAAGGAGCTTTAGCAACAAAACTCATATTTAAAGAAACCCGTACAGGAGAGTCCAAAAAAATTCTTGGTGTTGAAGCAATGGTAAACTCTTACAACAACCTGTACAAAGCTTCTCCTAATTACTTAGCGAGCTCTACTGTCAATGCCAGTAAAAAAGTGTTCTTTAAGGCCAGAAAAGAAGTTATTTTAGCCGGGGGAGCTTTTAACACTCCTCAACTTCTTATGTTGTCTGGTATTGGTGAAACAAATGAGCTGGACCAGCAAGGTATTGAAACACAGGTTCACCTGCCAGGCGTAGGTAAAAACCTTCAAGATAGATATGAAATTGGTGTAGTTTCGGAACTTAACAATGACTTCGCCAGTTTAAAAGATTGCACTTTTCAGCCAGCCAACGATCCATGTTTAGAAGAGTATAAAAAAGATAAGAAAAACCATGTTTATAGCACCAATGGTGTTGTTATTGGGCATATGGTTAGGTCACGTGTATGTGCCAAAGATCAAGACCCCGACTTGTTTGTTTTTGCTGTACCAGGAGACTTTCGAGGCTATTACTCTGGCTACTCAAGTGATTTAACGAAAACAAAAAATAAACTAACATGGGCTGTTTTAAAAGCTCATACATCTAATACAAACGGGACTGTTTCGTTAAAATCTAATAGCCCGCATGAAACTCCCAATATTAATTTTAATAACTTCTCCGATGGTGAAGATGACCTATTGGCAATGGTTGATGGTGTCAACTTTGCTAAAAAAGTAAACTCTAAATCCCCTCTAAGAAAAATCACCCGAGAACAAATTTGGCCAAAGAAAGAACATGAACAAAGCGAAGAGACCCTAAAAGACTTTATTGCTAAAGAGGCTTGGGGGCATCATGCTTCTTGTACATCTAAGATGGGCCCTCGACCGGACAAAGGTGATGTTGTGAACTCTAATTTTCAGGTTCATGGGGTCAGTAACTTAAGAGTGGTCGATGCCTCAGTGTTTCCAAAAATTCCTGGGCACTTCATTGTGACACCAATTTATATGATTGCTGAAAAAGCAGCTGATGTTATTACTCAAGCTCACTCTTAGGTTAGCTTGAGGTAAATAAAGTGCATTTAATTAATAAAACTTTTTTAATAAAAGCCTAGTGTGCTCTGATTTAAACATCTGAATTTTATTAGTTCAAGTTCATCAGTGCTGATGATTGTATCTGGGGTAGAGTCCATTAAACATTGATTATAGTGGTTGTAGTCTATGATTCTATCATCTCGATTTGGACTACTTCCCGGTCCAGTTTTAATAAAAGGACTAGCAACGTCTTCAGCGCTGACCTCTGGTTTTATATTTGGTCCTAAATGGCTAGCATGTATGGAAGTTAATGGTGACAAAAGGGATATAAGTAAAATAACTTTTTTCATGTCTACTCTCCTATTTTTTTTGACATCCGTACCAAAAACAACGCACCCCGTCTAGGGGCTATTATTGCTTTTGAAAATAAAACAAAAAAATAGACCTAATCATTGGCCTTTATGTTGCAACTTTTAAAATTCATTATGAAGACTCACTCTCAGAGGTACTGTTTTGTCAAAAAAAAGTACTATTTTTTACTAATTACGTTACTTGTGGCCGTTTTTTGTCACTCTGTCAGTGCGTCTGATCAAAACTTTGATTCTGATGCTCTTTGTAAACACCAAGTTCCAAATCAGGCTGTTGAAGGCAATGCTTTAAGTTCTCCTGAGTTTCTAAGAGGGCAGATCAGCGATTTAAAGCTCTTAATTCAAAAAAAAGAAAATTATATTGAAGTCATTAAATCTAATATTCAAAAAGAACAGACAAAGGTAGTGGCCACTCTTTCTGTTCTTTTTTTAGATAAAACAACTCATAAAATTCAAAAGCTATGGCAAAAGTTAGACAACACTATGGTTGAGCTTACTAAAATGAAAAGCAATTTAGAGCTCTTGAAAATGATTGCAGTAGAACATGACAGGCACTCTCAAGATATTGGGAGAAGTCTTTTGGCCTGGCAAAATTCTGCACTTACTGGCAGGCCTTGGTACACTGATGATAAAGTTGTATTTAATAAGCAAATAAATTTTTTAAAAGAAAAATTAAATCTATTTAACCCAGGAGATCACAGTCGCCTTCGAATAGTTCTACCACCGAGTTTGGGGTTAGTAGGACTAGAGGTTTGGAAACCTTTCTTTATTGATTTTAAATTAGAACTCGTTAACGAGTATTCAAATACGAGTGAGGCGGGTATTAGATTTACTTTTGATTCTTTTCACGGTGATGAAATTGATGGTCTTAAGCTCCGCTTAATAGAGTTAATGGGTACAGATGATGTCGTGAAAAATTATAGTCATCTCACAGACCAAGGAGTTTACACATTAGAAGTTCCTCTTTATAAAAATTATGTGGCGAGTACAAGAATTTTGAATCGAGGTCTAAGGCCGAATCAGCGAGCCCCGAAAAAAATGCCTTTTTGGTTTTTGTCAATGGATCAAAATTACAGAGCCCAGTTATTCTTGCAGGACTGATTGTTCATGATTAAGAAGAAACTTTTTAACCTCTAGGCCTCCGCCAAAACCGGTGAGGTCACCATTTTTTGCAATGACTCTATGGCAAGGAACAATAATAGAAATTGGATTTTTTCCATTAGCGGATCCAACGGCCCGAACTTTATTTTTATCCCCTAGTGTAATAGCTTGTTGTTGATAAGATATGGTTTGGCCAAAAGGAATGCTCTTAAGAACATCCCAAGTTTTTTTTTGAAATAAAGTTCCCTGACAGTGAATTTTTACAGAGAATTCTTTTCTTTTTTTGCTAAAGTACTCACTTAACTGAAGGGCTGCACAGCTTAAATGCTCATTTTGATTGTTGCGAATTAATCCATACTCTTGCTCAAGAGTTTTTTTTGTTATCCACGGTTCATCCCATAAAATTAAATTTAAACCTAGATCACAAGCAATGAGCGTCAGACAGCCAACAGGTGTGTTTAAAGTTATGTATTCAGATCCTTTTTTAATTTTATTTAAAGCAGCTCTTTTTTTTGGGGGCATAGATGCAACCTTATTGAGTAAGATAATTTAAGGGCTATTCAAAGAATAGGAAAGGCTTTGTCGTCCTATGTCAATTTCACTTTTTGTAAGGATAAGCTTGGCGAGATGGACTTCATTTCCTAGTCGACTCTGGTATACATTTAAGTTAAATAAATAACAATTTAAAAATAAAACTGAACAAAGGATGCCATATGAAACTCGTTTTTTTGATCACCTTTTTAATGATTGGAGCTTGCTCTACCCCTTCTAAAAAAGTGACGTTTGGGCCCAATAAAGCCACTCTAACTGAAGATTATGCCAACTACCGGTTTAAGCAAATTAAAAATGTTAATTACGTCCTAGATTTTGATTTAACTTCCCCTGACAATAGTTATTCTGGAAAAAGTTCTATTTTATTTGATGTGAATCACTTAGAAAAAAATTTACGCTTAGACTTCCACGAAGGTGAGGTAAAAAGTGTATCAGTCAATGGTCAATTACAAAAGCCTGAGTATAACGGAACCTACTTAACTTTAAACTCTGATCAACTAAAAATGGGGGCTAATCGTGTCGAAGTTTCTTTCGTCCATAAGTACTCTAAGGATGGGGCAGGCTTTCATCGCTTTAAAGATCCAGAAGATCAAAAAGTATATACATACACCAACCTCGAGCCTTACAAAGCCAACCGTGTTTTTCCTTGTTTTGACCAGCCAGACTTAAAAGCCACGTATACAATGAAAGTAAAGGCCCCTAACAATTGGTCCGTCATAACTTCAGTAAGAGAAAGCCAAGTGTCCAAAGAAAAAGGTTTTAAAACATGGTCTTTTCCTAAGAGCCAAAAATTTTCAACTTATATTTGGTCTCTTCATGCTGGTGAGTATGCCTCTTGGTCTTGGAATAAAGGAAAATACCCTTTACGTTTATTTGTAAGAAAATCTTTAGCTAAATATGTAAAAACAAAAGATTGGTTTCCTGTAACAGATAAAGGCTTTGAATATTTTGAAAAGTATTTTGGTGTTGAGTATCCTTATAAAAAATATGATCAAATTATTGTTCCTGAATTTAATTCAGGAGCGATGGAAAATGTAGCTGCAGTGACTTTTAGCGAATACTATGTGGATAAAGGAGTAAAAACTCGGGGTAAGCGTCGCTCATTAGCTTCTGTAATTTTGCACGAAATGGCACATATGTGGTTTGGAAACTTAGTCACTATGAAGTGGTGGAATGATTTATGGTTGAATGAAAGCTTTGCGACTTACACTGCAAACTTAGCCTTGGCCGCAGTGACCGAGTTCAAAGGTGAAGCCTGGCATTACTTTCATCGCACTAAAAATTGGGCTTACTGGGAAGATCAGCTCCCAACGACTCACCCTATTGAAGCAGTTGTGCCAGATACTCAACAGGCTTTAGCAAATTTTGATGGTATCACTTATGGAAAAGGGGCGGCATCACTTAAGTTGTTGCATTATAATATCGGAGATACGGCTTTTCAAAAAGGCCTAGAAAAGTATTTTAAAACTTACGCTGTTCAAAATACAGAGTTAAAAGACTTTGTAGGGTCTCTTGAACAAGCCTCTGGACAAAACTTAAAAGATTGGAGAAAGAAGTGGCTGCAAACGGCCAGTGTAAATACTGTGGCTGTTGATTTAAACTGCAAAGATGGGCGTGTTAGCTCACTAGGCCTTAGTCAAAGTTATATTAAGGACCATCCTGTTCTAAGGCCTCATAGCTTACAGATGGCTATGTTTAGTTTAAATTCAGAAAAACAACCTGAGTTAACTTCAACTTATAAGGTTTCTTTTTCTGGTAAAAGTACAACAGTTAGCCAAGCTGTAGGGCAACCTTGCCCTGATATAGTTTTTCCTAACTATGGTGACTATGGCTATTTTAAAGTTCAAATGGATCAAAGGTCTTTAAAAACTTTGGTGGATGTATTACCAAATGTAAAAGATAGTTTTTTAAGGGGCATGTACTTTCAAGCCCTATGGAAAATGGTTCGTGATGCAAAATTAGATATCTATTCTTTTTCTAAAATCTTTAAAAATAACTTAGCAAAAGAAGAAAACGAATTAATTTTGGGAAATATGAAGTACTTCTCTGAAAGTATTTTTTACTACTTGCCTAAAGAAACAGCCGCTGAAAAAAAGTATTTTGAGAATTTTGTATCAGATTTAGAGAAAACAGCATGGTCCAAATTAAAGGTAGCATCAGCGTCTTCTGAAGCCCAAAAAAACTGGTACAGCTTCTACAGTCTAGTAGCAAGAACTCCTTGGGGACTTAAAAATTTAGAAGCACTACTTGCCGGAAGACAAAAATTAAAAGGCTTTACCATTGACCCTTCAAAACGATGGAAAATTATTTATCAACTCAATAGGTTTAATTATAAAGGAGCCCAAGTTCTTATCAGTAAAGAGCTAGCGCGTGATAAATCAAGTAGCGGTAAAAAAATGGCTTTAAAAGCTCAGGCTGTTATTCCAAGCTGGGATAATAAGTTAGAATTTTTAGAAAAAATGACGAACAAAGACTCTAAATATTCTTTTGATCAATTTAGAGGTTTGTCTTCAAGCTTATTTCCTAGTGGGCAAGAAGAGCTTCGTCAAAAATATCAAAGCCAATTTTTTGAAAAGCTTAAGTACTTCGATAAAGAAAAACAATCTCAGTTTTCACGTGCTTTTGCCCGCTTAGGTCCTGATGAGTGTTTGTTTGATAGCCAAGGGCAGTTGAAAAACTTTTTGAAGAATAATAGTCATTTAAAGCCAGGAACTCAAAAGGTTTTAAAAGTTAGATTGAGCGAAAATGCCCGTTGTCGTAATATTAAAAAGTTAGCACAAGAAAAAAAATCTAATATGAAGTTGTAAGTGAATTAAGGAAAATTCCATTTGTCACTTAAGTATTCGTAAATAATTACAATATCGTCAGCGGTTGGCACACCGTTGACGATCATAAACTCAAAAATACTACCAGTGAAGTTTTGTCCATTTCCACCTGATGATCCCGTTTCGTAATAGGTGTCTTGAACTTTGGCTCCTAGGCCAATATCTCCAGAGTGGGCATAAAGAAGCGACGTGCTTGTCGTTGTGCCTATAGAAACATTATTTACGACACACTCTAAATTGCCATCAGGCCCGGTTGGTCCAGTATAGTTGGTGTAATCAAATATCCAAGTCGCAATATATCTTGAGTTTGTGGCAATAGGGACACTAACAAATGTAAAAGCTTGTGGGCCGTCGCCATCTTCGACGGTATTATAAAACCCACAATAAAGTTGACCATTAAAAATGTATAAGTTCATTCCACGTACGTTTCCACCTTCATCATAAATAATTTGTCGGGTGTTGATATCTCCACCTGTTTCAAAAACAGCAGTGAAGTTTCTTTGGCTGACAGTTCCTATATTGAGTTCAACGTGATCATTGACTGTTAAACCATCATTGCCATCAAAATCTAAATAACCACCGGCATTCAACGTTGGACGGGCTGTGGCCGATGTAGCAAAGAAGTTATGAGAGGCTCCTGTTGTAGAGGTATCATTCCAAATATCAATAGAGTTAGTGAAGCCACCGCTGCTGGCATTTGTTCCATTTTCATCAATGAGGGACGTTAAGGCCTCTGAATCCAGTCGTAGTATAAGGTTGGGTAAGTCTCTTACTGGGTCTAAGCGAACCCATGGGTCACTCGTGTAGGCTCCACTTATGTTACCAGCTTCATCAACGACACGTATGGAGGTGTAGTAAGTGGCTGAAGAATCAAGAGTTAAGTTTTCATCACGATAGGTTGTGACATTGCCAATGTTTTCCCAGGAGACTAGCTCCTCTCCCTCAGGTGTGGTGCCAATTGACCATTCGTAGTGGGAGATGCCACAAAAATCTGCTGAGGCTGGCCAGGTGTAGCCCGGGCTTCTAGTTACAGCAGCAACTACATATTGATCTAAACTTTGTAGATCATCAGGGGGGGCATTGTCTGAAAAATCACAGTTCAAACCAAGGCGGCTACCTACACCTAAAATATTTTCAGAAGAATTACAGGACAGTATAAAAAATAGAAAAAATAAGGTTGTCCACTTTAAAACCTTCTTTAGCAACGGCTCTAATTCCTTTTGTATTTGTCTGTAAACCTATATTTATAATAAAGACCGAATATGCGTTCATCAACTTTGTATTCATATTGTGATTTTAGGTGTGAAAAATTATAATCAAAAATAATCCCAAAGCTGCCCTCGTACATTGGGGTTTTGTACATGACATAACTCACTCGTCCTAATACGCCTGGGAATTTTCCAGGTTGGTTTTTTCTTCGTCCTATGTTTAGGTGAAGTCGGATTTGTTGTGTGTTGCCAGTCCAAGTTTCTCCGGCAGATTCTTTTTCCAGCAAGTGCTTGTATATATAACTTGCTTCTAATGTGCCAATGCTATTTTTAGCCCGAAGTGAAATTCCACCCCCAGCATATAGGGGAGTAAAGTTTGAAAACGTAACCCCCTGGTTGGCAATATCATAAATAGGAAAGTTTTTTTGTCCCACCATAGCCGTAAATGTCAGCCCATGCTTAATCCAAAATTGATATTTTCCATAATAGGAGTAGGGTGTAAATTTTGTTTCGTTAATAAATAAGCTTATATTGGCTGTATCAACTTCAAGAGATGAGTAATCGCCGCCAATAGATAACTCATGATTCTCAGCAAAAACATATCGATAGTCGAGATCAAACTTTAAAGCAGGGTCAAAAAGAAACTCACTCGGTTGTCCAGTTTGATTAGATTCAGCTCGGTAATGGAGATAGCTGACCCCGATGTCAAGTTCATTGGCAAGGGTGGCAGAGGTTAAGAGAAATAAAAATACTGGGGTGAGAATTCTCCACATATTTATTATTATGACTTAAATTCGTGAAATTTTATACATATGAAGATTTCAACTAGCTAAAACACCAGCCGTAAAACCAAGTTCCTTAGGGGCTTTGCTTCAATAAGAACAAAAAGTTGGACCATTAAATATTGGGCAAAATATTCCTAGATTTTAGTTGGTGAATCAGGACTATATTTTATTTGTGCTTTCAAAGATTTTATCGGCCGATTGAGCGACAAAGCCTTGATAAAGTTGTCCTGGTGCCATTTCATAGCGACGAGCAAACTCATAATAACAACTCGGAATTTTATAAGTTCCGTCTTCAAAAACCACCTCTATTTCAGCAGCCATTGTTGAAGATTGTTCAAGCATTTGTTCGGGTGAACCTTTAATTTCACCACCGCTAGAATTTAAAACAAAATTATTGTTTTTTAAAAAATCATTGAGCTCTTGTAAGCTTTTAAAATTATCTAAGCTGTTAAAGAAAACGGTGAAATGGTTGGCGCAAAAACCAAAGGCATATAACCAGGCCCCGTAAGGACTTTCACTGTAAAGTTTTTTATAGTTGCTGTAGGATTTTTTCCAATGTGTTCCTGAAAAAGATACACCTTCTTGAGCTAAGGACGCATCACTGACTTCTTTTCCCATGCTCTGAATAATTTTTTGAAAGTCATCAGAAAACTCTTCAAGAAGTAGTTCACTAATAAAAATTTTAGGTAAGTTTTTATTGCTGTGTTCAAAGTGTTGAGCGTAAAGTTTTTTAACATCAAAGTGGTATTCTCCTTTAGCTTCATAACCGAGTTGTTTAAAGCTATGAGCTAAGTGATCAATACCAAAGCGCGATAAGTTAAAAGTTCTAAAAGCAACATGGTCATTCAAAAGTTTTTGTTGGGACTGCGAGCTCAGAAGTTTTTGTATTTTAGAAGCTTCAGGGTTAAGTTTAGAATATTGATTCCATAGCTCAGTAAAAATATCTTCACAAGTTAAATTCATTGTAAATCCCTTATTGAGAGTGTTTCTGCCATTCAGCTCTAATATGTTCAACTCTTTTTCGGTTAACAGAGAAGTCACTGTGGCCTGTTCGCGATGCTGATTTTACTTGAGTGGCTTTGTTTTCTTCGTCGATAAAAAACTCAATATCATCTGTAAATCGAAGTAAGCGAGTTTTGGTGGTAAAATGAAGATAAGGCCCTTCATTTTTTTTCATTTCAGTTCTTTCCATAGAATTCATAATTTTTATAATTGTTTCTTTGGTTTTTTCTATAGATCCTTGATAGGGAAGTGGGGAGATTTTTGCATAAGCTGTACTGTCAGTGCTGCAAACACAATTGGGTTTATCAGGACAGGATGAGATTGGATTTTTAGCCATAGTTATACTCCCTAAAACTAAGATAAATAATGATAAAATAAGTCTATAGTTGTTCATTTTTTTAAAATTACTTCACAAATCAGTTGCACTCAACTGTTTTATACAAAGCTTAGTTATGCACAAAGATTAGGCTATTTGCTTTCGGGATAAAAAACCCATTTTCTCGTGAGTTAAAGTCTGGCACAATATCAAGGTATGCTCCTTTATTTTTTATGGCTGATGGCTTTTATTCTAGTTTTATTGATTTTCTTTCCTTTTTATATTTATTTTTTTGAAACTCGCTTTAAAGGATTAATGAGTTTTATTTTAAAAGCTTTTTATCAAGTTGAGGTCCATGGTTTAAGTCATATACCGCCTTCAGGGCCCTGTTTATTGGTTTGTAATCATTTAAGTTACTTAGATTGGATGTTAATATATAAATTTTCCCCACGTCCTGTTCATTTCATAATTCACCATAAATTTTATGACCATTGGGCATTTCATCATCTTTTAAAAAAAGTTAATGCCATTCCGATTGCTGGTGGTAACAGTAAACCAAAGCTTATTGTCGAGGCCTTTCAGACAGTGAGTAAAAATTTAAATAAAGGCCACTTGGTTTTGATTTTTCCTGAGGGTGGTATCACTCGACTCGGGCGCTTGGAAGCCTTTCAAAAAGGTGTTTTGAGAATTAAAAAAAATAGCCCTGAAGCAAAGTTGGTTCCTGTTTCAATATCAGGTTTATGGGGGAGTTTATTCTCGTATAGTTCGCCCGGAGTATTTTCACTGAGAAAAGCTCGCTTTAAAAAAAGAAAAATTAGAATTAACTTTCATCCGGCCCTACAAAAAGATCTAACATTGCCTAACCTTCGAGAAGTTATTTTATCTAAGTTAGATGTGAATGAGCACCATGACTATGACATCAGTTAAATAAGAAGGGTCGCAATAGTCTAAGTTTTCTGCGCTGTTATTTTTCGTGAAGCAGAATGAGACCTAATAATAGACGGTGTGCTAAATTGAGAATTTCTGCGAAAAGCCTGCATCGAGGGCGTTCTAGCAAAATAATAACCAAGGAGTTATGAAATTACGATATAGTTAAATTATCTAATCAAAGGGAGGTTTGAATGTCTACGTCCACTATCCGAGTCACGTTGCCCGAAGAGTTTTCTCCTGATGACAGAGCCTATTTTTATCAATCTCTTTCAGCGATTAACTACTTTCTTTTGCCGGGTACAGAAATTTTATTAAACGTATCTTCTGATGAAAGAGAACATGAAGAAGCTCCCTTAGAAGAGAAACTACATTATCAATTAGAGATTCAATTTAATAATTCAACCATTAAAGCTTCAATTTTTTCTGCCAGCTATCATGATGCTGTAAAAAGTATGATGTCGACTCTTGAGGCTAAGTTTTCAGATATTCTAAAAACTGTGGCAAGAAAAGAAGCTAAAAAAGTGCAAGCTGACTCAGACTCTGAGGACGATAAAAAAGTTATTCATTAGCAAGTGCGCCAATGCCACCCATAGAAAAACTTATGAATGGAACAAAGCCGCCAGAAGCTTCTGTATTAAAGCCGTAATATAAGCCTAATATAAAATTGACGGGTAAATGATAAAACATATTAGTTGATAATTTTAACTCCATACCACTTCCTATAAATACTTCATCAAAATCAGTGGCCTTGAAACTGGCGGGGGTGTCGTCCGGTGTAAATAAATACTGCCCTTTAAACGAAATGGCATCAGTGAAAATATTTAAACGCAGATCTTTAAAAAAGACAGGGGTTAAGCCGGGCCCTTTATAGATAGGTCCGCCTAAAGGGAGGTCGTAACTTAAACTTCCTACAGCCATTTTCTGGGCAGCAAAAGCTCCAGAAGAATAGCCTCTCATTAGGACATTACTGTTGATAAGGTTGCCAATGAAATTACCGCCAATAGTTCTCGCCCCAAAAGAAATAAGTGTATTGTCCAAAGGAAGGTTATCTGAGTAGGCCCCATTGAGTCTAAAAAGAAGAGCGTGCTGCTTGGGTAGAAAATGATTAAAGTTATAAAGTAAGTTAAGGCGAGTCATATCAAATGATAGGAAGTCATCTAAATCTAAGTTGTGATTATGGCTCACAGAAAAACTAACAAAACCAGTTTTTAAATTTCTTCCTAGGCCTCGAGTATTGCCATAACTGAGCACAGCGATGGGGCCTGTTAATTTATCGAGAGACTCTCCAGTTGAATTTAAAGAGGTCTCTCGGTGACTCCAAGACAAAGAGCCGACCCAGCTATTGCTGGCTCCAGGAAGATTGAAGCTAGCCCCTAGTAAAACAGAGGTTCTTTCAAAATGGTCATCGGAGGAGCTGCCAATAGGTTCGTTAAAAAATGAGTAAGCTGCCAATAGATTAAGTTCGGTCGAGTTGTTTTGATAAGAAAAGTTATAGCTTGGGCTTTCTGTGATGGTGTCATAGGATAAACCAAGACTGTAAGCATTTTTCCCTAAAGGGTCTTGAATAAAAGTAGTTCCTTGAAAAACAAAACCATCATTTACATTAAAGGCATAAGGTATCCAATGCCTGGGTAGCATATATTTTAAGGGAGAATAATCTTCAACTTTTAAATCTTTTGTTTTGAGTGTAGGCTTGAAGGGGTGTTTAGTTTCGGGCCAAGAATAAGGCATAACCTTCGACACCTGAGCCGGATTTTCTGAAGGAAGATTTACCTTGTTTTGTGAAAAAAGTTTATAACCATCAGAGGTGAGCTCTGTGAAAAAAACCTCTTTTGTAAGACGGTCCCAGTCACCCGTTGATACCGCGGTGTCGGTATTGGATAAAGGTTTAAAATTAAAAAATGGAGGTTTGCTGGCATAAAGATTTTTTGTTCCATTCTTCAATGAAGTGAAAATAAAGTTTTTACCAGACTTTTTAATTTTAAAAATAGTTTTGTCATCGGTTTCAATTTTTTTTACTTTTTTTGAATTTGTATTTATGGAAAATAACTTTTGGGCACCTTGAAAATCCCTCATTGTGAATAAAATATTTTCATTATCTAAATATGTGGGGAAGGATAATCTCACTTCAAGTTTAGGTTTGAGTAATACGGTTTGATTTTCACCTTTCAAATTAGAGGTGACAAGTTCGGTAGTTCCAGCTCCAGCCCGAATAAAAGTGAGCATTTGGTCATCATTAGAGATATGAGGAAAAATTCCTCGAAGAGTATTTGGAATTTTAGTTTTGATTTTCTTTTCAATATCATAAGTGTAAATCGAGTAATAATTATTGTACCGGTCATAGCCTCGACTTAAGGATTCAAAATAGATTCTTTTAGAGTCAGAAAACCATCCAATTTTTTTTGTACTTAAAACTCCAGTGAGTTTTTTTCCAGAATTAAAATCAAACTGATTGTCTTGGCCTCGTTTATAAAGAACAATATGGGTTC
>JAHDIR010000006.1 GCA_020630675.1 Bdellovibrionales bacterium
TTGAGCCGCCGGAGGGGCATCTAGAATAACCACTTCAATATTTTCTGGCTTGGGCAATTGGGGAGTTTCGAGCTTTGCTAGGGTTAAAAAACCAAAAACAGCTATATGTATAAATAGGGAAATCCCTAGGGTGGCAAAAGTATAGTTGCGAAATTTTTCAAACCTTTTCATTGATTATCTTGTCGGTAAACCCAGCAAAAAAATAAAGCTCTTTTAAACTTATATTTAAAAGTGTAGACTAAAAGTGATGAAGTTAGAGGCCTGGGGACTCACAGATGTGGGTTTAAAAAGAAAACAAAATCAAGACAGCATTTTAATAGACCATGATCTTGGTTTGTTTGTTGTTGCCGACGGAATGGGCGGTCACTCTGGCGGAGAAGTTGCTTCTCAACTGGCCGTCGATGTAGTGCAAGAAGTAATACGCACTAAAAAAGAAAAGCTAAACGAAATTTTTACTCCTATTGAGCTTTTGCGCGAGGCCTATGTCGAGGCTACACGCCGAATTTTTGTAATGGGAACTCAAGAAAAAACTGAGTTGATGGGCATGGGAACGACTTTGGTCGTGGCCTTTATTTATCAAGGTATTTTATATGTCGCCAATGTCGGAGACTCTCGAGCTTATCTCTATAATGGGAATTACCTTTGGCAAATCACTGAAGATCACTCTCTTGTTTACGAGCAAATGAAAATGAGTAAGTTTCGAAGTATTTCAGAAAGCCAACTCTTGGGTAAAAATATTATCACTCGCAGTGTTGGTTTTGAGGCCGCCATTGATGTTGATATACTTCAAAAAAGAGTCGAGCCCAAAGATAGTCTTTTTATGTGCTCAGATGGTGTTTGCGGCCTAATGAGTGACGACCAGCTATTTGAGGTCTTATCAAATTACCCTGGGGAAGAAGTGCCTGAAAGATGCAAGGTGTTGTCGTGTGAAGGCGGCGGTGATGATAATATTTCCGCAATATATATTCAGTTTTCTTAATGATATTAATATCTTCATGAAACAATAAAACTTGTAAAATAGAGTGGTCAGCTCTTTAAGGTTGACGCACTCAGTTAGTGAGGCTAGTTTACCCACCTAGTTTTATCAATATTTGACGTCCGATAAAAAGGGTAAAGTCCATTGGCCAACAAATCTTACACTATATTATTAACGAGTAACTCAAGCACTGGAGTCAAAAGTATCACGGTGTCTAAGGCCTGGGCCAGAGCTGTTATATTTGTTGTTCTGTTGTTTGTTTTACTTTTGGCAGCCTTTTTTTTCGACTACGTTAGGGTTCTCTCTGATTTAAATCAAAAAAATGGCCTGCAATCTGAAAACAATTATTTAAAAAGAAATTATGAATTGTTAGAAAGTAAAATGTCTTCCCTTGAAAATGCGCTACATCGGGTTGAAGAGTACTCCGCTAAAATTCGGGCTGTTGTTCCTAAGGTGGGATCGCCCGAAGAAGATAAAGGGGGCTTGTCTGGTCATAACCATCAAGATCAAGAGGTTGCTGGTCATAACTCAAGGGCAGCTTTAGCGTCTTGGGCGGGCTTAAGTTCTGTGGCTTCGGGTTTAAAGTTTTTGAAAAAAGCCCCTCTTGATCACACAAAAAAAAATTCCGACTCTGATCAGGGCAAAGTTTTGAAACTAACTTTAAAGTTAGAAAAGATGGCTGGCCATTCCAGTTTACAAGAAATGAAAATGTCGGAATTATGGGGGCGTCTGTCTCAGAAAAAATTTCTATTAGATGCAACTCCTTCCTTAAAGCCAGTTAGAGGAGGTTGGTATACGTCTAAATTTGGTGTTCGACGTGACCCTTTTACTGGGGCCTCTGTCATGCATTCCGGCTTAGATATCGCTGCGGCTCCTGGTACACCTGTGTACGCTCCCGCCGATGGGATAGTGGCTTATACCAGTTATGAGTCGGGTTACGGCAATTTAGTAACCATCGATCATGGCTTTGGTGTTAAAACTCGTTATGCTCATAACTCGAAGGTACATGTGAAAAGAGGGCAGGTGGTATCTAGGGGAGATTTAATATCTTCGGTTGGAAGCACCGGGCGCTCTTCAGGGTCACACTTACATTATGAAGTCAGGTTAAATGGTGTGGCTGTAGACCCGATGAACTATATTTCTGACCTTTTTTAAGTCTTTCATTTATGAAAAAAACAGACCCTAATCACGAAAACAAACCCAAAAAAGTAAAGTTAGTTTTATCTTATGATGGCTCTCGGTTTGGTGGCTGGCAGCGGCAAATTCATGGTAAGCCCACCATTCAAGGAGAGGTCGAAAAAGTTTTACAAAAAATTTTAGACGATAAAAGCCTTCGCATTTGTGGGGCCGGTCGTACAGACGCTGGTGTTCATGCTTATGCGCAAGTTGCTCATTTTTGGGCTCCCGAAAAAGTAGTGCAAATCCCTTTGTTAAGAGCCTTGAACGGGCTTTTACCTTCTGACATATCTTGCGCGTCCGCTTGTTTGGTGAATGAAAAATTTCATGCGATTGCTTCGAGTCAAAGTAAGACCTACGTTTATAAAATACGCAATGCCTCGCAGCCTTCGGCTTTACAGTCTCGTTATACCTACTGGGTACGTCGACGCCTTTGTCTTAAAACATTAAATGAGTTATCTCAAAATTTGGTGGGAACCAAAGATTTTAAATGCTTTCAATCTTCCGGTAGTGAAGTTTCTACGACAGTAAGAACCTTATTGAGCGCAGACTGGGCCTATGCCGAGCAGGGCTCTCATGAGGTGCACTTTCGCATTTCAGGGACTGGCTTTTTGAAGCAAATGGTTAGAAATATTGTTGGAACTTTACTTGAAATAGAAGCTCGCGGTTTAGGGCTGAAATCGTTAGAGCGCGTGCTGGAGTCTTTGGATCGGCGCCAGGCGTTTAAAACGGCTCCAGGAAAAGCTTTGTTTCTGGAAAAGGTGCGATATGATTGTGATGAGGCTAAGTGCCTTAAATCACTTTAGTATATTGGTTTTTTTATTTTTTTGACCCATGAAAGCTCTTCTTGCTAATTGCGAAGCACCCGCTCGGCTAGAAAAATGTATATATTAAGCAATATTTATTTGTGTCAGAGTCAATCATGCAGTAAAAGACTTCTTTTAAGAAAAACAAGTTTATTTATGAGGTTGTGTAAATTATGAAAACCTGGGTTCCAAAACAAGATGATAAACAAGAAAAATGGTGGGTTGTTGATGCTGCCGATAAGACTGTCGGTCGTTTAGCTACTGAGCTAGCAAATGTCCTTAGAGGCAAAAATAAGCCTCAGTTCACTCCTCATGCAGATATGGGTGACTTTGTTGTCGTTATTAATAGTGATAAAGTTAAGTTTTCTGGAAATAAGTGGCTTCAAAAGAAGTACTACACTCGCTCTAGGTTCTTTGGCTCTCTTCGTGAAATGACGGCAAAAGAACTTTTAGAAAAAGATTCGACTCAAATCATTTATAAGTCGGTTCAGGGTATGTTGCCAAAAAACAAACTTTCAAATAAGATCATTAAAAAGTTAAAGGTCTATCCTGGTGCTGAGCATCCGCACGCCACACAAAAACCAGAAGCTTACAACGCCTAAATAAAAGGAATAGAAAAATATGGCTAACGAAAAAGTTTATTATGCAACCGGAAAAAGAAAAACCAGCGCAGCTCGTGTTTTCTTAAAGCCAGGAAGCGGAAAATTTATAATTAACGGTAAAGAAGCCGACAAATATATCTCAACAAAAACAGGTCATATCACTTTGGTTCAGCCATTTTTGTCGACAGAAACAGATAAAAAATTTGATGCTTATATCACAGTCAAAGGTGGCGGAACGACAGGACAAGTTGAAGCCATCCGTCATGGCATTTCAAGAGCTCTTTTAGCTTTTAACGAAGAGCTAAGACCACTTCTTAAAAAGTCAGGTTTCTTAACTCGTGACTCTAGAATGGTTGAAAGAAAAAAATACGGTCGACACAAAGCCAGAAAGTCTACTCAATTTTCAAAGCGTTAATTGTCGAATTTATTTTTTCAATTTTTGTCAAAAGGCTCTGGTTATACAGGGCCTTTTTTGTTTCTGGAAAAAATGGAGCTTTTTATGTTAGTTTTTAATCAATTGTTACGGTTTTTGTTGATTGCTCTGTTTTCAACTTTTTTACTTATTAATTCGTCTTTTGCTTTAGAGTTAAAGCAACCAACGTCTGATTCAAAGTTAACCAGTGAGCACCGCGGCTTCACCAAGATCTTGCAAACCACGAGTGATGTTCAAGAGGCCCAAGTTGTTGTTATAGGCGACTACCATGGTGACAATAACTACCAAGGGCATTTAATTCGCGCTCTTGATTTTATTGAGCATTTAGGTCGAGACAAAGATATTCTTTTGTTAGAGCATTATGATGATCAGCCAGTGAGTTTGGTCTTAGCTCCACCTTTGTTTAAGCCTTTAAAAGATTATTTGCCTGATAGTATTGAGGTTTTTGGTTGGAGTCCAAAAAAATTAGACTTAGCAATAGCTTCAATTCAAAAGTCTTTAACTGAAAAGGATAGGAGTGACGAGAAAGAGTCTCTTGATTGGGCCTTACATGCTGAGGTTATGAGATATTTTATTAATACTTATCGAAACCGTTATTTAGCTAATATTATAAAATCTCACCTTAAAAGAAGTCCGCAGCAAAAAATATTTATTACAATTGGAACTTTGCATTTAGATGATATCGAGTTTTTAGACTTTTTAAAGAAAAGTGATTTTACGGCCGTTGCTTATCAAAGTGTGATCGCCTTAGAGTTTGCGAGAAAACATAATGCATATTTAGAGCAAAGCATTGAAGAGCTTACCAGGGCCGCCATTGAAAACCCTGAAAATAAAAGGGATGTGCCCGCAGAGATGTTGATAAATAGGCAGCAAATGATCGAATTTACCAAATTACCTCCATTGGATAAAATGAGTCTGTGGAGAAGGCCAGAAGGGCAGGCAGAGTTTGATAACACCGCTTCTAGGGGGCTGTTAACGAAAGCTCTTAAATAAACTAAGTGATTTAAAAATCTATGGCTAAGCCGCCGTTAAACATGCTGCCGGAAAAGTCAAAGGCTCCGGTGATATGAAAATAGTTTCTGTATTCAGCAGTGAGCCAAACAGAGTTGATTCCATATTCGCGGTCTAAATTTAGAATTCCCCAGCGATCCAGAAAATTAATATTTAGTGAGCCACCTAAGGCAAAGTGCCCGCCAACAGATCCACCAAGCCTTGGAAAGCCGCCGCCATCAACAAGCTCCATAAAGGTAAATAAATCAACACCGGCAGAGGCATAGGGCACCAAAATTTGATCGTCCCAAATTTGTAATTTATAAACAGCATCAAGGCTATTGGGAAACATAAAAAGGGAAAAGTCCTCTTGGGGTTCGTAGTTTTCAGGGGTAAGGGAGGAGTTAAAGCGACCACTTCCTTGGGCAAAATAAAAACCAGAGCCTGCTTTTAGACTCACTTTTCCTAAAAACTTATATTGCCATTCGTAATCAACTAAAATTAATGGGGCGCTCGGGTTTTGATAAAGATCAGAAAAGGCAAACTCTTTGTTTTCAGTGGTGAGATTTTCAGGGTTAAACATACCAAATCGAACAGAAGCAGCATGTTTTTGTTCTGATGGAGGGGCTTTGTATAAATACTTTCTATCTTTGGTGATACGAAAAAGCCCTTTCGAAGAATTAGGGTGCTCTATTAATTTTTCATTTTTATTGTAGCCACTGGCTTTGGCTTTGTAGGTATTTCGAACGGGTTTTGATGTTTGAGAGGTGACCTCTTCTTCAAGACTACTCTCTATGTCAGAATCTATATCATCTGATAAACTGCCGAATTCTTCATCGTCTTCATTGTTAGGAGCTCTTGAGCTTTGAGCTTCTGGTTCATTGAGCTTTAAATTTTCTCCCAGCTCTTCGTTTTCAATCTGAATGTCTTCTAGGTTTGTAGAGATTCGATCAAGTTCATCAGTGGCCAAAAGGCTGAGAGAAAAAGTAGTAGCTAATGAAAAAAGAAAAAACTTTTTACAAAATATATTCATGCAGAAATCCTTCGCTGCTTGTTTGTAAAATAGAATAAGCCAAAAATTAAACTGAAAAAAACAAGAGAAAAAGCGAAGAAGCTAAAAAGAAAACCAAACTTTAAGCTAATGATAGTAAATAGCCAAACAGGGTAAAGAAGTGTTCGGCTAATTAACTTTAACGTTGGAGAGTGAGCGATATAGACAGACAAATAAGAGCCCCATTTATAATATTTACGAACAAGCCAAGTTCCCCACTCACTTTTAAGCAGGACCTCGCTACGAAATTTTCGAAAGTCTTTCACTTTTTTATCCATTGAAGAGCCATAAGTGGCTGTGGCAATAAAGCAGTTCACATCATCTTCTAATAGGCCAGCCACAGCGAGAGGCAGTGTTGAATAAGGGCAGTTGAAGATATCGTCCGTGGCTGAATCTTTACTTATATTACTTATACAGTTGGAAGGGTTTTCTTCACTAGGGAGTAAACTAAATATATTTCCGGCTAAATCTTGAATGGCCAGGCGTGTGAAGTAAGGTTTTTCATTGGTTAGGCCATCAATAAAAGCCTCATCTACTTGTAATGTACTGTCATCAGTGCTGCCAAAAGTTCCTGTAAGATTAATTTCAACACTTTCAGACTCAACATCAACATCGGCTAAACTTTCCTCAGAGTAAAAAGCGACCAAAGCATCATAGGCTTGACCAGTAGTGGTTGGACCCGTTGAACAAAACTCTAAGGGTTCAGTCACGCCCGGATTGGTGGATTGTGGAAAGTAAACTTTTTCATCTCCAGGAAAAGCCGTGAATTGCGCTAAGCCTAAATCATTGGGGCTGCAACCTGCACTGGCTGTCGCTGCAGGAACAATATGCACAGTAAAGTCAACTTGGTCTGTGGTGTTTGTATCAACACTACTTTGTATACCAATAGAGAAGGTCCCTGTGCCACTTCCGGAGCAATCTGTGTTTGAATTGCCAGAAATAATTTTAGAGCAAAGGTCGCCCCAGGTGACAGAGTTAATAGTGACTGTCGATCCTGCAGAAAAAATAGTGGTGGTGACACTGGCGACAACGCCATCAGCATTTTTTATAAAACCCTGTCCCGAAATATTTTCGCTGGAAGTAAATTGCAAATTTAATACTTGCCCAGGAGAAATTCGTTTAAAGTTACAATCACCACGGCCACCGTCGATACAGCTGTTGCAAGTTCCGCTGGTACTGGGACAATCTCCACCAGTGTCGCCGCCGGCGGTGCCTCCGTAAATCACTAGGGTCGTTCCATTTAAAGTGTAGTTAGAGGTGTTTTGCTCAAGGGAGCTATCAATAAATGTGAGAGCAGAAAAAGCAAAATGAGAGAAGAAAATCAAACCAAAATAAATAATAAGTCTATGCATACCAATATCGCATCATAGGCTTACAATGAAGTCAAACTTATGGGCGGTAGCAAGCTTGAAAAGTATGGTTTTTATTTCACTTTTTAAGAAAAATTATTTTTTATTAACCGTTCTGCAATTTGATATCCGTTGAGAGCAGCTCCTTTGAGGAGGTTGTCACCAACAACCCACATAATCCAAGTTTTAGGGTCGTGAACATCTTTATGAATTCGGCTAACAGAAACATCGTATTGACCATCTCTTTCTTTGGGGGTGTCATAAGCTTGAGCTTCTGTAAAGGTTTCTAGGCCGGGTTGTTCTTTTAAAGCTGCAATGACCTCGTCTCGAGAGACTTCTTGATCTAGAGTCAGCCAAACGGCTTCGGCATGTGTGTTCAGTGAAGGGACTCGCACTGTGAAAGCACTCACTAAAAAGTCAGGTTCAGCAAGAATTTTTTTTGATTCATTCATAATTTTAAATTCTTCACTGGTAAAATCATCACTATTAAAACCACCAATTTGTGGAATGCAATTATAAGCAATTTCGCGTGTAAAAACTTTTGGCTTTGCTTCAGAAGTATCAGCTTTTTTTGTTGTTTGCGATTTGAGTTCTTCAATGGCTTCTTTGCCAGCACCGCTGACGGCTTGATAGGAAGCCACCATTGCTTTTTTAAGGCCAAATTTTTTGAGAGCATTAAAAGGCATCATTAACTGAATGGTTGAGCAGTTAGGGTTGGCGATCACTTGGGCTGAGGTCATTTCATCCAGCAAATGTCCATTCACCTCGGGGACAACAAGAGCATGGTCAGGACTCATTCTAAAGGCGGCGGAGTTATCTATGGCATAAGCTCCGGCTTGGGCGGCTTTAGGGGCCCAGACTTTACTAATTTCATCACCAGAAGAAAAGAAAACCATATCTAAACCGTCAAAGCAGCCATCTTGTAAAACTTGAATTTCAGCATCGAATAAACTTGTTTTTTTACCTTTGCTTTTTTCACTTGCAAAAGGCCTGAGCTCAGACAAAGGAAAATTATTTTCTTTCATGAGCTTAAGAAAAGTTTCACCAACAACACCTGTAGCGCCGACAAGCCCCACGTTATATTTTTTAGACATGCTTATTACCTTGTTATTATAGGGTTACTCTTGTTCGAGCTCCTGCAGTTCATTTCCACTTTTACGACCAATTTTAAAAATACCAAAAATAGCACCTAAGCTTGCATAGGTTAAGAATAGAAAGAAGAGAGTGACCTCGGGGCGAATAGCGACCATTGCAAAGATAAATACGCCAAACACCAAGTAGCGAAAAGGAAGGCGTCTTTTGAGATCAAGGTCTTTAAAGCTTCGATAATTAAAGTTACTTACCATCACCACTCCGAGCAGAATAGTCATCACTAGTAATGGGTAGGATCTAAGGGCTTCGAGTTGTAAGTCGGTGAAGGCAAGCACCGAACTGGCAACAATGCCTGCAGCCATTGGACTCGGTAGGCCTTCAAAATAAGATGGGTCAGACACTGTTTTTTGCACATTAAATCGAGCTAGTCTGAGCCCGCCACAGGCCACGTAAAAAAAACTAGCTAGCCAACCAATGCGGCCAAATGGTTGTAACGCCCACAGATAAAGTAAAATACTAGGGGCCATGCCAAAGCTCACAATATCAGATAACGAGTCATACTGTGCGCCAAATTCGCTGGTGGAATTTGTCATACGAGCCACTCGCCCATCTAGTAAATCAAAAACAGCGGCGGCAACAATGGCATAACAGGCAATAATAAATTCGCCTTTAATGGAGTGTATAATTGCATAGAAACCAAAAAACATATTGGCCGTCGTTAGTAAATTAGGCAGAACATAAATATTAACATTTATTTTTTGTCCAATTTTTTTAGTCGAATTTTTTATTTTATAAATGGGTTTTGTGCTCATTAGAATCCACCTAAAAAATAAAAGACCACCCAAAGAAGAGATGAGCTAAGTAAAGGTAATGTAAAGTTGTCATCGAGTTTACCAATAGGAATGAGTTCGGAAAGAGTTCCGATTAAGGCGGAGAGAATAGAAACTAAAAGTAAGCGTTCGGTCATTAAATTTTGTGAGTAGTAAAAAGATATAGAAATTATAAAGCAAGTGACAAAAGCAGCTAGGCTACCCTGTAAGGTTTTATGATTTATGAGCTTATCTTTTCCATAAACAATACCAAAAAAGCTAGCAATAGGGTCAGCTAGGGCTAAAAATAAAAGAGTGAGCAGGGCAATAGACTTTGGAAAGATAGAAATAACAATAAGAGAAGCGGTTAATAAGTAAGTGGTTCCGGCCAAAGAATTTCTTTCACTTTCTCTAATAAAGGGCCCTAAAAGTTTAAGAGCAAAAGTATTAAGAGTTTCATTTTTTTGACGGAGTACATCAACGGTAACAAATAAAACGGTAAAAAAAGTAAGTAAAGCCAATGATTCAGCACGATGAAGGTGATTGAAAAGAACGACAATAAGTAGCACCCCTAAGAAGTGCCAAATTTTTCGGGCAAGGTGTAGATCTGATTTACTCTTAAAAGTTTTTGACATAGACAAAATGGCTTCCTTTTTAGCATCAAAAGTAACAGTTAAAAGTGGGCCTACACTGTGTATATGAGTATAGACAGGAGATCAAATATGATTTTCTGATGTGCTCTTATATTCGAGCTGAGGACATTTTTATGTTTAAAACCTAAAGAAAGCCTCAGTGGCAAAAATGTTATTAAGTTTTAATAGCTTACAAGCCGCTTTCGTCTCCTTTTGAGACGCGAAATTTAGATAGACCCAATGAAGTTCCGATATAGCAAGATAAAGTATGAAGTGTTTAATTAAAAGGTTTCTTTTTTTAATGTTTCTTTGGGTGTCCTCGTGGGGGGGGGCGGCTCTTGCGAATGATGAGGGCGGGCATCCTGGCTACTTATCGGATGTGAGAAAAGAGCGATACCAGCGTTTAGTGGAGTTTGTTTTACCTCCAGCTCCAGAAACTAACGAAGTGAATTTGCAAAAACTGATTTTTACCGATGAGTTTTCCAAAGATATTGTCGACCGATATCAACGTCGATTTGGTTATACAGAATCACAAATTAATATACAGGCTCCCAACCGCTTTCAAGAGTTTACAAATAATGATGGCGTGCGAGTGACTGTTGAAGAAGATGTGGCTAGAAAAAGACGCTTTGGTGAGTTTATGTTGAGAAAGTTAGCTGAATATCACGTTGATCACTATTTGAAATCAAGCCCTTCTACAAAAAAAGTATACGAAGTGAAAGAAAAATTGAGTAATACCTCTGTGGGAATTGGTGGAGGTTTTAAGCTCAGAGCTAAGTATTCTTTTTCGGGAAGTTCCATTAAGTTAAGGCTCAAAAATCCTTACAGAATTACTAATGAATTGATCATTGACTTGGGTTCTTCTGAAAGCAGTGTGATAGCTCATATAGGCTTTCCTATTTTTTGGAATATAATGTTTCGTAATTACTACGACGTTGAGCTTCAAGATCTTACAACAGTTTTTATAAAGTCATTTAAAAATGACATGTCTTTTTCTATTTCTAATATATCTTCTTTTGATAAAGAGGCCCCGAATGACCGAATCATTTTTGGTTGGAATTGGCGCTATTAAATTGGCAATACAAGTGGCGATAAGCTTTTGAATTGAGAGCTTATTTAAAAGTTAAAAAAACAAGGGGAGTCTTACCAGAATTTCCACCATGGTTTTTTCACACCATTTAAAAGATCAAGTTGTTTTTGGGCATATTTGTTGGGGGAAAAGTCATTGCTTTCCATTTTCTCGAGTCTTCTAAAGTTCGCAAGCTTTTTGGACACTTTAATTTTTTCAGAGGCTATTTTTTTATAAATAGTTCGAGCCTCTTCGTTATTTTTCAGTTCTGGCTTGAGCTCTGCTAAAGTATTTTCAATAACGTATAAATAAGAAGACTGAATTTTTACGTCAATGTCTTTATCGTTAATTGTACGTATGGCTTCGGAGCACAAAGATGACAAAGTACTATGATAAGCTTCGTAGCGACGTAAGTTTCTTTCAATATCTGGTAATAATTTCACGGACATGAAGTCTCTGTTCGGACGCGCCATGACGATCAAAAGAGCTTTTTTGAGTTCATAAACGACATCACCTTGTTTCTCTTCTTCATTCCCTTCTTTTTGACTTTTTATAGCCATGTTTTGAGACGAATCAATGTATTTGCTGATGACACTTTTGAGTTCGTCTAAATTCATGACCAAAAGCTCGTTGGTATTTACCGTTTTGGCGTTAATGAGGGCGGGAAGTAAAACGAGAAAAAGAATTTTTTTTAACATAACTTTATTATAGGGCCTATCTCTATGAGCTCAAGAAGTAGCTCGTCTTTTGATTATTTAGGGAGCGCCTTTTAGACTTTGGTCGCAGGAAGTAAATAGTGACCTTTTCTTAACAAATTGATGACATACCGTTGAAAATAATATGAAATAGTCTTAAATACAGACACAGTTATCATCTTAAAAGAGAGGAAAATATGAAATTAAAAGTTTTGGCGTTGTCCGCTGTAGTTTTAGCCACGGCGTCTTGCAGTAAAATGATCGAAGAGACCATTAAGAAAAATCCAGAGCTAGTTTTTAAGGCCATTGAAGCCAAACCAAAAGAGTTTTTTGATACCGTTCAGAAAGCCCAAATGGAAGCTCAAAAAGCGGCTCGAGCTGAACAAGAGCAAAAGCAAGCAGGTCAACTTGAAGAAGAGTTTAAAAATCCAAAGGCTCCAGCTATTGATGAGTCACGAGCTATTTTTGGTGCAAAATCGGCACCTATTACCATCGTAGAATATTCTGACTTTCAGTGCCCGTTTTGCTCAAAAGCAGCGACAACTATGACTGAAGTGTTTAAAAAGTATGGTGATAAAGTTCGCTTAGTTTACAAGCACTTACCTTTCAAACCTAATGCGGAACCTGCGGCACGATACTTTGAAGCCATTGCTTTACAAAGCCCACAAAAAGCCAAAAAGTTTCATGATATTTTATATCAAAATCAAAAGAAAATTTATGATGGTGAGAGTTACTTACAAGAGGTCGCAAAAAAAGTGGGCGCTGATTTAGCTAAAATTAAAGCCACAAAAGATTCTGATGTTGTGACAAAAAGAATTAACGCTGACAAATCAGAAGCTGAGAAGTTTGAAATTTCTGGAACTCCTGGTTTTATCGTTAATGGTGTGACTGTCAGGGGAGCTTACCCTCTTGAGCACTTTGTTCAAATCATTGATCGCCACTTAAAAAAGTAAATTTAATAGCGATTAATAAAACTGAATGACCCTGAACTTGATGTTTAGCCCACCTTGGGCTTAGCAACAAAAAAGCCGGTTTTTATTAAATGCCTTCGATGAACCATCGAGGGCATTTTTTTTGGGGGGGGAGGGGCAGTCATAAACTAGGCCGGACTTTTAAGAAAATAAATTACAATTTTAGGGGTATTTTTTTGTAAGGAGCTAGACTGACTGATGTCTTGTTAAGAGTACATACTAAAGGTGTGATTTTGACTCCTTTGGCCTTAGCTTGCGCCAGCAACTCGGCGTATTTGGGGTCAATGTCTTTGGCTGGGGCAAAGCTTTTACAGTCTTCTCGTTGAATTGTAAAAATAAGTTCGCAGGAGTGACCTTGATCAATAAGCTCCATCATTTCAACAAGGTGCTTTTGAGCGCGAGTTGATACGGCATCTGGGAATAAAGCCTGATTGTTTTTCGCATAAGTGACATTTTTAACTTCAACAAAATGAAAGTGGCTTCCTGTTTTTGTTAAGTCATTTATAGAAGATATTTTTTTGGCAGTGACTAATATTTCATCGTTACCTAAAACCATATCAATTCTAGTTTTGTCGTGAATTTTCACTTCGTTGCGCGCGTACTTATATTTTTTCCAACTAGGGATTATTTTTTCGTCAAAAGCTTCGCGTACAATTTTATTGGGAGTTTGCGTGTTTACGCCCACCCAACCTCCGTTGGACTTAATCATTTGTAGAGTAAATTTAAGTTTTCGTTTGGGGTCGTCAGTTTGAGTCACAAGACATTGAGCGTTGTCTTCTAGACAGCTAAGTAGGCTGCCGGTGTTAGGTACATGAGCAACTTCGATAGAACCGGAATACTCAATATCAGCAAAAAAACGTTTATATCTCTTAATAAATTTGGCTTTTTTTAATGGTGTTGGAAATTTCATAGGCCTTTTCTACCCTAGAAAGCGGTTGAGTGTTAGATGGAGTGTCTTTGCGCGTCAAATATACCTTTTAGGCTCTTCTCATAGGTTGCTTACAAGACTAATGAATCATATAACCGATGGGAATTCCTGCACTCAAAGAGCGGTTTTTCTTTGTAAAAACCAATAATTTTTTTTCCTATGGGGATTAGTATGGATGCAAAAAAAATATTGCCTAAACCAAACTGGTTAAAAATAAAACCTCCAGGTGGTGAGAAGTACCTGCAAATTAAAGAGCTTTCAAAAGAGTTGAACATTGCCACTGTTTGCCAAGAGGCCAGATGCCCCAATATGGCTGAGTGCTGGGGGGGCGGCACGGCGACTTTCATGTTGATGGGAGAAGTTTGCACCCGCGGTTGTCGCTTTTGCTCTGTGAAAACTGGAAACCCCAAAGGGGTGATCGACAAAGATGAGCCGCGAAAATTGGGAGTGGCCATTTCAAAGATGGGACTTGAGTATGTTGTTTTAACAAGTGTTGATCGTGATGATTTACCCGACGAAGGAGCCGGGCATTTTGCCGAGTCGGTGAGTGTCTTGAAAGAATTAAAGCCCGACTTAATCGTAGAAGTTTTAGCTCCTGACTTTCATGGAAAAACAGAGCTCATAGAAAAGTTAGTTAGCTCTAAACCAGATGTTTACGCTCATAATGTAGAAACTGTGAGACGTTTAACGAAAAGAGTACGAGACCCAAGAGCCGGTTATGATTTGTCGTTAGATGTATTAAGCCAGGTTAAAAAAATAGACGCCACTCGATATACAAAGTCATCGATCATGTTAGGCTTAGGCGAAACAGATGAAGAGATACTGGAATGTTTAAATGATTTAAGATCTGTTGATTGTGATGTTGTGACTTTTGGTCAATATTTACAGCCAACAAAACTAAAACTTAAAGTTGAAGAGTATGTCACTCCTGAGAAATTTCAGTTTTGGCAAAAAACGGCTGAAGACATGGGTTTTTTATATGTCGCCAGTGGGCCTTTAGTGAGAAGTTCCTACAAGGCCGGAGAATTTTTTATGAAAGGTATTATTAATAAAAATAAGCAACTAGCAAACGCAAATGAAGTGAGGGTATAGCGATGGCAATTGAAAATGTAAATTTACCAGATATTGGCGAGGGTGTAACAGAAGGGGAAATGATTAAATGGTTAGTTTCTGTTGGAGATAGTGTTGAAGCCGACCAACCTGTGGCTGAAGTCATGACAGATAAAGCCACTGTCGAAGTCCCAAGCCCTATTGCAGGCACCGTTACAGAGTTAGTTGTCAACGAGGGAGATATTGTTCCTATTGAAACTGTTATGTTAAAAGTGGATTCTTCTGCATCAGCCGCAACGTCTTCGGCTCCCGCTGAAAATCAAGAGCCTGCACCGGTTGCAGCATCGACAACAACAGAAGCTCCCGTCGCAGCTCACCTTCATGAGGCAGTGGCAGCATCTAGCACGAGCATTGAGCCTCCTGTGGCCGACTCAAAAGTGTTAGCAACTCCAAGCACTCGTCGTTTAGCTCGTGAATTGAATGTTGATATTAACAATGTAAATGGCACGGGCTTAGCTGGCCGAGTGACAAGAGAAGATGTATTGAGCTTAAATAAAGGGGCTGGCGCTGTTGCTGCTGGAGCACCAATGATGAAGCTTCCAGAATTAAAGCCTCTTGCGAGTTCTGCATCTGGTGGAGAAGAAAGAGTTCCATTGCGTGGTATTCGTCGTAAAATTGCTCAGCAAATGCAAATGACAAAACAAGTGGTTCCTCACTTTACTTTAATGGACGAAGCCAATGTAACTGAGCTTTACAAAACTCGTGCAAAAGTAAAAGCTATTGGCCAGCAATACGGCGTAAAGGTCACTTACTTGCCGTTTATCATGAAGGCGCTCATAGCCACTATGAGAGAATTTCCAATGTTTAACGCCAGCATTGATGATGCTGCCGAAGAAATTGTTTACAAAAAATATTTTAATATAGGTTTTGCCGCTGATACCCCACAAGGTCTTATGGTTCCTGTGATTAAAAATGCCGATCAAAAAACAATTTTACAGTTGTCTCAAGAAATCACCGACCTTTCCACCAGAGCGAGAGATGGCAAACTTGCCTTAGATGAAATGAAAGGTGCATGTGTCACTATTACAAATATTGGAAGTGTTGGTGGGACTTATGCAACGCCAATTATTAATCACCCTGAAGTCGCTATTTTAGGAATGTACAAAATGGTCGACAAGCCTGTTTATATGGATGGTAAATTTAAGGCCGCTAAGGTGATGAATTACACGGTGACTTGTGATCATCGTTTAATTGATGGTGCTGTGGCTGCGAACTTTTTAAATGCCTTTTTCAAACGCATTGAAAATCCAAGCCATTTATTACTAGATATGATCTAGAATTTTTTTGATAAGCCTCAGTGGTTGAGGCTTAACTTTTTCGAAAATATATTTGTTTCCGGCGCAGATCAACCCAAGTATGTTGAGCGCCTTCATAATTTAAGAGGTAGTTTATGAAGTATGATGTATGTGTAATTGGTGCTGGTCCTGGTGGGTATGTGGCTGCGATTCGTAGTGCTCAGCTAGGTTTAAAAACAGCAATTATTGAAAGAGAAGCCTTAGGTGGTGTTTGTTTAAATGTGGGCTGTATTCCGTCGAAGGCTATGATCACTGCGGCTCATTTTTTACACCGAGCTCAGCACGATGCTCCAGTAATGGGCATAGAAATTGGAAGTATCAAAGTCGATATGGGTAAGCTAGTGACTTGGAAGCAGTCTGTCTGTGATCGTATGTCCAAAGGGGTCGAGCAGCTTTTAAAGGGAAACAAAGTTGAAATTATTTCTGGTGAGGCTCACTTTCGATCAACAAAAGAGTTAGAAGTTGTAAGTTCTCAAGGTAAAACTTCTGTTTTAGCTGACAAGTACATCGTGGCAACAGGGTCAAGGCCTATTGAAATTCCAGGGTTTGCTATTGACGAAAATGAAGTGAACTCATCTACTGGAGCCTTGGCTTTGGATAAGTTACCTAAAAAAGTAGTCGTTATTGGTGGCGGTTATATTGGTTTAGAAATTAGCTCCTATCTTGCTAAACTGGGTTCTGAAGTTGAAGTTTTAGAGGCTGGCGATGCTTTACTTAAAGGAGTGGCTGACAAAGATTGTGTTCAGGTTGTTGCTCGTAAATTAAAAAAACTAGGCGTTAAGATTCATCATGGAGCTTTTGCAAAGAAATACACTAAAAAAGGAAAATCTTTTGAAGTGAGTGCTGAAGTGGCAGGAGCGACTAAAACTTTTTCGGCAGATAAAATTCTTTTGACAGTAGGTCGTAAACCCAACTCAGATCAAATGGGTTTAAAAGATATTGGCGTTGCAATGGATGATCACGGCTTTGTTAAAGTAGATCCACAAATGAAAACCAATGTTTCAAATATTTTTGCCATTGGTGATATTGCTGGGCAACCAATGCTGGCGCACAAAGCTAGTCATGAAGGTGTTTTAGTTGCAGAGGTGATTGCTGGTCAAAACAGAGTTTATGACGCAAAAACAGTGCCGGCTGTCATTTTTACTGACCCTGAGATTGCCTCGGCGGGAATGTTGGAAGAAGAGTGCAAAGCGGCAGGTTATAAAAATTTAAAAATTGGTAAATTCCCTTTTGCTGCTAACGGACGTGCTGTCTCTATGATGGAGGCCGAAGGTTTTATTAAAATGATTGCCGATGCCGACACTCATGTCGTGTTAGGCGTTCATATAGTTGGTCCTGAAGCGAGTAATTTAATTAGTGAAGCGGCCCTTGGCATTGAAATGGGAGCTCGTTTAGAAGACTTAGCTTTAACCATTCACCCACACCCAACACTGGGTGAAACTATGATGGAAGCGGCCGAAGCGACTTTAGGTCACGCCATTCATATGATTCAAAAGCCTCTTAGAAATGGAAGTGGGGGAGCTCAACCTAGAGCTTAAGGTTTTTTTTATGCATGAATCTATAACTTCTTCCCCCGTTAAATATTGCTCTCATTTTTTGGTGAAAGACTGGGGAAGAGTTGGCTATGAACAATCCAATTTAGATCAGCAAGCTCTAATTCACGAAATTTACGAGCAAAACAGGGCTGGCGAGATTTTATTTTGTAGTCATGACCCTGTGGTGACGACTGGGCGAGCCACCCAGGCGGGTGATCTTTGGGGTTGGCAGGGGCCTGTTTTTGATAGCCCTCGTGGGGGCAGGGCCACTTACCATGGTCCCAATCAGTTGGTTATTTACCCCTTGGTAAATTTAAGGTTTGAGCAGTACAAAGTATTTGTAAAAAAAGATGTGACTAGCTACTTAAGATTGCTTGAAAAAACAGTCATTGAAACTTTGCAAGAGTTTGCTGTGAAAGCTTATCAGCGCTGTGAAAAAGTGATCGTCAACGGCGAGGAGCTAGAGGCGACCGGTGTTTGGGTGAATGAAAAAAAAGTGGCGTCTATTGGCATAGCTGTTCGCCGTTGGGTGACTTATCACGGGATAGCCATCAATGTTTTTGAAGATGAAAATGCCTTTCAGGGTATAAATCCATGTGGATTTTCTAACTCTACCATGACTTCTATGCAAGAGGTTATGGGCCAGCCTGTAAATATAGAAAGCTTGAAATCTGTTTTCTTACAAAAGTTTTCTGAAAAGTTTAGCTAATTTGATAACTATTTTTTATCAATTGTGATGGCGAATTTTTTAACTCCCGCTGATTTAATGGCATCAATGACGGAAACAACATCCCCATGAGCAATGTCTTTGTCGGCAGATATTATAGCCTGTACGTCAGGTTGGGTTGTAAGCATATCTTGCGAGTATTTTGTTAGCTCTTCTAGGCTAGTGGGTTGGCCATTTAAGTTAATGGTACCGTCTTTGGCGATACCAATGCTTAATTTAGAAGCCTCTGTTTTGTCGCCGCTACTTGATTTTGGCAAGTTTACATTTATACTTGGCTTCATGATCAAAGGTGTGGTGACCATAAAAATAATTAAAACCACCAAGATAATGTCCACAAAAGGGACAATATTAATTTCTGATATTGCGCCGTCGTCGTCGTTAAAGTTTCCGCCCGCCAAACTTAAGCTCCTGTCGTTTTATTTTTAGAGTAAGACAAGCAAATATTTGCAGTTCCTCTTAAGCTTTGAAGGATAGTTTTTACTTTTCTTTGAAAATGGTTATAGGCGATCACAGCAGGTATAGCCACAATTAAACCAAAGGCAGTGGCGATCAATGCTTTTGAAATTCCAATCATAACGGCACTGGCATCACCTTGGTTGGTGGCCATTTCTTTAAAAGCATCCATAATTCCAAAAACAGTTCCAAGTAATCCAATAAAAGGAGCGTTAGAGCCAACGGTGGCTAAAAAATTGAGGTATTTTTCAAGTAAGGGTTTTTTAGTTAAACTGAAGGTTTCAAAAATTTCAGATAAACCATTAGAACCATGATTTTTAATATGGGCTAAGCCACAGCTCATGGCCTCACCTTCGAGACTTTCAAGATCGTTACTAAGGCCTTCAATTTCTTTTAAATTATTGGAAGCGAGAGTGGCTGATATTTTTTTATTAATGGCTTCACTTTTTTTGGTGATTTTACCTAAGGTAAACCAGCGCTCTATAATAAAGGCTAGACTAAAAATACTTAAAATAATGAGGATCCACAAAGTAACATCATGACCCATCTGAGCAATTGTGAAAAACTTATCCGATAACATAGTTGAGCTCCCTTTTCCTTGTAGTATGGCTGGATCAACGACGAAATTCAACTGTTTCTTTTTACAGAAAAAGGGGGCTAAAAGCCTATGAGGAAAACTCTGTTAAAAATTGAGTTGCATTAGTAACATTTTAAACTTGGCGCGTTAGGCTTGGGCTTTTCTTTTCCATTTTTGGGGTTGAGATAGAATAATAACTCGAATGAAGGTTTTCGTTTCTATACTATTCATTTTAGGGAGTTTACTGGTTTCTTCTTGTGGCAATGAGCCTGAACGTGTGCCCTCAATACTGCTCATCACGATTGATAACTTAGGCTTTGAAGACCTTTCTTGTACGGGGCTTATGAGTTCACAGCTAGAAGGCTTTAAAAAGATTTGTGAAGACTCCGTTTACTTTACACACGCTTACAGCCCTTCTGTTTTAACCAAGAGTGCCGTGTCCTCTTTATTGACGGGCCAATCTCCACCGGCTCATAAGCTTCGCGGCTTAGATGATTATTTATCTGAAGCCATTGTAACTCTGCCTGAAAAAATAGTTAAAAAAGGAGTGCGCACAGCCTTTTTTAGTGGAGGAGGAGCCTTATGGAGAAAATCTGGCCTTGATCAAGGCTTTGAAGTGTTTGACGATAATATACCTATTCGCTGGAATCGCCTATACAGAGAGTCTGAAACTACAGTGAATTTATTTTTAAGTTGGTTGCAAAAAAAAAGGAAAAAAGAGTCTTTTTTTTCCGTCCTTCATTTTATCGATTTATATTTTAAAAATAGACCCACTTTTTCAGAAAGTGGCCAAGAAAGAGTTCGAGGGCGTCAAGGTCAGATATTAGAATTAAGTGATTCATTACTAAAGCTTTATACGTCTTTAAAACAGCAAGATCGCTGGAACAATACAATGGTTATCTTAGTGGGTTTAAATGGAGTTTCTCGCCGTGATGGTGAGGTTAAAGCCATGAATTTGTTTTCTGAAAATACTCATATACCTTTAGTAATAAAACCCGCTAAAAAGAAAAGAGATTTAGGAATTCGCTGGACCATTGATAAAAATATTTCATTAATAGATTTAGGGTATTCTCTTTTTGAATTTTATAACCTAGAGCCACCTAAACCCCAGCAGGGAGCCCGTGTATCTTTGTTGAAAAGTTTAGAAAAGCCCATTTCTAACTGGGACAATGAGCGCCCTCTTATTATGGAATCGCAGTGGAAGAGTTTAACAGGGCAAGTGAGTCGTCGGCAGGCGATACGTCGTGGACGTAGGCTGTATATTAATGATGAGCAGCCCAAGCTTTATAACTCTTTGTTAGATCGACAAGAAAGAAGTGAGATTGCTCCTGAAAATTCTTTGTTTAGTGATTTTATGCAAAGCTTGCGTGAAATAGACTCTCTTCTTATGAAGCCCTGGCAACAAACGGAAGACTCTGTGATTTTTTTAAATCAATTTGTAAATCATTATTGGATGAGCTCGGAACAGTCTGAAGATTGGCCGATTTCTCTGCTTTTAAGTGAAGCGAGTAAAAGCCCGATTTTTGCGAACTTACTGTCTGAGTTATTAATACAAAACCGAATGTGGGAAGAGCTTTTAGAGAGCTCGCATGAAAATAAAAATAAAGTGGATGAATACATTGCCTTAACTTACTTAAATCAAGACAAATTTAAAACCAAGCAGGAAGAATTTGTTGAGCAGTTAGATGATCACTGTATAAAGTCAGTACTTCGTCGTCAGCGATCTACTTTTATAAAACACTGTACAGATGATTTGTCTATTGCTTTTTGGGCTTGGTATACTGAAGAGGTGCCAAAGAAAAAGAAAAGAAAATTTGGTGTTTTGTACCGTGAGTATAATTTTCTACGCTTACAAGAAAAAATAAATATTTATAATTATGCCTATGGTTATCCCTGGTTTTATTTTGATCAGAAAAACTTTACTAAGCATTGGTTAGATCGGCTTATACACCTACCTATGTTTAAAAAACTAAAAGAAAATATAGGGTATAATCAAAGGTCTATGAAAATTTGACTGGTCAAACGTTTACGTAACTTTTGAGCCAGGTTGTATAAAATAATATCACTGGTTGGTTTTAAGTCAGCGTAATTTTGCTTAAGGGTTGTAAGTAGTATTTTTTTGGGTTTTAGCATTCCTAAAACCTCAAGCAAATCACCAAAGTGCTCGTCAGTTGTATTTGAAATTTGCCCACTGACTAACATGGTTTGTACAGATAAATTATGAATTTTTTGCGCGGCAAAAATGAGTTTTTCTAAATTTTGTCTTACAATAGGTGCGTTTAATTTTTTTAAAGTGATATCATCGGAACAATCAATTTTTAAAAATACATCATCAAATTTTTCAGTAGAAGCCATCGACTTTTTAGTCATAAAATGAGCTCCATTTGTGAGTAAAGTTAAATTAATATGCGAAGCTTTTTCGGCTTTCCATAAGTTAAGGTCAAATGCAATTTCACTAAATTGAGGGTGGAGGGTCGCTTCGCCGTTACCTGAAATTAGAAGAGTATCAATTTTTTGCCCACCCAACATAATTTCATCAAACTTTTCATTAATGCTAGAAATAATTTCTGCACCAGATGGAAAATTGAGAGTTTTAACGGCGTTAATTTTAGTGGTTGTTTTTCCGAGGTGACAATATTTACAATCGTAGGAGCAAACTTTTTGTGTTAAGGGCAGAATGTTTATCTCTAAGTGATGACCAAAATGTTTATTTTTTTTTAAATCAGAAACAATAGGAAATAGTGATTCGGAATGTTGAGTTTCTTTTTTGATACTGTTCACAAAGGTTAATCGGTAATTAGGTCGAGAATCTAAAGAGATTATGACAGGTCTAAAATTCCTAGCCAAAAAGGCAGGTCTTCATTGTTTTGAACTAAGTAATCACTCATATTTTCTAAAGTCAGGCGATCTTTTGTTTGAGGAATAAAATTAAAGGGGTAAATTTTATGACGATGAATTAAAATGATTTGATCTTCAGGTTTTACATTAAATTTATGTATATCTATAGAGACCTCTTTATTGAGGCCAAGCATTTTAGTGGGAAGGGGAGCGTATATTCTACTTTGATCTCCAAACTCAGAGCTTAGGTCGGGGCTAGTATATAGGAGCTTGAGTTCATTTTTTGTTTTATGAAAAACATGTGGTTGGCCCACTTGCGCTCTAAATATAGTGTTTTCTACCAGCTGCAAAGCAATGATCTCTACACCCGAAACAAATTCCTCTTTGTTGTATTTTTGGTAATAGTAATTGTGTGCAAGTAAAAGAGCTGTTCTAAGGTTATTCTCATAAAAATCAAGATGGTCTAAAACCTCGAGAGGGGAAGTGTGGTCATTATCTCGTAGTTTTGAGCTATTGAAGTTAATAATCATATCTATCATTGGTTGAGGGTTTATAGGCCGTCCCCAAACGTTACAAGAAATAAGAAGTTTAGACGATTCGTCTAGATGAACATGTGGCGAGGGAAGAGAGTAATGGCTGCTATAAGAACGGTAATTAAACTTCACTCCAGACTCTCATATTTATCTAATTTTCTTTTAGCTTTTTGATAATATTCATCTGTTTTAATATGTACTTTTAAAATTTCATTCCATTTATCTCTAGCCGCTGAAATATTACCCAGGCTCTCTTCTAAAGCTCCATCTGCATAAAGCCCCTTAGCCTTTGCCCTTAAATTTTCAAGAGATGAGGTTCTAATGTCTTCTGCTTGGGTGTTTTCAGGAAACTTGTTAAGAACCTTAAGGCAAGAGTAATAGCTATCTTTATAGTTTTTATTTTCAAAATTATCTTGGCATATACTCATAAGCTGAGAAGACAATTTTTCTAAGTTGCCTTTTAAGCTTGAGATTTCTCTTTTGACCATAGAGGCTTGCCCGTTGGAATGAGAGTAATTCCCTCTTAAGTACTGGTTATAAAGTTGAATTGATTTTTTTAACTGTCCTCTTTTTTTATTTTGTTTGGCTTGTAACAGTAAACGTTGACCTTGTGCAAGCCTTTGCTGTTTCATTTTATTTTGTTCTACTCTTTGTATTTTATCTAGTTCCATTTGTTCCCACTGATTTTCTAAATTTGAAATCATTGGGTGAGCTGGGTTGAGAACAAGTAATGAGTTAAGGCAGTTATCAAGTTGACTTTTATTGGTAAATTTTTTGATTTTTCTTTGGCAATTCAGTGCGATTTGGTTGGATTTTTTTTCCACCTCTTGAGCTTGGGCTTCGCGCTCAGTCTTAATTTTTTGTTCTTGCTCTAGCTCAAGTCCTTGTTTGCATAAAACTTCCATGCGTTGAGAGTTTTTAAACTTTGGAATGATTTTATGTAAGCGTTCAATTTCTTCCAAACAAGAAAAGAACTGTTTTTCTGTGTAATTATTTTTTGCCATATTATAAATGTCTGAAGCAAGAAGCTCTTTTTCTTTTGTAAGACCATTTTGTTTTTTGATCACTTTTTGGTTGCTAGCTATGGTTCGATTTTTTCGATGACCTTTTGTTTTGTATCCATATATTGCCGTTACTGTCAGAAGAGCAAGGGCCACCCTCATCAGAAGAATTGATTTATTTCTTTTTCGAGGAGAAACTATATCATTTTCAATAAATGAATTTTCCCAAGAGTGTGACGCTTCTTGAATGGATTCCACTTGGTAAATTTTTTCTCTGTATTTAATGTCTCTAATTTCAATTTGAAGAGTTAACGACTTAATACTGATGGTATCATTGTTATAAAGGCGTATATGTTCTCCTTTTGGGAGTTTTTTTTCATTTAACGATGTGCCATTTGAGCTTCCGTAGTCATATATATAGTAACCTTCACTGGTTTTGATAATTTCGAAGTGCTTACGACTTATAAAAGGGTAGTTTAAAAATAAACTGCAGTTTTTATCACGGCCCATTAACCAAGAGCTCCCTTCAAGTTCATAAGACTTTTTGGGTTTTCCCGATGATGAAATAATATGTAGGGTGGCAGTCAGGGAGTTCAGGGCCGTCACAGTGTCTTCATCGGTATTGCTGTTAGGCGCAGTGGTAAGCAGTTGATCTTCTGGTATTTTTTTGGTCACACTGAAGCCGTCATTATCAGTGACATGAGTGGAGTCAGTCAGAGAGTTTTGTGCTTCAAAGTCGTTTGAGTCTGTGTTTGAGCTTAAAGGTAGAGAGTTCGTTGACTCTTTTGGTGTGTCGTCAGCACTGGGTAAATTTTCATCAGCTATGCTAACTTCTTGTTGAACTAAATTTTCATTTTTTAAAACAAATTTAAAATTTCGTACAAAAAACTCATGACCTTCTTTTAATTGCAAGCCTTCAACGAGTTCATTGTCAAATAAGAGTTCTCCTAATTTAGAAACGAGTTGAACTTCAAGGTGTTCTTCTTCATTAAGAAGTAGTTTGAGGTGAGTTCTTGAAATACCATTTTTTGCCGGTAAAACAATATCGCAGTCACTAGATCTGCCAACACTGTACTCTGTGTTAGGCTCTAACAAAAACTCATTAATTAGTTTATCTTCCAAGAAGAGAAGAATTTTCATTAAAAATTTCCCTCCAATTGATTTTCACAATATTTATAGTTTTGAGTGGCCTCTTTAAAAAGTTTTTTTGATGGATCTTTAACCAAAAAAGTAACATTTCTAAATGTAGAGCTACAAGCTTGATACTGTTTTTGATCTTTATACTTACGGCCTAACACCATATGATATTGAATGAGTTCTTGAATTTTCTTTCTAGATAAGCGTAAGTAACGCTGACAAAGCTCATGTTGAGGCTGTAAAGCTAGGCATTGTTGGAAGTGGAGTAAGCCACTTTCATACTGGCCTTTTTTAAAGTCTCTAAAGCCTTTGATGTACTGAGCTTGTGCTGGTAAGTTTTTGTTTTTGTTGCTTTTTTTAAAGTTTGAGTTGAGTAAAACGACGGGGGCAACTTCCCCTTTAGGGGTCACACTGGCAATATTCCTATTCTTAGGCTTAGTATTAGAAGGGGAGATAAGTTTAAACCCTAAAAGTAAAATCAGTAGACCAATAGTGATGGTCACTGGGTTTATTTTTGATTTTTTTCTTGGGGAGGAATAGTTTTTATTTTTAGAAGATTTTTTCTTAGTTGATTTTTCTTTATAGATAATTTGTAATTCACTAGCACCCATCTGAATGACATCAGATTTGGTGACTTGGCTCTGTTCCATTTCATTTTTGTTAATATAAACTTTATTCTTGTCACTCATGTTTTTAATGTAAACTTTTTTATCACTCAAAATAACTTGGGCATGAAGTCGACTGATTCTGTTATCTTTTGCTAATAATACTTCACAAGAGCTATCTCTACCAATTCGACTACGACCTGTTAGGCTTAAGCGAAAAGTCTCTCCTTTGTGCGGTCCTGCCGTCACTCGAAGATATAAATAAGAAGAGTCTTTTTGCTTACCGATCACTCTTGATCCTCTTTAGGAATAAAAGAAACAATGAAATAACTAATGTCATTTTTTCCATAGATAGAGGACATCATAATTTCATAATTGGCTCCTGATATTTCAAGCTCGTTTTGGTTCATTTGTCCTGGATTTAAAGAAGATTGGTCAAGTAAGTCTTTGAGGCTTAGTTTGAGGGCCTGATCATTTAATTGTTCAAGAGTGAGTCCAAGGTTATCTGGGCCTAAACCAATGCTTTCTGCGGCACTGGCGTTGATGGCCGCGATGGCTTGATGGGGATTGGTAATAGCTAACGCCGGAAACCCAATCATTTGTATAACGTTATTTATTTCATAAGTTCTATCATACTCACTGGTAGAGGATAAACTCATGCTATCATTGGGTGATCTTGAGAGAGAACTGTTTATGTTAGAAATTAGTTTTTGAGCACTTTCTAAGTTGTAATTGAGCTTAATATTTCCTGTTGGGTTTTTTAGCTCTTCGTTGAGCTGAGCATTTATATTGACAAAAGGGTATTCAAAAAGCTTAAAGACAAAAAACATAAGTAAGCTACCCACGATCAAAGCAATAAATAAAACTTGAATGTACAAGCTGATAGTGCGTCCATCATCTATAGCTAAAGAGCCCATGTCGTATAAAATAAATGAGTAAGCCGCAACGGAATGATTGCCAGTGTTGGCATTATAAAAGCTCATTGGAACGATGGCTCCAATTTCATTATGTGAAATTTGTTGAACTTGAGTTTTACCCTCTTGTCGGGCGGTATGAATAAAAGGAATATCAAGGTGTTCTCCAGCCTTTGAGGATGGGGCAATGACAGATCCATTGGCGTTTATAATAAGTGCTTGAAGAACTCCAGCTTCGTTGGCTGCCGAATTAAGCTGCAACGAAGAGTGTAGCCCTTGGGCTAAGGTAGACTTATTAATTTCTGCTAAATTTTTTGCAATGGTTAGAGCTCTTCGTTGACTCTCTTTTTCAATACTCGATTTTAGAAGATTAATCGCAGGAAACGTTGAGAGAACTGTGATTAGAAAAATAATAGAACCCAATAGCCCGGCGAGAACCCACTTAAAGTCAAACCATTCAGCCAACTTATAAACTCCAGGTAAAACCACTTCGTCGAGATAGTTATTTAATTTGTCTTTATAGTCAGCAGAGGCACTCATTGGGTTTATTAAATTTTCTTTTGGTTCATCATGAATTGGTTCAGAATAGTTTAACGCTTGTGAGTCAACGGCGAGATGACCTAGTGATTGAGGAGCGGCAAAGTCTACCGATGAAGGAGCAACGGTCATCGCTTGTTTTGTTATGGTTATGACAACATCATGTAAAGTAATTTTATCAGATTCTTTAATAATTTGTTGATGAACTTGAACGCCATTAACAAAAGTTCCATTCCTTGAGTTTAAATCTGTTAAGTAAACCCCTTGATTTTTTATATTTAGTTGTGCATGTTTTTTTGAAACTTGTGAAGATTCAATCACAATATCGGCCTGAAGAGATCGACCGATGATAAGTTGAGGTTTATCAAGAGGAAAACTTTGACCGGCTTGAGGGCCAGAAAGAATATTAAGTACCAACATATAATAAATCCCCCTGGTTTAAGTTTTGCACATTTTTATTTTTGGCCGTGCACTCTAAAACAGCCCAAGCTCCAAAAACGGGGGCCGCCAGTCGGAATGGCAAGACATTTTTTTGAATTTTTATAATTTCATATTTTTTTGAAAGATAAATAATATCAATACTAAACTTCATAAAAAAAGTGTGTATCCATTGAAAGCCGGTACTGGTAATTAGAAATGCTTCATTTTCATCTAGAGGACTTCTGAACATTAAACCATTGTTGCGTTTAAAAAAGTCACTGGGTTTTTCAACAGAATTAAAAATAATAGCTCCTGTTTTTTTGTTTGTACAAACGAGAGGTGATTTCATTAATTTCCTCCTGTTACAAACTGGATAATCACAGGTGCAAAAACCATGATGAATACCGCGGGTAAAATAAAAAGCATCATAGGTATCATAATAGCTTGCGAGGCTTTGGCCCCTGCTTTTTCAGCACGAACAAAGCGCTCAAGTCTCATTTGAACAGACTGGTCCTTTAAGACTTGTGCAATACTTGCGCCAGTTTGATCGGCATCAATGACCACGGCACAAAAACTTGTGGCTTCAGGAATATCTAGTCTTTGTGACATTTTTCTTAGGGCATCAGCTCGAGAGCTTCCCAGCTTTATGTCTTTAAGTACGATAGAAAATTCATTGGCAAGTGGGGTGTCTTTGGCTTTGTCGACAATTCTTTGTATGGCTCCGATGAAGTCTAACCCGGCTTCTGTTGACAAAGCTAATATATCTATGAAGAAGGGGAGCTCAACCACCACTGAAGTCGTTCTTTGTTTTTTTTCTGTGGCACAATAAAAATTGGGGAAGAACCAACCGAGAAGGCCAAGAACAAAGCAGAATACGGGGCTAAACCCTAACTGTAAGGCAAAGTTGAGTATAAACATGAGGGCGGGAGCCGCGACTCCCCATAAAATTTGTAAGCCAATAAACTCATCAACATTCAGTTCTTGCGACAAACCAGCCGTTAAAATTTTATTTTCTACTTTACTACGATAATTCTCGTTTTTTACTTTTTGAGCGTAGCCAAGAGTAAAGTTATGAACCATAGACCTTGAAAAGTTAACAACAGGAGATTTTGATTTATTGGGTTCATCACCAGCGCCCCAAGCTAAGGCATCATTAGACGCTGTATTTTTGAGCAGGGTTGAGACAAATAGATAAACACTAAAACCAATCAAGCTCAGTGATGAGATTAAAATTATTGTGTTCATAAGTTCTAGTTGCTCCTTAAATTATTTTCAGTCATATATAAGTATGCTTAATTTAATTCTTGCCTCATCTTCTCCGCGTCGCCGTGAAATCCTATTAAAGTTTGGTTATAAATTTGAAGTAGTTACAGTACAAACATCGGAAATATTTGAAGAAAACCTGAGCTTTGAGGACGCTTTATTGTTAATTTCTCAAACAAAAGTACAGGCCACTCTTAACTCTTTTTCATCTCCTTTAGAAAGCCCGACCTTGGTCGTAGGAGCTGACACCGTCGTTTGTCTGGGTGACCAAGTTTTAGGCAAACCTTTAGATAATAGACAGGCCTTTGATTTTTTAAGTCGTCTTTCGGGTCAAATTCATCAAGTTAAAACATCCGTAAATATCTTTCACTCAGGGCTAAAAGAATGGGCGGGTTTTGTCGAAACCACTCAAGTGAAAATGAGAAACCTTTCAAATGGCGAGATCGAAGCTTATATTCAGTCGGGAGAGCCTCAGGGAAAAGCCGGTGCCTATGCTATTCAAGGAAAAGGTGGAAAGTTGGTTGAATCTTTTCAGGGCTCTTGGCACAATGTTGTAGGCTTTCCTATAGAAAGTTTTGAAAACCTTATTCAGCAAAAAGGTTGGTCACTTGATGTCCATTCAGGAAAACCTAAATAAAATTTTAAAACAAATTGAAGGCCTGAATTTACCACCTCACCGTTCCATTGAAATTGTTTCGGCGTGCAAAGCACAACCGATTCAAAAAATTGAAGAGGCGGTGAGTGCCGGTGTAAACGCTTTTGGGGCAAACTATGTCAATGAATTTTTGCTGCAAAAAAAGGAACTTCAGCAAAATTTAAATTGGCATTTTATTGGTTCTCTACAAAGTAATAAGTTAAAAAATATTGTAGGTGAAGTCAGTTTAATCCACTCTGTGAGTCGTTTTTCTACATTGACTAAAATAAATAAATTAGCCAAAGAAAAAAAAATAATTCAAGAGGTTTTACTGCAGTTAAATTTGTCAGGTGAAGACACTAAGTCTGGATTTAATGAATCAGATTTATTTGATAGTTTTGAAGAAGCCTTGGCTTTGTCTTCAGTGAGAGTGAGTGGGCTTATGACCATGCCTCCCGTTGGAGCCGGGGAGTTTTACTTTAAAAAGTTAGCACAAATTAAAGAGACACTAAATGATCAGTTTAACCCTGGATTGCCTATAGAAAAACTATCTATGGGAACCTCAGATGATTATTTACAAGCTATTCAAGCTGGAGCAACACATATTCGCTTAGGAACTGTTTTAATGGGAAGAAGGAGTTATCAATGAGTTTGAAAAATACTAAAGTTGGTTTTATAGGCTGCGGAAATCTTGCTCAAGCGATTTTAAAGTCTGTTCTTGTTAATAATATAATGTCTAAAGATCAGTTTGCATTTACCAATAGGTCTGAAGCCAAAGCTAATAAAATCAAAAGTGATTTTGGCATTTCGTCTTATGATAGTAATGATGAATTAATTGATAGTTCGGATATTGTTATTATTGCTGTTAAACCTCAAGATTTTCTCGAGGCGGTTGAGCCTTTTGTGTCAAATTTCAGGCCAGAACAAATTGTTGTTAGTTTAGCGGCAGGAGTTGATTTTAAGTCTTTACAAGCTTTAGTGACAACGACTCCTCGTTTAGTAAGAGTTATGACTAATACGCCCGCATCAGTGTCCAAAGGGGTTGTTGGCTATTACCATTCTCGAGAAGACGGACCGTTGGATTCAACCATTGAATATATATTTGGAAGTTTGGGCCGCGTATATCCATTAAAAGATGAAGACGAGTTTGCAGCCTTTACGGTGGCTGTTTGTAGTGGAGTGGGCTTTATTTTTGAAATTATGTCGTATTGGTCGGAGTGGATGGAGCAGTATGGAATTAGTCGATTAGCCGCTGAAAATATGATTTTAGATACTTTTAAAGGCACTGTTTTATTGGCCGAACAAAATAGTGATATGTCGTTAACCCAATTGCAAGATAAAGTCGTCTCTAAAAAGGGAGTCACGCAAGCAGGCCTGGACGCCATGAATGAAATGGAGTTAGAGCGTTTGTTTAGGGTTTCTTTTGAAAAAGCAGTTATGAGAGACAAGGAGTTAGCGAAATTTATTAGCCCTTAGTCGAGTTAGCAGGACCTAGAATGTATTCCAGTAGTCAGACCTTAAAGTCGTGAGTACAATGAAAAACAGCAAAAAAAGGGTGGTTAAAATGAAAATAGCTCCAATAGATATAGCTCATAAAAGTTTTACTCGTAAAATGATGGGGTTAGATCCTGATGAGGTCATGAGCTTTCTAAAGACAGTTTCTGATGAGATGGAAAGTCTAATCAGTGAAAGAAACAACTTAAGGCAGAGCTTACGAGATAAAGAGTTAGCTATCATCGAATTCAAAGAAAGAGATGAGCTTCTTAAAAACACGATTACAACAGCCACTAAAATGTCCGATAAAATTCGTGTAGATGCAGAAAGAGAATCAAGACTTCTTTTAAATGACGCTAATCAAAAAGGTGAGGCGATTGTTCGTGATGCTCGCGATTCTTTGAAGCGAATTTATCAAGAAATTACTGACTTGAAAAAAATTAGAATGCAGTTTGAAAATAATTTAAAAGCCCTGATTCAATCTCACCTTACAATGATGGAACAGGGGCAAAATGTAATGCCTAGCCCTAAAGTTGGGCATGAAACAGCTGCTCAGCCAAGAAGGTCCATGCTCAATGATGATGAGCAAATCAAGGCCAATATTTCACAGGCTATTTCTAAAGCGACTCAAGTCAATTTAGATATTGAGTAGAGCTTTTAAGATTTCGTGAACTTATCACAAACAATTGATCAGTGCTCATTAGTAGTATTAGACCTTGAAACTTCGGGGAAGTTCCCCGTTGAGTCTGATATTTGTGAAATAGCCGCTGTTAAATATTTGAATGGGCAAGTGATCGACACTTATCAAACATTAGTGAAACCTAGAGAGCCCATGAGTGATTTTGTCATAGGCATTCATAATATTACGAATGAAATGGTAGAAAACTCGCCGGCGATTAGCGATGTAATTGAGAATTTTTGGAATTTTTGTAAAAATAGTGTTTGTGTGGCTCATCATGCGCCTTTTGATTTAGGCTTTCTGTCTTATGATTTTGAGCGATTTAATCTAGGTTTACCTTCTGGTGTGAACTTGTGTACGAGTTTATTGGCAAGGGCTTTGATATCTGAAACAGCCAACCATAGATTACAAACTTTAGTTCAATTTTTAAAGATTGAACCGGGGGCCGCTCACCGCGCTCTTGATGACACGAAGTCTTGTTTAGCGGTATTACAAGAGTGTATTCGTCGGGCCTCACTCAATACAGAAGTGACCTTAGAAAGCTTACTAAAAATTCAAGGGCCCTTTTTAAAATGGTCAGATTTTTCAATGAATTATTATCGGCAACAAGATGTTTTTTCTCAGTTGGTGATGGCCACTGAGGCTCAAACTCCCGTTATGATGACCTATGGTGGCGGCTCCAAAGCAGGTAAGCCCCGCTGGATTCATCCTATATCAATAGTGAGAAACCCTGAAGGTGATTTTCTAGTAGCCTTTGATACAAAAGAAACCAACAAGAGACCAAAGCGTTATTATATGAACAAAGTCTTAGCTATTGAAGAGGTCAGCTCTTAATAATTAGCCTGTGGGGTCAAGAGGTTTTTTGGGGTTAGCTTCCTTGTCTTCGTCACTTATGTTTTTGGTCAAAGCATTGGCTGTGTAGTTTTTCTTGAATTGCGCTCGAATGATTTCTGCCAGCTGTTCAAGATGAACGAACTCATCACCGGCTCGCAATTTAAACTTACGATCTTTACCGTTAGCTAAATCTTTTAAAAATAATTCAAAAGCGTAAATGGGACCAGCTGTTCTGTGTGATAAAATTCGTCCGATGATAAAAAGAGTCAGCATAAAAATTCCACTAATACAGCCAAAAGTGACTAAAAAGGGAAATATAAATTTATGTTCAATTGTAGTTGAGCGGCCAATAACGAGGTCATCAATTGTCACTTTTAAATATGTGTAAGAAAAAGTTCCGCAAATGGTCGCAAAACCAGCCCCAATAGCCATGAGCTTTAAAATATACTTTCTTTGAAATTTAGGGTTAACCCAAGTTTGTTTTCTTTCATTTTCATTGGGCCATAGCTGATTGCCTTCTTTAATGAGGTTGACAACAATTAGCCCGTAACCCACCCACTGAAGAGCATCGGCAACATTAAAGGCGGGAGTGGCCTTTTGTCGACTACCTAAGGTAATAAAATCTACAACTGACCCCCACAAAATACGGTCATGAACATTTCCTAAAATTCCACCTAACAAAATTGACATTCCTGACCTTAAACCTAAAGACCTTTTGGGTAGGAGGTATTGAATAAATGTATAAATAAAAATAAGAAAAGCACCACCTGTAGATAATGAAACTATTCTTAAAACTGGTGGGAGGTCAGAGAACATTCCAAGCATAGCTCCTGGGTTTCGGTGCAAAACAAAACCGACGGGCCCATAAAATTTAAACCCAACAATGGTATCTAAAGCCCAAACTTTAGTGACTCGGTCCAACCCCCAAACAATCAATATGAGGCTTATGATAAAAAACCAGTCTCTTTTTTTCATATTTTAGTTATCCTTTGTAGATGTGCATAAAAGCTTAGATTTCTATCGGTTTATTTTGTGCAAGACTCATTATGATCTTAGTCTAGAAAGTTAATAAATATAGGGTTATTTTCATAGCTTATGCTCTAGAAAAAGGCGATGAGAGCTGGTCGTCGTGTTTTAAAATAAGACATTAAATTTAGTTTATGTTTTTGTCAGACTATAGTATAGCTCAGTTATGAACCCATTAAAGCAAGTTTTAAATTATACTCGAACTTTAAAAAAACAAATTTACTGGGCCAGTGCCTACTCTTTTATCAATAAAGTGTTTGATCTCTTGCCTCCGGTATTAATTGGTGTGGCTGTCGAAATTGTGGTTAAAAAGGAAAATTCTTTTTTATCTGATTATGGTTTAGTCGACCCCTTTCATCAGCTTCTAGTTTTATCTTTGCTAACATTAATAGTTTGGGGGTCGGAGTCTTTATTTGAATATTTGGCCAATGTTAAGTGGAGAAATATAGCACAAGACTTACAGCACTTATTAAGAGTAGATACCTATAGCCATGTTCAAAACTTAGATCTTAGCTACTTTGAGGATAAAAATTCAGGGCAATTGATTTCAGTCATAAGTGATGATGTCAATCAACTGGAACGATTTTTAAATGAAGGCGCCAACACGATCATTCAGGTGGCCACTACGGTTGTGTTTATAGGGGCTGTTTTTATTTACTCTTCTCCTTTAGTGGCTACATTTGCTTTCCTACCAATACCTATTATTTTATTGGGGTCATTTAGTTATCAAAAAAAATTACAGCCTTTGTATCAAAACGTCAGAGGAAAAGTCGGAAACCTTAACGAAGCTTTAGTCAATAATTTTAGAGGGATTGCTAATATTAAAAGCTTTACGGCTGAACTTTTTGAAAAAGAAAAACTTCAAAAATTGAGCACAGATTATTGTGCCGCCAATTCACAGGCCATTCGGGTTTCTTCAGCCTTTTCTCCTTTGATACGAATGGCTGTGGTTGCAGGATTTATTGCGACCTTAGTGATTGGGGGTAAGCTGACGGTAGAAGGAGACCTTTCCGTTGGTGTTTATAGTATATTAGTTTTTATGACTCAAAGATTATTATGGCCTTTGACAAGGCTTGGAACTACTTTTGATTTGTATCAGAGGTCAATGGCGTCTGCGGAAAGAATTTTTCAACTTTTACAAACTCCTATTTTTATTAAAGAAGGCACTGAAGTTTTTTCTGAAAAATCGAAAGGAAAAATTGAATTTAAGTCTGTGTCTTTTTCTTATAACCCTGGTCATAAAATTTTAGACAATATTTCTTTTCAAGTGCAGCCCGGAGAAATGCTGGCTATTGTTGGCTCTACGGGGTCTGGAAAAAGCACTGTTGTTAAATTGTTAAATCGGTTTTATGAAGCCAACGACGGGCAAATTCTAATTGGCGACCAAGATATTAAATCTCTTAAGTTTTCTTCATTGCGTTCTGAGCTTTCCTATGTGAGCCAAGAAAATTTTTTATTTCATGGAACCGTTAACGAAAACATTAAGTTTGGTGACATCAATAAAACTTTTTCTGAAGTTCAGCAGGCGGCTCAACGTGCAGAAGCTCAAGACTTTATTGAATCACTTCCTAAGCAATGGGACACTATCATTGGTGAAAGAGGTCAAAAATTATCTGGTGGTCAGCAACAACGGCTATCTTTAGCGCGGGCATTGTCTAAGAATTCTTCGGTACTTATTTTAGACGAAGCCACAAGCGCTGTAGATAATGAAACAGAAGCCGCTATACAGCGCTCGCTAGAAAAAATTGCGAGTGAAAAAACAACCATTGTGATTGCTCACAGGCTATCAACGATAGTGAATGCCGATCAAATTTTAGTTTTAGATCAAGGACGTATTGTTGAGCAAGGGAAGCATCAAGAGCTTCTTAATAAAAAGGCTGTTTATTCTGGGCTGTGGAGAGTGCAAACAGGCCTATAATTTAACAGGGTTTGTCTTTATAAAAATTGTGCGACCACTCCCAAGCCGAGGTGGAGACTATTTTTTATATCACCGACCTCTTCTTGGAACGTAGACTCCGTAACTTCGGAGGAGTAGTAAATTAAGCCGGTTTGTAAATTTAAAGAAGGAGTCATTGGATTTGTTGTTTGAAAAATCAATGAGGCGATATTGTCACGAGTAGTTATATCATTTCCGAATTGAGAGTAGCCATGGCTGATTCTTAAAATCATATTTCCATTATTGGTGACCCGAAACGCAGCTTGGGCAAATACCGCATTAGAAGTTTGATTTAAGACTTGGGTGAGTGAGTTTTGAGTGATTTCTTGTTGAGACCTTTTTTGTGAGACGCCCATGCCAAAAGGCCCATAATTAACTCCAATTTCAACTTGTACAAAATCGTTGTCTTCTTTATTAAAACCAAACCCAATCATTGTAGCAACAAAAGGTTGACCACTTAAAAAGTTATCCAAAGCCTGTTTTTGTAAGCGAGTCATAGTTAGAACTAGTGTGTTAGGTTGAGCTTTGAGCTGAGCTTGTTGATAATTTTCGGTGTTGTTTATGGTGTTGTAAACATCTTGTAGGGTTACAGGCTTTTTGGGTGGACCTAATTGAAGGCCGCCGTTGGCCCATGTGGAAGAAATGGTTAAACTGATCAAAAAAAATAAACAAGACAACTTAACTGGGTTCACTCAATAGCTCCTGACTGATTGGGGGTAGCATAGACCTCAATTACAAGTCCTATGCCACAAATCAATAGTTAATGATTTCAAGGCTTTAAATGGGTTTTGCAGGTAAGTGAAGTGTTCAGTTTTTGGTGGTTTTGGAAAATAATTCAGCGTTCAAAATTGCGCTAAAAATCTCACGAGCTCATTTGCACCTGGTTACGTCCATTATTTTTGGCTTGATAAAGTGCTTTGTCAGCGAGTTCAATTAATTCACTGGCTATACTGGTGTCAGACGGAGACGTTGAAACTCCAATACTTAAGGTAACATTTGTTTTGTGATCACTATCAGAAAAAAAACTAAGAGATGAGAAGTTGTGACAAATTTTTTGAGCAAGAAGCACGGCCTCTTTTTTGTTGGTATTTGGTAAAATAACACCAAACTCTTCCCCTCCATAACGAGACAAAGAAAAAGAGGGGTTGTTTAAGCACTCTGTTAGTCGGTCGGCAATGGCTCTTAAAAGTTTATCTCCTTCGGGGTGACCATACGAGTCGTTATAAGATTTAAAGTGATCGACATCAATCATAAGTAAAGAAACAGGATTTTTTGAATGAGAGTTTGATAAGTCTTTTCGGATTTGTTCTTGAAAAAAACGATGGTTAGTGAGTTGAGTGGTTGGGTCGGTAATAGATAATTTTTTATACTTATTTTTTTCTTGAACGAGGTAATGAGTTTGTAAAGCTTCTTGAATTTGAAGTTTTAAAACTTGATTGTCCCAGGGTTTTAAAAAAAACTTATGAATAATTTGTTGATTGATAGAAAGAGAGAGGTCTTCAATTTCCATCTGTCCGGAGAGAATAACTCTTATTGTAGATGGGGATATGTTTTTGACTTCATTTAAAAAATCAATACCATTGACGAGAGCCATTTTAAAATCACTAATGATAACAGGAATAACTTTAGGGCTACTTTTGATAAAACTTAAAGCCAAAGCAGGGCTTTCGAAGGAATGAACTTCAAAAGATGATCTAAAAACTCTGTGAAGAGCATTGAGCACCTCAATTTCATCATCGACACAGACTAGTAGCGGTAAGTGATTTTCCATAGAGTTATTTTATCGGTTTATTCTGGTCTTGTCATGCAAATAGAATTTGATTAACATTGTTTTAAATTTAACCGTAAAAGGAAGTTCAGTTGCCTCAGTATACTTTAGCCCTTGTTTGCATTTTAACTTTTTCTTTTTCCCAGGCGGCATTAACTGAAAGAGGCCTTTCTCGTTTTACACAAAAAATTGAAAAACAAATAAAAAAGAGCCGTTTACCTAAGGGGCATTTAGGGCTTTCGGTGAGTGTGATCTCTGAAGGTCAACCTCATGAGCTCTATAACTTAAACTCAACTAAAAAGTTTATACCAGCCTCTTTGACAAAAGTTCCCACAGCTCTAGCCGCTTTTCATATTTTAGGTTTAGAGCATAAGTTTTTAACTACGTTAGAGGCCAATAGCCCCGTAGTTAAAGGTCGCTTAACGGGCTCTTTGTATTTAGTCGGCCATGGAGATCCTGCTTTTACGTCTGAATCTATGTGGTCTTTAGTGAATGAGTTTAAAAGAGCTAAAATTCATACCATTGAAGGCGATATTGTTGTTGATGATACTTTTTTTGATTCAGAAAGATATGATCAAAATAGAGATCCGCATCGTAAAGACAGAGCTTATGATGCTCCGGTGGGAGCAATGTCTTTTAACTGGAACTCCGTTAATATTTTTGTACGCCCTACGCAAAAAGGGCAACCTCCATCAGTATATATTGACCCCATTGATAGTTATTTTAAAGTTATTAATAAAGCAAAAACCATCGCTGGCCGTCGACAACGTTTAAAGATTAGTCGCATTAAAAATAAAGATCAAAGTCAGTTTCCTTTTGAAACCATTGTTATTTCTGGCAGTATTGGTCGAAAAGCTAAGGAGTATGTTTCATATAAAAGTATCACTCGCCCAGAAGTTTGGTCAGGCTATAATTTGAAAGCCTTTTTACTACAGAGAGGAGTTAAAGTTTTAGGAGCTGTTAAAATCGGGAAAAAACCAGGTTCTACAAAAGTTCTTTCTAAATATGAAAGCTTATCATTATCTCATGCTATTCAAAGTATGAATAAGTATTCCAATAATTTTGTGGCAGAAATGTTAATCAAAAATATTGCCGCTCAATCTCGACGTCCAGGAACGATGAATTATGGTTTAAAAAAAGTGAATGAATATTTACAAAAAATAGGGTTAGAGTCTGAGCATTATAATTATGAAAATGCTTCGGGTTTAACAAAAAATAATTTTTTTCGCCCTGTTGATTTCACACAAATGCTCGTCGGTGCTCAGCAAGACTCTTCCATATTTCCTGAGCTTTTAACTTCTTTGCCAATATCAGCCCTTGATGGCACTTTAAAGAAACGGATGACTCAACTCTATTCGGCCAAAAAAGTGCGAGCCAAAACAGGAATGTTAAATGAAGTGAGTGGTTTAGCTGGTTACATAAAAAAAGAAGCAAAAACCTATGTGTTTACTTTCTTGTATAACGGGCCTTCTCAGAAAAATAAAGAGGCAAGAGATCTCTTCGACTACCTAACCGAAGCTATTGTTGTTTTTAATGATCGTTAAAAAAATGATTGCACCATTTGTAGGTCGTTGGATTTTTCTTTTTCATAGGAGTAAATTTCTTCTAAAATAAACCCATGACTTTCTAAAGAACTGATTTGGTGAATGCTTTTAAGGTGCCTTTGCGAATGTTCGCATCCAACGGTAATGATTATGTTTAAACTCAATTGGATCAATTGACGAATGGCTTGTAAACTCCATTGAGGAGCTCCTAATTGAATGAGCATTTCTAAACGAATTAAAGCCTGACGGGGGTGGTTGGCATGCATGGAGCAAAGCCCCCCTTCATGACCTGTCGATAGGGCCATCAAATAATCTTTGGCTTCTGAGCCACGAATTTCACCTATGATTAAGCGTTGAGGGCGCATTCTTAAGCTTTGCTTTAATAGGTCTGACTGATCATATGTGCGAAGATCAGAAAACTGCTCTGTGCGTGTAAGAAGTTTTGTGCTTGATACGTTTGGGCATATGAGTTCATTTGTATCTTCAATAATGACACATCTATCAAGCGGGTCGAGAACTTGTAAGCAAGAATTTAGAATGGTTGTTTTTCCTGAGCCTGTGGGGCCAACGATGAGTATATTTTTCTGATCTTTAATAGATTGCAAGATATATTCAATTTCTCGTGGCTGGGCCCATTGGTTTTCTTCTAGTTTTTTAAAGTTCCAACTATTCATAGAGTGCCGTCGAAGTGTGACGCAAGTTTTTTTTGTGATGGGCTTACAAATAATATGAACACGAAAGTTTTTCCAACTTGTATTTAAGTGCGGAGTTTTTAAATCAATTTGAGTTTTTGTTTCAAAAGTAATTTTATGTATAAAATTCTCAAAAGTTCTAGGTGAGTAAAACTCATCATTATGTTTTATGAAACGTCCCTTTTCTTCATAAATAATACCATCATATCCGTTAATAATAATTTCGCTAATATTTTGGTTTTCGATGAGAGAGTGTAAGGGGCCATAGTTAAAAAACTCATTAATTATTCGATCTTGAATTTCAATGGGTTCATTATTGATTTCATTGCGTACGTAATGCTGTAAGTCTTGATCTGAGTAGCTATCGCTTCGGTCTTTAATAATTTGATGGGCTTGTTTGTAAAAGCATTTTTGTAACATAATTTTTTTACCTTGAGCTGGAAATTAGCTGGGGGGTGACAATTAAGATCACCTTATAATTTTGATGACTTTGATCATTGGCCCCAAGTAGTCGACCTAATAGGGGAGTGTGGGCAAAAGGAGCGAGACCATTTTTGGTATGAGAAGATTTTTTTGAAGTGAGCCCTGTGACGACAATACTCTGAGTATTTTTTGTGAAAATAGAAGTGTTTAGTTTTTTTATACGAATTCCTGGAATATTATTAATACTCATTTTGGCATCAGGGTAGGAGGCTTCGTAATTCAGATTGAGCTTTATGGTTTCACCAGCAAGAAGTTTTGGTAAAAATTTAAAGCGAATGCCAAATGATTTCCAAGTGACTTGGCTATTGGTAAAACCACTAGTTCTAATAGGAAGCTCACCTCCATCAGTGAATTCACATTCGTGGTTCACTTCACAAACTAAGCTGTTTTGAGAAAGTACACTAATGCTTCCTTTGCCGACGGCTTGATTGAGTGTTGTGGTCAAGCTAGAGAGGTCTTTAAATGAGCTCATAAGTTGAGCTTTAAAACTTCCTTCCCATGAAAGTCCCAAGGTTTCAGAGCTTGATTGACTAACTTCTGCAAAAGCCAAATTAAGTTTTATTTGTTTTGAGATTTGTTCTGCCTTATAGGTTTTCACCGGTACTCCTAATAAACCTAGGGCATAATCAAACTCTTGGTTTTGGTTGCCTTCCAAGCGATAAACCACTGGCTGCGGCTGAAATTTAAAATTGGGAATGAGTTGTGAATATTGTAGCAATAAAGGTTTTAATTTTTTCTGGGCGATAAGTTGAACATCTGAATCCACATGGGCAGTCAGAGTGTAGGTGTGTTGTTTTTCTAGAGCCAGTTGATTGAGTTGCTGCCAGTCTTTCCAGCGATAAAGCTGACCAGAAATTTGAATTTGGTTATTGATGAAATTTGCTTTTAGCCCTTTCATTTTTTGAACAAGGTTTACAAAGTTTTTAAACAAATGAGAGTTTTGCTGAGATACGATTTGTAAATTATAAATGCGATCATGAGCTTTAATGGTGCAAAAGCCCTCTTGTTTGGCTTTTATCTTTAATTGTAGCCCTTGATCTTGCCAAGAAATAATTTTGCCATTTGATATTTTAATAGGGTCGCTTTGATGAATGGGCAATAAAAGGTTTTGTCCGACCTCAAGAACATAGTCTTTGGCAAAACTACAACTTAAAAAAAGAAAGGTTAAAGCTAGAGCAGTAAGAGTTTGTCTTGTCATGATTGGTCAAATGATGCAAAAAAAGAGACCAGTAATTTTTTTGTTTCAGCTGCGGCTAAGTACTTTTGGTGTTCGCTTTTCGGACAGAAAAAAAATTAAAAAATTTTTAAATTCATTTAGAGCTTTAAGATCTTATGATGTATATGAGAGCGCCAATTAACAAAATAAGAATAACGCCCATGTTTTGCTTAGAGAAAAGCCCTTGTTCGGATTCACGGGCTTGGTAGTCAGGCTCTTCTTCGGTTAAAATCAGGTGGTTTGGGCTATTTTTATAGCCAGTCACTGAAGGAGTGGTCGTGCGCGTGCCTAAGGTGTCTTTATTTGTAACGACTTTTAAGCTTGAAATAGCCCTCAAAAACTCATTCACATATAAAGTGTATTGGTCTTTATGAGAAGTGAAAGTGATTAAGATGCCAATATTATTTTTAACTGTGGCTAAGTAGCGGGTGTAGTAGTTGGGAGCTTCGCTATTGTAGCTAAGACCGTCCACCCATGTGTGATTATTTATGTTTGTATTTTTAAGTTGTATCTTCTTGGATTTTAAAAACTTTTTGTTTTTTAAGTAGACACCAGGCTTTTGACTAATTTTTTTTGAATAGAAAGTCAGCGTGTCCTGAGGGCCAGCTTCTTTGGCGGCTAAAACAATCACCGCCGATTTATTTTTTTTTTCAAATTGGTTAGAACAGTTCCATGTGGTTTTTGTAAGCTGACAATTCCACTTGGCGGGAAGTTCAAAACTCACAAAAGAATTTTTAAAAAGCTTTGCGGAAGAAGCCTGAGACCACAGACCGATAAGAATGAGACAGCAAAGGTATTTAAAAGAAACAAAAGGCATTAATTTAAATTTTTAACTTGAGCAATATATGGAAGTGTTCGGAAGTATTGGTTGTAGTCTAAGCCATAACCCACCACAAACTCATCTTTTATGGTAAAGCCAATATGATCAGGTTTAAAATCATTTTTTTGAGCTTCAGGTTTATGAAGTAAAGAAACAGTTGTGATGCTTTCAGGAGATCGTGTGTTTAATAGTTGTAATAAAGAGGCCATGGTTGTTCCTGTGTCGATGATATCTTCAACAAGCACGACATGTTTACCTTTGATATTTTGAGAGAGGTCTAATGTCACTTTAACTTCTCCGGTGCTTTGGCTACCGCTGTAGCTAGATAAACCTAAAAAGTCACAGGCAAAGTCACAGTCGATTTCACGAATCAAGTCGGCAAAAAACATAAATGATCCATTTAAAACACAAACACATACAAGGTCTTTTCCTTGAAACTCTTTAGTGAGAGTTTTTCCAAGCTCAATCACACGCTCTTTGATGTCGTCTTCACTGATAAGTTGAGATAATTTTATGTGTTCCATAGGGCCTTCCTTAAAAAAATGAATATCACTAATTATTAATATTAAATGGGAAAAAAGCCAATGAAATTTTCAAATCAATCTAGGCATCTTTAATGGTCAAAATCAATTAAAAGTGAGTACAGCAATGAGCTCTGATTTGTACTCCAAAAATAAAGGAGAGCTCAGAACACTAAGAGGTGAAGAAGAGTTATAACTATCTTCCAGAAAAGAAAGAGGAACTTCAAAATGAGGAAGTTTAACCTTGATAAGAACAGTTTTAGAGGAAGAGACCTCGAAACTTCTAGCCCAATCAAAGCTATTTCCTGGCCCTTCTTTTTGAGGAATATTACCCTCCACGCGAAGGTTAAGTTCGACCTGACCAGTTTCTGAGAGGTTACGAACTTTTTTAATAGAAAACTTAATTCCCTTAGGAGAAGAGTCATCAAGGGGTTCGTTCATAAAGTTGAGTTGAGCTTTCTTGTCGTCTTTAAAGGCCCAAAGAAGTTCTCCAGGTAAGGGGCTGGCCTCTAGAGCGCCTAGATCTAAGCTTTTACTATCAACAATTAAAAGTGAAATTGTGCTGGAGATATTTTTAAAGAGGTTACCAACTTGCTCTGAGCCGAGCTCAAAAAACTGAAGACGAGTTTGAGAGGGAAGCTTAAGGTTTTTTGTTTTTTCAGAAGGAGTTGGGTCTTCGGCAGCAAGAGCTTTTGGTTTTGTCTCATCAGGCTTTGGTGTTTTTTTTGTGGCTAGGGGGCTAACTACTTTTAGCTTTTGTGTAGTTTGCACAATGTTTTTTTTTGCTGAGGCACTGGCTGTGGAGTTTTGGGAAACAGGCTCTGGAGTTTCGTCTAAAGATGAAGTTTCATTGCTAGAAGCCTGGACTTCAGTTGAGTCTATGGGAGCTGGCTGGTTGATAATGACAAAAAAAGCAGCCAAGGCAAAGATAAGAGCCGAAGTAATCTGAAAGTAGGGGTCTTTTAAGAGTCGAATCCAAGCAGGAGGCTTAACCGGTTGATACTTTTCAATATTAATCCCGCAGTTAGCGCAGTAAACGTCTCTAGGTTGTGTAAATCCGCATTTGGCGCAAACAATCATTTTTTTACCTAAGTTCTTTTCCAGAAAAAGAATGTGATTTAGTAGGTTTTAGACGCGTTACATTAGTCTAACATATAAGTTAGATGAGAGCCTAGGTTAATTAACCAGACTTGATGCGCAGCGCCTATGTGTTAAAGTGGAATAAAGTGGAACAAACTGGAGAAACACTGAGCCGATGGCTGCCAAGCTGAAAGATAAATTTTTTAGAGGTCGCTTTAACTGTCGTATTAATGATAAAGGTCGCCTCAGTTTACCCGCTGCTTTTAGAGAAAATGTCGACTTTAAAAACCTGATCATTACCAATAGTCTTTGTCAGGGAAAAAAATGCTTAGATGTATATTCTCTTAAGCAATGGACTCAGCTTGAAAGTGATATTGCAAAACTTCCAAGGCTAAGACCTGAGGTTCAAGCCTATCAAAGATTTTATATTGCCGGTGGCTTAGAAGTAAAGTTGGACAGTCAATTTCGCATGCTTATTCCACAAAGCTTGCGTCAGTTTGCTGGCCTCAAAGATGAGGTCATGGTGGTGGGCTTAGGCGGAAAGTTTGAGCTTTGGTCAACAGAGCGTTGGAGTGAACTTTATGAAAATGCGAGCGCAAATTTTGAAAACATAGTGGGTATAGTTTCAGGGCTTTTAGATGAAAAATAACTTAGAATTACATCAGCCGGTTTTACTTGAAGAAGTCTTATCGTTTATTAAAGATAAGCCTTTAGAGAATCCGAGTTACTTAGATGCCACTTTTGGCCGTGGTGGTCACGCCTTAGAGGTCAATCAACTTTTCTCTAATTTAAAAATTATTGGCGTCGATCAAGATAGTGAAGCCATTTCTTATGGCAAAGAGCTTTTTCAAAAAAAAATCTCAGCTGGTGACCTTCAGTTTATTCATTCAAATTTTAGTGAAATTAAAAATTATAAAGAGCAAATTAAAAATTTTCTCGGAAAGGGTTTGGTCTCGTATATTTTAGCCGATCTAGGAGTGAGCTCTCCCCAGCTTGATGATGCAAGGAGAGGTTTTAGCTTTTATAAAAATGGCCCTTTAGATATGAGAATGAATGACCAAGAGGGTATCACAGCAAGTGATATAATAAACAATTGGTCAGCTGAGGACCTAGTGTCTTTATTTATAGAAAAAGGAGAGGTGCGCCGACCTCAAAGAATAGTTGATAAAATCATTGAACGACGAAAAGAAAAGCCATTTAAAACTACGGATGACCTTTCTGTATTTATTGAAAAGTGCTTAGGGTGGAGAAAAAAAGGTCAGCATCCTGCCACTCAGTTTTTTTTAGCCTTACGTTTAGAAGTCAACCAAGAATTAGAAGTCATTGAATCAACTATTGAAGATTTTCTTGATTTACTAGAACCAGGTGGTCGTCTGTTGGTGATCACTTTTCATTCACTTGAAGATCGTATTGTAAAATATAAATTTAAAGAAATGGCTGAAACGAAGGGGACGATTTTAACTAAAAAAGTAGTGCAGCCTTCTTGGCAGCAAAAAAAGAAAAACAAAAGAGCAAGAAGTGCTAAATTACGAGTTTTTGAAAGGGGAGACTATGTCGAGTAAAAGTATATCAGAATTAAAACCGTTCATGAGTGTAATTATTATTATTTTAACTCTTTTTAGTTTAGTCTTTTTTAAAATGGAAGGGCGGCGATTGGGTTATCATATGTTAAAGCAAGTTCAAGACTATAAAACCATGCAAGACTTACATCGTTTAAAAGTGATTGAGTACGCTCGTTTGACTAGCCCTGACCGATTGAGAAGTCTAGCTAAGACAAAACTAACTTTATCTGAGGCCGAGTTGGGTCAAATTATTCAAATTTCAGGGGAGAGTATCGCATTAAAGCAGTAGTCGTTAAACCCAGAGTTGTTGTTATTTTTTTAGCTCTCGCTATTTTGTGGGGAGCTGTTATATTTAGAGCTGCCGTTGTACAGGTTTTACCCAATCAAAGAATGGCTCAAATTAAAAAGCGTCAATTTAATAAAACGGTCACTTTAAATTCTCGTCGTGGCGCTATTTATGATCGTCATCAAAAAGAATTAGCTGTAACGGTCACCTCTTACTCTATTTACGCTGACCCTAAAATTATTAAACACCCAAAGAAAACGTCAAAAATTTTAGGTAAAATTTTAAAAATACCTCGCTCTAAAATTTATAAAAAAATTAAAAATAAAAAAAGACGATTTGTTTGGCTCAAAAGAAGAACGTCTCCCGAGGTAAAGAAAAGAGTGAGCTTAGCAAAGCTCAGAGGAATTTCTGTTATAGAAGAGCCGAAAAGAATTTATCCCAGTGGTCGTCTACTTTCTCAAACCATCGGGTTTGTTGGTTCGGAAGACCAAGGGTTAGAAGGGCTGGAGCTTAAGTTAGATCAATCTTTAAAAGGTGATGAGCGTAAAATAAGACTTAACCGAGATGCTAGAGGGCGGCCTTTATTATTAAGTGGCCAGTTTTTTACCGAAAATCAAGACGGAATTGATTATACTTTAACCATTGATAGTGAGCTTCAATACAAGCTTGAAGCCGAGTTGATTTCGGCCGTTGATCGTTTTCAAGCCGACTCTGCTGTGGGAGTTATACTAGATGCGGAAACTTCAGAAGTTTTGTCTATAGCGAATGTCCCTACTTTTAATGTCAATAAGCCCTTTCGTTCCAAAGCCGGCGATCGAAGAAATAGAGCCTTAACCGATGCTTTCGAGCCAGGTAGTACTTTAAAAACTTTTGTTGTGGCCGGAGCTATTGCTGGCAGTGGTTACCAACCCAATACAAAAGTAAATTGTGAAAATGGAAAGTTTAAAGTGGGTGGGCGTACTGTTCGTGAAGCCGATGCGGGACATAGCTTTGAAACCCTGACTGTCAGTGAAGTGCTGGCTAAATCATCCAATATTGGTGTTGCAAAAATGGCTTTAAAAATGGGTGATAAAAAAGTTCGAAACATATTATCTAACTTTGGTTTTGGAGAAAAAACTGGTGTTTTGTTTCCTGGGGAGTCCAGTGGAATTTTAAAAAAATTGCCTTGGCGCCCTCACTTACTGAGTAATATTTCTTTTGGACATGGGGTAACAACAACGCCTTTGCAAATGGCTTCGGCTTATGCCTCAATAGCTAATGGTGGTGTTTTAAAGCGTCCGACATTAGTTAAGAGTAGTTATAACCACTCCACAGGTAAAACAGAGGAGTTTAAATCCGAGGTGATTCGTCGAGTTTTAACAAAAGAAGATGCAGCCACCATGAGGTTAATGTTGATGTCGACGACAAATTCCTCAGGAACGGGCTTTAATGCGCGAATTCATGGTTTTCCTGTGGCAGGTAAAACAGGAACAGCTCAGAAAGCCTCCCCAAAGGGCGGCTATATGAAGGGAGGTTATGTGGCCAGTTTTGCTGGGTTTGTTCCAGCCAATAACCCGAAGTATGTCATTTACATTGCTGTTGATCACCCTCGTTTAAAGTATTATGGCTCTGAAGTGGCGGCCCCTATTTTTGCAAAAGTAGCTAGCTTTGCTGTTTTAAAAGAAGGCTTGCCTCCTGTACTTTTGAGCTCTGAAGATATTATTAGTAAAAAAGAGAACTCTTGGGAAGATGACCAAAAAAGAGCTTTGCGCAAGATTGCTCAAACCTCATCAACAACAGAAAAAAATAAGCTTTCGCATATGCCTATTTTAGAAGGTTTAAGCTTGAGAGAGGTTTATAGAAAGCTTGAAGGTCAGGGGCTTAAAATCAAAGTGAATGGGTCTGGACGAGTTGTAAAAACCTGGCCTCAGCCGGGGGACCAAATTGCTAAAGACCGCAAAGTACGAGTGAAGTTGAAGTAAATATTATTTGTTGCATCTTGCTTCCTCTGATTTCAGCTGGCAACCTAGGCCCATGAATCATTCTTGCGATAAATTCCTCACAGACTTAAAAGCTAAAGTGGTGTGCCAAGGGCCGGGGCACTTAAATGATTTATTTTACACAGATGTCACTAGTGACTCTCGACAAGTAACAGCTCACTCTTTATTTGTTGCCGTCAAAGGGACAAACTTTGATGGACATGATTTTTTAGAGGCTGCGGCCAAAGTTTCTCAACTTCTTATTGTCGAAGAAGAAAATAAAATTCCTAGCGACTTTAACGGCTGGGCCTTTAAAGTGGCATCTACTCAAAGTGTTTTTGCTCAACTTTGCTCGCAAGTTTATTCCCCTGGAGCCCAAAAACTTAAATTTTTAGGCGTCACAGGTACGAATGGCAAAACCAGCACCACTTATATGCTAGAATCTCTTTTGTCTCATCATGGTCAAAAAGTGGGAGTATTAGGCACCAATAATCATCGTTTACAAAATACAATTTGGGAAAGTCAGTTAACAACTCCTGGTCCTAAAGTTTTACATCAACGATTACAAGAAATGTATGATCTTGGAGCTCAATATGTTGCGATGGAAGTTTCTAGCCATGCTTTGCATCAGGGGCGTGTCGATGGCTTGCAATATGATGTTGCTATTTTTACTAATTTAAGCCTAGATCATCTCGATTACCATAAAACTTGGCAGCAGTATTATGAGGCCAAAAAAATTCTTTTTACATCTCGTTTAAAAAATACCGCCATTTCAATTATTAATGGCGATGATGAGCATGGTTTTCAAATAAACCCCTCACATGGTGTAAAATATTTGTTTGGACAACAAAAACATAACGATTTTATTTTTAAAATTATTCAACAAGATCTGTCAGGCAGTCATGTTCAGTTTTCTTTTCAAAACCAAAGCTACTCTTTTTTTCTACCGATTGTTGGCGTACATAATGTTTATAATGTGATGGGAGCTTTAATTGCGGCTTGGGCCTTAGGTTATTCTTTAGAAAAACTCATGCCTGCCACAGAGAGCATACGGGGAATCCCTGGTCGCTTAGAGCCTGTGAAAAATAATAAAAATTTGAGTGTATTTGTCGATTACGCCCACACCCCTGATGCTTTAGCAAAAGTCCTAAGCTTATTGCATGACGTAAAAAAACAGCTGGCTAAAGTTCCGCAAATTATTACCGTTTTTGGTTGTGGCGGTGATCGAGATAAGTCAAAACGCCCTCTCATGATGCAAGAAGCTCAAAGGTATTCTGATGTTGTGATAGTGACTTCTGATAACCCTCGAACAGAAAATCCCAAGGCCATCCTTCAAGATATTTTGCAAGGACAAGTTCCTTGTGGAAAACAGTTAATAGTTCATGAGCTTCGGCAAGAGGCTTTACAGCAAGCCGTAAATATAGCGCAGCCAGGAGATATTATTTTAGTGGCCGGAAAAGGACATGAAAATTATCAAATTATCGGCACCGAAAAAAAGCCATTTAGTGATCAAGCAATTTTAAAAGAGGCTCTTCATGAAAGTTAAATTAACAGTAAAAGATCTTTTACAAGCCACCACTGGTGAGCTTTTACAGGGCCATGAGTCTACGACTTTTGAGGGAGCAGAAATAGATTCTCGGAAGCCCTTAAATGGCAAGCTGTTTATTGCTTTGAAAGGAGATAAATTTGACGGTCATGATTTTATTAAAAGTGATTTGTCGGCTCATGTTTTTTTAGTTCATAAAATCATCGAACTCACTCAGTTTCCTCCTCAAGCTACGGTTGTTATGGTGCCGGACACTCTTTTGGGGCTTCAAGATTTAGCTCATTTTTGGAGAAAAAAAGTTCCGGCTAAATTTTTAGCTATTTCAGGGTCAAATGGTAAAACAACGTCTAAGGAATTCACTAAGTCGGTATTGAGTCAGCAATTTTCTGTGGTGGCGAGTCAGGCCAGCTTTAATAATCATTGGGGAGTCCCTTTGACTCTTTTGAATGTTGGCGAAAAAGATGATGTGGCAGTTATTGAAATGGGAATGAATCACTTAGGAGAGCTCAAACGCTTGTCTGAAATCACTCAGCAAGATGTTTCTGTGGTTACCAATATTGGTCGAGCACATATGGGTGAAGTGGGGTCTTTCGAAAAAGTCATTCAGGCCAAAAAAGAGCTTTATGATCACTCGCCACAAGCTTTACATATTTTTAACCTTGATAATATCGAAACTAAAAAAATATATGAAAGTCGATTAAAGTGTAAAAACCAAATGACGTTTTCTTCACAAAACAAAAACGCAGATGTTTATTTGCGGGTGAATGAAATGTTTTTGGATCAATTTTCTGTTGAGGGACATATTCAGGGTTTGAACGGACAAGCCATGGTTTCGGTTTTTGGCCGGCATAATGTGTATAATGTCATGGTGGCGGCGGCCTTAGGTTTAGCTTGTGGGATGAGCCCTGAGCAGGTGTGGTCAGCTTTGCCAAATATTCAGGGGGCTTGGGGGAGGAGCGAGCTGAAGTCCTGTCCTCAAAAAGGGTTTCAAGTGATATTTGATGCCTACAATGCCAACCCTGAAAGTGTAAATGCTTTAATTCATTCGGTTTCAGAGGTCTCCCATGCCGGGCAAAAGTATTTTATTTTAGGAGATATGTTAGAGCTCGGTGAACAATCATTAGTTTTACATCAAAAGGTGATTGCTGAAATCATGAAAAAATACGATGGTTTTTGGTATATAGGGCAACACACTGAGTCTATTGAGGCTTTTGTTAAAGAGCAAAAATTTGAAAAAACTTATTTCTTATCAAGTACTTATGAAGAAGTTCTTGCAATGAAATTCCATTCTATGTTACACCCTGAGGACCTAGTTTTAATAAAAGGTTCTCGTGGTATGCGCTTAGAAAGCATTTTAGAGGCCTGGAATATCAAGTAGAGGTCTTTCTTGCTATCACACTGGTTGTTTCAACTTGCCGATCAATTTAGTTTTTTAAATGTTTTTAGGTATATCACTTTTAGATCCTTCATTTCTTTTTTTACCGCTTTTTTTACATGTTGGTTTTTGGGTCCGTACTTCATAAAAAAAATGGTGCAAAAACAAGTTAAACAAAACGTACGAGAGGACGGCCCTGAAACTCATTTTAAAAAACAAGGCACTCCAACTATGGGAGGAGTGTTAATCATGATGTCTATATTGGCCTCAGCTCTTTTGTGGATGGATGTACTTAACTTATACATGTGGTCGGCCTTAAGTTTAACAATGCTGTTTGGTCTAATTGGTTATTTTGATGATGCCTTGACCATTAAACGGAAAAGTTCAAAAGGTTTGCCAGGTAAATTGCGTTTGGTTTTAGAGTTTTTGGTTTGTGTACTTATTATTGGCTACTTGGTGGTTGATAATAAATTGAGTACGGAACTACATATTCCATTTTTTAAAAACCTATATTTTGATTTAGGTTATTTTTATATTCTCTTTGCTAGCTTTGTTATTGTTGGCTGTGCCAACGCAGTGAACCTGACAGATGGCCTTGATGGTTTAGCTATTGTGCCAGTGATCATATGTGCTGGTACCTTTGCCTTATTTGCCTATTTGGCCGGTCATTACGAAATTGCCAACTACTTAAATATCCCCCATATTTCAGGCGTAGGAGGCTTAACCCCTTTAGCGGTGAGTGTGATTGCCGCAGGCCTTGGCTTTTTGTGGTTTAATGCTTACCCCGCTCAAGTTTTTATGGGTGATGTCGGAAGTCTAGGTTTAGGTGGCTTTTTAGGTGTGATGGCTGTTTTAACAAAAAATGAACTTATCTTATTGTTAGTGGGTGGTGTTTTTGTTGTAGAGGCTTTGTCTGTTATTACTCAAGTGGTTTCGTTTAAGTTAACCGGTAAAAGAGTCTTTAGAATGGCGCCCATTCATCATCATTTTGAACTGAAAGGTTTAGTTGAAAATAAAATTATTGTTCGTTTTTGGATCATTTCTATTTTATTAGCCGTGCTGAGTTTAAGCACATTAAAGTTGAGGTAAATATGCAAGATATATCAGAAGTCAGAGGTAAGAAAATTTTAGTTGTTGGCCTAGCTAAAACAGGTGTGGCTTTAAGTCACCTTTTAGTGAAGCATGGCGCATTGGTGACGGTCAGTGATCATAAATCTAAGGCTGAGCTTTCTAACTTTTTAGATAAAATGAACGATATAGAAGTTGAGTATGAGTTAGGAGGGCACACTCCTAAAACATTTCTGCAACAAGATTTAATTATTTTAAGCCCAGGAATCTCTCCAAACTTAAAGCTTTTTGAATATGCTAGAAGTCACGGTGTAAAAGTTTCTGGTGAGTTTGAGTTTGTTACTCAGTTTATCAAAGAGCCAATGATTGCCGTTACAGGCACCAACGGTAAAACCACTGTGAGTAGTTTATTAAAGGCTATGTTTGATGAGGAAGGAATATCTTGCTGGCTGGGTGGTAATATTGGAGCTCCGATGTCTGAGTATATGCTGGCTGAGAAGCCGGCTCAGGTTGTGGTGGCTGAAGTTTCTAGCTTTCAACTAGAACATGTTGAAAACTTTAAGGCTAAAAATATTATTTTTTCTAATTTAGCCGAGAACCATTTAGACCGTTATAAAACCATGGAAGAATATATAAATGCAAAAAGAAAAATATTCTTAAACACAAACCAAGATACAACAAGCATATTAAATGCAGATGATAATGCTGTAGTTGAATTGGCAAGAGACCCTTCAGTACAAAGAGGACGAATTTTTTATTTCTCACGCCGACCTATTTTAGAGCCACAAATTATGAATATCGGTGGTTGTGTCGTTGTTGATAATCAAATTAAGCTCAGAACAGGGCCTGAAATTAGGACCTTTAATTTATCCAATGTGCAAATGCGCGGAAAGCACTCTTTAGAAAATATTATGTCTTCAGCTTTGGCGGCCAGTGAAAACGGAGTGAGCCAAGCTTCGATTCAAAAAGTCATCGACACCTATTCTGGGCTTCCTCATCGCCTAGAGTATGTTCGTAAAGTTGGTGGTGTTAGGTTTTATAATGACTCAAAAGCCACTAATGTTCATGCTGTTAAAAGAGCTTTAAATGCATTTGATGAAAATATAATTTTAGTTATGGGTGGCAAAGACACTAACTTAAATTACTCTCCTTTAATTGATGATATAAAATTAAGAGTTAAAAACTTGATTTTGGTCGGAGAGGCTAAAGAGCGAATTAATCGTGACATTGGTGACTACAGTGAAACTTTTTTAATTGGAACTTTTGAAGAGGCTGTTCATATGGCTTATCAAAAAAGCCGTATTGATGATATTGTTTTACTTTCTCCAGGAGCTTCCAGCTTTGACATTTTTGACAGTTATGTCGAGCGTGGAAACTACTATAAAGAGATTGTAAACAAGTTTAGGTAATTTTAAATTTATTTTTTGAGATCTTCTAATAGGGGCGAAACAGTGAATGTTTCGCCTTTTTTAGTGGTATAAGTCAGTTGGGTTTGGTTGTAGCCATAGGGGTTGTTAATGATACCAGAGCTTTCAAATCGAAACTCTAAAATTCCCGTTAGTAAAACTCGGCATTGCTTATTTTGCCACACGACGATATTTCCTGAAAGGCTTAAGCCGACCAGTCTTTGCATCCAAGGTTCTGTGGTGACTGAGTTGACTTGACAGTGATGACTAAAATCAATTTTTTCTTGTTGCCCAATAAAACTATTTTCATACTTGAGGTGAGTAGATTTTGTAATCACAAAGTCTATAATTTCTTCGTCAGATTTTAAAAACTGCTCTTCTTGTTCTTCAAGCGATTGTGCTCTAATCTTAATGTACTTATGATATTTCTTTACTTTGATGCGGCCAGAGTCATCGAGTAGGGCTCTTAAGCCCACACCGTCTTGAATTTTGACTGCCTTCGTTGGCGTAGTGGCTTGTAATTCATCAGGGCTATACTCAAGGCTAATAACACTGTACTCTAAAGGAAGTTCATCTTCTCTTTTTAATCGTCCAAAGTTCACAACTCCTTCCGTGTCTATTGCATAGAAAGAAAAACCATAATGGTTAGGTGTAATGCTTTTAATATTATTAGGTGTGTTTAACTTAGGAAAAGTGAGCTCTTTAAATTCAGAGTTATAAAAGCTCACTTGCCCGTTGTTTTGTAATAAGACAAGGTTTCTGCCATGAAGTAAATGGAGCGAGCTGACATTGTTTACTCGGTCGAAATTTATGTAATCTCTGTCGTCATTCGAGTTAATACCTTCGATCATCAAAGTATCATCGTTGTTTAAAATTAAGTTTCTATTGACCTTAAGTTCTGGGTTAAATGTACGAAATAATTTTTTGGCTTGAGGTAGATAAGGCGCGATATGGTCATTATGGTAATCATCGACTTGTCTTTTATCTGGAGCCCAAGAATAAATTTGCTTGTCTTTGGAATAAACATGAATGCCATGGGTTTTTGAGTTATGTGATAGACTTTCAGTAGGGCCCAGCTTATTGATTTCATGAATTGGAGAGAACTCTTTAAATAAAGGGTCATAACTTAAAACCTCTTGTTTAGAGTTAAGGGCAACAATGACATCGTTATATTGAGCTTGTTCAAACATATGATTGAACCTGTGGGCGGCAAAATCGTTGGCAGTATTTAAAGCTAATTTTCGATCACTATCGTTAAATGCATGACCTTTCGTTTTTGCCACTAAAATTAAAAACCAGTATTCAACACTGTAGGCACCAGCAAACTTGATCCTTTTTTCTAAAGCGTCGTCACAACCTGCCACTCCTTGTAAGTTGCCCTGGTAACAATCAGCATGCATAGCGCTTTTAGGGTTAGAGTGAGTGGCTTCGTGAATCATGACAGATAATTGGCTTACCAGCGGACTTTCTAATAGAAGTTTAGGAACTAAGAGCTCTCCGGTGTTTAAATCGTAAGCTCCAATAGCGCGAGAGGCGGTGTCAAAGCGAAGGCCCTTAAGGTTTTGCCCCATAAAAAATTGCCAAGGCTTTTTTAGGGCTTGAGTGACTTCGTTATTAATTTCTTCTGGAAAACTCTCAAACTCAAAAGACATAAAAAATTGAAGTGTTTTTATCAATTGTGAAAGGTAACTATTCTGACAGTCAGGTGAAGCCGCAAGAAAAGATTTATGGTCAATGTTGATAGGGATGTTTTTTAAATCAACTTTGTTTTGCTCGGTGAGAGCACATTGCTTTGTGGGGTTTATTTGTAAACTATTTGGTGTTGGCTCAGCATAAGAAACATTTTTAAAAACTAAAAGCGTATACAATGCTAAGTAAAATACAAAAGGTTTGCCTTTTATTAACCTCATTTATCCCTCCCAAGATAGCCTTGGTTTACCATGGGCAAATGTCGATCGAGGACCATTTTTTCTGAATATGTAAAAAATTGAGATTTGCATAGATTTTTCTTATGGGAGGTAAATCACTTAATTTTTAAGGAGTTGGGTTGCTTACTTGCAGGGCACAACTTTAGTAGTGTTTTAAAAAGTTGAGAGTTATTAGATAGATATATTATTGAGTCTCTAGGCTATTTATGTTCCCATAAAGGTATAAGAAGTGAATGAGTTTGTTTTTTTAACAAAAAAATAGTCCTTTCACAGTTTTTGATGATTAAAAAACCAATAGAAGATTCAGCTTTAAAAAGCAGCACAAGGAGAGTCTAAATGAAGTTAATAATTGGAATGATGGTGGCCCTTTTAATGACGTCTTGTTCGTCCAATAAAAAAGTAGAAACTCAAGCTCAAGAAGTTGTTAAAACGGAAGTGGAAACCAAAGCTGAGCCCGTTCAAGAAGAAGCGCCAGGAGTTCCTGAGGTGAGCGTTCCGGCAGCAACAACGGCAGAATTACCAATGATCACTGGAGACTCGATATTAGATGTAAACTGTGCTTTAGGGAGAGATCAAAGAACAATAAGTTTATTAAAAAGAACTGATGCTCAAGGTTGGGGAGTTGTTTACGAGAAGTTTGGCACTAAAAAGACAATAGCGATTGCACAAAATGACAAAAGTTTTTGTGATGAAGTTGTCGGTCGTGTGAAATCAAATTTACAAAATGCCGGTTTTCAGTGTGATGGAGAGGGGGCTGTTTCTTCAGCTCCGGCTTCTGGTGCAGAAGAAGCCAGTGCGAACATTCAAGAAAAAACAAATATAGACAAGGCCAAAGAAGATGTGACGAATGCTAAAGAAAGTGCCGGAGCTATTATTGATAAAACAAAAGAAGGGGCCGTGAAAGTTATGGATAAGGCCAAAGAAACAGTAAAAGAAGTTGTGAATGAAGCAAAAGGTGATGAGTGATCTCCAAATTAGATAAGGGTTTACTGTTAGCTCTTATTTTTCTTTTAGGCCTGGGGTTAGTCCAGGTCTATTCCTCCAGTTATGTTTATGCCGGAGAAAAATTTGATAATGCTTATCATTTTTTCTTTCGACAGCTGAGTTTTTCAGCTCTTGGTTTTGGCGTACTTTTAGTTTTTAGTCATTTGCCTTGGAAGTTCATAGAAAAATGGGGAGTTCTTATTTGGGGGGTGGCTTTTATAGGGATAGTCCTCACTTTTGTACCCTCTCTGTCAATTAAAGCTGGGGGAGCTGCCCGTTGGTTACGCTTACCTATGGGGTTGCGCTTTGAACCGTCGGAGTTGTTTAAAGTGACCTGGCCTTTATTTTTATCCACTTTTTTACTGAATGAATGGAAAGGTCTTGGCCGTTGGAAATGGCCGATGGTTTCAGCTATAATTTTGGTGTCATTTGCTTTGCTTCTTAAGCAGCCCGATTTTGGTACCGTTGTTATCTGCACACTTTCTCTTTTAACGGTTTTATTTTGTTTTGGTTTAAAGTGGGGGTATATTCTCGTTAGTTTATTAATTGCCGTTCCCGCGGCAGTTCTTTTAGTTATATCTAAATCTTATCGTTATCAACGAATCGTCGCATTCTTAGACCCTTGGGCTGATCCATCTGAAAAAGGTTTTCAAATTATTCAAAGTTTGTTGGGCTATTATTCGGGAGGAGTTTTTGGTAATGGCTTAGGGCAGGGGCAAGCCAAGTTATTTTTTCTGCCGGAAGCACACACTGACTTTACCCTCTCTGTGTTGGGGGAAGAGATTGGCTTTCTAGGATTTTCTGCTGTATTTTTAATTTATGGTTTTATTGTTTTTAAAGGCATTCAAATTTCGGTAAGAGCGGCCACTGGAAAACAGCAAATGGTGGCGTTAGGTTTAACCGTTATATTTGCATACTCTGTATTTATTAATGCCGGTGTGACTTTGGGCATGTTGCCAACAAAGGGCCTAGCCTTACCTTTTTTAAGTTATGGCGGTAGCTCTTTAGTTTGTGCCTGTTTTATGATGGGCTTGTTATTAAATATTGATAAGCAACCTAAAGTTATAAGTAAACGTTCTCGTCGTTAATAATGTTCAATGGTTACAATTTAGGCTTTAATATCAAAAGAGCCCAAGCTATGTAGTTTTTCACATAAATCTTGATTTCCTGTTTTAGAAATGAGCTGCGACATTTTTTCAATTTTCAAACTTTGGCTTTTGTGCCAAAAGGTTTCTTGTTTTAAATTTACTTTTTGCTCATGAGATAAATGTCCAGCAGTAATCTCTAAAGACTTAGTGACCCAGTCGGCTTCAATTAATGAACGCACAAAGTTATGGGTAAGGTGAATAATCTGTTCATTTTGAGCGGCTAAGTTGCCACTTTTTTTTGTTAAGACAACACCCATGCCGTGATGTCCGACCTCATCTTTAATGATATCGTTAAATACCAAAGCCAATTCGGGGTTTAGGCAGGAATCTCTGAGTTGCGAGTAATGCATAAGACCAAACCCCTCAAGGATCACTTGAATGGTGAAGGTCATTGATTCTTTTGAGCCTTGCTGAAGACAAAGGTTAAGGGCCGATAGTAAGGGGTGAAGGTTTAAATTTTGGGGGTGTTCTCCCAATAGAAATGGCTCAATCATAAGTCGGTGTCGAACCTCATCACCTGCAAACAACGAGTATAAAGATTTCTCTTCTTCGCTTTCAGCAAGTTCAATCATCCGGGCCCCGTAGTTTAAGCCAAACTTTTCAATAAAATATATGAGCTCTAAGCTCCAGCGGTTTAATCTTAAAACCACCTCATTTTTTTGTATCTCACTCATTGAATTGTAAATAGACGAGCGTTGTAATTGATAATGGCCTTCGGCCCAATAAGGTTTGGTTCCTGTATTTTTAGTTGCTGGTATGCCGCTCACAGATCTCATGAGGGTGTGGAGGGGGTCTTTGTCTCCTAAGCGCCGGCAAAGCATGCTATGATCGTGTTGTTTTTCCAAGGGACCCCCTTTCTATATGGCCTTTCATGGCTCGGCTGTGAGCAGGTAAAAAGTCGTGATCTAAAATTTTTGTACCAGGGCCAAGACTACTTTGTGCCCCTATGATGGCATACTTTCCAATAGAGACCTTTTGAATATAAGAGCTTAATTCTCCCTTTTGGCGAATTAAAAAGTGTGAACCTAAAAGTGTTTCTCCACCAATGAACGAGTAGTCATCAACTTCAATTAATGAACGATCATAAACTCTAGCCGTTGGAGCCCATATAACTTTTTTACCAATATGACTTCCCCATAAACGAAGCCAAGTGCTGAACCCCCCAGGGATAATAATTAGAACTCTTTCAAAGGCGGGAAAACAAATGAAATTATATTGTAAGTAATGAGAGATTAGCCAAGCAGATCCTTTTTTACTTTTATTTCCCAGCGTTTCTTTGCCAAGTTTAATTTTTAATCTTAAAGCCTTCCAGGTCAAAAGGGGAACTAAATAAATACAAAAAAATAGGTTTAAAAAACTGTAAATCGTTGGGTGAATAATGGCCCATGCAAAGCTGAATAAAATAATCAGTAAATGAAAAAGGGGGAAGTATCGCATGAGAATTTCGATAAACTTCATTAAGTTCATAGCCCCTCCTTTTTTAGAGTTAAGTTAGAGATCCGCTCAGTCTTTTGTAAATACGTTTTTCGTTTCTTATGAGGCGAGCTGTGGATAACAAAACATCTTCGATTTCGCCAATGAGCATTGAATAGTAAATTTTACGATTGGGGCAGTAAATAGAACCATTGCTTTGCATGCCAAATTTAGAAAAAAGTTTTACATTGTGAGGTTTGCAAATGGCAACAAGTCCCTGGCAGCCTCGCAAAGAAAATACTTCTAAGCCAGACACACATAATAGGTATTGAACAATTACGGCTAAAGTGATGTGATCTAAGTCTTGCGAGGTGACAAGTCGTCCAATTTCCCAATAATTATCAAACTGATTATAATTTATATTTAAGCCTTCGTAGTCTTCAATTTCAAAGGGGCGACAAATGAGTCTTAAAGAAGCAAGTATTTCTCCTTGATGAGATACAACAAAAGTTAATCCACGTGAGTCTAGATGAGCTTCTAGTTCTCTTTCTTGGGTTTGTAAAAGGTGTGGAGCTTTGGCCAAATAGTATTTAGTTCTGTGTTCCCAAACTTGTCGGTATAAAATTTGGTGTTCGGCTTGAGCGCTGTCTTTATCTATAATATCAACGCTTAAAAGGTCAGAAAAGATGCGTTTCATCTTTCTTGTGGATTGTACGGCTGGAAATGTATCTATCGTTAGATCGGTCATAGATTTAACTTAATAGAATTTAAGAAATGTCACAATGAGAGTCGTCCTTTGCAGAATTTTCAAACTTGAAAATTGGCTTAAGGCTGTAAAGTCTTCGTGGTGACAGAATTTACTTGGAGTTCTGTTTTTAGCTTTTCAAGGTTTTCGTTCCATAAGTCTTCCCAGCGCACAGCTAAAAGAGGTTGGGCTTGAAGCCCCAGAGACCAGCCACGAGACACCTCATTTAAAAGCAAGGGAAGCTCTTTAGGCTTTCGAAGTAAAAAATGAATAAAAGATAAAGCAATGATAAGGCCCGACAGGGGAGATTGCAATTGAGCGTAGTAAAAGCTAATGAGTCCGGCTTCTCCTTCATCGCTGGTTTCAAACCCGGTGAGTAGGTGCCATAAGTCATGTGTTTTTCTAAGTCGATAAGCTAGGTAAGCGTATTCCGAGCTGTCTTGTTGGGGGGCTTTAAATTTATAAAAATGAGGGTCGAGGTTTTGTTTTACAATATAGTTATAAAATTCACGACCCAAAGACAAAGGGGGGAGCTGAGCTAATAAAGAAAAATCAAAGTCTTGTCGGCCGTACTGTTCTTCAAATAATTTTTGTGTTGCTGGATCACTCTTAGCCTTGTTCACTGAGTTTTGTCTTGAGTTTTTTGTGGTGATGGCATTTCCAAGCTTTAAAACCGAACGTACATCTTTAGGGTTTGCCAAGTACTTTAGTACACATTTTATAATAATTATTTTTTGAACCAGTCCAGACAATGTAAAAAACTCCTTCTTGTCGATCGTGGTTTTCTACGGCAAGAGCTTGTTTTATATTAACAATTGGTGGTTCTGGCAAATAGAAGGGGAGAAATATAGAAATGTTTTTTGAGAAAAATATGCTTTCAGGAATTTATTTCATTGTTACTCTTTGTGCAATACTGTCTTTTTTGCATTCTAGTCTTTTTGTTTTTAAAAACCCCAATCATAAAAATAAAACCACTAAACTATTTTTAAAAATTCCGACTTTACTTCTTTGGTTTTCGTTTCCGATTCACTTTTTGTTTGTTCCTGGTAGTATAAACTTGCAAAGTTTGCCTTTGGCTTTGGTTTTTAGTTCAATGGCTTTGATGGTTTACTGGTTTTCTGTTTACTCTAAAAGAAACTACACCTTTTCGGTTATTCATAGCGACTTAGACAGCTCTGGGCTTTGTCGGGATAATATTTATTCTTTAGTGGCTCACCCCTTTTATCTAGCTTACATAATTGGGTATGTTTCTATTTTTTTGGCTATGCCAAACCTTATACACTTTTTTTTAACGACACTTCTCATCGCTGTTTACTTTAGAGCGGCTTACCAAGAAAAACATCAAATTTTACAAAGCAGTATTGGAGCTGAATATAAGGCTTACTTAAAGACGGTGGGGATGTTTTTTCCTCGTTTTTTTTAGCGGCAAATTTATACAGTTTTAGCTGACCTGTTCTGTTTTTTATCAAAGCCACAAAGCCTGGGTTATCTATATTTAAAAGTATTATTTTATAGAAAAGCCTTTCATTTTTAGGTAAAGTTTACTTTTACCCATGGAGCCTGTATGAAGCAAAAAGTGATTTTAGCCGCCGGAGGAACAGGTGGCCACATTTATCCAGCCATTGCCGTTGCAGATGTTTTGAAAAAATCAAATTTAGACATACTATTTTGGGGAGCCACTCAAGGGCTTGAAAATAAAATTGTTCCACAGGCGAACTACTCTTTGACGACAGTTAAGATGGGACGACTAAATAGTAACGTTCGTAAAAGTGAAAGATTACTCACTTTATTTTTATTACCTTTAGCTTTTTTGAAAGCTATTTACATACTTTTAATGAATAGGCCTCTTTTTGTTTTGGGATTTGGCGGTCACGCTTCGGCGCCTTTACTTTTAGCTTCTAGAATATTCCTAGTTATATTTGGGAGCCAAATGCTTTACCAGGGTTGGCCAACCGAAAATTATCACAATTTGTTGATGAAGCTTTTGTTGTTTTCGAAGCCGCCAAAAAAAAGATGAAGTGCCCAAGTCAGGATTTTGGGTTGCCCATTCGAAAAGACGTTGAAAACACAGCTTTTGTTGAAAAACCAATTTCATCAAGTTTTAATGTTTTGATTTACGGAGGCTCACAAGGTTCTCGGGCCATAAATAATTTAATTACTGAAATTGTAAAAAATGGGCTCCTTTCTTCTGATGTTCAATTGAAGTTACAAACAGGTGTAAAGAATTTTCAAGAGGTTAAGTCGTTAGGTTTAGATCACCCGCAGTTAGAGATCGTGGAATATCTTCATGATATGCCATCGGAGTACGCTTGGGCTGACCTTACAATAGCTCGAGCCGGAACAGGGACCATCTCTGAGCTGGCTTCAGTGGGTATGCCTAGTCTTTTGATTCCTTTGCCGACATCGGCAGATAACCACCAATATGTGAATGCTCATAGCTTAGTTGAAAAAGGGGCCTCTATTTTGTTGGAAGAAAAAAACCTAACAGCAGCGGTGTTGTGGGAGCAAATCTTAAGCTTAAAAAAGAACAAAGAAAGCTTGCTTAGGCTATCACAAAATATTAAAAGTTTTTACAAGCCCCAAGCTGCTGAAAATATAGCGGCCTACTTGTTAAAAAAACACAATTCCTAGAGGTCTTATGCAGCAAAACCGTCTGATTGAGTCTAAAGTTCATTTTATTGGTGTCGGTGGAATTGGTATGAGTGGCCTTGCTGAGTTATTACATAATATGGGAGCTCAAGTCTCAGGCAGTGACTTAAGTCAAAACTCGCAAACTGAGCATTTAAAAAAACTAGGTGTGAATGTCTTTCAGGGACACGACGAGTCGCAAGTGCATGGTTGTGATGTTGTGGTTTACACAAGTGCTGTAAAACCAACCAATGTCGAATATAAACAAGCAAGTCTGTTAGGTATTCCCTTGATTGCTCGTGCTGAAGCTTTAGCTGAAATCATGCTTTTAAAAAAAGGAGTAGCCATTGCCGGCACTCACGGTAAAACCACGACCACCAGTTTGTCGGCCTCAGTTTTTATTGAAGCTGGTTCCGATCCTACAATTGTTGTGGGCGGTCGTCTTGATTTGATCAAATCAACGGCCTTATTGGGGCAAGGGCAGTGGCTCATTGCTGAAGCAGATGAAAGTGATGGCAGTTTTTCTCGTTTGTCGCCAGAAGTTGTTGTGATCACTAATATTGATTCTGACCATATGGACCATTACAAAAGTTTTGAAAATATAAAGAGAGCTTTTTATGATTTTGCGACTCGTATTCCCTTTTATGGCCAGTTAATTTATTGTGGTGACGATGAAGTGGCTGAACATTTATTTAAAACTTTTCCTAAAAAGAAAGTCAGCTATGGCTTTTCAAAGCACAACACTTATCGATTGAGTGGTGAGCGAGGCCTGTATCAAGTTTTTCATGAAGGCGAATGTTTAGGGCAGCTTTGTATTCCAATTCCAGGTAAGTACAATGCCTTAAATGCTTTGGCGGCTGTCGTTAGTGGTTTACAAGCTGGATTTTCTTTTGAAACTTGTGCTCGTGGAGTAAAAAACTTTCAAGGCGTAGATCGTCGCTTTCAGCATAAAGCGACCAAAAATGGGGTAGATTATTACGATGATTATGCTCATCACCCAACCGAACTTAAAGCGGTGGTCTCTGCTTTTAAAGAAAAATTTCCCGACCGAAGATTAGTGGTTGTTTTTCAACCTCATCGTTTTTCTAGAACGCAAAGCTGTTGGTCTGAATTTGTTCAGTCTTTTGATGGTGTGGATTCCTTGTTTTTACTTAATATTTATCCGGCAGGCGAAACTCCTATTGAGGGCGTCACTTCTGAGCTTCTGGCTCAAGAAATTAAAACCGTACCTGTGGCTAATGTCCAACAAGATGAGCGCGGTTTGTCTCAAATTAAACAGTCGGTTCAATCTGGCGATATTGTTGTGACCTTAGGTGCCGGTAATATCTCAAAGTGGGGAGAGGCTATTTATAGCTAGTAAATATGGACTGTCCTGATTTCATTCATTCACAAGTTTGTTTAAAAAGCTATAACACCTGGAAAGTCGGTGGACAGGCTGATTATCTGGTTGAGCCCAGTAGTCTTGAGCAATTACAAAAAGCCTTGGCTTGGGCTCAAAAACAAAATTTACCTCTTTGTATTCTTGGCGATGGCAGTAATGTTTTGTTAAGTGATAAGGGTGTTGAAGGTTTAGTTGTTGTTTTAAAAAAACTGGCGAGCGTTGAATCTTATATGCAAAATGGTCATTTAAAAGTGGAAGCTATGGCCGGGGCCTCCAAGGCTGAAGCTTTAAAGTTATTTTTAAAGCATAAATTATCCCCAGCTTTATTTTTGACGGGACTGCCTGGAAATATTGCCGGTGGCGTAGTCATGAATGCGGGGGTGGGGGAAAGCCGTGTCCCTCGAGAATTTTGTGAAATTGTCGAATGGGTGGATGTTTTACGCTTAGATAGTTTAAAGGTTGAGCGTGTTTTGTCTGAGAATATAGATTGGTCGTATCGTTCGAGCCTGGGGTGGCAACCAGGAGTCATTGTAAAAGTAGGTATGAGCTGGCCGTTAAGCCCGGAGCACCCAGATATTATGTTGGAAATAAAAAAAGCCACACGTCAAAGAATTCTTAAGCAGCCAATTAATCAGCCAAGTTGTGGCTCGGTATTTAGAAATCCAAAGCCTCAATCTTCGGGCGCTTTAATTGAAGGTTGTGGTTTGAAGGGGTTTAGTATTGGACGGGCTCAAGTATCGACTAAGCACGCTAATTTTATTGTTACCAGTGAAGGGGCTTTAGCCACAGATGTCGATCAGTTAGTTCAGCACGTTCAGAAAACGGTAAAGTCTCACCATGGTATAAATTTACACCCAGAGTTTGTTTATTTAGGGCGATGGTAAGCACTTTAATTTAAAAATTGAACGTCAAAAATTTCTTGAGTATCAAGGTTTACTTTTAATGACTGCACCGGTGTTTCTTTGTTTTCTATCAATACCGTTAATTTAGAAAATTTATCTCGAGTTAAGAACAATACTTTTTCTGGAAAGCTAAATTGGTCTACTTTAATAGTGGCATGAACCCATTCTTTTTTAACGATGAGTGGGTGGTGGTAATCAACGACCTCGGTATGACAGATACGACTGGGTTGACCATCCTTACTGTAGCCGAGAGATTGAAAAAACATTTGGGATTGACCATTTTTATTAAAGCCTATTTGTTGAAATAAACATTGAATGGAAACATTTAGTTTTAATGGTGATAGGTCTGGAGTTAAGAACGAAAAATCAATAAGAGTAGTTTCTTGCAGTGAGAAAAACTCAGGGTAGAGTCCGTGAAAGTAAAACGGAGACTCAGCTATTACATTTAAAGTTTGGTTTTGATTAAAATCAAAACTTCCGTGCATGATAGGGCCGTCATCACGCCAAGTTTTAAAACCCAACCAGCTGCCTCGGTCGACTTCTAAATCAAACTCGTTAACCTCTTTGTGGTAGTGAAAGTTGGGAAACATTGGGCTAAATTTAGCTTTGTTAAGTTCTTGGTGCCAAATGTTTTGGTTGATTTCCTTAAAGTTTTCAGAGGTGACCAGGGCGTTGAGTTTTCTTATGTTAAAAGACGTATTGTTAAATCTAAGAAGAATGTTTTCTCGATAAAAAAGTTCATGTAAAATTAAGCGAGCTTGTTGATCTAGAGTTAATTCCTTCCAAACCGTATTATATATTGTTAGGTTTAAGCGACCTTGTCTTAAACCATTTTGGTAAATCGGTTCTATTTGCTCTAGGGCTAATTGTAATTGGCAGTCTTCAGCAATTTTAATGGGTCCCAAGCCATAATACTTTTGGTTAGCTGGTAGTAGTGCTTCTTTTTGATTGAGATAAAATATATTAGTTCGATAATCGACTTTTGCTTTTGACCAGAAGTTATTAAATTGAAATCGGTAGTTTTTTGCTCTATTGGGATCGATGGATTGTAATTTGTTAAGGAGGTGGTTAACCTTTTCGTTTAAGTTGAGACCAGGTAGGGAAGCGTAGGTTAAGTTATGCTTAACTTCACCTTCATAGGTATCAAATACTTGCTTTTTTCCAGAGCAATTAATAATAAAGCCGCCGTTTCCAACCTTACCCCATGAGTAAGCTGTTATTGGCATCATTAGGAAAAGTCCGCATAGAAGATAAATAGATTTACTCATTTAGGCTCCTTTTTATTATTAATTTGACTGAGAGGAAAAAACTGCATTTGTATTTGATAAATCTCATCACCTTCATCAGTATCCATAGACTCGGCAAAGGTATTAAGAAACTCTCGTAAGAGTTTTTTGGCTTGTGGTAATTTACTTTGTTTAAAACAAAGAGTGCCCGATAAGTATTCTCTTTCATCAATTCCAAATTGCTTTAAACCTTGCTGGGCATTTTTTAACATAGATGTATGATAGCTTTGAATGGCAGAACTAGTAATGTCTTCACTTGTTGAGATATTACCATTTTTTAAATTTATTTTTTTATTTTTAACTTCAATTAAATTTGATTTTTTTAAGTTATCAATAGCTTGATAAACTTCCGCTTCTGAGACAGAAAAATTTAAATTTTGACTAATCCATGGGATGCTAAATTTAAATTTTTTTAATCGACTCATTTCTCTTATAGCGTAATGAAACCATTTACCGATCACCTCAAAGGTTCGTAAATCAATAAGGTTAAGGCTATCTTGAGTGCCAGATTGTGAAAGTCTTTGGAGTAAAACTGACTTCATTTGCGGGTTATTTTTTATCTTGGCCACCTTAATAAGGTCAATGAAGTGAGCTTTTTCTTTTTGATTTAATTTTAAATTACAACAAAGACTTTGAGTAATTTGATGGCCAGGGGCACGCTCACCATTAATAATTTTTGAAATCGAAGATGTAGATTTCAGCCCGAGCTCTATTGACCATTGCCGAAGGCTCCATCGCCGATTTTGGTTTTTTTTAAAATAAACAACGTCATTCAAATACGAACAATAATCATTGTAGTTTCTAATTTTTGGCTCGACGTTTGGCATTATTTAAAAGTTCCTTTATTTTTTTTAAGTTTACATAAATGTTGGCAAAATTAAAAGATTTTTTTGCCTACAAAGAAAAATAGCTTTGGCGGCCTTTTTCTAAAGGGCTTTTGAGGTCGAGTCTGTGCTTATAAGTTGAAAAATATAATTTGACCCGAATTCGAATCGTTTGCCACAATCTTTTAGAAGTTAAGTTTTTTTAAATGAGGCCAAGGAGGGTTTCTTATGAAAGTGCTGCTGTTAATGCTTATTGGAGTATTTAATTTTTCCTGGTTAGTTCAGGCTAACCCAAACCCTTCGAGAAATATCGATAGCTTATCGGTCACCAAAGAAAAGTGGGAGCTTTATAAGCTTTTGGATGATATCGAGCAAGAGCTTAATTATAATGAACAATCACAAACACAAATTGAACGTTCATTTAATTTTTTTGAAAACTCTTTTAAGGCTTTGCTTTTTAGAGGTCCTCGTCCAGGTAAAGGGCTTGCAAAAATATCCTTTGAAGAAGGTCAGCAGTATAACTTTGGACATACAACTGTCGGCGGACAAAGTTCTGCCCAATTAAAATTGGTAAATACTGGTGACCAAACAGCCGAGGCTATCAGCTTTAGTGGTATGACAGCCCCTTTTTCATTTAAAGGGGGAGGGTACCCTGGTAAGGGAGGAACTTGTGGAACAACTCTTGCCCCCGAGGGCAGTTGCACTGTTGTTATTGAAGTTGAGCCAACAAGTACGAGCCTGGTTACAAATGTTTTAACAGTTATTTATGATGATGGGAATGACAAGCAAGAATCTTCTATTGATTTACAAAGTACAGGAGTGTCTCCTGCCATATTAACCATTAGTGAAACAGACCCTTATGATTTTGGTGATGTGACGGCCGGTGCCGTTAATTCATTATTTCTTATTATTACGAATACAGGGGGCACTGCAGCGACTTCTATGAGTGGAGTTCATTTAGTGTCTCCCTTTTATTTTGCAGGTGGGAGTTACCCTGGTGCGGGTGGCACCTGTACAACAGCATTAAATCCAGGCACAACTTGTTCAGTGGTTATTAACTTTGCGCCGGTATCAACGGGGTATGTTCTAGAAACTCTAGAGCTCAACTACTTTGATGGAGCTGCGACAGTGGCCACAACAAGAAACTTACAAGGCACGGGCTTGTCACCAGCTATATTAACAATAAGTGAGACTGACCCCTATAATTTTGGTGAAGTGACTGAAAACGGAGAAGCTGTAAGAACATTCACTGTAACAAATACAGGTGGTTCCAAAGCGGGCTCCATATCTGGTTTTGGTTTAACTCGGCCCTTTTTGTTTTCGGGGGGTGGTTTTCCAGGAAATGGTGGAGATTGTCGCACAACACTTTCTCCAGGTTCCCTCTGTCAAATAGCAATTACTTTTGCGCCGACGGCATCAGGGGTAGCCTTTGATACCTTGGAGTTAAACTACTTAGATGGGGCCGCTGCACAGACCTCAACCAGAGACTTAACTGGCTATGCCAGTGCGCCTGCTTTATTAAGCATAAAGCCATCTTTGACCATCGATTTTGGAAATGTGCCCCTACAAGGAGAGAGTGTGGTTATGTTAACAGTCACAAACACGGGGGGCTCTGAGGCTCGGTCAATCCATGCTTTAGGTCTAAGTGCTCCCTTTTCTTATACTGGCTTAGGCTACCCAGGAACAGGTGGTGATTGTGGATCGTCGTTGCCAGCAGGTACCTATTGTCAATTGAGTATATCATTCTCTCCTTCTCGTCAGGTGAGTAGTCTTGAAACCTTGAGTCTTAATTATTTTGATGGTGTAAAAGTAAAGACATCTTCGAAGAGTTTAAGAGGAAGAGGAGTTACACCAGCTGTTTTAACAATTTCAAATGCTCCTGAGTGGGATTTTGGAACTGTGGTTGTTGGTACAAAAAATAGAGTTCATTTGACGGTCACAAACTCAGGAGGTTTTGAGGCATGGTCTCTGGAAGGGTTGGGGCTAGCAGCTCCGTTTTCATTTGAGGGAGGAAGCTTCCCTGGAACAACAGGTGATTGTGGGGTAACCTTAAAAGCAACGGCCTCTTGCACTTTGGCAATTTTATATTCTCCAATGGCAGTTTCGGCCGATTTTGATAAGCTTATGCTCAATTACGATGATGGGGTCTTTAGGCAAACCGCATTCAGAGGCCTGCAAGGCGCTGCCGTGGCTCCTGCAAAATTGACAATAAGTGAGGTCGACCCTTATGATTTTGGTCTTGTTGAAATGGGTCAGCAGATTTTCCAGACATTTATTATTACAAATACTGGAGGAGCAAGAGCCACCCAGATAAAAGAAGTATCGCTTGCCACGCCATTCTTATGGAAAAAAAGAAGAGCCTCACAGAAAAAAAATCAACGAGATTGTAACTCATCATTATCTTCAGGTGATTTTTGCGAAATGGTGGTGAGCTTTGAGCCAACATCTTCAGGAGTTTTTTCTGGGTCACTGAGTTTAGACTATCATTCAGGAGTCAGTTCTGAGCAAAGTTTTAGAACGGTTGTGGGAACAGGGGCAAACTCTGCCAACTTGGTGCTAAGTGATGGGCCTACCTATGACTTTTTAGAGGTAGCTCCTGGTCACAAAGCGTCTCATATTTTTACCTTAACTAACTCAGGAGGCATGCCAGCTGACAATATTCATTACAGCTCATTACAGGCTCCATTTAGCTTTGCTGGTGGACTATTTCCTGGTGTTGGCGGAACGTGCACGTCTATTTTATCTTCTGGATCGAGTTGTACCCTAAGTGTTGAATATGCACCTCTGGTTCCTAGTGCTGCAGATCAGGCAGAGTTAAGTATAAGTTACTCCACAGGCCATACAATAATGTACGCAAAGCGACAGTTAGTAGGGTCGTCAAAGGGTTTACCAAAACTTGAATTTTTGAGCGGAAACTTCTTTTTTAATTTAGGGCATCGTCCAGTGGGCAGTGTTAGTTTTGCCACCTTCACGATCATTAACAATGGGTCGGCAGGGGCAACACTTAAAGAGGCTCAAATTCCTGCCCCTTTCTTTGTAGTAAAGAAGGGCCCGGTACTAAACAAAGAGGCTTGTCATAAAAAGCTGTCTCCTGGGCAACACTGTCAACTCATAGTGAAGTTTGCTCCAAAAACATTGGGACCTTTTGCCGACTATGTGCTGTCGATGACCTATACAAGTTCAGACGGAGCAGCTAATTCTGTGAGCAAGTTTATCACAGCCTACGCCAGTACACCTGCGAAATTAACGATCAGTGATGGTCCTGTTTATGACTTTGGTAATCAGCCACTAAAAACAAAAGTATATAAAGAGTTTGAGGTTGTGAATATTGGGCAAACGGCAGCTTACCTAAACGAGTATAGATTTAGATGGCCACAAAACAGTCCGGCTTTTTCCTTTCTAAAGGGTAAGCGACCTTGTGGGCAAAAAATTAAGCCTGGCGAGAGCTGTAGTTTTAAAGTGAGCTTTTATGCTTATGCAAGTAAAGAATATAAGGCGGCCGCTTGGCTGGGGTATCACGATGGTGTGGCAAATACATGGGCCACAAGAGAGCTTCGTGGCAGTTCTTTTAGTTCAGATAATTTTGAGCAAGGATTGGAATGGGTTGTCTCACAAGATTATTTTGATCCGGTGGAAAATAATAAAATTGAATCAAGCTCTCATAAGCAGGAGGTTTCTTTGCTTCAGTAGATAATCAATTAAAAAAATGCCTTCATTGATGGAGGCGAAAAGATAAAAAAATTGTTAATTCAAATAAAAAAAGGATTTTTTATGAAAAAATTAATCACGCGTTCAATACTTGTAAACTTTATTTGTGGGGCTATTTTATTGCCAATGAGTTTGGCCACTGTCGAAAAAACATCCACCTTAAAAAAATCAGACCTATATAAATTAGTTTATAAAATCAGAGAAGAACTCAACGAAAACTTACACACAAAAAAGCAGGTCAAAAAAAGTTATCGTTACCTTGTAGGGGCTTACAAAACATTAACTGAGCCAGAACATAAAATTCAAAATCAGCAATGGGCTCAACTATTAGTGTTAGATTCCCACAGCCATAACTTTGGCTCATTAAATATTTTATCTAAAAAGAGTGTGAAGAAAAATATTTCTCTTTTGTATTCAGGAAATACCCCTGTGACGGATATTGTTTTAATGTATGACGGCGCCGTCTTGCTAACAAATAGTGATCAGGAAAGAAAACAAGCCCAATGGCAGAGCTCAGCTTTTAGCGTTTCATCGACCTGTGATTTTTCTTTGCTTGAGCAAGAATGTCAGTTGTCTGTTGAGTTTTTTCCTCAAAGTAAAACAAACTATGAAATGAACCTAGAGGTTCATTATCAAGCGGGCTTTGAAGAGAAGGTTTTAACTTTAAGCTTTATGGGCAAGGGAGTTTAAAAGTTTATTGAGATAGTTGGAGTTGTATCAGGCCTCTATGGGTGGTTTTATTCCTGTACTTACGGTGCTTTAGGTCTGTTTTATATTGTTTTTTCAAAAAGTTCAAAAAGAAAGGTGAACAAGAATTTGTAGCTTATACCCTTTGGTGGGATTGGCTATAAGTTTGACAGTGTAGCCTTGAAGATATTTCTAAAAATAAGCTTTTGTTTGATTATAACCTAAGATTTTCTTACTTATAAACTTTGAGCGAGTTGAAATAATAACTAAAACTTGGAGCTGTTTTTTTGAAAAATGCTGTAAAATATTTGGTGACGACATTAATTTTTTCGATTTTTACTTCAGGAGCCTTGGCCCAAAATCAACAAATGCTTGGTGCTTGTGATTCGGAGGGTTACAGTTCAGAGTTAAAAACAAGCAAAGGAGAAACCTACTTTTTTAAAACAAGCGTTTCAGGTTTTGTTTACAAATTTGTGCCTCAAGGTGAAGATGTTCCTCTATTTGAAATATACAAATGTCCTTTGAGTTATCAGACAAAAGAAGAGTGCTTGGAAAAGCATACTTATTATGAAAACCTAGTTGGTAAGGAAAAAGGTAAAAGCTATCCTATGATCAGTAGGTCCGTTAAATACGCTCACTCAAGTTACGATAGATATGTTGAGTGGCTTGACGGATACTTAGCATACATTAAAGATCAACTTGCTCTTCAAGAGAATTATCATCAATTTGTAACAAAGCTCATTAGTAAACATGTTACTTTAACACAACAACATCTTGAAAATCCAAACACCGACAAGACACTGAATATGCATATTTTTAACTCTTTAAAGAAGCCTGTTTTAACCTTGCCTTTGTTTAAGTGGGAGCAAAATCCAGAAACTGGGAAAGGCTACTACCCTAGGCTTGGACCAAATACAGAGCCTGAAGAGATTACCCAGCACTTTTTTAAGCGGAGTGAGAGCGGAAGTTTTGAAATTAGAAGGAACGTGTTAGAGTCGGCCATAGAGGATGAGGTTAAGCAGCTGCAAAAAAAAGAAACATTTGCGCAGCATCTTTGCGAAGAGAGACTTTTTTATTTTACGCAATTTTACGATCTCTCTAAAGAATTTAAATTTATCAGTATTAACAACAAGGCAAACCCAAATGTGGAGCTTTCATTTTCTACCAAACTCAATAATTATGGGCTCTTATTCGGCGTTCAGTTTCCTCAATAAACAAACTTTAAGGCTTTGCTGGTTGTTTGGCCTTCTTTTTATTTCATAATTGAATCTAAGAAAATTTTTGGCCTAGTAATATAACTAAGCGGCATTGGCAGTTAAGCTAGACTTTAGTTTTGCTAGCTTCTGAGGTTTTATTTTACGCACACTGTTTTTCATGGGGCCATGAAGGCGAAGCAAAAAAACACACTATCAAAAAAAATATATTTAGTATCTAATGATCTTATGGGAAAAAAGATTCTATTTATATTTATGCTTTTAACTTTAAGTGGCGTTACATTAGTTTTTGCCACGTACAAAGGTTTTTTTGATATTCAAAAATTAGAAATTCAACTTTCAAAAAAAGAAAAGGGTTTGGACCATCAAGGCTTAAAAGTCTTGGCTCGAAAAAATTTAAAAGCGGTTTTAGGAGAAACTCTTTTTGGAGTTTCGTTAAAAAAAATTTACCAAAAAGTGATCACTGACCCACGCATCAAAAGTATCAATGTAAAACGGCGCTTTCCCAATCAGTTGACAGTTGAAATAGAGCCCCTCAAGCCAAAGCTGGCCTTAATGTCTTTTCAGCATGGTTTACACATTGTCTCTCAGTCAGGGAAAATTTTGCCTGTGAAGTACTCTGAACAGAATATGGATTTACCGATACTTCGTGGGGCTAATTTTCATCAAAAATTAGGCCTGAGACAAAAAGCCATTCGTTTACTTGAAGACATTCCTGATCAAGGAATTTTTAGCCGTCAAAATATTTCTGAAATTCGTTATGATGAAAAAAATGGGTTTTCACTTTTCCTTGTTCATCGACAAACATTAGTGAAATTAGGTCAGGATTTCTCTCCTCAGAAATCGAGTTATATCGAAAGAGCGATGAGTTATCTTGAAAGCCAAAGGATGGAAGGCCGCGTTATTGATGCTCGTTTCTCAAAAAAAGTTGTTGTCAAGCTGCGTAACGAACCTTAGGCTTAAAGTAGAGGTTCAACGGATGAACCTAGCTTAAAGATCTGATTAAGCAACTAGCAAAAGGACTTGGATGTCAAAAGCAAAGCCTCAAACGACTTATTTAGCCGCATTAGATATTGGATCCACTAAAGTTGTATTTTCCATAGCTCAAGCTAAGCCTTCTGGTATTGAAATTATCGGTTTAGGCTCTGTGCCTCACTCTGGCGTTAAACAAGGTTTAGTTGTCAATATAGAATCTACTTCAGAGGCCATCACAAAGGCCAAAGAAGAGGCCGAGCTAATGGCAGGAACCTCTGTTGATCAAGTCTGGTTAGGGGTGGGCGGATCTTATATTCAATCTTTCCAGTCATCTGGTATGGTGGCCGTGAGTGATAAAGAAGTTTCTCAAAGAGATGTTGACCGTGTTATAGAGGCGGCAAAAGCAGTGGCGATCCCTTCTGATCGCAGCGTTTTACATGTTATTCCTAATTTTTACAAAGTAGATAATCAAGATGGTATCAGTGACCCACTCGGAATGACGGGGGTTCGCCTAGAGGCCTCAGTTTTAATCGTGACGGCTTTAAAGTCATCAATGCAAAATTCAATACGAGCCACAGAAAAAGCTGGGCTTAAAGTAAAAGGAACAGTTTTACAAACATTGGCGGCTTCGAAAGCTGTTTTGACTGACGATGAAAAAGACATGGGCTCAAGCTTAATTATTCTTGGCGGCAGTAAAACAGAAATCATTAGTTTTGTGGGAGGTAGTGCTATACATACCTCAGTGATTCCGGTGGGGGGTATTCATTTTACACAAGATGTAGCGATGGGTTTAAGAACAACTCAGGCCAACGCAGAGGTGTTGAAGTGTAAGCATGCCTATGCCCTTTCTCAAACCATTGAAGGGGAAGAAACGATCGAAGTGGAAAGCGTTGGTGGCCGTCCATCACGCACTATAGATAAAAAAGCCCTTTGCGATATTATTGAAGCTAGGTCTGAAGAGACCTTAGGCTTAGTTGGGTCGGAGTTGAATAAAAATAATTTAATTTCTTTATTGGGCTCTGGGGTGGTTATTACTGGTGGTGGAAGTCAATTGAATGGCCTCATTGATTTAGCTGACTTTATATTTGATGTGCCGGTGCGCTCGGGGGCTCCCAAAAAAGTAGGTGGGTTAACAGACGTTGTGAGCTCTCCTCATTTTTCCACGACGGTGGGTCTGTTGCTTTATGGGCGTGATCAAATTTCTGAAGATATTTTAGATGAAGAAGATGTTTTAGATAACTCGAAAGAAGACGAAGAGACATATTCTTTCGATTCTATAAAAGAGTTAAGTAATAAAGTTAAAAAGTATTTTGAAAAATTATTTTAATGAGGGGGATATATGTTTGAACTAGAAGAGAGCACCAACCTGGGCGCAAAAATTAAAGTCATTGGTGTTGGTGGCGGCGGTAATAACGCTGTTCAAACGATGATTGAAGGTGGACTTTCCGGCGTTGAATTTATTGTTGCCAATACGGACCGCCAATGTCTAGAGGCCACTAAGTCGGATAAAAAAATTAACTTAGGAAGTGAGTTAACAAAAGGCTTAGGAGCTGGAGCCAACCCTGAAACTGGTAAGCGTGCGGCAATAGAATCTTACAACGACATCGTTGAAGCTTTAGAAGGGGCCGATATGGTTTTTGTGACGGCTGGAATGGGTGGTGGCACAGGCACCGGTGGAGCTCCCATTGTCGCTAAAATTGCCAAAGAGCTTGGCGCTTTAACGATCGGAGTTGTCACTCGTCCTTTCATATTTGAAGGTAAGAAAAGAAAAAAACATGCAGACTTAGGGATCACTGAATTAAAAGAAAATGTTGATACTTTAATTGTTATCCCCAACCAAAAGTTACTGACAATTTCTAGTGAAAAAACTCCTTTAGTAGATACTTTTAAGCAAGCCGATCATGTATTATTTCAGGCCGTCAAAGGAATTTCAGACCTCATTAATATTCGTGGTCTTATCAACCTTGATTTCGCTGACATCAGAACAGTGATGGCTTCACAAGGTATGGCAATTATGGGTTCTGGTGCTGCTAGTGGTGAAAACAGAGCTGTCGAAGCCGCCAGTGCCGCCATATCTTCTCCATTACTTGAAAACATAGCTATTGATGGAGCAACAGGTATCATTATTAATGTCACCGGTGGTGATGATCTGACCTTATGGGAAGTGAACGAGGCCTCTACATTAATTACTGAGGCTGCCCATGAAGATGCCGAAATCATATTTGGTGCTGTGATTGATGAAAATATGGGAGACGAAGTGAGGGTGACTGTGATTGCCACAGGTTTTGGTGATGAAAACCAAAAGATGATCAGTGATCAAATCAGTAAGCTTAAAATGATGGCGCAAGCGAATTTAGCTCAGATGCCACCTTCTAGCCCTGACTTAACAATGCCTGAAGTGCCTAATCATCAAAATAGAATGGTTTCATCTCAACCGGAAAGTTTGTCTCCGGAGCCGGTGACACAGATTGATGAATCAACACTCAATGGAGCGCAAGGGCTAACTCCGCCATTAAGTACACCAGTTAATGTTCAAGCTGATACTTCTGCTAATGGCCCTGTGGCTGAAAATGGTGTGCTTCCAAGAGATTTATTAATGGCTAAGGTGAAGGCTTTTAAACAAAGTCAAATGACATCCGTTGGAGACCCAGAAACTCCCTCTCAAGAACAATTGACTATGAATATAGAGGAAGGTTATCAAGAGGGCAGAAAAGTTGAAAGTTCTCCGAGTTCTCCTTTTAAAGCTGAGAATCTTGAGATTCCCTCTTACTTAAGGAAACAGCAAAATTTAAATGATCAAGGCCGAAACTAAACCTTTTAAATTCCATTTTGTTTCAGATATTCATTTGGGCTCTCGACGAGAGCCCAATTTTTTATTGTTTAAAGCCTACTTGCAAAGTCTTGAAAGTAAAAATGTCACACATTTATTTTTAATGGGTGATATATTTAATTTGTGGGTGGCCAACCACCGTTATTTTATTGATGAGTATATCGAACTCATTGATGAAATAAAAAAACAGGCTCAAGCCGGTTTAGAAGTTCATTACTTTGAGGGAAATCATGACTTTCATTTGCGTCAGTTTTGGCAAAATGAACTGGGAGTTTTTGTTTACGACTCTCCTCAAAGGTTAGATGTAAATGGGGTTCGGCTTTATTTAGCTCATGGCGATGAATTTGATGCCTCAGATATAAACTACCTTCGCTTGCGTGTTTTTTTTAGATCTCCGATGATGACCTTTTTAGCTCACCACTTACCTGGTGTTGTTGTGCGAGCTATTGGGCAAAAGGCTGAGCAAAAAAGCCATGGACATTATTTAAGAGAAAATAAAAATGAAAAAAAAATCATTCAGTTGTTACGAAATTTTGCCAAGGCAGAATATCAAGTTTCAAATTATGATTACTTAATCGCTGGGCATTTTCATATTAGAGACGAATATAAGGTTAATAATAAAGCTAAGGCTATTAACCTTGGCACTTGGCTCGAGGCTCCCGGAGTTTATGAAATTACCTCAGAGCGCGCTCATTTTATTGATTTATAAATATTTTTTTACCTTAGAAGCTTTGTTCAATCTCTTCAAAGCTTTGGCCGTCAATATCTCTTTCAATGTCAGAGAAGTCTTTATCAAAAGTCATTGATTCCCACTCGGTGGCTTCTTGGTTTAAAGCGCTTTGTAATTGTAAGCTATTGTAAATTTTATGACCATCAATTTTCTGAATGAGGTCCCCCTTTTTATAACCCATATCTTGGTAAATACTGTCTTTACTCATAGAGATAACCTTAAAGCCAATAATCTTTTTTTTATCGTACTCAGCAGTTAACTGAATTTCATTGCCAACATCTATAACTTGCGGGTTAGGAACACTGGCCATTGTTGCGAAAAAAGAAAAATATAAACTAGTAAATATAAAAAATCTCTTCATTGATGACTCCTGTTTTTTGTTTAAAAAATTGTTGGTTATTAGAGGTTAAGGCTCAAAGTCGAGGTTTGCAAGGAGCAAAGGCCACAGAGAAAAGCTTGGGCATAAGACAGTAGCCCATAGTCTAGCTTTTATTTACAAATATAAAAAAGAGGAGGGCCTGTCAGGCTAGTTTTTAATGGGACTTTGACGAAATCACCACTGAGTCATTAAAATAATAGGGTCTGATTTATTTTAACAAAAAAACGAAAGGAACTTTATGAATTTACTTTATAAACTTTCAAAAATAGTATTAGTTCTTGGCCTTAGTTTTAGCCTATTAACCGCCTGCTCACATTCTCACATTCATTCAGGCTTTCATCAGTCCCTAAAAAATAAAGAGTTAGCGAGAAAATTAGCTAACGTTGATCGCCCAGCTCCAGTCAATGTTTGGGCCAAAAATAAAGAAAACGCTGGGCAAATTGAAGTTTTTTGGAGTCAAAGTCCAGGTGCTCGAGCCTACAGAATTTATGTCGGAGGTGTAGAAAAAGCTGAGGTTCCCGCAAATTTAGCGAACGAAGTGCTTGATGGTTTAACACCCTTTAATGGTCAGTATACAATCACAGTGAAAACTCTTTATAACGGGTATGAATCAGACCCCTCTAGCGCTTATGATTTAAGTACCACGCAAGGCTCGGCACCGCCGCCTCCAGCGACGACAGTACCGGTTCAAAATTCTGTGCAAAGTGTTCAATCATGGAATGGTCAAGGGATTATACCGTATCCGTCACAGGTTTTTGCCCAAGCCATAAGCTCTACATCTATAAGAGTGAGTTGGGCGAAAGTGGAAAATGCAAAAAATTATTTAATTCTTTTAGATGGGGGCGAGCGCTTAACAGTACCAGGTTCTGTTTATGAGGCAGAAGTTAAAAACCTTTACCCCAGGCGAACTTATAATATCACAGTGAAGTCAATGGACTCCACCGGACAAAAATCTTATCCGTCAAACCCCAGCGTAAATGTCACCACTCAAGATGGTGTTGCTGGACAAATGCAAAATGATTCACCCAGTTTAACGGGCACAAGTTATGGTCGTGCCACGAGCAGCTTGGTAGATAAGAAAACTCCTGTAGGAGTAGGTCCTGTTTTGCAGTCACCACTGGTCGGCCAGTATAAATTGGTGTTTAGTGATGAGTTTGATGGAAACCCTGACAAAGAAGAAGAGGAAGAAGGCAATGTCGCCTTCATTAATCCGATACGTTGGAACACAAAGCTAATGTGGGATGGGGATTATAATGGTTCTTGGTTTGAGTATCGAACGATCAATCGCGAAAAACAGTTTTATGTCAATAGACTGGCTGCAAATAGCAGTGGGTCTGGTGACACTGAGTTGGACCTTCAGCACAAACAACTTGTTCTTGATCGCCTACCAGCTTCGTTTCCAGCCTCCTTTCCCTTTGTGCGCGAACAGCCGGGAATATTAACCATCGAAGCTCGAGTAAACCCTTGGTACAATGGGCACAGAGTCGGAACTTTTTCAGAAAGTCGTGCCGCGGTTTTAAATGTTATGATGAGAGAGCAGCCCATACTTTCAGGAACTCTCACGACCTATGGAAAATTTGATACTAAGTACGGTTACTTTGAGGCAAAAATTAAAATTCCTAGAAACGATGGCGCCTTTCCTGCCTTTTGGCTGCATCACTCACTAAGAAATAACGACCCCAATAGAAAGTCTGAGGTGGATGTTATGGAGGCCATTGGCCGATCCGATGGGCATCTTTCAAGATATATTTATAATTCATTTCATTATGTCGTGAACCCTGAGGTGTCCATGGTCACGACCCATTTTAAACCTTTTCGCACAGGTCAGTTCGACTCGAAAGGGCTGCCTGAGCGTCAAGGGCAAATTTATACAGGAGAGGCTTTTAGTGAAGACTTTCATGTGTATGCTGTGAAGTGGGAGCCAGGAGTTTTAGTTTGGTATTTAGACGGTCGTGAAGTGAGCCGTTTATCTGAATCAGAGTGGAACTCTTATCGTCAAAAAAGACATGAGTTATATAACTCTCCTCTAAGTGCATACCCCGATCTTGATGTGGATTTTGATGAAATGTATCTTATGTTTAATTTGGCTATGGGTGGTTTTTGGGTGAATTCTCCTAACTCAGCTGGTGGTATGGATAGAACAGACGGAAACTTTTTTCCGACATGGAACGACCTTGAAAATCTAAAGAAAAACCCTGTAAAAATGCATATTGATTATGTGCGAGTTTGGAAAAAGCAATAAACAACAGCCTCTATAATTTATAAAGGATGTTTTAAAGTGATACGGCCATTAACTTATCAATGTTTAGAACTTTTACAGAGGTAAAAGTTCTAAACCCTTGTAATGACAATAGTCAGTTAATCATAAGATTGGCACTCTTCTGGCTCTAATAATAAGACGTGGGGGTATTTATGGGAAAATCGTTGAACGCAACTCAAAACATAATAGGGCTAATGGCTTTGGTCGGTTTAGTTTTATTTGGTTTTAACAACTGTACAAACGTTAACTTTTCAGTAGATAAAGACGGTGTGGTTGATCTTTTAAGTCAAAATTCAGCCTTAGTTATTAATGATAACGACAACTATACACTATCCAAAAATGTTATTCTTTCTATTGGCTCTGATGGCGCTGACGAAATGATGATATCAAATGATCCTCAACAAGAAACGGAATGGGAGGCTTATTCTACGCAAAAAAATTGGGTGTTAGGTCAAGAAAATGGTGTTGCCAGAGTTTATATCAAGTTTCGCTCTCGCGGAATAGAAAATCAAGGTTGGATTAATGATGGAATCATTCACGACAACACAGCGCCTGCAATTTCTGTTAACTCAAGACCAAATAACTACACCAATAATAGCTCGTCTGCCGTGGAGTACAGCATTTATGAAAGAGGAAGTGATATTCAAATGAATGAGTGCGGAAGAGATGCCAGCCTTAGTTTTGAAAATTGTGGAGGTGATCGGCTGGAACTAGTGGCCCAAAATTTTAATCATAGTTCGGATGGAACTTTTCAACATTTTATTAGATCTAAAGATAAAGCTGGTAACCTTTCCCAAACCACCAGTGTTATATGGGTGGTCGACCGAGTGCCTCCGACAGTTTTTCTATCAGGACAACTTCCAGAGTTAACAGGAGCCACGACCATTTCTATTGGCTTTCATGGGGAAGATGATCGCAGTGGAATTTCTCACTTTTTATGTAAGTGGCAGGGAGAAAATTTTAAAGACTGTAGCTCTCCTTACGAGAGAAATTCTTTAACCGACGGAAGTTACTCTTTTGAAGTTCAGTCTGTGGATCGTGCCGGCAATATTTCATCAGCAGTCAGGCACCAGTGGGAGGTTCATACCTCTGCACCGACCATCACTTTTGTCGCTCCTTTGCCACTGGCCAACAGCAATGCCACTTCTGCTCAAATTGGTTTTGTTGGAAAAGACAAAGACTTTACAATGACGAGCTTTCAATGTCGTTTAAATGGAGGAAGTTTTCAAAATTGCACAAGCCCTTACTCCATGAGTAATTTACAAGATGGTCAACAAACATTAAGTGTTCGTGGAAGAGACCGTCTTGGTCAGTTTTCTGTCGCCTTTCCTTACACTTGGAACGTTGATACAAAAATTAATAATATTAGTTTTACAAAAAAACCAAAAGCTTATTCCAGCGACACGACTGGTTTTTTCACTTTGGGAGGGCTTGATGCCGACGTTGATAAAGTTTATTGTCAGCTCAATGAAGAAGCTTATAAGTTGTGCCCAGGAAAGTCTTCGTTTAGTTTGACGGGCCTAATGAACCGTGACCATACCCTTAAAGTTTATGCTCAAGATAAAATAGGCAATCGATCCAATGTCATTAGCTACACTTGGACGGTAGATCTAGAGGCTCCTGTGGTCACTATTGCTGGCCCTGATGCCATTATTAGGTCAGGACTTTCCAACTTTGTTTTCACAGCAACAGACAATGCGACAGCAACCAATTTACTGACTTATGAATGTAAAATAGATAACCAAAGCTATCAAAGCTGTTCTAAAAATCAATCTTATACGGTGTCTGCAGGGCCACATTCTTTATTAGTGCGAGTGACTGATAAGGCGGGCAATAGTGGTGTTAGCAATATTTATAGATGGACCGTTGATTTAAGCAATACTCAAATCATAGTTAAACAGCAGCCTGAAAGTGTTATTTACCAAGATGAAAAAGCCATAGTTCTTTTTGAAGTCGTAGACAATGGCTTTCCTATTGAAAGTTTAAGCTGCCAATTGGACGGTTTGAATAAAACATGTGCCTCAAATGTCAGTTTAGACTTAGGGGCTTTAAGTGTGGGTGATCATATTTTTTCAATCCGTGTGGTGAGTGATTTAGGTTCTATCATAAATAAAAACATATCTTTTGAAGTCAAAGAAGTAGGAAATTGCACAGGAGAAGACAATGTTTGTTTAGTTCTTCGTGATGATTTTGAAAGAGAAAATTTACAAAGCGGAGAGTTTGGCTGGAGTTTGTTTGTTGATGATATTGGTCGTAATGAAAACGGTTTGATCGTAAGCATTAATGATCACGGTGAAGCCAGTAGCGGTGAAAAGGCCGTCTTTTTTACGGGGCGTCCTGGTGGTTCTGTGCATTCTTTAAATTTAATTTCAAAAGCGTTTGATCTCAGTGAATATGATCGAATCACAGTTGAGTTTGATTACCTGATGGCTTCATTTGAAGGTTGGAGTTATGGTGGTCAATCGGGGCGTGAGTATATACACTTTGATTTATGTACCGAGGGAGAAAGTCAGTGCGCCTCCCAGCTTAAAAATTCAAGTGTTTGGGTGAATCATTTTGAAGATACTGCCACCTCAGATATCAATCAGCATATGACAGGTTACAACCATACTAGAAGTGATTTTGTTAGCCGCAGAGACAATAACAAAATTACAATTGATTTAACAAATTCGTCCATTGATCGTTCAAAACTCATGATGCGTTGGAGTGTGAAAATTGATGAAGGTCTTGAGTACAATGCCCCCGGCAACGCCGACGCTGGTATCGTTGATAACATAGTCGTGAAGGCTTATAAAAACTAAGTTTTATATTTAAGCTTACTTAAGGAAAGAGCTCTAAAGCCTAAGGCCAGAGCTCTTTTTTTTTGAGCTAATTTTTTAAAAGCTGTTCGGCGTGAGCTAAGCTTGTTTTGGTGATGGTTTCACCAGAGATAAGTCGAGCGATCTCTTCAATTTTTTCTTTCTTTTCGAGTTTTCTCATTTTCATTGTTGTCTTTGATTGAGTGTTTGTTTTTTGAATTAAATAATGATGATCTGAATAAGCTGCGACTTGCGGTAAATGTGTGACACAAATCACTTGTTGGCCTTTAGCAATGGCTTTGAGCTTTTTACCCACCTTTTCGGCGGTGGTGCCACTAACGCCTGTATCGACCTCATCAAATAAAAATGTTCTAGGCACGTCTGTGTTGCCAACGACTCGCTTTAAGCTTAAGAGTATACGACTAAGCTCACCACCACTTGCCACTTTTGAGATTGGACGGGCCTTATCTCTTTTGTTTTGCTGAATTAAAAATTCAACTTGAGAAATACCAGTGCCGGAGAGGTCAGGGATTTTACGCACCTCAATTAAAAAATTAACTCCCTTCATATTCAGGTCAAGAAGTTCCTTGTTAATGCTTTTCGCTAAAAGAACAGAACCATTACAGCGTTTTTTATGTAGAGTTTCTGCCATTTTTGTTGCCGCTTTTAGTTGTTTTTCTTTTTGTTGAATCAGTTCACTCAGCTCACTATCAAAGTTTTCAATACTAAAAATTTCTTGTTCGACTTTAGCTTTGTGCTCAAGTATGTCTTCTACGGTTTCACCATATTTGCGCTGGAGTTTCCTGAGAGAGTTAAGGGTGTCTTCCATGCTGTTAAGTTGGCTGGCGTCGGTATTTATGTTATTCACAAAGTCACGTAAATCGTATAAACACTCTTCAACGAGGGTTCGGGCTTGCATTAAAGGTGAAATTTTTTCGACCAATTCAGGGGAAATACTTTTGAAATCATTGGCTTGGCCAATGAGGTTGTGAACGACCACTAAAAAAGATTTTTCAGATCGATATAAAGTATTTTCTACGGAATCAATATATTGAATAAGGTTGTGAGAGTTTTTAAGCGTTTTGATTTGAGCCTCAAGCTCTACCTCTTCTCCGGGTTTTAATTCTAGCTCTGAAATTTCTTTGTTTTGAAAATTTAAAAAGTCTAGCCGCTGAGCTTGATCTTGTTGTTTTAAGGAAAGGTCTTCAATTTTTTGCTGAATATTTTTTATCTCATTATATGTTTTTTCATAAGATGTGCGCAGTTCCCAAGCCCCAACATAGGAGTCTAGAATATCTAGGTGATAAAGATGAGACTGTAAATTACGATTATCGTGTTGAGCAGTCATTTCAATAAGGGGAGTTTCTTGGTGGGTGAGCTCAATAAGAGGAGCGACAATTTGCTTAAGAGTAGATAGAGCCGATAAGCTTTCATTTAAGTAAACTTTACTTTTTCCTTGAGAATTTAAAACACGTCTGACAATTAAGCACTCTTCACTGTTAGCAATACCCATAGAGCCTAATTTTTCAATAATATCTTCACGCCCCGATAAATCGAAAGCTCCTTCAATAGAGGCGCTGTCTTTTCCTTGCTGTATGATGCTAGTTGAGGTTTTGTGGCCCATCAACATAGAGAGGCATTTAAGAATAATAGATTTTCCAGCGCCTGTTTCTCCACTAATAATATTTAAACCTGAATCAAAGTTAATGTGTAAGTTGTCAATGATTGCAAACTGATTCACCTTAAGTTCTGTTAACATAACAAGGTCTCCTCATTGAGTGGGTAAGGTTTAGTCTCTTTGGCCAAATTTGAGTTTTTCTCGGAGTAAATCAAAGTAATTATGATTAGGTTTACGCAAGACGTAGTGCTTGTGTTTAGAGGTGCGTAAGCTAACTTTATCTTTTGGAGAAAGTTTTAACAGCATTTGACCATCAACAGTGAGTAAGGCCCGGTGTTTAGGGTTATTAAGAGTTAAATGAATGTTGGCCGTGTTAGGAAATATAATGGGTCGGGTCGTGAGGGAATGAGGAGAGATAGGGGTAACAACAAATGCCGCCAGATAAGGAAAAAGAATGGGACCACCTGCCGCTAAATTATAAGCGGTTGAACCTGTCGGTGTCGAAATAATTATGCCATCAGCTTTTAACGGACTCACGAGTAAGTCGTTGTGTTCAATGTTTAAATCAATGAGCTGGCTCATGTCTCCTCGCTCAATGACGATATCATTTAAAGCGTGTTCACATAGAATAACTTTGTTGCCTCTTTTTACTTTTACCTCTAGAAGATCGCGGGGGCGTTCTTCCATTTTATTTTTTAAAACTTTATCAATGGCTTCATATAGTTTTTCAACACGAACTTCGGTTAAAAAACCAAGAGAACCTAAGTTAATGCCTAGGATAGGGACTTTGTTTTTTCCAATTAAGCGTGCGGCCTCTAGGTAAGTTCCATCTCCACCTAAAACAATAAAAAGGTCCATGTTTTTAATTTCTTTTTGTGCAAGTTTTTTAGCCCCCGTAATTTTTTGCTTCGGGTGTGAAAAAACACTTAGGTTTTTCTTTTTAAGCCAGCCACTCACTTCATGGGCATGTTGAAGAGCATCTTTTTTATCCGGTCGATAAACAATGGCAATTTTATTAAAGCTAGATGTTTTAGATTTCACTAGGCAAAGCCCTCTCTTCGTAAAAGCGCTTCAGGCTTGGGTTCTCGGCCTCGAAAGTTTTTATATAGAGTCATCGGGTGGGCAGAACCACCCTTTTCTAAAATTTCAGTTTTAAACTTTTGCGCCACTTCTTTATTAAATATTCCTTTTTCTTTAAAAAGTTCGAAGGCATCGGCGTCTAAAATTTCTGCCCATTTATAACTATAATAGCCGGCAGAATATCCGCCCGCAAAAAGGTGGCCAAAAGAAACAGAGGTGTTAGTCCCTTCGATATAAGGTGTTAGCACATAGGGCTCAAGAGCTTGGCGCTCAAAATCTTCGACACCCAATTCAGTTTCAGCTTCAAGAGTGTGCCAAGCTAAGTCAAGTGCGCCCAGACTAAGTTGCCTTAAGCAAGCTGTCCCTGATTGAAATTGGTTGGCTTTTTTTATGGCTTGTAGGTAACTGTCAGGTAGGTCTTCATTGGTTTGGTAATGCTTAGCAAATAAATCAAGACATTCTTTTTCAAGGGCCCAGTTTTCCATAATTTGCGAGGGGAGTTCAACAAAATCCCAATATACATTGGCTCCAGAAAGAGATTGATACTTACATTTTGATAAAAGCATATGAAGGGCGTGACCAAATTCGTGAAAAAGAGTTTCGACCTCTTCAAAGCTTAACAGGGAAGGTGCCGAATCCGTACTGGGTGAGAAATTACAAACAATCATGGCATGAGGGCGCTGAGGTTGGCCGTCTACAAAACTTTGATCCTTAATTTCAGTGGCCCAGGCCCCCGCACGTTTACTTTCTCTTGGAAACAAATCAACATAAAAAAGCCCAACAAATTCATTATTTTTTTTATCATAAACTTCGTAAGTTTTTACATCTTTATGAAAGACAGGGTAAGAAGCTTGTTTGAACTCAATGTCGTAGAGTTGACTGGCAACATTGAAAACTCCCTGCACGGTGCGGTCAACTTCAAAATAAGGTCGCAAGTTTTCACTGTCAAAATTTAAAGTTTTTTGTTTTAAAATTTCAGAGTAGTAAAGGTTGTCCCAAGGCATGATCTCTTCTAAGCCGTCAGTCTCTAGAGCGATTTTTTTCACCTCACTAAGTTCTGATAAAGCAAACTCTTTCGAGGGTTGATAAAGTTGGTCATAAAGAGCTTTCACTCGGGAGACATCCTGAGCCATTCTTTCTTTTAAGACATACTCAGCATGGCTTTTAAAACCTAAAAGTTGGGCTCTTTTTAAGCGTAGGTGAGCTATTTTTTTTACGAGCTCTTTGTTGCAGTTAGGGCCATTTAAGGCGCGGCCTTTCATGGCTTTGTATATGTCTTCGCGCAACTTACGATTTTTACAAAATTGAACAAAAGGCAAAAACGACGGAAACTGTAAATTAAATAACCAACCCTCTAGTTTTTTATCTTTGGCCATTTGACGGGATAAATTGAGTAATGAACTCGGTAAACCTTCGGTGTCTTTGGGGTCAGTAATATGTAAACTATAAGCATTACTATCTGCGAGTAAATTTTTAGAAAACTGAGGACTTAAACTAGAAAGTTCTTGATCTATTTTTTTGATTTTATCTTTGTCTGGCTCAGAGAGATTTGCTCCATTTCTAACAAATGAAATATAGGTGTTTTCTAAAAGTTTTAAGTCTTCTTGGTTTGTGAGGAGTTGTTTTTGGTCATAAACCGTTTTAATTTTTTGAAATAAAATTTTATCTAAATTTACATAATTTGAAAATGCTGTAGATTGAGAAGATATATCCGTCGACATTTTTTGAAGCTCTTCATTGCTGTGGGCACTAAAGAGAGCATAATAAATTTTTAGAACATGGCTAATTTTTTGAGACGCATTTTCTAGGGCGACAATTGTATTTTGGAAGTTGGCAGCTTCAGGGTTGTTTTTGATGGTTTCAATATTTTCTGTGCTCTCCTCAATAGCAATTTTTAAAGCAGGCAGAAAGTCACTGTTTTGAATTTTATCAAAAGGAGTGGCTGAATATTTATGTTGTGATTTTTCGAGAAGTCTATTTGTATTTGTCATGGCCAAAAGCTATCACAGCTTGGCTGTGAGGGAAATAAAAGGCAGGCAATTCAAAGCTTTTGCCTCCTGCGCCATTAAAAATAGGGATGATCTTGTTGGTTTTTTTTAGAAAAAAAACGCCCGAGCCTCTAGGGGGGGGAGGGGGAAGAAGCCCAGGTCGCTTAAAATTATTAATTTAAGGCTTTAATTATTCCGTAAGTGGCCAGAAGAAAAAGTGGGTAATATCCACTTTTGAAGTTTTGACCTTTATGTGTAAAGGCTTGTCTGTATTGTACAGGGCCACCATGCCAGCAACCTTCAGCAACAGTACATAAATGGCTTCCTCGGCTTTCATAACGGCTTGAGTAATCAAACCTTACATGAACACTGGCTTCAGCATTAACATGAGTTCCGTTTTGATAGCCGCTAAAGCTTTGGTGTTGAGTGCAGTAAAACTTGTCGCTCGTTCCCACCTTGATATAGTGGTTGGTGTGTCTGTCGTAAGTAGCTAAAGTTTTATTTGTGTTGTGGTCATAATACTCATTAAATTTGTTATCAAACCTAACATGAGAGCAGTTTTGGTTGCTGTTCATAATTTCGTTACAAGTGAGTTTTATATTGTGATCATATTGAGCGGTGTAAACATTGTTATGACGATTGTAGTAACGTCCACTGCGATCAACAAAAATATTAAAGTTCATACTGTTGTGCTGGTAGCCTTGTTGGCTTTGGTGTTGGTAAGCATAACCATTGTTGTTAATGGGAGATAACTCTTTGCAAAGTTCAGAGGAGTTTCCACCTGATGAGCCAGAAGCTTTTTTATCGTCACTGCAAGACACAGTCATTACAAGAGTTGTCATCAATAGAATAGAATTTAAAATTACTTTTTTCATAATATACCTATGTAAATAAAAAGTTGTTATGGAACATTCCAATTCAACTAAAGTGCCAACTCACCTAAGTGTTTGAAACCATTGATGGCTTAAAAGTCTTTAAAGTCGGGAAGAACTGAAAGCTGTTTTGTTTAGGTTTGACGTTGTGTATTTATTGGACTGTGGCGACGATTTTTGTCATAAAACTTTCCTCTTTGGCTTTTAGCCCAAGGGGTGGGACTTCTTAAGAGTGGCGCCCAGTTTATCAATATCTAAATGAGTGTACTTTTCTGTGGCCACTAAGCTTTCGTGCCCGAGAAAGCTTTGTAAAGTTCTTAGGTTCATGCCTCCAGATAAGAGGTGAGTGGCTAAGCTATGACGAAGAGCATGGGGGTTGAGAGGTTTTAGCAGCCCGCAGGACAAACCGCTTTGGCGAACCACTTCGTATATAGTGCGCGTATTAAGTGCGGTGTCTTTTTCACTAAATATGTAAGGGCCTTTTTTTTCAAACTGCTCTAATTCTTTTTTGACAATTTGAGGAGCGACGATAAGTCTTTCTTTGCCCCCCTTTCCATGGATGAGTAGCTGTGAGCGACTCGGTCGGTAGTCTTTCCATTTAAGCCGGCTCACTTCACTCACCCTCAAGGCGCAAGAATAAGTGATCAATACAATCATATAATTTCTTTTACATATATATTGATGTGAGGACAGCTCCTTTTCCTCTTTATTTGTATTGCACTGGTCTTTTAGGTGTCTGAGCAAAGAAATCACTTCATCCAATGAAAGAAAGTGAGGTGTTTTTTTGGGAACCTTTGGGCATATAACATGATGGTCGAGGGGCTTTGCGAGGTGGGAGTTTTCGTGCATCCACTTTAAAAAAGCTTTAATGCATGCGTATTTTCGGTTTCGGCTACTGGGCTGTAAGTGAGCCCACTGTTTTAAAGAAAAATGCAAGGCTCTTAAGTCTTTATCTTTGTATTCAATATTTGAGTTACTTTTAAACTGCTGTAAATGAGTTATGAACTGTTTGAGGTCGATGGCATAGCTTTTGTAAGTGTTAGAGCTTGTTGACTTGATATTTGTGTTAAATTTCAAGAACTTACATGCTAAATCTGACAATTTATGTCGTTGGGTGTATAACAAATTTTGTAACCCTTTGTAATATTTTCCAGTATCGCATGATTTTTGAAAATTCTCTTGAAGAAATTTCAAATAAGAGTATAACACAACAAGTCACAGAAATTTTACGCAAAGCATTAGCTTGCGAAACCTTTAAGTAAGGGGCTGTACGTATGTCTGTAAACGAAAAACCATCAATACTCACGCCCAGTGAGCAAAACCAACTTTTGGGTGGAGGCTTGGCTCAAAATAAGAGCTTAGTGAACTCAAAAATCATCTATAAATCAGATGTGATGAAGCAAATGATTAGAATGGTTGAGCGAGTCGCTCCCTCTAATGCTACAGTTCTGATACTCGGTGAAAGTGGAACAGGAAAAGAGCTTGTTGCTCATGCGGTTCATGAAAAAAGTAACCGTAGAGAAAAGCCTTTTGTGGCGATTAACTGTGGAGCTTTAAGAGAAACTTTATTAGAAAGTGAACTTTTTGGACATGAAAGAGGAGCTTTTACCGGAGCTTACGCACGTAAAGTGGGTTTAGCTGAAGCGGCTAACGGCGGAACTCTATTTTTAGATGAAATTGGTGAATTAAGCCCAGGTATTCAGGCCAAGCTTCTTCGCTTTCTACAAGAAGGAGAAATCTTTCGTGTCGGTGGAAAAGATCCAATTAAGGTAGATATTCGTTTAGTCAGTGCTACGAACAGAGAGCTTGAAAAAGAAGTCGTTCGTGGGAACTTTCGTGAAGATTTATTCTATCGAATTAATACAATTATGATCCAGTCGCCACCTTTGAGACGACGTAAAGAAGATATCCCTTCTTTGGTGGAACATTTTTTGATGAGAAGTAAGCACGGCTTTATTAACCAAGGGCGCTCTATGAGCGAAGACGCCATGAAGATTTTAATGAAGTATGATTGGCCAGGAAATATTAGAGAGCTAGAGAACACTTGCGAAAGGTTACAAATACTTTCTGATGGCCATATTATTATGCCGGATGATTTGCCAGAACAAATTATCAATCCGGAAATGAAAATCATGATGGATGACTATGATCCAACCATGACTCTTCATGATCTTGAGAAAAGGTATATTTTGAAAGCTTTGAGTTATTTTGAAGGTAATAAAACTCAAGCGGCCAATGCTTTAGGAATTACAATCAAAACTTTATATAATAAACTTCACGAATATGGTGAGTTTGATAAGTTTGCGGTTCATACGCGACCAAGTAAGTAAATCAGTACAAATTGAAATATAAAAAAAGGAAGCCTTTGGCTTCCTTTTTTTGTGTCTACAAACTTCGTTATAAAGCTGTCAATCAAGTGATTGCAGGCGGTAAACGGAGAGTTTAAAAATAACTTCCATCGTCGTCATCAGAAAGGTCTTCAAAGGAGTCCATGGCGTCAGCGTAATCGTCATCGGCGTCCATGGAATCCTCTTCAAAGATGTCATTGCTGTTGGATGTAGCTGTAGTGATGGAGTCAAGGTCGACGGTTTCATCAAGCTCTTCAATAACTTCTAAGTCATCAATATTATTGTATTTAGTCGATTTTGAGTCATTGTTTTGGCGAGGGTCTTTGGTGACAAAAGGATTGACTAAAGGTGCACTAAAACCTTTGTTAGCAATCTCCTCAAGGGTGGGAACGGAAGGTTTAGCACTCTTTTTCGGAGGATTTTCTTTTTTATCTTCTGGTTTTTTATTATTAGAAACAGGTTTAGGGGCAGCGACGGCTTTAGATGTTTTTTTCTTAGTGGCCTTTTTTTTAGCCACAGCTTTCTTTTTGGCTTTTTTCTTAGTGGCCTTTTTTTTAGCCACAGCTTTCTTTTTTGTTTTTTTCTTAGTGACCTTTTTTTT
>JAHDIR010000100.1 GCA_020630675.1 Bdellovibrionales bacterium
CGACCCATTTTCCTTTGTAATCAGATACGCTAATTTTTTTGAAATCCGTAGACTTCGGCTTAAGAGGTAAACTGAGGGGCGGGTTGACCAATCATTGGCATAATTTTCTCCTTTTGTTTTTAGGGGTAACACCGGACTATCCGGGCTTATATTTTGTTAAAAGTCATCTTGCTTGGAAACATTTAAAAGTGATAAGAACCAAGCTGTTGTATAACTTTATTGCCACAAATATGTTCATTCAGCAAACAAAACCGCAAAAGCTTTTATATCTCGCGGAAAGGTAAGGTCTTAATGAAGATTATAACTTGGAATGTGAATGGAATCAGAGCCTGTGCTAAAAAAGGCTTCTTGGAGTTTTTTGAGTCTCAAGATCCAGACATATTATGTTTACAGGAAACCAAGGCCCATCCAGGGCAACTGGAGCCGGGCTTAATAAACCCTTTGAATCGCTTTTCTCATTGGTCTTCAGCTCAAAGAAAGGGCTATTCAGGGACAGTGACATATCTTAAAAAAGAAGCTGAGAGTGTGGCTCATGGAATTAAAATTAGAAAATTTGATTCTGAAGGGCGATTTGTTGTTACTGATCATGGTGAATTTATTTTATTTAATGTTTATTTTCCTAATGGTTCTGCTCGTGAAGAAAGGCACTTATTTAAACAAGATTTTTTGAAGCGGTTTACCAAGCATTTAAAAAAGCTTATTGATAGTGGCCGTGAAGTGATTGTTTTGGGGGATTATAACGTGGCTCATCTTCAGTTTGATGTTCACGACCCTGTAAGACTTTCCAAGGTTAGCGGTTTTTTACCAGAAGAAAGAGAATGGTTTGATAAGTTTTTAAGTATTGGATTTCATGACTCTTTTCGTCATTTGCATCCCGATAAAAAAGACCAATACAGCTGGTGGTCTTACCGTGAAAATGCTCGCAAAAACAATCGCGGCTGGAGGATTGACTACATTTGTGTTACAACGGGCTTAGTTGACAGAATCAAATCTGTTGAAATTTTACAGGATCAAATGGGATCAGATCATTGCCCTGTTGTTTTAGAGCTGGAGTAGCCTTGTTATTAGTTTTATTTTTAGCATTTACCTTAATCCCCCTGGCTGAGATTTATTTACTCATCCAAGTGGGGCAAGTGATCGGAACTTGGGACACCATAGCCTTGGTGATCTTTTCTGGAATTATTGGAGCTTATGCAGCAAAAACTCAAGGGCGCCAAGTTTTGGGAGATATCGAAACTCAATTAAAGGCCGGGCAAGAGCCTTCGGTTTATTTTCTGCAAGCCGTATTAGTTTTTGTGGGAGGCATCTTATTAATTACTCCAGGCTTCATTACAGATATTTTTGGGATGAGCTTTATTTTACCCTGGACTCGAAGTTTTTATATAAAAGGCCTCGCACATTTGTTTAAAAAAGGTATTCATTTAGGTAAAATTCATGTTTATACAGGAGCGAATTCTTCAACAGGCCCGTATGATCCATTTGCCACCGATAGGCCGCGATCGTCCTCTTATCCCGATAATTCTCGTTCAGGCTCTTTAAGTAAAGATGCCGATGTCATTGATATCTCTAGTTATCGCAATAAAGATTAAGATAACTTTAATTCTTCATACTCAAGTTTTAGAGTTTTGGTTTTTATAACTAAACTTTGTGGAACTCATTAGAAAAGAACAGTTATCCACGAGCTAAAAAGAATATGTAGCCAATATATATAAATAACATAATAAGACCCTGAGGTTTTGCGAATTTAAAGCGGCTTAAAAAAGCCAATGGCAAGACCATCGCGGTACAAGCAATAAGCACAGGGAAGTCAAAGCTAATAATAGAAGGGTTAATTTGCGCTGTTTTAAAGGCACCAGCCGTGGCCGGAATGGCCAGAGTGTTAATAATATTAGACCCAATGATATTTGAAAAAGCTAAATCACTTTGTTTGCGAAAGGCGGCCATAGCTGAGGCCGCAAGTTCCGGTAACCCTGTTCCGACAGATATAATAGTAAGGCCAATAATGCGGTCAGAAATACCAGCCATTTCTCCCAAAGCGATACCAGCACGCAAGGCTAACTCAGAGCCAACGACTAAAAGGCCAAAGCCGGCCACTAAGGCTAAAAGTGTTTTGCCAAACTTTTCATAAGTCTCAAGCTCGTCTTCGTCAGAAGTCACTTTGGATTTTTTAGCTCTGAAGATAGTAAAGACGATAAAAAACACCAACAAAGAAAGAAAAACCATGGCATCTATAAAGTGTATTTCTTTGTCATAAGTTAAACCTAAAAAACAAACTGTGAAAAAAAGAAGTAAAACATACTCCACCTTTATTATAGTTTTACTAATTTGGTTCACTGTAATGAGAGATGTTAGGCCCAACACTCCCAAAAGGTTAAATAAGTTGGAGCCCACAATATTTCCTATGGCTATGTCTGGGTTACCTTTGAGAGAGGCAACAAAGCTAGTAATGATCTCTGGAGCTGAAGTTCCAGCAGCAATTATAGTTAATCCAATTATAAGTGGACTAATGTTAAATTTTTTAGCAACGCCAACGGCTCCTTTAACAAGAAAATCTCCACCAAACACGAGTAACCCAAAGCCTGCGAACAACATCAAAAAAAGCAAAATAATATTCATGGGCGTAGCTTAAACTTTTTACTTAAAAAAGTCCTTTCCAGAAACGCATTGCATTATTTTTGGCCATTTATGTTTTAGAACATTTAAGATTTTAAGAAGTAGAGCCCTGGCCCATTTGAGTGAATCCGCAGATACCGACCATTGTAGTATATTTAGGCAGATTAAGAGGTTTTAAGAAATATTTCTTGCAAAATATACAAGGAAGGTGTGTAAATAGTTCAGTTCCACTTTGGCACTAAAACTAGGTGGGGAATCACGGAGGAAGTTTAGATATGGCCATGTTACCAAAAGAACTTATAGAGCAGTGTAAACAGAAACTACTACTTTCTAAAGAAGACATTCTAAACCGCGTAAAAGACGCTCGCGAAAATTTAAATCGTGACGATAGCAAAGGCGGTGATGAAGGTGATCAAACGGTGAGAGCTTTAGAAGAAAGCCAATTCTTAAGATTGAATGAACGGTTTAGAAAACAATTAATGGAAATTGAGATGGCCTTAGCTAGAATTGACGGTGGCACTTACGGAATTTGCGAAGAAACAGAAGAAGTCATTGAAAATGAGCGCTTATTGGCAATTCCATGGACAAGGTTAAGTATAGAAGGCGCTGAAATTAGAGAAAGCCTGAAAAAAAGATACGCTAGATAATCATTCAACGAGTTTTTCAATCCAGCTTGATATAGAGTCGATGATATTATCAGAGACTCTATTAGAGCCAATTGCAGTTAGCAAATGAGTGCAGCCTTCAAACCACTTTGAAGATGAGTTTGAAATTTTTTGTGTTGCAGTCACTAAAGAGCTAAAATCTTTTTTTGTTATATTAGTGTCTTTATCACATTGTAATACAAAACTGGGTATATCGAGCTTCTCAGCACTTCTAAATCCGTT
>JAHDIR010000101.1 GCA_020630675.1 Bdellovibrionales bacterium
TTTTACGAAGAACTGCAGCGCCAGGCACTTTGGCGGCATATGGGTGACTAAAAAACATTTTCTCTTTTAAAAAATCGTGATTTGTCAGAGACGTCACCATTAGATCGACCTTACCCAAACTTATCGCTTCTATGTATTGGCTGTATTCAATAAATTGAACTTCAAAGCGAACCTTTAAGGCCTCAGCTAATAGTTTGATAATTTGTAAATCATAATAAGCGCAAGGGCCTAAAACATGAGGGTCAGATCGAAAAAATAGTGTTTTTGGCAAGTTATGATTATTGAAAATGCCCACTTTTAAAGACTTCAGATTTTGTTTTTTAATATGTCTATGAAGTGTAGATTTAGAGATATTCAATTTTTGATAAATTTCAGAGTGCGATAAAAACGGATTTAACCAATGCTCTTTTAAATTATGAAACTTACCTGGAGCCATTAACCAAACATAGCATATCAAAGCCTATACATAAAAATTATTTGTCTTAACTATGACAACTACACCTCTGCGCTGCAGCACAGCGCAATTTAGAAAGTTTTGGTTCCATTTGAGTGATTTTTTTAAAAAAAAGTATCTATATGCACGAATATTTTACAAACAAAAAGTTTGTGACGGCAAAGTAATTAACCTCAATTAGAACTTTCAAATGCCTTTTTTATTTTTTTCAATTCAATAATTTTAGGCAAAAAAAAAGGGGCAAAACAAATCATGAAACCATTGTTAAAAATTTTATGTTTAATTTTAATTTTATTTTCGGCGAAATCTTGGTCAAACCCACTAAGTGAAATCCAATCAGAACAACTTGAAATTATCTCGATTATTGAAGACGGGTTTTTAAACAAATACGCTCATAAAGAGTACAAAGAAAGTCTGGGGTGGAATATCAAACCAATATTAAAGTCCGCTAGAGACCAAATTTACAATGCTGGCGAAAAAGGTCTCGAAAGAAATAATTTTGGTCAGTTAGTAAAATCCATAATGTCCTCTGCAAAAGACTACCATGTCTGGGCCAGAGTTGAATATTCAAGAAAAGATATTAACTATCACCTGCCCTTTGCTATCCACTCTTCATCTGAATTTACCGTTGTTAAAGAGGTTTTTTCTGAAGAAGCTGATAAAAAAAATCATTTCGAAATTAGAAAAATTAAAGCTGGAGACATTATCCATTCTTTTTGTGACGTTCCAGCCCAAGAAGCTAAAGAGAAAATTAGAAAAAAACTATACCCCTTTTCAAAAAATAAAAACGCAGAATTATCTAGAGCGAGTGGCTTACTAACCATAAGAGAAAATAGCCTCAAAATTCCACCGGGAGAACAGGAAGAGTGCAACCTATTAGTTTCAAGGCCATCAAGAGGTAACAAACCATTTCTTGTAAGACTTTATTGGCAAGGAGAGTACGACGAACGTTTCATTCATTCCGAATCTCTTCCAACTAACCTTCGGAATAGCCAGCCTCAATACCGCCAAACACCATTTTTTCTACCTGAGCTTCCAAACCCACCCATCAAATACATTCTGCCCAAGTACCCCTTTTATAAAAAAGAGCCGACAACATTTATAACTGTTCTTGAAGATGAGAATGGCAATGAACTACGAATGGCTTATTTAAGGTTACAACAACTATCTTACAATCGTAAAACTTTTGAAAAAATGGGGCGCTGGCTAACTGAAGCCAATGAAATAACTGATCATTTAGTGATTGACCTAGCTGGCAACCCTGGAGGCAGCCTTCTCACAACATACTCTTTGATTTCTCTTTTTTACGATGGTCCAGATGTACAAGTGCCAGAAACTGTAAAATCAATTTTACCTGATTTCTTGGCTCAGTCGGATCGAATGAGAGTTCCTTTACTAAAAAAATATATTGAATCAAATGATGCGAATAACTTAGATGAAATTCTTAACAAATGGCTGAGTAAAAATGGCTACCCTAAAGCTTTTGACGATAAAATTACAGCTGAATCTCTTTTAAACTTTTGGTCTCAAAGGCTTAAAGACAATGAAAGTGGCAAGAAATACTCACACCTCGACTACGCCTGGTTAAAGTATATTCGCTCTCATCCAACATGGGGCTACAAAAAACCTGTCACTGTCTTGATGGATGCTCATACGGGCTCTGCAGCTGAGTCTTTTGCGGCATTATTTAAGCACTTCAACTTAGGTTACCTTTTTGGTCAAACAACGGCAGGTAATGTGGGTGAAACCTTTTATGAGTATCCATTCGAGGGTAAAAAAAGAGACTTACTCTTTAAGCATGGTATAGATGACCTCGCTTGGACTTCTGGAGAAATCACTTTTGAAGGCTTCGGAATATTAGAGGATGTTGGAATATCACCAACCCCTGGCCTTGAACATAAAATTACCTTGGATGATTTAAGGCATGGATACAGAGATTATGCCAAGAAATTATTTGACCATTTATTTCAAGCTACACTTGCAGACAAAGATTAATAAAGAAAACAGTCACTAAGGTGTGAATGAACACTTTACTTATTCAGTTACATAGCACTCATATTTCTATGGGTGTTATGTAATGCTTGTTGTGGTTAGTTGTATATTTTTGTCAAAAATATTTTCTTATGTGAAATATTAAATAAAAAAACAACTCCCAGCCAACCCATCGAATACAAAAAAGAAAAATCAACAATTGTAAATATCGGCGTCATTGAAAAGGCAAAAAATGAAGACAAACAAATTGCAGGAAGGTATCCCATTTTTCTAAATATAACCATTCTCTCGAAATGATTCAGAAGATAAAATGATACTAAATGAGTAGTGACAAAAAACATAAGACCACAATATACACCGCAAATAAGTAAATTATGATGAAAAAATGAGTGATATATGGGAAAGTTAGTTCTTAATAAGCCAACTCCATTTTGCGGACATACAATCAGACTAAAGAAGATAGAAACAGTAAAAACACCCAAATACTTTATTAAAACTTTAGTTATTGGAGGCTCAATATGTCGGCTTGAGTTATTTAAAATCTTGTCAGACAATTTAGCTGGAACCTCTTTAGGCTCAATAGTATCAAAGCTCATTCTTGTCCTCCTCTAACTTGCTTCTTAATATATTTCTTCCCCTAGATAAGATTTTTCTGACGTTGGAATCTGAAAGTGACATTTTTACTGAAATCTCTTTTGTTGTAAGCCCTTCAATATATTTATAATTAAAAACCTCTTTATACGGTGATTTTAGATCATTTATGTCTATTGCCTCAAGAGGATCTATGTTTGTATCCTTGTGAGCTTCATATGGTACCTTGTCCAACTCTAACATTACTTTGGAATTCTTCCGAAAGTAGTCGTTAATAGAGTTTGATGAAATTGTAAAAAGCCAAGATGAGAATTTTAGTGACGAATCAAATTTATGTATTGATTTATAGACCTTTTCCCAAATGCCCTGAAAAACTTCCTCAGAAGCTTCTAGATTTTTTATTTTTGAATACGTATAGCCCATAATTTTTTTCTCATACCTAAAATAGA
>JAHDIR010000045.1 GCA_020630675.1 Bdellovibrionales bacterium
TTTTTTGAAAGTAAGCAAAAATTAAAAAGGTTTGGCTCTTTATCTAAAGCAAGTTCAATATTCTTATTTTTAAGAGACCAATTATGTTGATGATCCGTTAGTATGAGTTTTTTGTTTTTTAATTCTAAAATAAGACACTGACTAAAGTGTCCGTTCAGGTTGGTGAGTAAGTCTTTGTTGTTTTGAGCAGAGGTTTGCTTTACCTCTCTTTTTTTAATAGAGGATGAAGCGTCTTTGGTGTTGAGTTTAATCAAATCCGGCTCAGACACTGTTATCTTTTCAGAATTAGAGGGCCCCTTTTCTTTTATTAAAACAGATTCTGTTGAAGCTTCTGTTAAATTCAGAGCCTCGGGTAAAGAGTCATTGGTGCTTGCTGAGGATAAGCTGTCAGGCAACAACCCCTCTAGGCCTTCTGGCGACTCTAGAAGATTGGCAGGTGGTAAGTCTGCAGGTTTATCATCATTTTTTATTAAAGATTCATCACCAAATAAATTAAAACCTTCTGGAATTTCCAGAGAGTTTCCTTGTTTGGATTCATCTGTTTCATGGTTTTCATCAGTAAGCTTATCAAAATCAAGAGGGTCTTCATTTGAGGATAAGGCTTTTAGTTTTTTGGTGAGAGTTTGAGCATCAACTTTTGATGGGCCTTTAGCGTGCTTTTTTTCTAAAAGTGAGTTTTGACTTTCTTCTAAGTTTGGAAGTTGTTTTGACTCGATAGTGAGCTGTTCAAGGTCGGCCATAGTCATAATATTGGTGCCGGTGAACTCATCTTGATCCTCAGAAGCTAAGGCTAAGTTGTTTTCTAACTCAAGGCTTTCTTGAGCCGCCAAAGAAGGAGGCTGAGGAAGTTCAGGCATTGCTTCAGGGGCCGTTGGTTTTGGTGCAACCTCTGCAGGTTGAGCCTGTAAAGCGTTTTTGTAATATTCAATTTGCTCTGGGCTACCAAGAATATATGAAACAGGAAAGCTCCAGGTCAGTTCTAAGGGCTCTGTGACAAGAACAAATAATGTGCTTTGCCACAGATAAAGTGGAACGCAACTTTCTGGCCAATTCATGACGTTTTTAATTTGTTGCCAAAACTCAGGATCTATTTCAAAGCTTTTATAGTTTTGCTTTAATTTGGGTAGGCTGTAATGTTTCTGAGCCCAAGACAGATAATCGTTACTTTTTAAAAGCTGACTTTTCAAACACCAAAAAGTCACCGCCATATTTTTTGGTTTTTTTAAGGTCCAAGTTTGAAGTTGGTCTTCTGAGATATTAAATGTGTTCATCCAAGGCAGTTTTTTCATAACTTTTTATCGGCATTTGGTCTGTATTTGCTTAAATAATTCTCCAAGAGAGACACCCCTGAATGAGGAAAGCTAAAGTTACTAAATACCAAAGTATTTACAGTGGTTTATGGGCTTGCAATTAGTGTCACCAACTTGATTTGTGCACCAGGTTATGTTAGCTATGGGCCCATTGTGCAAATTGAGACATAGGCTGATCAAGAATGAAGTTAGAAAAGACAATTTATTTGGATCATAATGCGACCACTCCTGTGGCTCCTGAGCTCCTGGCTGACTTACCCAAGTGGGGAGTCGCTTGGGGAAACCCTAGCTCTGTGCACTTAGCCGGTCGTAAACCAAAACAACTTGTGCGACAGGCGCGAAAATCAATATCCAAAGTTTTGGCAGTTCATCCCTTAGAAATTATTTTTACCAGCGGTGGGAGTGAAGCTAATAATTTAGCTATTCAATCGGTTTTTACTGAAGAGTGGTGGCGAAAAAAAAATAAAAAAGCTGAGTTTATTACCTCGAACGTTGAACACCCCAGTGTTGCTAAAGTTTTTGATTTTATAGAATCTTTTGGTGCTAAGGTTCACCGTATTTCTCTAAACACAAAAGGCGAGTTTGACTTAGATCAGTTTAAAAATTGCTTAAATGAAAATACTGTCCTCGTTTCCATTATGTATGCCAATAATGAAACAGGGGCTTGCTTACCCATAGATCAAATTGTGCCCATGGCTCATTCCTTTGGAGCCCTTGTTCATACTGATGCCGTTCAAGCTTTGGGCAAAGAAGACATTCAGTTGAAAAACTTAAATGTCGATTACTGTAGTTTTTCCGCCCACAAAGTTTACAGTTTAAAAGGGGCAGGGTGTTTGTATGTTAAAACCGGTGTTCCATTGGGTAGCTTAATTATGGGGGGAGCTCAAGAGCGATCAAGACGGGCTGGAACTGAAAATACTTTAGCAATAGCAAGTTTTGGTCAAGCTGTAGAGAACATTGGAGATTTACACACTAGAAACAATCATATTCGTAAACTTCGAGATCAAATGGAAAAGCTGATTTCTGAAAATATTGAAGATTGTTTCATTTTATCTCAAGAAGCTCAGCGTTTATCCAATACTTCCAATGTCGTTTTTTCAGGTATTGATGGCGAAAGTTTACTCATGAATTTAGACCTTGTTGGTATCTATGTCAGTACTGGGGCGGCTTGTAGCTCTGGAAGTTCAGAGCCAAGCCCTGTTCTTATGGCTATGGGTTTGAACCGAGAGCAAGCTCAAGGATCTTTACGGTTGAGCTTAGGGTGGAACACAACAGAATTTGAAATTATAACCTTTGTGAAAGAATTATCTCGAATTGTCCAGAGGTTAAGGCAACTCAAGCAGGAGAGTGTAAGTTGAAAAAAGAAAAACCAAGAGTATTAGTGGCTATGAGTGGAGGAGTCGACAGTTCAGTCGCTGCCGCTTTACTCAAAGAGCAAGGTTATGATGTTATAGGTGTAACTATGCAGGTTTGGGACTATACGCAAACAGATTGTAGCCTAGAAGAGGGCAACGGAACTTGTTGCTCGAGCATTGATGTTGATGACGCTCGTAGTGTTGCCGACGCTCTTGAAATTCCTTTTTACGTAATTAATTGTGAAAATGAATTCAAACAAAACGTTATAGACCCTTTTGTCGATAGTTACCTGAAGGGAGAAACTCCTATTCCTTGTGTGAATTGCAATACTTACTTAAAGTTTGATTATTTATTAGATAAAATGCGAGAGTTAGATTGTGATTACCTGGCCACGGGACATTATGCTCAGGTGCAAACCAGCCCTGTATCTGGGAAAAAAAGTATTGTGACGAGTAGTGATGATTGGAAAGATCAAACGTATTTTTTATTTACTTTAAAATCAGAAATTATTGATAAGCTTCTTTTTCCAGTAGGAACTTGGAAAAAACCTGAACTGAGAGAGTATGCAGAAAAACTTTCTTTGCCTGTCGCAAAAAAGAAAGACTCTACAGGTATTTGTTTTGTTGGAAACGGAGATTACTCAGACTTTGTTGCACGGCAAGCTCCTGATAAAGTAGAGAACCTAAAAGGAGTTCTTAAAAAATTTCCTTCTGGAGAAGTTTTAGCCGGACATGGTGGAACTCATAAATTTACTTATGGTCAAAGAAAAGGTTTGGGCGTGTCTTGGACTGAACCCTTATACGTTGTTAAAATTGAAGCCGAAACAAACACAGTTTGGCTGGGCGAAGAAAAGTATCTGTACTCGTCTGAGGTGGAAGTTAAAGACTTAAATTTACTTGATGATATTGAGTCGGGCGAAGTATTAAGAGTTAAAATAAGGTTTCAACATCAAGGGGCCAATGCTGTGGTTGAAAAAAATGGCTCTGATTCATTACGTCTTAAATTTGAGCAGGCGCAAAGGTCTGTGACTCCTGGGCAGGCCGCAGTATTTTATCGTGACAAGCAGCTGGTCGGCGGAGGGTGGATTCTGTGAAGTATAAGGTTATGAGCTATGGTTGTAAGGTCAACACTTATGACTCTGGTTTGTTACAGCAAAGAATGAATAGAGAAGGCTTTGAGCTTTGCGAAAAAAGTCCTGATGTCATTTTAATGAATACTTGTGCTGTCACTCATGAAGCAACCAAAGAGTCTCTTCGTCATTTACGAAAAATAAAAAGAGAAAATCCGGGCGTCAAAGTTGTTATGACTGGTTGTGCGGCACAAGTGGATTCACCCTTATTGTTAGAATCTTCGGCCGATATGGTCGTGGCGAACTCCCATAAAACAGTTCTTCAAGAAAAAGTAAAAGATCTTCTAAACGGAAAACCAACCGACAGGCTTTATCGTTCTAATATTTTTAAAAAAGAAGAATTAGAGCCAGGTGGAGGTTTAGAGCAAGAACACACTCGCTCTTTTGTTAAAATTCAAGATGGCTGTAATAGTTTTTGTACTTTTTGTGTGATTCCCTTTGCTCGTGGAAAAAGTCGCTCCCTAACCATTAATAATATTGTCGAGCGAGTGAATGAGCTGCATGCCTCAGGGGTGAGTGAAGTGGTTTTAACAGGAGTGCACATTGGTGATTACGAGGATAAGTCTCAAGGAGAGCTTCAGGGGTTAGAAGGTTTAGTTCAGCAAGTTTTGTTAAAAACAAAAGTTCCAAGATTGCGCTTAACAAGTCTAGAGCCTATCGAACTCAGTGATGAACTCTTGCGCCTTTATAAAGATAACCCCAGGCTGTGTCGCCATTTCCATATGAGCATTCAAAGTGCCAACACTAAAATATTATCATCAATGAAAAGAAAATACAGTAGCGACCATGTTGCCCAAGCCTTAAATAATATTGAACAAAATGTCCCAGGGGCTTTTGTAGGAATGGATGTTATTGTTGGGTTTCCTGGGGAAACTCCTGAGGATTTCCAGCAAACTTTTGAGTTGTTAAAGGCATTGCCTTGGACGCAAATACATGTGTTTCCTTATAGCCCTCGGCCTGGAATTTATGCCAATCGCTTGCCTGATCAATGGCAACGGTCTGAAATTATGGAACGTGCCAAAATTTTACGAGCTCTCAGTCAAGAACGTTTTGAGCATAAAGCCAAGGAACAAGTGGGGACAAAAAAATCTGTTTTATTATTGAAAAAGAAATCTGTGGTGCAAAGCGGTCTGAGTGAAGACTATTGGAATATTCATTTAGAACATCCCACCCATTTATTGCCTGGACAGTTGGTCGAAGTTTTGGTGAAATCATATGAGAAAGACCCTTTGTCACCGGCGGTGGGTCGTTTAGTGGGAGAGATTATCTGTTGAAATTTACTTTTGTTTTTCTTGTTTTCATTTTATCCAGCTGTAGCCAATTAAAAACAAGCCCTGAGTGTGAAGGTGAAAACTGGTCAACTTATTCGGTAAATTTAGCTTTAAATGGGGTTGAATTAAACGACGATGCGAAATTTCAACGTTGCATGAAGCAAGACAAAATTACCAGTCCCGAAATTATTAAAAAAAAGCATGCTCAAGCGAAAAAAAAATATTGTACTTTTAATGTTGTTTTAAGTCGTGGAGAAAACGGACAACCTTTTAATTTTAACTTTTGTCAATTTCCCAAAGAAGACGAAGTGCGAGTGTTGCATGCCAAGGGAGTGAATCGTTTTTGTAAAAATAAATTAAAAGCTTACGAATTGGGTTTTTCAGGAAAACCTTATATTGGTTTGTGTCGTAAAGATTTAGAGCCTTCTTTTTTATTTCATTTTGACCGAGGGCGCCGTGAACGAGTGGTCGAAAAGATTAAAAAAATTCAAGCTCGGCAGAAACAAATTGATATTGAAATAGAAAGCTTACGCCTTGAACAAAGTAAAATCTCTCGTGACCTATTAAAAGTTCCAGGAGCGACTAAAAATCGTTCAAAAAAATCGGGTCTTTCAGGTCTTCTTGCTGGTACAGACTATGACCCTTCCTTGGAACGACAGCATTTAACTCAAAAATTAGAAAACCGCCAGCAACAGGTTCTTGCTTTACAAAATGAAAAAAATAATCTGCAAGAAGCTCTTGGCTCTTATCAAGATGAATTATTAAAGATTCCTCAACAAGCCCCTCTTTAGCCCCAAATTTTGGTGGTGGTTGTCTCAATGCGAAACATAAGCCCATGGAAAGTGGGTTCCTCCTTTCTTCACTGATGGTGATGGTGATATTATTTATATGTAATGAAGGGGAGTTTATGAAGTATCTACTTATACTTATTGTTTCATTAGGGTTAGTGACTTCCACGCAAGCAGACCCAGGTCTTGAAGCTGAACTTCTTGAGAAGAGTATGGGGGCAGTGAGTGAGATTGGTCAAAACCAGACAAATACGTTTTTAGCCGGCCTGTTCGATGGAGAAATTGCAAAAAAATTATATAATTATTGTAAAAGCAGTGTTTTTTCGACAATTGCCTGTGTGCAAGCAACAGTAGCTGTGGCTCAATCTGTAGAAAACTTTGCTTCTTCTAGAAAATCAAAAAAATATGCATCTGAAATTTCTAACAATGGAGAGGCCGTGGCCGAAGGTTCCGTCGCTTATAACGACTCAACTTCTGGCTTAAATTCGAGCACTCCTGTTTCTACCGCTGACCTATTAGCTATTTTAAGTCCTGAACTTAAAGAGGCTTTTGATCATAAAATTGTGAACCCTTATGAACTTTCTCAAAAACTAAAAGAAGAAGGTTATTCCTTCGATCCCGCAACGGGAGGAGTGAATACGCCCGGTGGTTTTGTTCCGGCCGGTGAGGTCAATGCTCAAGCTCAAAAGTTAGCCGCCACAGATGAGTTTAAAGAAATCTCAAAAGGTCTTAAGCGAAAAGTAAAAAAATATCTAAAGTTACAAAGGTTAAAGTCTTCAGCCACAGGTGGTTATGTTGGGTCTCCAGGGGCCAAGTCAGAAGTCTCTTCAAAGTCGTCACGATCATCGTATTCTTTATCGGACTTTCATTTTTCTAACTCAACCTCCCAAAGAAAACCATCATCAACGGAAGTGAAGATGGTGAATGGGGATCCGTTGGTTTCAGCAGGAGCTCAACTCTTTGATGTTGTTGGTCAGGCCTATCGCCAATTGCTTCAGCAAAAGCATCTTCCTGAGTCGTCAAAGTAGTTATAAATTCTAAAGCCTGACTTAAAGTTTTTTGGTGCATTGCACTTTTTTAAAAGCCAGCTAAAAAGGCTAGGGCCGTTATAATTTATCAAGTTTTCTCTTTTGAAAGTTTTACAAAATAAGGTGATAAGTTCGTCGAAAAGCCCCTAAAGCTCATTTCAGACCGAACTTGGGCCTATAAAATTTTCTAAATTTAATTTTTTTTAAGACCTATTTTCTGAAAAAAACCACTGAAATAACTGAAAAAAATCTTGCACAATCCGACCTATTTCATTTTAGGGTGGGCTGGCTGGTATAAAAAAAATTTATAGATCAATTTGTAAAAAAGTAATGGATTTTGCCGCCATTTCTCTTTGAGGGAATCTCTTGTAAAAGATTGTAAACAAGACATTTTTTGTCAGGGAGATATCTGAGTGTTGAGCTTATTACACAAATTGATGATTTTTTCACTAGCTTTTGTTGTGAGCTCAGGCTCTTTGGTGTGGGCGGCGCAAAACTCTTTGGAAGCACAAGTAGGCAACAAGAAATCCAAATTTGCTATGATTTCTTTACTGAGCACTCAATCAAGCTTTCATAGTTCTTCTAGTGACGTCAATGCCGTGGCCGCCTCATTTCTAACTTTGGTTCCTAGTTTAGCTCTTAGTAAAAACTTTAATATCAGCGCCATTGGTGGAGTCACGGTAAGGTACACAAGCCCTGAAGATGTCACCATGAATAATACTTTAATCCGACTTTCAAGGCGTTCTTACAAAATTAACGACGACTGGAGATGGGTTCCCATAGTTGGGGTTGTTGCTCCAACCAATGAAGTTGATCGCATTGAAAATTCATTCATCACTGCAATTAGGCTTGAACCCACTTTACTAGGTAAGGTGAGCTTGCTGGGGCTTGATCTTGATTTAGTTTTAACAACTCGACTAACAAAAAGCTTTCATGAGTTTGATCGCACCGCGAACTTAACGGCTGGTAACAACGAATATTTGGCCTCTCAGTTTATGTTAGCATCTTACAGCGTGACCGATAAATTTTTTGTCGATTTTGACTTTTTGTATGGTGGGGCCTGGACTTATCAGCAGGCTTTCGTTAGCCGCTTCAGTTTAGGGCAGTCTATCAATTACCTCTGGAACAAAAAAACTATAATAAGTTTAGGGCACTCAAGTTCTGGAAACGCTCTAGATGCCACTGGTGGTAATACGAATGTTAGGTTTTTTGATAAAAATAGATCTGTTGGATATTTTAGGCTGAGATGGGCTCTGTAGTTATGAATTTGCGGGAGAAAGGTTCGATGATTTTGAATTTAAATAAAAGAAGTGAAAATGAAAAGGGGAGAAATATGAAAAAGCAAGATAATACCAGTGCAATGCAAAGAGTGGTTTTGGGGCTCGTTGGATTCACCTTAGTGCTTATGACGGGTTGTACAAAAGAGCGTCCTTACGACAAACTACGTAGAGATGATTTTTTGGTTTCAAAAAAACTGATATCAACTCAAGACAGCTATGTGGCTTCGGCCAGTACGGGAGCTACTGACCATTCCGCTCCGTTTGTCATTCCTTTCTTTTTATCCGACACCAAAAGAGTTCAGTTTCAAATGGATGAAAATCACCTATTCGTATACGAACTTGAAGTTGATGATAACTTTAAAACCAATAATCTAAATAAAAAACCGATGTATGCTTTTCCGATCAAACATATTGATTATCAATGTGCCGAAGATTCTCTTGGAAAATGTCAGCACAAAGAAGAAGAAAATAAAGACATTGGTTGGTATGATAAAAAGTTCATCGAAATTGATGTTGAAGATCTAATGAATATATCTGTTGAAGGCTTACCTTTACTTCGTATTGAAAAATTCAACGGCTGTGTCACGAAAAAAGCATCTAAACTTGTTGAGTTTGAAGTAGATGAAAACAACGTTAACTTAATTGTCGAAAACTTATATACGTTTCGTGATTTTAGCTGTGCCAATATTAAAGATTACTATTCGTTTACTTTAAGTGACTTGAGCTTTTCTGTTCAACATCATTACTCTTTTGCGAAAGCTAAAACTGTCTTGAGTGAATCTTACCAGCCGGTGAACTACCCAAGAGTGATTGAACGTTATTTTGGTTTTTTCAAAACAGTTTTAAAACCAAGTGGTGTTGACCAAAACATCGATCAAGATAATGAAGTTTTTTATATGAACCGCTGGAATCCCAACAGATCTAAGATTGACTTTTATATGAGTGAAGAATTTAACTTTCCTCAAAATGCTGTTATTAAAGAAGCCACTTATAAAGCTGTAAACGTGGTTAACGACGGATTAGTGAGGTCTGGGGCTAAATTTCGAGTTAATTTAAAAGAGCCCAAGCCGGGAATGCGTCCTGGAAATATTCGCAACAATATGATTGTTCTTGTAGAGGATAAGAATGCTTCTCGAATCAGTGGCTACGGACCATCTTTGGCCGATCCATTGACGGGTGAGATTTTTAAAGCCAACACGGTGATGTATTTAGGAAATTTAAAATCACTCATAAAACGCACCTATAACGAGATGGTTGAGAAAAAATTGCGTCAGGTGGGTGAGAAACAAGTATTCTTAGGGCCTTCAAGAGTTATTGAAAAAGTCTCTCAAGAATTTAAAGAAGCTCGTAAAAATCTTGCCAACGAAAGGGAAGATGAAAGAATTTTGCAGCAAGCTCGATCTAAAGAGGTGACTTCGCAATACGCTCCTTCTCAGTTTTTTACCGCCAAAGGGGTGGCTCGTGTAGTTAATAAGTTAATAGCAAAAAAACACGGCATGTTTGACCAGTTTGAAAATTCAAAACTTAAAGAAGTTTTAGGCTTGGCCAAAAAATATAATGACGGGCTAGAGTATATTACGAGTAAAACAGGTTACCCTATGGAGTATGTTGAATTTCATACGGATAGTGTGACTGACTTGGCTAAGCTTGTTGATGATTATCAGTTAAAGTATTGGATTCAGTTAACTGATAAGGAAAGAAAACGAGCTATGGATGTGTTGTTGCCATACTACTATCTTCCTGTGTTAACTCACGAAATTGGACACAACTTGGGGTTGCGACATAACTTTCAGTCTTCTGAAGATAAAGACAACTGGTACACAAAAGAAGAATTACAATATGATTTTGGCTTTAGCCCAGGAACAGAGTTTAAACACTCTAGTGTTATGGATTATGGGCACCGTACTCATAATGAACTACACCTTATGGGTAAGTATGATGTTGCGGCCTTTAAGTTTGCTTACGCCGAAAAAGTGGAAAGTGTTGATGGTAGTGAAATAAGCCTTTATGACTTTGTTGCTGATCATTCTAGTTACTTCCCTAAACCTTATGGTTACTGCTCGGATGAAATGGTGAGCCCTAACCCTAATTGTAACAGGCATGATGAAGGAACCAATATGGTTGAGATCATGCAACATAAAATCCGTCAAATTGAAGAAGTTTATGAGAGAGCCAACTACCGTTTAAACCGAGTGAACTTTTCCACTATGAGTGATTCTCAAATGATTGGTTACTACGCCAGTTTATACCAGTCGATTCGACTACATTTTGAGCGCATGGAAAGCTTGGTGACCGATTTTGGTTGGGAGTTTGATAACCCCATTTGGGAAACTGGTGAGTTTGTCTTGGACTTAAAAGAGTCTGCTGTATTAGGCGCTAAGTACTTAATTGAAGTAGTTAAAACGCCAGGAAAAACTTGTGGTTTTGCTAGCGTTTCTGACCCTACACAATTAGCTTTTTACAGGCCTTTAGTTGAAATCCCTGGAGCTCAGAGAGCCATGGATTGTTTTGACCCTAGTTTAGAAGACTTTGTCGGTGAAACTGGTATGGTTAACAGTTTTCAATTTGGTAAGCCTTTTGCTTCTAGAAAGTATTCGGAAAACCCTAATATTTATGCTGACCAAATTGATGTAAGAGGTTTTTACATTAACAAAATTTTAGCCACACACTTTTTGTTCGCCAGAGAGCTAGGAACATCAATACATGATGGTGATGGTCGTAATATGAACTATCTAGACTTTCCAGCCATCAAAGTGGAAATTGACGAACTTATCGAGCAAATTCTTTTTGATGAGGTGAAACAAGATATCCAAGTGACTGAAGCCCTGGTTCCTAAGGTTATTCCTTGGAACACTATGGTTTACAGTCTAGGCAGCTCCCATATTGTAGAAAATTTAGATGATGTTCAGGCTAAAAAAATGTTGGGTCTACCATCTTCTATTTCCACATTTAATGATTATTTCATTAGAAAAATTTGGAACAGTGGAGGGCGACTTCAAGAAAAGAAAAGTGCTGACATTCGCAACAAGGTGAGCCTGATTTCTATGCAAGAGTTAGAAGACTTGTTGTCTTATGAGGAGTTAAACCCTGATTCAGCTGATGAAAAAATAAGTTATAAAACTATAAAAATTGCTGGGCAGGCTTACGCTGCTATCAAAGGTGTTCATACTGTTGCTTACGGGGCTATGGAGGCTTTAGAGGCCATTGATGTTCTGACGGACAGCAAGCTAGTGAGTTTGGACCAAATTGGTTATTTGCAATTTACTAATGGTACGCAGCCTGGGTATGTTCCTTGGTTTGACCCAGAAACAAAGATAGTTGTTTCTAAAAATGCTTCAGTGCGCTCTGATATTGAAAGGGATGAGAATGGTCGTGTTAAGGATGAGTTTGCTATGGGTACACCTATTAGTGATGAAGCCCTAGATAAAATTCTGTCCCTGCCTGATGGTATGTTGCCGAGGTTTGTTTCGGGAGCTCTTCAAGGCAGAGAGTATTATCAAAACCTGATTCTTAAGCTAGCTAAGAATATGCAGTAGGTAAAAAAAGGGAGGGGAGCTTAAGGTTGGTTCCCTTACACCCTAGCCTATAATTATTGAAGAAATTATTTTTCCCACAAGCTATTGAAAAGTTAAAAGACAAAAAAAAGCCAAAGCAGAAAGCTTTGGCTTTTTATTTTTATGAAGAAGAGTTTAACTAGGTGTTAAACTTTTCTAGCTGCGTAATACTCAGTAAATAGACCAGCATCAAAGCTAAAAGGAATCGCTTCTACACCAGGAAGGGCTTGTAAAGTGCCAACATCGAGTCCTGCAACTTCTTCTTTACGAAGAAATTCAGGCATATCTAGTCTTGGAGACTGTTTGCCTTGAAGGTAAATTTGGTTGGTTTTTGCTTTTTCAGTGATTTTAATTGTAGACCCAGGGCTAACAACAAAAGAGCTAATATTTACTTTTTTATCATTGACCATAATGTGTCCGTGGGAAACAAGCTGTCTGGCTGAGCGAATACTAGGAGCAAAGCCTAAACGAAAAACAATGTTATCCAGACGAGTTTCTAGGCGCCCTACAAGTTTGCTCACCCAGTTAGATCCAGAACCTCTTTTAGAGTCTCTAATGAAACGTCTTAGCTGCTCTTCTTTTAAGCCATAATGAAATCTAAGTTTTTGTTTTTCTTCGAGTCTTAAAGCGTAATCAGAGTATTTTTTTCTTTTGTTGCCGTTTTCGCCAGGAGGGTAAGGGCGGCGCTCAAGGGCTCCCGCTTTTCCAAGTCCAGGAAGTTCAGTTCCTAAACGGCGTTGAATCTTGTATCTAGCTACTTTTCCAGGTTTTTTCATTCAAATCTTCCTTATAGATATGTAATTTTGCAATGGTTTGTATACCCAGTTTTTAGGGGTTCTGCAACAAATTTATGCCCTTGGCTTAAGGGGCCTTTTAGTGGCTCAAGTCTTGTTTGTTAAAGTAAGTAATATCAGGCACTTACTTTCGAAGTGGTTAGGGGAGTTCTCTTTATTTTAACTCTCAAAATGTGCTGATAAAATGAGACATGAAAACTTTTCGTTGTTGCTTTTGAGAGAGGCTTTTTTTGTAAATCTTGTTTTTCATGAAGTCTAAGCGCATTTGGCTGAATAAAATTCCCAAGCAAAAGCTGGCCAGCATATGTTCATCTTTTTGGGCAGAAACTAATTGGGCTTTTTTGGCGCCTTTAAAAAAATCTATAATATGGTCAAAGGTGGTAAGAAAAATTTGTTTTAAAATATCAGAGGCTGGTGATTGAGTGCGGTCGTACTCACGAATTAAAAGCATACCGGAGTATTTGTCTTTAGAAAAAATTTCAATAAATTCATGGGCAAACTGCTCGAGTTTATTTTTGTAGTCTTTGGCAGAAGTGGGCTTTGTAAGTGTCATTTTTATAAAAGCAAGTTTATTATTTTTGATATCGTTAAGACAAGCGCGGTAAAGACCTTCTTTATTTTTATAGTGATAACTAATCATGCTGGAATTGACTTGAGCCAGTTGGGCAATGTCGCGAATAGTAGTTCCTGTCAGGCCTTTGGTCGCAAAAAGAGTTAAACCAGCAGAGAGTAACTTTTGTTTTTTTGTCATAGGTTCGTTAGAAGATGCGTTTTGTTTTGATACATAATATTTCTTTGATTTTGCCGTCTTCATTTAACCATTATGGGTCATAGTGAAATAAAAATCAATCAAATGATTGATTTTGCCGATAAACAATTTTAGAGTATATTATAGATAAAATTTATTATTTTCAGGTTCATAATTCTAAGCTTTTGAACTTGTTTACACCTGGAGGAAACGTGGAATTTTTAAACCAGTATCATGGTTTTTTTAGTGAGCAGTGCGGTTCACTGATAGCCGGATTTATTTTATTACTGTTGTTACTTGGTTATGTTGGTGCCCCTTTATTTATATGGGCTGTGGCGGTTGTGGGAGTTGCCTTTGTTCTTGGTTTCCCTCTCCCGGTGATTGCCGTTGTCGCCGTTCTTTTCGCTGTTTTTATTATAGTACCTATCAGAAAAGCCATTCTTTCGTCTGTAATCATGAAAGTTATGAAGGGGATTTTACCAGCAATTTCTGATACAGAACGAACGGCATTAGAGGCCGGAGTGGTTTGGGGAGAAGGTGAACTTTTCTCAGGAAAGCCGAATGTCAAAAAATTAATGGATGAGCCATATCCACAACTGACCGATGAGGAAAGAAACTTCATCAATGGCCCCGTTGAAAAAGCTTGTGAAATGCTTTCTGATTGGGAGGTCTGGCGTACAAGAAAAATTCCTAAGCCTGTTTTTGACCTTCTAAAAAAAGAAAAGTTTTTTGGTATGATCATTCCTAAAGAGTATGGTGGTTTAGGGTTTTCAGCTTACGCTCACAGTGAAGTCATTGCCAAAATGTCTTCTCGTTGTGTCACGGCTGGTATTACTGTTATGGTGCCCAACTCTTTAGGGCCAGGAGAGCTTCTTACTCATTACGGAACACAAGCACAAAAAGATAAATACCTTAAGCGATTGGCTGAAGGAGATGAGTTACCTTGCTTTGGTTTAACTGAGCCAGGCGCTGGAAGTGATGCCGGGTCGTTAACGTCTTCAGGAGTTTTATTCAAAGGAGAGGACGGCAAAATTTATATTAAATTAAATTGGAAAAAACGTTGGATCACTTTAGCTGCCATTTCTACGGTGATTGGTTTGGCTTTTCGTTTAAAAGATCCAGAAAACTTATTAGGAACTGGTGGGGGAGATCTAGGAATCACTTGTGCTTTAATTCCTGCCGACACCAAAGGGGTCGATATCGGCCGTAGACATGACCCAATGGGTTCTCCTTTTTATAACTGTCCTACAGAAGGTCATGATGTTGTCGTTAATGCCGAAGATGCTATCATCGGAGGCCTAGAAGGTGCTGGCGGTGGTTGGCAAATGCTGATGGAGTCACTGGGAGCTGGTCGTGGGATTTCTTTACCAGGGCAATGCGCCGGCGGTGCTAAATTTGCAGCCAGAGTCGTCTCCAATCATGCCACTTGCCGTAAGCAGTTTGGTTTGTCTATTGGTAAATTTGAAGGTGTTGAAGAGCCTATAGCAAGAATTGCTGGTGGAGCTTACTTTTTAGAGGCTATGCGAATGTACACCTTATCAGCTTTAGATCAAGGGATTAAGCCTGCAGTGGTGACAGCCATTGCTAAATACAATGCGACTGAAACTTTTCGAAGTATTGTGAATGATTCAATGGACGTATTGGGTGGCGCTGGAATTTCTATGGGGCCCAAAAATTTAATGTCTATTCCTTATATTATGGCTCCAATTGGAGTTACTGTTGAGGGAGCTAATATTTTGACACGAACTCTTATGATCTTTGGTCAAGGAGCTCTTCGAGCTCACCCATATGCCTTCAAAGAGGTTGATGCTGTTGAAAAAAATGATTTGTCTGCCTTTGATAAAGCTTTCTGGGGACATATCGGTCATATTGTGAGTAACTTATGTCGCTCGATAGTATTAAGTGTCACACGTGGTTACTTTTCGAGCCGTAGTGGCTTTTCAGGAAAGGCTGGTCGCTATGTACAAAAGCTTAGATGGACATCAGCCAGTTTTGCAATAATGAGTGATATGGCTATGGGAGTTCTTGGCGGAAGCTTAAAATTTAAAGAAAAACTCACTGGTCGCTATGCTGATATTCTATCTTATATGTACATTGCAACGGCTGTTTTAAGAAAGTATAAAGCCGATGGTTATAAAAAAGAAGACTTACCTTTTGTTGAGTACTCTTTAGATCATTGTTTTTCTGAAATTCAAGAGGCCTTTGATGGAATTTTTGGTAACTTTATTGCCCCTTTTAAGCCCTTAAGAATTTGGTCCAAGCTCAACTTACTAGCGAGTCCACCAAGTGATAAAGTTCAACATAAACTTTCAAAGTTAATTCAAACAGATTCTGAACAAAGGGATCGTATTACCAATGGAATTTACTTTCCAAGCTCTGAATCAGATGCCCTGTTTTGCCAGGAAAGAGCTTTTAAATTAGTTAAAAAAGCAGAGGCGATTGAAAAGAAAATTAAAGTGGCCGTTAAATCAAAACTCTTGCCCAAAAAACGTGTTAAAGACTTGCTCGACTTAGCTTTAGAGAAAAATGTAATTACAAAAGCTGAGAAAGAGGTGGTTGCTGAGTCTGAAAAGTGTCGCTGGGATGTCATTCAAGTGGATGACTTCACTGAAGATGAGTTTACAAGTCGAAGCTAATCACTAAAAATAATAAGTTGGTCAATGTTAAAACTCTCGCTCATGGGCGGGAGTTTTTTTTTAATAACTGATCCACTCTATTTCATTGATTTTTTTTCTATTTCTAAAAGGAAGCTCTCCGCTGGCTTTTAGTGTCACGTTGGAGTTTAGCCAACGAGTGAGTATTTGAGCCTCAACTTCATTGTTTGCAGTTCTTAAAGAAAAGGGTAAGTCGTCAAAGGAGATTTGACGATAGCTGTAGGTAAAATCTTCTTTGCGAGCATAAAAAGGGTCTTTGTATCTTGGGCCCTTATAAATTTTATATTTTATGACAAGGCTTCGTTGCTCTGGAAAGGCTAAAAGCTCTTGTCCCATATGTAATTGGTTGTATTTGATTTCGGGCTGCGGAATTTCTAAAGCTGTCACATGTGTGAATTTACTGTGGGTTAGGCTAGGACTGTTTTTCACAAAGAAATCCTTTAGAATATTTCCAACTAAGTTCCATCCGTAAGATTCTGCGACAGCACAATGAGCTCCCTTCTTAACGTTGAGTACACTGATGTTTCTATCTTGGCTTGGCTCAGGAATGAGTTTTTCCAGTTGCCCACTGTTGCTGGCGTTTTTCACAATAAAGTCATTTTTTGATGCCCAAATAAAAGTAGGGGTTGATAACTTATTGGACTGCTGAAAATAATTACTCACAGAAAAAAAGTCATTCATGTCGTTAAAGATTTTGCCTTGAAAGGGCGGAAGAAAATTTGCTGAATTGAGAGATTGAATATGGTCGGTATTAGCTAAAGCCAAATTGCGCGACATATTTTCTATGTCCATTTTTTTAAAACCTTTTCGAAAGTACTTATTTAAGTAAGGGACTTGGTAGTAGTTTTCATTAACTATGTATTGAATAGCTAGTCCCGCTAAATTTTTTGTGGTTCCACTTAATAAGTCTTGAAGGCTGTTTTCTAAGTTTACGACAGGGCAAAATCCTATAATGCTATCAATGGCTTTTTCGGGGAGATATTCATTGTAAATGCCAGCATATAAGGCGGCATGACCGCCAAGGCTTATTCCCAGAACATGGACTTCAGACACTAACTTTTTAAACTCTGATTCTTGACGTACCCATTGGGCCACTTCAATGACCTCTTGTCCCTCAAGAAAGCCTCCAAAGTTGACTCTTTGATTGTCTTTAATGTTGTCTGGTCCGGTGTGGTTGGCCAGTAAAAGCACGTGAAAAGGGCCTGTGTCAAAAAGTGACATTAAAATCATATTGTTTGAGGAGCTACTTTTGCCCGAGCAAAAAATACCACACTTTAATATAACAAGCGGCCGTGCCTGGTTTGTGTTTTTCAGGGCTAGAAACCCACTGACAGTTTCATTATTCTCTAGTTGAATTTTAAGAGAGTGCACTTGCGGGTTATCAAAAACTTTATATTTTTTTGAACTCATTTTTGCTAGGTCACTTAAACCAAATTTTAGTTTATTGGTAAGCTTGCGGCCACAGCGGGAAAAATAATTTCTTTGTAAATGGATCCAGTCTTTTGTGTTTGCGCTGCGCTCGAGCTCCTGGGAAAATGTATAGGGGTGGCAGTCTTTTGGTGTGGGCTCAAGGTTAGAAAAAGTCGGTATTTTTTTGTTGTACAAAGAAAGAATGGTTTTATGTGGAATTAGGCTCGATGATGATCTTTTTTTTGTTTTGGGAGTTAAAGTATAAGAATGAAGAGGTCTTGTTATTTGCTCGGGAGTTTTAATAAGTGGTTTCTGGTGTTCAGAATTTTGTAATGGCTTGTGGCTTCGGCTTCCCATAATGTCCACCATATCTGTCGACTCCGTTTGGGAGGGTTTTTCAAGCCAAATGGCTTTGGATTGATCCGCGAAACACATGGGGGTAAGGACAAGCCCTATAAATATCCCAAGTATAAATTTATCCATATTTTATTCCCTTTGCTCCCTATTTTTGACCAGTCATTGAACTGACAGTGCTAAGAGCTATGTCTTATTTATCGGGGCTGTGGCTTCTTTGAAGTAAAAAGAACATAAAAATCAAGACTTTAGGGGAGAAAAAGGTCAAAAAAATGTCTCAATCAGATATGTTTACTGCTCAAGTGGTGAGCAGAAAAAGAACGGATAATTATTGCAAATCAATAGACAGGGTTTATAAACAATGCTAAATTTCCCTACTTTAAACAGAGGTATTGTAATGAAAAAAGATATACATCCCGTAAGTCACAAAGTTGTTTTTAAAGATGTTTCCTGTGATTTCGCTATGCTCACAAGTTCAACTTTGAGCAGTAACGAAACTATCAAATGGGAAGATGGAAACGAATATCCACTCATTAAGTTTGATATTTCCAGCCAATCTCACCCTTTTTATACTGGCCAACAAAGAATGCTAGATACTGAAGGACGAGCAGAGAAATTTAGAAAGCGTTATGGAATCAAAAAGCCAAAGGCTTGAGTTCAAAACAACAACTTGTTTTATGGAAGGCACTATTCAAAAGATAGTGCCTTTTTATTTTATAAACTAAAGGGGGCTATATGGCCTTTGATAAATACTTAAAAGATAAAAAATATATAATTTGGGACTGGAACGGAACCTTACTTGATGATTTAGTTCACACTTGGCAAACTGGAAATCGACTTTTAAAACAAGAAAATATGCCAGAGGTCAGTTTAAAATTTTACACCGATCACTTTTGCTTTCCTGTGAGTGAGTACTATCGTAAATTAAAATTTGATGTCGATAACAAAGAGTACTTTAAAAAACTTTGCTATGATTTTGTTGGGTTTTATATGGAAGGGGTCTCAGGCTGTTCTATTAAAAAAGAAATGAAAGAATTAATTCAAGATCTTTCTAAAAAAGGTTTCAAACAATCTATTCTTTCTGCCGCTGATCAAAAAAATTTAGAAACAATGGTTAAACAATTTGGTATGACCTCTTATTTTGATAACGTTTATGGTTTAGCTGACAAAGAGGCGACCTGTAAAATTACTCGTGGTGGGACCTTGATTGAATCCATAGAAGGTTATAAAAAATCAGAAATGTTAATCATAGGAGATACCCTTCATGACCTTGAAGTGGGAGAGACTCACGGAGTTGATGTTGTGCTTGTTAGTCATGGTCATAACTCCTATGAACGATTAGTGGCAAAACATGATAAGGTCGTTAATGTGCATATGAGTGAGTAGAGGTTTTGATGAAGTTAAAAATAAAAAATTTTTTGGTTCTATTGCTAAGTTTAGTAGCTCTTTATTTCTTTTTAAGGGCGAATTTTCTATTTACAAACAAAAATATATATCAAGATTATTCTTTTTTTGACCTTGCTTATTCTTTTGTTAAAGGACTTCGCTTTGACTTGTCCACGATTATTTTAACCAATATTATTTTTATCGGAGTTTACTTTTTTCCTAAGCCCCATTTTATAAATCGCCACCGGGTGTATCGCTATTTTTTAGTGCTCTTACTTCTTATTGTTAATATTCCTTGTTTGTTAATGAATATTGGAGATGCCAACTATTTTCGGTTTATTGGGCGTCGTAGCTCGGTCGAGGTTTTGAAAATATTAGATGATGTTCTTGGCCATATGGGTTCGACGCTTTCAACTTATTTATCAAGCTTGTTTGTTTTTCTTGTTGTATCATTTTTACTTTTTGTTTTTTATAAAAAAGTTTTAATAAAGCCTGTTAAGCCGTTAAGCTTTTTGAAGCAGTTTATTCTTTTTATTTTTGTCGTTCCTTTCGTGGTGCTTGGGGCCCGCGGTGGATTTCAGTCAAAACCATTGAGGCCTATTGAGGCTTTTGCGCCTGAAAAAACTGAGCTTGGACATTTAATACTTAATACGACATTTACAGTTATAAAATCTAGGTTAAATGATTCTTTGCCTGAAAAGAAATTTTATTCCTATCAAAAAGTACAAGAAATCTTGTCGCAACAAGCTCAAGAAAAGACATCTGAGCTTAATCCAAAAAAAATAAAACCAAATATTGTTATTATAGCTTTTGAAGGTTTGTCGGCAAAGTATGTAGGACGACTCAATAAAAATAATGGCCATTTAACACCTTTTTTTGATAAGCTTTCAAAGGAAGGAACTTTGTTTGCAAATCACTTTGCCAATGGACGTCGCTCTATGGAGGCCTTTCCTGCTTTGTTTTGGGGCGCTCCATCTTTGTCGAATATGCCTTTGCCGATCTCTATATACTCGACAAATCGTTATCTTGGTTTAGCCACTCATCTTGAAAAAGTAGGCTACAGTTCCGCTTTTTATCATAGTGCAAATTATAACTCTTCATTCACTCATAGTAGTGCTAAAATTGCAGGCTTTAAAAAGTTGATTTCAGGGCAGGATTACCCCAACTCTTCAGATCATAATGGGGCTTGGGGAGTTCATGATGAGCCCTACTTAAAGTATTACGCCAAAGAGCTTTCTAATTTACCTCAGCCTTTTGTCACTGGGGTTTTAACTTTAAGTTCTCACCACCCCTATGCCGTTCCTGAAAAGTATATTCATGAATTTCCTGAAATTACTTCACCGGTTTTAAGATCTTTCCGTTATACTGATTTGGCCATCGAATCTTTTTTTAGAGAGGCTAAAAAACAGCCTTGGTATGACAACACTCTTTTTATACTTACTGGCGATCATACAAATCAAGGCGAGAGCTTTACTGAAAAATACTCTGGCGTCGAATTGTTTAGAGTTCCTATGCTGTTTTTTAGTCCAAATTCTGACTTAAAAATCAAAAAAAACCTTTTAAGTCATCGTATCACCCAGCATTCTGATTTACCTAAAACTCTCTACTCTTTATTGGGAATAAACCCCAAGGAACAACTTCCCTTTGGGAAAAATATGTTTGCTAAAAACAGTGAGGGAGAGGCTTTACTAAGGTCTGCTTCTGTTTATTATTTAGTGAACCATAAGCATGTGTTGTCTATGGTTTCTGATTCCGCAAGTGAAGCTAAAATGACAGTTTTTGAAAGAAATGATGAGCTTTTAGATATGAAAATATTACCTAAAAACAATGAGGACGTAAAGGCCACTTCGCAAAAGCTTAAGGCTTATCTTCAATATTTTAACAACCAAATGATTAAAAATGACCTTTATAGTTGGAAAGTGAATTAACGAATTATATCAATCAAGGAGAAAGTAATGAAACAGATGCTATGGGCGACTATCATTTTTTTTAATGCTTTTGTTTTGTCTTTTTCTGTTGCATCAGAAGGCACAGCGTCTTTGATTTTTTCTGAAGCTCAAAATGATTTTTATTTGTCCAATAGTGAATGTTTAAGTAAATCCAATTCATCAAAAATAACAGGTCAGCGTTTTGAAGGCGATGCTCGTCAGAAACAAATTTATCAAAATTTGTGGCAGGACCTTTTAGCATCAAAATTTTTTCAAAGTTTTTTTGAGCACCCACTGAAATCATATGAAGAGTCGGTGGTTTTATTAAATCCTATGATAGATAAATGGGTCGCTTCCCATTTTGAATCTTATCAAGAGTATACTGAAAACATTAACCATTGGTCTGCTCAGCAAAAAGTGAGACT
>JAHDIR010000046.1:0-14095 GCA_020630675.1 Bdellovibrionales bacterium
GTCTATTCATTCCACTTTTGTCAGCAAAATCATTTAAACCAACACCGACAGAGTTTTCAACTTGTTCATTAAAGCTCCAATAACCAACAAGGCCACTGCTTAAGTCACTACTCAAACCTGAGTAATCAGATGAACTATCACTATCAGGAGTGCCATCATTATCAAAATCACCAACTAATTCTTTGCCAAAAGGTAAACTAGTTGCCCAAGATAAGTCTGGCCATACTGCCGTTGTACTTCCAAGGTCAATCACTTCAGAATTATAATGACTGGCGTACTTTTGTTTTTGGCGATTGTAGATATTTTTTATTTCAACTGCTGAGAAATCAACCGAGAACACTGATAGATCGTCAATTAACCCATCTCCTCCCCATACTCCATTGATGTAACCAATATTTAAATCTCCAACACCACTGTCTAAACTACCTATTGAATTTGAACTATTATCTAATTCTCCATTAATGTAGATATGAGTTTTATCACCATCGTGAACTAAAAAAATATGGTACCAGTTATTGGTAGAGAAAATAGTATCTGACACCAACGTGTAAAAAACGCTCGACTTAACAACTCTAAAATTTAGTCTATCAGAAGCCATAAAAATTGAATAATGTGAATTTATGCCCCCACCGATCCTTTTTTCAAGAAAAATAGAATGAGAAATTTCTTCAGGTTTAATCCATGCCCCAACTGAAAAGTTTTGATTAAAGTCAAACTGACTTGAATAAGGAATAATAACTTCATCTGTGGCGTTTATATTACTAGCTAGAGGTCCCACTTTTGCATTTGAAATAAAAGTGGGAGTACCTGTTGCAGTTCCATGATTACTATTCCCAGAAGAGTCCAACCAGTTACCATCCATTTTCCAATAACCGACTAAGCGGTCAAACTTTGGCGTCCACGAAGGTGAAAGCTCAGTGAAGTTTGAAAGCTGCCCTTTGTATAGCTGATCAACATCTAAAGCAGAAATACCTGTTGTCCAAATAGCAAGCTCATCAATTTTTCCCTCATAGTCTCTACTTGTTGTGTTGTCTTGTTTTCCAATATAAAAGTTATCTCCAATGCCATCCGGCACACCAACACCGGTTTCCGTATCTTTAAGAACTGAGTTTACATAAAGATAACAAGTGCCCTCTGAGTACACACCCACAACATGGTGCCAATTACCATCTCTCAAGTCTTCAGGAGCAGACGTATTACAACCTAAAATTCCACCAGATGATGTTCGCAGGAACGCACGGCCATCGCTCCATATAGCTAGCCAAATATTTCTATTGGCCGAGTTTTGTTCTTTAGAAACGATGACTTGAAAATCGTTAATATTTGCAGGTTTAACCCAAGCGCTGATAGAAAAAGACGTTAGGTGTGTGGAGGCGAGGGTTGGAACCACCAAATAGTCATCTGTTCCGTCGAATATACCAGAGTCAGAACCTAACTGAGAGTCGTTAGAAAATGTAGTATTGTCATTCGGAACACCCATATGACCGTTTCCACTACTGTCAGTCCAGTTTCCATCCATCTGCCAGTATGCAAGCAAGCCTGAATTGTATTGGCTTAAAATTTCTGAAGCTTTTTGTGAGTTCAGGTTTTTCGTCAATAGATTAACTCTGTTATTTGAAGTTACATAAGACCCCACATGAATCCCATCGTTAAAATCATTTCCTGAATGAGTAAGATCTAATGGTTTTAATTGTGCCTTACCATTTTTTATTTCAACTAAGTTTTCATCAAATTCAAAATTATTGCTTTCATCAAAAGGCCATGTGCTATCAAAATATGAGTCCAAAGTTATTATTGTTTTACTATAGCTACACGAAGTTAAATTTAGTAACAAAAATACATATAGAGAAAAAAATAATATTTTTTTAAAGCTCTTAGCCACTTACGTCCTCTAATGTCTATATATTTTTATCGGCTTTAAAGGTTTATAGCTTTACTAAATAACTAGACAAAAATATTGATTTTTCTGAAGATTATACTGGCTTAAGATATTAAATTTTGTTGTTTCAAGCTACTTTCTCTAAACGTTGGTTGATAAGACTAAACTCTTTGGTATATTTCGTACTCCTAACCTCAAAACTCAGTATGAGATAGAGTTTTTAGCCTGAAGCTTAGCAATATATTCCCAATCTACCTTTTTTCACATTTGGTTTATTTACAGATATTAAGACTTAAGTATAAAATAGTTTAAAATGAATATAATTAAAACGAAAAGCACAGACTATGAGTTTTTTTATAAGCTTCAGTCAGACCCAAAAGTAAGACTTTTTCTTGGAGGGCCTGTTGCTAAAGAAGAAATTGATATAAAGTTTCAGCAATACCTAAGAGCTATCCCCCCGACTTTTCATTTTGCTGTCAGGTCAAAGAAATGTAGCTTTATAGACTTAATTTCATTAGATCAATACAGAGATGAGACGAATATAGAGCTGTCTTATCAGTTCTTGCCGAAAATATGGGGAAACGGTTTTGCTTTTGAGGCAACAAATACTATTCTTGAGTACGCTCTGCACACATTAAAGCTTCCTACAATAATCGCTGAGACACAAAAGAAAAACATAATGTCCATTAGGTTACTAAAAAAGTTAAACATGAAGTTAATTGATGAAGTCACTCGATTTGGTGAAAGCCAACTAATTTTTTCTAAATAACTTTTAGTTCTTACTTAATTTTGGTCGCTTGATTAGAGCCTAAATGATAGAAAGCTTGAATAAGATTAGGAAACGTGTGCAATCGGGGCCATCTCAGTTGTGATTATTTTCTTATCTAAATTGTATACAAGAAAATTTAATACCACCCACTAAAAATCCAGGGAATGTTAGCATTGGGCCAGCAAAAACAGTTAAAGAAAGTTTTGAATTTAAATCATCAGCTTCTACGTTTGCGTTAGTCACCCACTTACCTTGTAAGACATCGGAAGTCACTTTTGATGAACCTTTATATAAAGACCTTTCACTATCTTTTGGGACTTCAGCTACCATTTTACGCATTTCACCTAAAGTATTCAATTTAAAGTAAAACTCAGGCCAAAAGGTCCAATTACCCTCTAGCCCTTCATTTTCATTAAGTTTAAGGTTCAAGGTACACACATGAAGTCGGGTCAACCTTATGTTCACTAGTAGTTCCATTAAATCTATTTATCTGAAATTCAGCGCTAATAGACTGGTCTTCAAAATCGTAAATGAAGTAATTTGCGTTTCCTTTTTGAAAGGCTTGAAAACCATAAAACTTTTTGAGCTTTGAATTATCGAAAACGAAAAAACTTTGTCTGTTACTTTCGAAAAAACCGTTTCGTAAAGTACCATTAAAAATTTCGTATTCCCTTTCTCCATCAATTGGGTCTTGGAACACACGGTATATTTTTGTTGTTGCAAAAATATTATCACATGAATTTCCACCTGGAAGCGCGGTGTACATATAAAGCCTCATTTTTTCACCGGAATTTGTCGAGTCCATATTACATCTCATTTGTACTTTTCCACATGGAATAATGGTTGGCCCACCAATAATCGAATCCGCATAAGCTTGTAAGCCAAATAAGCTTGATAATAAAATAATTACTACATTTTTTTTAAAAATTATTTTTGACATTGGTATCTCCTATTTATTGCTTTTAATTTCACATGCTGAGGGAAAATTTGTGTAGTCTAATGTCCATTGATTAGAAATACCTCCAAACAGTAGCCTCTTTCCGCCAATAGTTGTTCCAAGTAAACCTTCAAATTCGTCATCTTCATAAGAAGGATGGCCATAGGCACCAACAGGGCCAAAAGCCATGTGAGCCTCTAATGTTCGGCGTTCAAAAAATAACGAATAATGTAAGTCAAATTTTTTATTTAAAGAATTGATAACTGCATTGGGAATGGTATTGGTATAAACATCATATTTTTCAGAGCGATAACTGCCGGTATTAAAATGAGTTTCAGGTAAACTAAAACGACTAGAAGATATCTTAACCTTGTGACCATAGCTCGCGCAGTTATTAATTGAAATGTCTTCGGGCACTATAAATTCTACTTTTGTAGTATCAACCTCACATAAGACTTTCATGGTTTTACAATTTGCCGAAGCCCCGACGGGTAAAAAGATAGCACTAAGGACTACCGTTTTTAATAACTTCTGTTTTATTTTTTTAAACACTAAAATACCTCCTGTGGTTTTTGTTTAAAGATGTTTAGTTTGTTCTCACAGCTTTTTAGCCGTGGTAATTATTTATAAGTCTGCTTAGCTATCACTGGATTGAAATCGATTAATAAAAAAATGACTTTTCCTCAGATAGCCCAAGCAACCCAATATACCTTTCTGACGTCTTCGAAATAGATAACATATCAAATTTAAAAACTGATATTTTAAACCTGTGTGACTGAAACTCTCTTCAAACTACTGGAATTACCGATTAATTAAATTAATTTCTTTTTAGTTAACCCTTTCTCTCTGTACTAAAAGTCGATCAAATAAGTCCAAACTTCGCAAACTAAGGCGCCCATTTTTAAAACTATTCGAACAATAATGACTTTGGAAAAGCTTTTACTATAGATTTATTTGTGGGAAGCCCGGGCACAACGTACATTAACAACCTTTTTATTTACTTTTATAGTTTTCCTAACAGCTGTTGAATTAGAGTAAAACTTATCTAACTATTCTGCATTCAACAAAATAATTAGAACATTTACAAACGAAAGGGCGGCTTCAAAATGTTAACATTAGTGAATTTTAATTTAGCCCAGTCTTTTAATAAAAAAAACCCCTAGTCACATATAACTAGGGGTTAAAATTATATATAAATATATATGTTATAAATTAATAAGGTCTAATCGACCCGTCAAAGTCGCTATACTGATGATAGCAGCTTGCTAACTTAAAATTATAAGTTAAAAATCCTGAGTTTCCTTGTTTCACCAATGTAACAAGACTAGGTGCTTCTTCTTGGCTTGTATACTCAAAGTATTCACCATCAGTTGAGCCAATAGTGTATGTGCTTGTCTCTTCTTCTGATACGGGCTTATTGCTATCAGTAGAGGGAATAAAGCCCGAATAAGTGGAGCCATCATATCTTGTAGCGCTAAAGGAAACGCCTGGTACATTTTGATCTCCACAAATCGCAAAATTTTCGTCATACCAAAATCTACCAAAACCTTCACCTTCAGCAGGGATCATCATACCTGACATTTCAATTCCACAAAAAGTCATTTGAATTTTTGTGCGAACTTCAGGCTCTCCCTTAGATTGGTCACCAGCCAAAGCAGCATCACAAGTCACTTTAAATGTGCTAATAGAGCTGGCATTACTTTGCAGCGCTAAGCCCAAAAAAATAGTTAAAGTAATAAAAAAAGTAAGTTTCATAAGGGCTCCTTGACATTAATTAAAGTTTATTTACAGCTAGCATTAACCCCTATAAGTTACAACTTTTAAGCCTATTTGTGAAAAACTTACGAAATACAATGCATAAGCTGACTGGGTTTGTTTTAGATTAAAACTTATCTACATAGGGTTAAAATGCATAACAATAATAATATTCATGAATCTATTTATTCATTTAGAATTTAGGGAAAAAATGTTTAAATTCGATTTTGATTCTCTAAAAAAAAGAGCTTGAAATTACTTATATCGGTACATCAACCAATTAAAATATTTACTATAATTATTTTATTCTGTGAAAATGGCAACTCAGGACCAATTCTCAGCGGAACTGCGCAGAAACATATTCTGAGTATTTGTATAATGTACAAACGACGTGTAGCACTTTAAACTTAAGCTTTCATTTTTAAGAACTAACTTTCCCCATATGTTTATGAATAAAATTCTATGAAAGTCACAGAAAAAAAATACATTTAGTTATTGTCTCAAGGCGAGACTCTTATACACCATTAACCATGGCTCTATTGAGTCTGAGAAATATCAACCTAAACTATTAGATTTGGCCTGAAATATGCTTTACTATGAAATCTCATAAAAAACTATGATTGGGGAAGTTTAGTTTTACGGGATTGAAAAAATATATTTTATTTTTAGTTCTTAGCTTTCCTGTAATATTTTTATTCCAAAACTGCAGTGGAGAATTCTCAGAGTCACAATCTATAGGCTTAAATTCAACATCATCACTTAATGAAAATATTGTCCCAGGCTCTTCTGAGAGCACAAATAGCAATTTAAATGCAGATGATTTCAAATTTAAATCGATCACAACAAATGAAAGAACTGTAAATAACGCTATCATTCACTTTGAAGTTTCAGACTTTGCTAAAGCTATTATTGTTTACCATACCGATGAAAAAGCTTTATTAGAAGCCGTCTCTTTTTATCGCCCTGGACAAAAACCATTGACGAGTAAAGGTGAACATAGTTTTAAGTACAAAAGCCACCAACAAACATTAAGTTCACTTGCTGCTGGCACCGTTTACTACTTTAAAATTTTTGCTCTTAACTCTAAAAATGAAGAGATTCAAAGCACAGTTCAACAGTTTAAAACGAACACAGATGAGATTAATCAGCAAGAAGTACCGAAGAGGCCTCTACTATCTGAAGCATCTACACTTTGGACAAATCAAGGGTACACCTTATTTTTTTCGTCCACTCCTAATGAAAGTGATATTGGCAATGACCCTAAAAATTACTTTCAAAGCAAATGGAGCAATGGCTATTCATTACTAAGATATATTGCTAAAGATAACCTAAAAATTACAAAAGCCCCTGACGGCTCCCCTGCTGCACATATTAGCTATAAGCCTGGAGAGTTTCAAACAGCAGCCAGCATAGTTGGCAATCAATTTGGCCCCAAAGGGCCAGAAGCTCAGGTGGTTTACTCTCTAGAAACTTATTTTGAGTGCATTGATGGTAAAAACCCTAAACTCTATCAGTATATGGGACACGGACATCACTGGGCTTCTGAAGATAACGTCAACGCCATGCCAGGTGGAAGCAACAACAGAGAGGACAGTTGGAGCCTAAGAGTGCCAATATCAAAAAGTGGATACTACTTTACTTATGCCTATATACCTGACAAACAAGTGACCTATGGACGAAGCTTCATTGCCATTGAACCCAAACCCACTTGTGGTCGCTGGGAGAAAATGGAAGTTGAAATTATTCAAAACACTCCCGTAACAAAAAAAAATGGTATTATACGAATGTACCTCAACGAAAAATTAATTATGGAAGCAAAAAACTTACAAATTCGCACAAAGCCAACAGTCAGACCAAAAGGTCTTGGCTACTTTGTTCAACAACAAAACCAAAATTCAAAAGACTTAAACATATATACAAAGAACTGGAAAATTTACACCAAGTAAGCGTTCACACAACTCAAAGACTTTAAAGATCACCTATGAATTCATTTAATAAATTAATAATTACAACTCAGTAGCACAGATAAATCACGAGCAGGAATACTGGCCGTCAGCACAGGGGCACTATGGTTGTACCCTGATGTCGAAAGCTCACTGAGTTGTTCGACAGAGTGAGTAGATACTAATCTAAAGCCATCATTTGTACTGGATTCAATGACATATTTTAAATTATGAGAAGCTGGTACTCCTTTATAAACAGTAAATTTTAAATCATGAGACTCAGCCCTTAAAGTCACCCCCCGACTATATCGAAAAGGCAACAAGGCAATTTTGAGAGGAGCCTCAGAACTATCTTCTTGAATGCTTGCTATACATTTGATGCTGTCACTAGCCGTAGAAAAGTTAGACCAACCCGATAAAACAAAAATACAAATAATTATAAACCTCATAAACTCCCCTAATAAATAGATTTAAAAATTTAAATTTAAAATTTTTTATTTAAAAAATTATTCCGATATAAGTTGTCTATCATAATTTCTGTGAGCTATTTCCATCACTCCAAACTGATTAAAGGAATGTACAGTGTAAAGACCAAACTTAAAATAGGAACCCACAAGGTCCAGCTTGTATCCAATGGGCCCTTCGTAGTTGACCGCCTCTTGTCCATCAATTTTAACTTGAAAATACCCATCCTGAGCCGCAGACCATTTAACGATAAAGTCAAAACTATACCAGTGATCAAAGTCTATTGGTTGCTGATAAATAATCTTTCCATTACCAACGCCACCTTTCTCGTCAAAAATTTTATCATTCCACAAAATAATATAAAACTCGTGATCTATCACACGAATTGAGATGGGAGGGCGTGATCGACTGGCTCGTTTTTGTGAAGAAATACTCATTTGATCAAAGCCATCTTTTCGGTCATGCCATTGAGCCACAACAATAGAGCGATCTCTTTTGGGAAGGCCTTCCTTAATAAATTTAGTTTCTAAATGATAAGAATAAACACTGCCTAACTTAGGGCGAATATTATCTCGAAACTCGTTTTTCCAAGAACTATAAATTTTAGGGATTTCATTTCCCACCCTAAACACAACGGAATTTTCGCCAGGAATTATTTGTAAAGCTTCAGGGTGAGAGGGTGATTTTTTACAATCTAAATTGGAAAACCATTGAATATTGCCTTCAATTTTATCACATTGAGGGTAATATTCTTTACCCAAGACAGGTAAATAAAAAAACGATATAATGAATAATATTTTAAAAAAATTCAATCTAACCTACCCTTGTTTACTTTAGTAAATTGGAGTTACGTATATCAATATAGTTTTGCCATCCACAAGAGTATTCCCAATATGTATTTTTTTTACATACAACAATGAAATGAATTTAAAAAATAAAGGAACCAAGAGCATAGCACAGGTGGAAAAGCCTTTTCTGAAGGAAAAAGTCCGGCGTGAACACAAAAAAGGTATAGATAAATTATATGATTAAAAGAACAATAAGTTCAGAACAATCCTGAGCCAAATAACAAGAACAGAAACTACACCTACCATATAACTAAGGGCTCGCAATTTTAAATCATTAGATCCTAAATGAAAATAGCTATGCAAAAGACGAGTAATAAAAAACATATAGCATAAAAAAACCATAAACAGGTCTGCCATATCAAACTGTATAATAGCTAAGCATGAAATAAAAAATATAACAGGAAATTGAAATTGATTTTCGAAGTGATTTTTATAAACTTGTAATTCATAAGGAACCGTACCTTGATAGTCTTTAAAATAGCCTACTTTTACCGCCCCTGATTTTATGGCACTTAGTCTTTTTTTAAACATTTTTCTACCAAGAAAAATGATATATGCAATATAAATTGGTATTAAAATTAAAATAGAAATTTCCAAGACATCTCCTTTGGAGGCAAACATGCTCTCTTTCTTTAATTTAAGTAAGTGCTCTCAAAGCTTTTTCTTGCTCAATATGGTGATTCATAAAGTAAGTTAAATCTTCAAACCTTTTCAAGTCGGCTTTCTGTAAAGCCTTGATATATAAAGTTCGTCTCAGCCCAGGGCTTAAATGAGCTTGCCATTTTGGTTTTTCAAAACCATTTCTTTGACAAAAATAATTTGTTAATATCCTTGAAAAACGGCCATTACCATTAGGAAAAGGGTGAATATAAACTAGTTTATGATGAAAACGAGCTTTTAATTCTTCTTCGGCGTACGATTTGTTTTTTAACCAATAATTTACGTCTTGGCATAACTTTAAAACTTCTGTAGGCACTTGATAAGCTTCGATACCAATATTTTTTTCACTGGTTCTATACTTACCTGCCCATTTCCAAACCTCTCCAAATAATTTTGTATGCAATTTTTTAAAAAAACTGTCTGTTAAATAGTTTTTTGTTCTTTGTTGGCTTAGCCAAAAAAGTCCTTCGTTAATATTCACTTGCTCTGCTTCATCAAGCTCTTTTATGATTGTAATATGTGTTAAACGAAGCCCCTTGAGTTCGTCTTGAGATAAAACTGTATTCCCATCACGATCGTTAAAATAAATCTCTTTCATTTTACTCGCCTAATCCCATAATCGATGAGAGGTTTTTAGTTTTTCTTTTAACTCCAGCCACTGTGATTTAAGCTGTTTTTTTGTAACAGCCTGATCTTCGTACTCCATATGTAAATGCGACTCTTTAACAAACTGTTTGGCTTTTCTTTCAGCTTGTTTATCACGCATGACTTCCAACTTTTCATTGGGAACAAAAGCATAAACAAGTTCGCAGTTCATAGCTTCTGCTACTTTTTTAAGAGAAGCCAATGTAATCTTATCCAAAGCTTCATTTCGCTCAATTTGCGAAATTGTGGGCGTTGACAAGGAAGCTCTGTGGCCTAACTGCTCTAGAGTCATTCCTAACCCCGTACGTATATACTTACACCAGGATTTAACCCCCTTAAAGTGTTTTTTTAAAGGCATCAAAGCTGATGTTCTCTCATTAATATGCTTAAACTTAAGTGTTTTCATATATATACCCTATTTTTACCCATTTATTTTATGTATTATTATATAATATTATTTATTAATTTATGTAAAATAGCAAAATAAAATAAATAATTATTATGTAAAAAAGCATAATTACTTGAGCTTATAAGCCAAAGCTCCCCCCCTTTTTTTCTACATAAGGACTGCAAGCACGACGTAAGCCCAAACAGAACATACTTAATAAACTCAACTGTTCACTTTTTGCTCATATTGCAAAGTGAGTTTAAGAAAATAAGCCCCTTTAAGCTTTTTAAACTGCATAAGGAGCTTACGAATAAAGCACTTAAGCAGCAGCCAGAAAAATTATGAATGCTGACTAAAAAAATGAACTCTTTGTTTATAGGTTGATAGGCAATGACTATTTGCTTTCTTTTTTTCCTCGTTATAATTTTTTAAAAAATATTAATAAATAAAACCCCAAAAGGATTTAATTATGTTTAATAAGTATAAATTTCTAGGCGTAGTTGTTTTTACAGCGATGGCTTTTAGTGGATGCAAAGAAGAAACTAAAAATTCAAAAGCAGAAAAACCTCACTCTACTCCTGTAAAAACCAGTGAATCATCGACAGCATCTCTTCATGCCAAGCCTATGAGCTTTTGGTGGCCTGAAAAGTTAGACCTAGGCCCTTTAAGACAGCATGCTGCTGAATCAAACCCTTACGGCGCCTCTTTTAATTATGCTCAAGAGTTTGCCAAAGTAAATGTCACCGAACTAAAAAGTGACATTGAAAAAATCATGAAAACCTCACAAGAGTGGTGGCCAGCTGACTGGGGCAACTATGGGCCCTTTTTCATTCGCATGGCTTGGCACAGCACTGGAACCTATCGTGTGACTGATGGTCGAGGCGGAGCCGGCGGTGGTCAACAGCGCTTTGAACCTCTTAATAGCTGGCCAGATAATGCTAACTTAGATAAAGCCAGGCGCCTTTTGTGGCCTATTAAAAAGAAGTACGGCCGAAGTGTATCTTGGGCAGACTTAATGGTCTTGACTGGAAATGTCGCCATGGAGTCTATGGGTTTTAAAACTCTTGGATTTGCCGGCGGCCGACAAGATGATTGGGAAGCAGACCTTGTTTACTGGGGCCCTGAAACAAAGATGTTAGCCTCCAGCCGTTACCACCATAAAGGCCAAAAACGAAAACTAAAAAAGCCTTTAGGGGCCGTTCAGATGGGGCTTATTTATGTCAATCCAGAGGGGCCTAATGCCAACCATGACCCTCTGGACTCGGCGAAAGATATTCGAGAAACTTTCGGACGCATGGCCATGAACGATGAAGAAACTTTGGCTTTAATTGCCGGAGGACATACTTTCGGTAAAGGACATGGAGCTGGTAAACCAGACAAGTGTGTCGGCGCCGAACCTGCCGCCGCAGACATTGAAGAGCAAGGCTTTGGTTGGAAAAACAAATGTAAAACAGGAAAAGGGGCTGACACTATCACCAGTGGTCTTGAAGGTGCCTGGACAGCCTCTCCCACTCAATGGACTCACCAGTACTTACAAAATTTATTTAACTTTAAATGGGTTAAGAAGAAAATTGCCTCTGGCGCCACCCTTTGGGTGCCTGAAAATGATCAAGCCTCAAATTTAGTGCCCGATGCCCATGTAAAAGGAAAAAGATCAGCACCAGTCATGTTCACCTCTGATATGGCTTTAAAGTTTGATCCAGCCTATAACAAAATCGCAAAACGATTTTTAGATAATCCAAAAGAATTTGAATTAGCCTTTGCAAAAGCTTGGTTTAAACTTACACACAGAGATATGGGCCCTAGAGCCAGATATGTGGGAGCCGATGCCCCTAAACAAGTCATGTCTTGGCAAGATCCCGTTCCTATGGCTGACTATAAAATGATTAGCTCCAGCGAAGTGAGCCAACTAAAAAGTCAGCTACTTAAATCTGGATTAAGCTCTTCGCAATTAATTAAAACGGCATGGGCAGCAGCTTCTTCTTACCGCTCCACCGATATGAGAGGAGGAGCTAACGGAGCCCGAATTCGTTTACAACCACAAAATCAATGGGCCGTGAACTCTCCGCAGGAACTTTCCTCTAGCCTTAAAAAACTAGAAGAAGTACAAATTAACTTTAACAAAATTTTAAGTGGTGGAAAAAAAGTTTCTTTAGCGGACGTGATTGTACTAGGAGGCTCAGCCGCCATAGAACAAGCTGCTAGTAAAGCTGGAGTTAATATTAAGGTTCCGTTCCAAGCAGGCAGAACAGACGCCACACAAGAACAAACAAATGTAAATTCCTTTTCAGTTCTTGAACCAAAAGCTGATGCTTTTAGAAACTACTACAGTGCTGACAGTAAAATGTCTCCAGCTGAAATGATGATTGATCGAGCTAACTTATTGTCTTTAACCGTGCCTGAAATGACTGTCTTAATCGGAGGCTTAAGAGTTTTAGGTGCTAACACCAACAATGACAACCATGGATATTTTACAACAAAAACAGATGTGTTAAGTAACGACTTTTTTGTAAACCTCTTAGACATGTCTACTCGTTGGCAAAAAGTGGACGGCAAAGAAGGGTTATATGAAGGGCGAGACAGAAAAACAAATGAAGTGAAATGGACGGCTACTCCTGTTGATTTAATTTTTGGTTCTCACTCAGAACTAAGAGCTGTCGCTGAAGTTTATGCAGCCAATGATGGGCAACAGAAGTTCGTTAAAGATTTTGTGAATGCCTGGAGTAAAGTTATGACTTTGGACAGATTTGATCTAAAGTAAGTTATTTTTAAACAATAACATTGAAAAGCCACTTCCCAAAATGATCTATTCCCCGAAAAGTGGGACAGATTAAAAAGGAGTGGCTTTTTTTTATTTACTTATTAACAACCAAAAGCTTAAAATTTAAATTATTTATCTCTTAACTCGATATGAATATAAGGTGAGGAATGTAAATTATCTGGATCTCTTCCCTCATTTGCTTGATAAACTTTCACCCAAATTTTATTTTTAGAGCCTCTGATTTTTTTTGAAAAAAAACCAGCCCACTTATGAAGTTGTGGAACTACGTTTTTATGCTTTTGAAAATTAAAGTCTTTTATATAAAAATCTATGGCTCTTCCTAGTTGATGTTTACTTGTTTTAGATACTACTCTTTTATTTCCGGTTTTTTTATACACATAAGCCCAAGAGTATAAATTATGCTTTTTATTTCTGTAAGCACTGGTAATAACAATTTTGTCACCATAAAGGCAGCGTAATTTTTCAATTAAAGTTGTAATTTGGGGGTTCATGGTTAACTTTGGGGACTGACCTAACTCACAATCTTTTAGTTTTTGTGACTTTCCTTCGTTTTGAAAAAAAATAGTTTTCCCGGTGCAACGGGTACTGTAAACTTCTTGAGGCAAAGGCTTTGGGCAAGCAGCCCATAAATCAAATTGCAAAACCCATAAAATTAGTAAAGCCATATAACAAAAACCAAAGATGATAAGTATTTTTATGTTCACACCACTTCAAGCATAAACGAAATTTCTTTTAATGATATTCACAATAGTTTTCAATAGCAAAGGGTTATTGGTAACACCTATTTAAAAAATTAATAGCATCATCTCGACTTAAGTTCAGCGCTTAGTGCTGTATTTACTTTAAATCATGCATAAACCCATAAAGTAAATTAATGAGCCATACTTAATTTACAAAAATTAACCGTAATTTTTTAATTCTTATGCCATATTTACCGATAAATAAGAGTGAAAAAACCTGTGTCATTAGTTATTTATATATTCTTTCTTTTTTTGACCCTCCCATCTTGTGATTACAATAAAAC
>JAHDIR010000046.1:14195-20907 GCA_020630675.1 Bdellovibrionales bacterium
TTATTTATATATTCTTTCTTTTTTTGACCCTCCCATCTTGTGATTACAATAAAACTTTCTTTGAACCCACATTAGATTTTTCAAAAACTTCTAATTTTACTTTTGATGAAAATTTTATCGAAGTTAAAAATGGCAAAGCTCAATTAAAAGCTTTAGACCTTAAGCATTCAGAAAGTGATTTTAATGATGAAGAGACTCTCCAATCTAAATAGTCATCTCAATCTGTCGCAGAAAAAATAAAAAACTACTTAAAAAGTGAAAAACAATTTTACAAGACCAAAAAGTTCGTCAGCAATTCTCAACTTGAAACGTCCCAAAGAGAGACTCAATTACACAAAAAACCAATAATTCCGATAAATTAGTATAAAATAAATTGAGCACTAAACAAACTTTAGCGGGAAAACGGGACTTGAAATATTTATTTCACATTTTATGTTTATCACTTATTTTGGTTGTCTACCAAAACTGCGGATCTGCATTTAATAGTTTTGATAGTGCTGGCTCTGGTCGTTTTAATTCAAATGGCTTTGGCGAAGGACAAGCACCCTTACCTGCTACTCCTTTATTTAACTTTTCACAAAAACTAAATTTTATTTACCAGCCCAACTTTAAAGTGAAAGTTTCTAGTGGCACAGTCGACCCAAATGGAATCACCTGTAGTAACCCTAACGCTGAAATTGAATCTTTTTATCCAGGCAAAATAACTCGCTTTGAGTTACAAAATATAATTGAAGATGTGCTGGGCCTTCGCGACCAAGTTAACTCTGCTAATTTAACGAATTCTTTATTAGGTCAAAACACCTCTATAGAGCCTTTAACAAAAAGTCAGTCAGGAATTGTTTTTAACGCCATAAAAACCTATCCCCCAATGAATGAAGAAAATCATTTTGAAGAAATGAACAAAGTCACTATAGAGCCAGGTTTTATAAACACTATGATTTCTATTGGCGATCGCGTAGGAGAACTCTTTGCCCAATCTATCGTAAATAAAACAAACCCCATGCTGAATGCTGCTGGTGCTTGCCAAGAGCTTAACCAAGAATGTGCACTTTACTTAGAAAAATTTGTTTACCCTCTTCTTTGGAGAAAAGTATTAACCCCAGCTGATGAAAATCAAATTAAGTTTTATCTTCCCGTTCACGGTGAGCAGGCCAGTCAGTTTAAAACTTCTATTCGCAACTCAATAAAAATAATGATGGCCTCTCCTCAATTTTATTTAAAAAATACCTTACCTGCATCTAGAAGTCAGAATGGGCAATTTGATATTTTTGAACTCGATCAAATGGAAATGGCCAATCGCCTTTCCTTTTATATCAGCTCATCCGCTCCAGATTATAAGCTGTACAGCGATGCCTTAGCTGGCCGATTAAACTCTCAAACCTTAGTTGCCCATGCCCAACGACTGCTCGGTCAAGACAAAAACTTATGGCGATTTAACCAGTCTTTTTATGGCTCCTGGTTAAAAATTAACAAATCAACAAATGACACCTCTTTATTTAAAAGTTCTGACCCACAAATATATAGCCCTAATAAGATTAGGTATGTGGTAGCTCATGAGGCTTTACAGGAAACATTTAATTCGATTCACCAAAATAGAAATCCATCATCACTTATAAATAACTTCAGCAAAGGCGTAATTAGTGGTGAAAACTTTGCCATGACAACCCACTCAAGACCCAATGAAACCTCACTGATAAAAAGGGGTATATTTGTTTACGAAAAAGTATTGTGCGGTAAACTTCCCGAGCTAACACCAGCTGATCGCGAAGAAATTGCGGTTAAAGAAGCCACCATAGACCCTAACTTAAGTAAGATTGAAAAGCTGGCTCTTCACCGTAGTGATGCTCGTTGTAATAGCTGTCATCAGTACATTGACCCTCTAGCTATCGGACTGGAAAAAGTAAATCCATTTGGCTTACCCAGAGAAACTTATACCGACGGCACGCCATTGCTCACAAGGTCAGTGGCAGGAAACACTTCTTACAACAGTATGGATGAGTTCTTAGAACTCGTTTCTAATTCCATTGATTACCGTAGCTGTTTTGTTAGTCAACTCGCTAATAAATTTCAAAAAAATCAAGACAACGCGATTAAACCTTGTTTAATGACAAGCACAATGAACGGTAACAGTGAAACTGGAATTAAAGACATGATTATTAATATGGTTGGATCACCCAGCTTTAGTTTTGTTAAAAGACCCATTAACGAGTAGGTACAACAATGAGTATTTTAAAACGTAGAGAGTTCTTAGCCTTAGCCGCCCAATCGATGGGAATGTATGCCCTTTCTAATATTTACAGAGGGCTTCCTGCCCACGCTCAAAGTGTCGCCACAAAAAAAAGAGTGGTATTTGTTTACTTTTATCATGGAGCCATCATTCGACCTCCTGTTTATAATGGAGGAGCTGTCACTCATGACAAGGGCAACTGGACTTTTGACAAACCATTGTTTGGTGGACGTAATGGTGCCTTAGCCGCATTAAATCAAGTAAGAGGTGATTCTAGAATTATTCGAGGAATTTCACAAAAATTTGATTTAAATAAAGATAATGATCATGTTCAATCTCAGTCGTCAGTTTTTTCTGGTTGCGCTATGGACCCTACAAAAAATGATGACCGATCAGCGATCACAGGCAACTACAAGGGAAAAACAATTGATGTCTTAATGGGTCAACACTTACAAAGAGTTCATGGCTCACGAGCTCCTTATTTGATTGTTGGTAGTGAGGCTGATCAGCCTAGTAATGACAAAACACCGCAGTGGATCACCTCTAGCTATGAAGATTTCAGAAATTATATTCGTCCATTCACTAATTTAAACCAACTGAAAGAAACTCTATTGAATGATGTCAGCTGTTTTGCTTCCAGCCAAGGAACTGTTCAGCAGCAAGCCTCCGTTTTATCGGCACAAAGAAGTGTTCAAAGTATTATTAAAAGAAATATTGAGCGCTTTTCCAAAGAAAGATTAATCTCTGCAAAGATAAAAACGAAAATGATCGAACAAATTGATGAAAACAAATCAAACCTGGATAAAAAAATTGCCAACCTCACATCTGAACAGTCATCTTCCACCATAGAAAACTGTACGGCTGAACTCCCCTCTGATAGCGAACTAACAAGTTATGGTAACTTTCGAAAACATGATATTCCTTTATTTACCAATAGAAATCGGGCCATCAATAAAATGGTTTCTTTTGCCTTAGCCAATAATTACACCAATGTCGCAACTATTTATCACAATAATTTTTCTACTCGTTATCATGACGCTGCTCATGAATCCGGTTTTAATAAAAATCAAGATAGCTATAGACAAAAACTTAGAGAAAACATTGATTTATCTATTGGTTTAGTGAACGACCTGATCAATCAATTAAAAGCTCAAAATATATACCAAGATACAATGATTGTTTTGGCCACTGAATTTTCTAGCCAAGGGGACAATCACAATTTAAACAATATGCCTTGGTTAGTGATTAATAGCGGAAGCAGCGGAGATTATGATCCCAGGCAAAGAATTCATATTGGCGACCTCCATACCAGCCTTGCGAGAAAGGTCGGTTTAACTTTAAATGGTTTCGGTGGAACTGAACATGTTTTAAAACGCACAGGGCAGTTTAATGGGTCTTTACTTGGCTAGTTCATTTATTATTAATCACTTGGCTTACTTTGTAAAAAGAAGTCTTTTTAATAAAACTAAAATAAGGGAAGCTGTGCCGTCTTAGGTATTTTTTTGGGACCATAAAACTTAACCCCCAAGCCCAATAAACGTACAGGCTTTAAGCCCCTAGAAAAAGCCTCAGCCACCATATTTTGATAGGTCGATACAGAAATATTGACCTCTTGAGATCTTACCATTGTTGTTTGAGTAAAATCATGAAACTTCACTTTAACCACTAAGGATTGAACTTGATCTTTTAGTTTAGATTTTTCTAATCGCTCAATAAACTCTTGAAAAATCTTAGGTATCCGGTCTAAACAGTCTTGTAGGGTTTCTAAGTCTTGGTTAAAAGTATTTTCTACAGACAAAGATTTACGAGGCCCTCCTCTAGAAACGATACGCTCGTCTATTCCTCGACAAATATCATACAGGCGCACTCCCCAAGAGCCAAAGTGATAACTCAAGCTTTGCATATCTAATTTTTGTAAATCTTCACATGTATAAATATTTAAACTATGCATTTTTTTTGCCGTAACCCTACCCACCCCTGGTATTTTTTCTATTTTAAGTTTTTTTACAAAATTTTCTATTTGATGAGGTGATATCGTAAATTGCCCATTTGGTTTTTTCCAATCACTAGCTACTTTTGCCAAAAATTTATTAGGGGCAATGCCTGCTGAGGCCGTAAGCCCCGTTGTATCATAAATTTGTTGGCGAATGTCCTGAGCTATTAAAGTAGCACTGCCTTCAAATAAGCTACAATCACTCACATCTAAATAAGCTTCATCTAATGAAAGTGGTTCAATTTGCTTCGTAAATTTTGAAAAAATTTTTCTTATTTTTTTACTTTCAGCTCGGTACTTATCAAAATGAACAGGAACAAGAATTAAGTCAGGACATAACTTTAAAGCTTGGGCAGTAGCCATTGCTGATTTTACACCAAATTTTCTGGCTTCATAACTAGCTGTGGTTAAAACGCCTCGCCCTTTTGAGCTGCCACCAACGGCCACAGGTTTGCCTTTTAAAGAAGGGTTATCCCTAATTTCAACAGCAGCGTAAAAACAATCCTGATCAATATGAATTATTTTTCTTGGCCGACTCATATATTTAAATTTAATGGTTTGACATTTCAATGTCAAAAAAATGAAAAAAAACTTATAATTACAAATACTACAAGCATTGTTCGGTGGTTTGTATAAACTTCTTGATTTTTTCAGACGATCTTTGCCCAGAATGATATAATAAATGAATATCGCTTTTTGTGGTTTTCCATTCAGGAAATAACACCACTAGTTCTTTGCTTTCTATTTTTTCTTTACAAAAATAATCGGGCAATACAGCAATTCCTGCCCCTTTCAAAACCATACTTAAAAGCATAAGAGTGCTATCAGAAGTAAATGTCGGTTCAAATTTAACTGATTTTGGAAAAAATTTTCTTTCTATATTTTTAAATGACAAAAAATTATGTTGAGAGAGATCTTTGAGCTGTTTAGGTTTTTCTCGTTGATTTAAATAACCCGGCGAGCAAACGGCGATAAAATTCATTGTCATAATTTTTTTTTGAATCAAGCGCGAGTCATTCAGCTGACCTGCACGAAAGGAAATATCAATATTTTTTTCAGATAAATTTAGTAGGTCGTTAGTAATAAGAGTTTGAACTTCTACTTTTGGGTATTTTAAAGAATACTGATTAATCACTTGCGATACTAAGCTTTGAGCTAAGTCTTGCGGAGCTGTGATTCGAATCACTCCTGACAACTCACGCTGAGAATTACTCACCTTAACCAACTCTTGATCGATGGAATTAAGAAGAGGAGTTATACTTTGATAAAAGTCTTGCCCAGAACTTGTGAGGGTCGTTTTACGCGTGGTCCGGTGTAAAAGAGAAACCCCCAATTCTTGTTCAAACCTAGAAATAGCTCGGCTCACTCTTGATTTAGGCTGGTTAAGCACCTCTGCTGCACGTGTAAAGCTTCCTAATTCTGAGACTTTAGCGAATATTCTTAATAAGTTATAGTCCATATTTATTGTTGCCTTTATTGCAACAGTATAAATTGATTTTGTCCTCTTACACAACAAAAATAAATGCATAATAATAGCTTTAACAACCTCTTCTCATTATTTAGGAGCTAAATCTAATGGAATTAAAAAAACTAAAAACAGTCCTTAATAGTCAGCAAAGACAATGGGTGGGTAACGGCTTTTTTGTGCATGGAATTGTTCGCCCTACAAAAGACTTACAAAAACATATTAGTCCCTTTCTTTTAATGGACTATGCCTCTCCTAAAAAGTTTACAAGTACTGAAAAACCTCGTGGCGTAGGTATGCACCCCCACCGAGGTTTTGAAACCGTCACGCTCTCCTACCAAGGTGAAGTCGAACACAGAGACTCTTCCGGAGGGGGCGGTGTCATTAAACCTGGGGACGTGCAGTGGATGACTGCTGGGCGAGGTATTGTGCATGATGAATTTCACTCTCATAACTTTTCACAACAAGGAGGCCAGTTCGAAATGGTTCAGCTTTGGGTCAATTTACCAAAAAAAGAAAAAATGACCGCCCCAAAATATCAAGGTTATAGTAAAAAACAAATTCCTAACCTTATCTTAGGACAATCTGGAAATTTGCGATTGATTGCCGGAAAGTACAAAGACCAGCATGGGCCTTTTTTCACTTTCACCCCTATTAATATGTATGACCTGTCAACAAGACAAGAGGAAGAGGTTTCTTTTCGTTTTAAAAATGGTAGCAATACACTTTTACTCATTCGCAGAGGGTCTCTGTCTTGGGAAAAAGCCACTTATGACAAAAAAAATGTGCTTGTTTTTGAACAAGAAGGTGAAATTATCAACCTAAAACTTTCTCGTGATTTTGAAGGTCTAATTTTAAACGGCGAGCCAATTAACGAACCCGTAGTTGCTCATGGCCCATTTGTAATGAACACTCAAGTAGAGATTTCTCAAGCTATAGCTGACTACCAAGCTGGAAAAATGGGACAACTATAAATAGAAATAGAAATAGAAATAGAAATAGAAATAGAAATAGAAATAGAAATAGA
>JAHDIR010000102.1 GCA_020630675.1 Bdellovibrionales bacterium
GCCAACCAAGAGGCTGCTGCTATATGAGGCAATCCACAACTTTCTGAAATTTTTCTTCTTAGCTCAAAAAAACCATTGGGTTGCAAGTTTTCATCACAAGAAAATCGCACCTCTAAAAAGAAAATAAAAATTACTATTCAGATATTTATAAAATAAGACACCTTATGGAAAAAAATGCACGGCTTAAGCACTTTAGAACCATAGCTACAAGATACAACAAATTGAAAAAAAATTTATTGGTATGGTATCATTAGCTTGTACTTTAATGTGTCTCAAATCATGAAACGGTTAAAGACCCTAGTAACAATCTAAATTATTAAGCACCCTACGTTTTTTAATTTGATAACCTTTCACCAATAAGGACAGAGATATATTTAAGCTGATCTTCTAGCTTTAATTTTTCGTTATTACTGATCCATCCACAAAGGCTATTGTCATCAGCCATTTTTTGTATTTCTCTACTTACGCTATTAATTTCATTAAAACTAATATTTAACTCAGTACGATCATTGATAATTTTTACTACTCTGAGCATATCTTCTTCAGAGGCATGCCCTGAGGCCACTTTAGTTATGGCAGTTAAATGATCAATTCTATAGGCATTTATTGCTTTTGAAGTTAAACTCATTGGAGATATTGCTCCGAAAACTCCGGCAACTGGCCTTAAACTTTCATGGGGTACAAAAGATGTATCTCTATAAAATTGGTAATACTTTTTCCAACTTGTTTTAGATTTCCAATAATCTGTAATCTCCTCCATCGCTCTAACACAGGAGTTTTGGTCTTTTCCATATGAATTAGAACAAAAAAGTGATAGCAAAACTATGATACATACATAAATTTTTTTCATATTAAACCTCTTATTTCCTTAGTTAATTTTGGTTATCACCCTGAACTAGCAAGTATTGGGCCATATATTTAATATAAATATGGCTTGGCCTTTAAATTTAAAATACATTTATTTCTAGATTAAACGTAACTTGGGCGTAGAAATGATCTTTTAACTATTAATGAAATAATTTAGGCTCTCCACTCTTCTTGATGGGTGACCCTCCATAGCCCATTAAGAATAAGCATTTAGGGCTCGCAGTCGGAAGTTTGGAAAACCCTTATATGCTGAACCAAGTCTCTGCAAAGCCCCTTCTTTGTTAAAAGTATTTACAACCCTAAAGATATTACATCGCCTATTTAAAGAAAAATTTTGTAATGTTAAACTTTACAAGTTTAGAGAATATTTGAACTGTGAGGTTGGTTTGAAATTAGTTGTTATTATCTTGATGTTATTTATCTCTAAAAATTTATGGGCTGAAAAACTTATTTCGTTAAATAAATTTAAAGTTTCTAAAATCAATGAATTTAATAAAAACAACCAATTGTCGTCTTCTCATCAAAGAGGTTATCACCTGAAAGGTAAAAGAAAAAATCATTATAATCGTGTAATAGAAGAATCATCTAGAGTTCCTATTGGCATAAGGTCAAAAACTCCAAAAGACTCGACAGTTCACAGTAGAGATTTATATAACTTTTATAATAAAAACAGGGGGTTTTATTCAATTGATTGATGTAATATTGGATATCTTTGTGGAGCTGCTGTTAAAATTACCAGGGGCTTTTTTTTTATGGCTAATTAAGGGCTTTAGAGAGGCATACTCTGATATTTTGATTCATCAAAGAAAAGAATCAGCCTTTATTGGAGTTTTCATTTGGGTTTGCTTTATAGCTATTATGGTTTCATATAATCAATAAATTAGATGTATTTATTTGCTTTGTATGTATTAATGGTAAGGGTATTTAAACTAGAAACAATCAGATGGCAAACTCACTAAAATTGTGACTTCACAACAAGTGAACCTTCAATTTTTAATTCAAAAAAACCATTGGGTTGCACGTTTTCATCACAAGAAAAGCGCACTTCTAAATCAATTCCGTTTTTAGTAACAATTGAAGCTACACCATCTACGTATGTTAACTTTGTTTTTGTACCAATTTCTAAATTTATAGTGCCATCTTTGAGTGGTAGCGAGTTTTGTTTAATAAGAGCTAGATGAATAGATTTTTGATTAGTGGAAGAGTAATGTAGACTCATATTTTCTCTTGTTTTTTCGATTGTTATTCGATCAATACTTCTTGGAGTGGGAAACTGACCCAGGCCGGTAAAAACTTTTTGAAATACTTGTGGTGGGTCATCTACCGCTTCTTGCCAACGTAATTTGATGTCACTTAAGTTTGTAAGAGCTTCTTGGTGGTTTTGTTTTGAAATATATTTTTCAAAAGCTTTTTTAATATCTTTAGAGCTAGCCTCCAAATTGACAAAATCAGAAAATATACCGTTTGTGTGAGGTGTCGTTGAAGGCTGAGTTGAATCTGCTTTTTTAAACCCTAGATATTGATAATACTGGATGTTTTGAGTTTTTGTTTTTACTACGAGCCGAATAGATTTTATTTTTTCTTTGGCACTTATAATTTGTAGTTGTCTGTTGAGTTGAATAAGCATTTCTGCCCACCAATTCTCACTGAGTCCTTTCTGTAAAAATAAAATTTCAAAACTAATATCTAATGCCTCGGAGTCAAAAACTGTTGGGTCAGAATTCATTTTTTTCGTCAATACAAAGCTTGCATAAATTTGTGAGTTTTCTTTTAAAACTCCCTCTTGAGAAACAATAAAAATAGAGTTCACTAGGTCTGTTTTAGAGTAATTATTTAAATGAACTGGGTTGTGAATAGCAATATTTGATTCATCCAGGGAAGATATGTTAGCCGCCTCAAGTGGCCTCATAGCCTTTTGGGCAAAATCCAAATAACGTTGATAGCCACCAGATAACAAAGTGGTGGGCAAAGCAAGTAACGAGTTGAGATCACCTGTGAGTCGTCCAATGAGTGTAGCCTGGTCACCATTATTTTTTAGTATAGGAAATCTCTCTGTGATAAAAAAGGCTGAAATTGGTGAATTTTCATATAAAACCTTATCAAAACTTTGCGTGAGGTGAGTGTATTGAATAGGTTTTTTGGGAGCAATAGCTCCAGATTTAGGAACTTTCTCTGGTACGACTTTATTGCAAACAAGAGCTTGGCTCATTATTTGATCTGTTGATGACATGGATCTATTGAGGTCTGTTTTTTTTTCAGGGACTATAAAAGTTAATACTCCAGTGATTAAACATATTGAAGTGAAAAAAATTAAAGACTTTAAGCTGAGCCTAAACAAACGAGAAACCACCTGATCTTATCGGCAATTTCCATAAATATCTTTGAAAAAGATGGGGTAAATTTAAACTTATTAATCGGGGCCGCATTGATCCGAAAGTAACGTCACCGAAGTGTTTCAAACCAAGACAAAAGTATA
>JAHDIR010000047.1 GCA_020630675.1 Bdellovibrionales bacterium
AGATTTTGCTTTCTTATCCTTAAGTCTTCTTTCTTTAGAGGCTCGGGTTGGTCGAGTTTTTTTGCGAGGTTTAGGTACAAAAGCCGCCCTGGACAGCAGCTGTTTAAATTTATCGATACAGTTTTGTTTATTTTGATACTGGCTTCGACCTTTCTCACTCACAACAACAATATCACCAGCGACAGTTAAACGAGAGGAAAGCTTATCCAGAAGCCTTGATTTTAATTTTTCAGACAAAGAGGAAGACTCTAAAAGGTTCCAGCGAAGCTGTACTTGCGAGTTAGTTTTATTTACTTTTTGACCACCTGAACCACTGGACTTAACAAAGCTAAATTCAAGTTCAGAGTCATCTAATAATATTTCATCACTCACCCTTAGCATGGCACTATAAACCAAAGTAAGAACGAAAAGATAACCTAGTTTTTTGCCAACTAGGCTTCACTTGAGCTTTCAGCAGCAGCGGCCTCAGCCTCTGCGGCTGCTTCTGATGCTGTTAATTTTTTGAGGCGATCCTGCTCTTTTAAATAATCTTTAATTTTTGCAGGGTCCGGGTTAAATAAAACAAACATTTGTCGACCCTCACGCTTAGGAGCGGTCTCAACAACAGCAATATCATCTAATAATTTAATTACTTTTTGAAGCAGCTTTAGACCTTGCTCTTGGTGAGCCATCTCTCGGCCTGAAAAACGTAAATTAGCCTTTACCTTGTTTCCTTCCAAAAGAAATCGGCGAGCATGTTTTAGCTTCACATTAAGGTCGTGGTCTTCAGTTCTTGGTCGAAACTGAACCTCTTTAATAGAAATAACAGTTTGTTTCTTCTTCGACTCTTTGTCTTTCTTTTTATTTTCATACATCCACTTTCCATAGTCCATGATTTTACAAGTGGGAGGCTTTGCCGTTGGCGCTATTTCTATCAAATCTAAACCACGGTCTTCGGCAATGACGAGAGCTTCTCGGGCAGACATCACCCCTAACATTGTCCCTTCATCGTCAATTAAGCGCACTTCAGGCGCAACGACATCTTTATTAATTCTGTACCCACTATTTTTTCCAAAACCTGGCCCCTTACGACCACCTCTTCTTAGTGCGATAAACGCCTCCTAATTTTACTTTTCAAAAAAAGAATTTAACTCTCTATTTTTTACTTCACTAACAATGTTATTTATAAACTCATCTGCAGCATAGCCGCCATGGGTTTTACCGTTCAAAAGTCTAACTGTGACGGATTTGTTTTCTACCTCTTTATCGCCCACGGTCACCATATAGGGGATTTGCTGCAATTGAGCTTCACGAACTTTAAAGCCTAGCTTTTCGTTTCTGCTGTCAAAATGAACCCTGACACCCCGACTTAAAAGCTGAGACTCCAACTCTTTACAATAATCAGAATGCTGAGAGGTAATATTCATTAAAACCACCTGAACAGGAGCTAACCAACAAGGCAAACGCCCGGCTGTATGCTCTAAATAAACACCAATAAAACGCTCAAAACTTCCTAAAATGGCTCGATGTAACATCACTGGCTGGTGAGCGGAGTTGTCTTCACCAACATATTTTAGTTGAAAAGCTTCAGGCATATTAAAGTCGCATTGGAGAGTTCCTAACTGCCAAGGGCGCTTTAAGGCATCGACAAACATTATATCCAATTTAGGACCATAAAAGGCACCATCACCTGGATTGACCGTGTACTCTAAATTTAGCTCTTTTAGTGCCTTTTCTAAAGCGGCCTCAGACTGATCCCAGACATCATCAGAACCCATTCTATTTTCAGGCCGAGTTGATAAATAAATTTTATAATTAGACATGCCCAGCTGTTGATAAACTTCGTTTAAAAAAGTCATAAATGATTTTATCTCAGTCATTAACTGGTCCATTCTACAAAAGATATGGGCATCATCCTGACAAAAGGTGGTCACACGAGTCAGCCCGTGCAAAGCTCCACTTTTTTCTTTTCTATGCAAGCGACCAAAATCAGCAATACGCCAAGGCAAATCCCGATAAGACTTTTTAGTGGCTCCATAAAGTAAGCAATGCCCCGGACAATTCATAGGCTTTACTGAAAAATTGCGTTCATGAACATGAGTTGTGTAAATATTTTCAGCGTAGTTAGCAGCATGGCCGGACTTTTCATAAAGTTGGTGATCAAAAATTTGTGGGGTTATTACTTCACTATAGCCATATTTTAAATAACAAGATTTTAAGTAGCTCTGAAGTTCATTATAAACGATCGTTCCTTTTTCAGTGAAGAAAGGAGCGCCAGGAGCAAATGGGTGATGATAAACCATTCCTAAATCTTTACTAAGCTTTCTGTGGTCTCTTTTTTTGGCCTCTTCTAGTAGGTGAAGGTACTCGTCAAGCTCTTGCTTGGAGTTAAAAGCCGTAGCATAGATTCTTTGCAGCTGTGGGTTTTTTTCATCTCCCCGCCAGTAAGCACCAGCTGTATGAAGAACTTTTATAGCTTTAATTTGCCCCATTTTTTGAACATGAGGCCCACGACACAAATCAAACCAATCGCCCTGGCGGTAGACACTGACTTCGTCTTCACCCAGGTCTTTAATGATTTCAACCTTAAAATTTTCATCCATTTCAGAGAAAGTTTGAATCGCTTTTTCTTTACTCCAAACTTCTTTGCTAACAACCTCATTTTTTTTAAGTAAAAAATTCATTTTTTTCTCAATTTTAATGAGATCTTCAGGAGTGAAGGCAAATGGAGAGTCAAAATCATAGAAAAAGCCATCATCAATTACAGGACCAATAGTGACTTTAACCTCTGGCCATAACTGCTGTACCGCTTGAGCCATAAGGTGAGCCGAAGAGTGGCGAACAACTTCTAAAGACTCAGTGCTTCCTTTAGTCACAATTTTAAGGCGAGTTCCATCGGGAAGTTTTGTTCTGAGGTCGATGACTTCTGAGGCATCATTAATTTGGCCACCCAAAGTGTCTTTAGCTAAACGTGAACCAATGCTTTCTGCCACTTGAAGCACTGTCGGTTCTGTGTCGAATTGTTTTATAGAGCCATCTGGCAAAGTGATACTAATATTAGCCATTTAGGAATTAAGTAAGACTTGAGATAAAAGCCAGTTTTTTTTGTTTTGAATCATTAATTGTAAAACCATCTGTTCTTTTTTTGTCTACAAATCAGACAAAGTCAATTTGTTTAGATGAAAGCCATCTTTTTCTAACTTTCATCTTACATAAAAACCTATAAAATACAATAAAATTGTCAGCTTAGATTTTTAATAACCCTTGGCTAAACTTCTTATCATCTGACTTCAGGAAGATTTTAAGAATAATATTAGCAAACTCTGGGCTGGCAATTTCTACATTCGTAGATTTCTTTTTCTTTTTAACAGCAACACTCAGCCCTTTTTCTCTAAAAGTAAGAGTCATCACATCTTTTTTAACCATAGTTTTTATTTGCTTTAGAAAAACTTTGAAATGCAGTTTGTTTTTTTTACAGACCTCTTTTACACCACATAGTTTAGCGTACTGCTCTTTCCATTGCTTTTTAATATTACTTTTTGGGGCTCTAAATAAAACAAAATTCATTGATATTTGCTTGAGAGTTTTGGAGGCCATTATTTTATCGGCATCTGTTTCTTTAGACTCTAAGTATAAACCTCCCACATACACATTAACCGTAACACCAAATCTAGAGGCCGTTCTTGTTGTCATTCCATTTAAAACTAATTTTTTTCCATCAACCTCAATACTATCAGGGATCGTGACATCGTCCTTAGTGCCAGAAAAAGAAGAAAAAGTAAAAACAGTAAGTAAAATCATGAGTAAGGTCTTCATGGTACCTCCTTATTTAAACGTCTAGGTAATAACAGATTAACTCTATTGGTTGGCAATAACAAGCCCCACTTAAAGCCTAGTTGGTCACAATTTTGCAAAAACCCTATTGAAACTTAAAAAATGTACTCAAATCAACAGGAGAAGCCATGGAAGGAATTGATAATCTCTCACAGGATATTATTCATGAAGACCGATATGATAACTTTATTGAACTCCAAAACCACTGCCCTTTATGTAGTAGCGAGTTAAATATAAAAATAACCTCTAAAACGGGTGATAACATTGTCAAAGAAGAGGCTTACTGTAACAGTTGTAATATCAAGACTCGAAGTAAAGACCATAAGTATCATTAAATACAACTAATTATTGGCTCATTGAAGCTTTCTTTATTGTTTCAATGCCCCCTTGTCAAAAAATAGACATGACAAAGAGTCATCATCTTGGCTCTTTGACAAAAAATTGTCAGTTATCTAGAGCTAAGTCGGTTTTGTTTTCCATCGCCCTAGGGCCAACTCGGACACTCTTCCCAAACTCAAAATAGAAACCAAAATAAAAATGACATAGCCTGCAAAAGGTGCCGCAAATAAAAGTTCGCAAATTACAAAGCCAACAAAAAAATATAAGTACTTTGAACGTTCATTTTCATGACCAAAAACTTGGCGAACACAACGAACGCCCAGTGCAGCACAAACTAAGGCATATCCCAGCATCCAAAAAACGTACAATATAGTCCAGTAAAAAGGCAAAACACTAATACCTAGAATAGAAATTAAAAGAAGAAATGAAACAAAGGGCAGAAAAACAACTTGAACCATACCCAAGAAAAAACTATAGCCCCAATTTTGTTTTTTCGTAAATAATTCAAGCCTCATATAAGGTAATATCAAAAATGAAAACCAAAATAAAAATAAAGATTGAGCCAACCTAAAAAATACTAGTGACCATGACAACTTCCAGTCTTTAAAATCAAGCAGGCCAGAGAGTAAATTTGTTGGGATTTTTAAAAGTTGAAAAATGCCCGACCTATTTTTCGTCAAAAAACTCTGGTCACTCTTCTCAAGACTCCCCGCCCACTTAACATAACTTTGAGACACTTGTCCTTTACCTTTTAAATTCACTCGTCCTTTCAGTAAAATAAGATGGGCAATTTCACCCTCTACAACCACCTCACCTCCTATGACAACTAAGGTATCAACAAACTCACCTTCGGCAATCGTTTTTTTGGTACCAGGCCCAACAACCTCAATAATATTGTTCATTTCAAATTGAGAGGAAGAAATTGTGAAATGACTTCCTGACGATTTGTCTAAGTCATCTTCTGTAGCACTATATTTTGAGGCGGTTTGTTGCTGGGGTTGTATTTTACGGCTTAGCTTTGCCTTTTTGAGAATAGCTTTAACAATAGTCTCTTTTATACTTTCAATATTTTTGCTTGAATCAATAGGTATTTTTATAGACTTAAGAGATGAAGTTAAAACCTCTTGGCCAAGGCGAGAATCAATCAAAAGCTCTGTTTCCAGAACTTTTAAATCTTCAACAAAAGGCTTTTGATTTTTGTTGGCAATAATCTCTAAGGTTCCATTACCCCAGCGCACTTCTAGGTCAGAAGCCCAACTTTGAAAAGAAATTAAAAATAAAAATAAAAAAATAACGAACGGATGACAACTCAGCATTTACTCCCCTTTAATTACAAACTTTTTATCAAATAAGAAAAGGGCGCAAAAGCAAATCACAAGCAAAATTGGAGACACCAACAACGCTTTTCCGACCGATGAGTAGTCGGTTAAAACCCCAAGAAGATAATGAAATAAAACAACCACTAAAGACGTAAATGACATTGCTTGAGCCATTACCTTCGGAGACTCAGACTTATAGACATGAGCTATATAATCCATATTCAAAGCATAACAAGGCGCCATGGTTAAACCACAGAAAACGAGCAACCAAGGTTGAATAAAAAGCCCTCCTAATAAACACAAAATTGATATGGCATGAGATATCATCAGTAGTCTTGATGAGCTTATATTAGGAAAGCTAACAAAAGTGAAGAACATCCGCCCCACAAAGAGTAATAGAAAAAAGTAAGTCACATAACCGGTGGCTTCAGACAAAGGCATAGAATGTTCAGATGTCAGAAGTTGAGTTATACGTGTTGCAATACTGATCTCGGCACAAACGTAAAAGGCCACAATAATGCAAACCAGTCCTATGGAAGTTTTCGAATCGACATTGTAGTTTCCTTTTGTACTCTCGGCAAAAGGCATGGCCAAATCTCTTTTTGAAAAGCGAACCATAACGTAAATAAGAAAAGCAACAATCATAAAACTAAAAAGAGCAAATGATCTAAAGAAGTCTCTCCAATTATAACCATACCGAAGTCCCCAGTGAATCAATGAAGGGGCAGCTAAGGATGCAAAAGCATAAATAGCGTGTAAACCCGACAACCACTTTCTTCGACTTTCTTCACTTGCGGCTTTTTGAATAGATACGTGTTCAAATACAGAGGTAACACCTAAGCCAAAACCAAAAAAACCTAAACATGATCATAATTAAAGTTAAAACTAAAAAGAAGGTAACCAAAGGCCATTAAAAAAACACCCAAAAATAAACCTTGAACGCTGGCAAATCTATCAACAAAATACTTAGCCAACAAACTCCCAAAAAAAGCAAATAAAGAAGGTATGACAAACACCAATGACCCGTAGGAACTATTCAAGCCAAAGTCTTGTAAAATTTGTGGGTACAAGGGCCCTCTTGAGTTGTCTAAAAAGCCAAGAACAAACAGACTCAAATAGGAACATATAATTAAAAGTAAACCTAACGGACTCAAAGCGATTTTCCCTTTTTAGTGAAAATAAGAAGAAGCGACAATACTCACAACAGGAAAAAAATTCAAAAGCAAAATCTTAATTATTACGTTTTAAATGGCTAAATGGCGCGTAAGCTAGCTATTTTAGAGCTCAGCTCTTTTTTAAATATTCTAGGTACATACGTTATATACACACTGCCGTAAGAACTAGTTTATAGTTTTTACTTGGCCACCTTTTTCTTTGCAAAAATGTATTTTTTTCTGCATATTGGCCGCGACGGGGGTTTGGGGCCACTTTTCAGCTTCAGTGAACTTTACCTTGTTGTTACTCACTCACTATAAGGTTGCTTTATGTTGCAAAAAATTGTCTTAGTACTACTTTTACTTCCTCTGGCTGCTTTCGCTCAAACGGCAACCTCTATTGACTCTGAAACCTTACAAAAATTTAACTTACCTATTTCCGGAAGCACAAAAGCCTATTTTGCTAAACCTGAACCTAAAAAAAGTAAACTTAAACCAACTCATATCGAATACATGCGTTACGAAGAAAATGTCTTTGGGCAGTCCCGTTTATCAGAAATTGGTGATGCTTTAGAATTTGACTTAGCAGTACGTAAAGACTTTTCTGAAAATACATTTTTAAGATTAGGCGTAGAAGTTGACCCTCAAGAAAACAACCTCACCAAGACTGGCGAGTCTCGAGCTCAACGCTTTGATATATTTATGCACCATCGTGTAGGAAACTTTACACTTCAAGCTGAGTTTGAGCTTGATACAATTAAAAATACAAGTTCGAGCTCTAACTCAAGCCGGAGTGGTCTCGATGTCGGTGGAATCAACCTTGGCTTTGATGACGACTCTGAGGGAAGTTTTATCTCCTATGATGCATTTAATAGAAAAGTTCGTTTTAGCTTCTTTCCTTTTAACTTTGACAGTGAAGTGGGGGATGAGTTCAACAGCTGGGATGTCGCCCGAATGTATTTTATTGAGGGAGCTCCTTCAACTATTGAAGGGCCTCCATCTGAAAGTGAAAGCATTGAAAATAAAACTATACCCGGTGTTTCGATTCGTTGGCGCCCCAACCCTGAACTGAGCATGACGATTGGTGGTGGTGTAGCTTCATATTTGTTTCCAACAAACCCTAACTTTAATATAACTGGAGGAAGCACGTCGAACTCCTGGGAACGACGTCAAAATGTTGGTGCTAAAGCTAATATCACTTACAGCACCCCTTTGTGGCGTGCCCAAGCCGAGTATGCTTGGCACAACAACGACCTAGAAACTGGCTCGTTATTAAAAGCCGCTGGTTCACTGACAGGAGCTTTACTTTTAGGAAACACCATTTTAAGTACTGAAGTTGCCATGTCTCAAGCTGGACGAAGAGCATATAAACTTGCCCGAGGTAGTCGATGGTTCCAAGATGTCGCAAATTTTTACCCTATTTACACAAGTCAATTTACGGGAAGACGCCACAGCTGGTTAGGTAAAACCGACTTTGCCTATATGTTAAAAGCGGGGTACCGAGTGAATGACAACTTTGTTCCCTATGCGTTTTATAAATTTCAAGGAAAAGATTTTATTTTTAGAGAAGAGGAGTCTGCTCATAGGTTAAGGTCATTTGATGATGACCTTTCTCATGGAGGGCTTCATCGAATTGGTTTAGGAGCTCAATTTGAAATCAGTGATTTCATTGTTCGACCTAATATTGAGTACCGACAAGCCGCCAATGCTGTTTTTAATAAAAGTGCTGGCATTCAAGACGATCAGCTTAATAGTGATTTTCGTAAAACTGATTATTTATTTTCTTTAGTCGTAATTTATCAACTTGAAGATAGAAGCCTATGGGGTTGGTGGAGAAATAAAGGAGAAGGTGTTTATGGCCAAACTGTTAGGTAAATCACTTCCGCTTTTTTGCTTATTTTTTTTTGCAATTCATTTAACATCTTGCGAACCTAGCCCTAAAGCTCCACCTGAAACTATTGCTCCAAAGTTTAACTCTGTTTTCGAAGATATAGACCAAGTTCAAAATGACATAGAAAACAGAATTCTTTTAAGATCTGCTGATGATCGCAGTAAAAGTTTAGCCGGAACCTATTTAGTTAATTTAAAAAATATTTTAACTTACCTGTCGCAAAACCCTAGCGACAGAGATAAAATTATAAGAGCCTTAGAGATTAGTGAAAGCATTCAACAATTGCCGTTACCTCTACCTGATCGAACAAGAATTGAACCTATCTTAGTTGCCTTTAATAAAGTCATTGCAAGCTTAGCCGTCGAACAAAACATTGACCTTTCGTCACTTCTCTGGACCATATTTAGTTATGATTTTGGTTCTGACTTATTTCCTTTTTGGTCGTTTTCTAACAAAAACCAAGGGTGGACGACCTCTGAAGGGGCGGCCATGAATACACAAACCAAAGCCACGGGAAGATCAACTCCCTTTAACGGTAACTCACCATGGTTAGTGACTCCGCAACTTAACTTTGAAAACCTTATAGACCCAACAGTGACTTTAAGACACTCTATACTACTTGGCCCAAACGACAGTAACTTTAAAAAAGATAGAGTTTTAAAAAGCACATACAAGTTATTGGTGTCTAAAAACTATCAATATGGTTCACCTCTTAAGTATTGTGACCCACTAGATACAAGCTGTGAATTGGCTAAAAATAAAAAAGGAGAAAACATCGTTTGGACAAGTCTACCTATAGAGCTGCCAAAAGGAGATAATTTTTTCCGAATGACTTCCTCACCTGTTCCTATAATGGGTATGTCCGGCGAGCCCAATGTATTTATTGCTATGATGCTAGATACCTCAATATTTATTTCTGAACGCTATGGCAAGCACTATCACACATGGGATATTTTTGAATTTAAGTTACTAGGAAACGGGTTGATTCCTGAAGTCATTCCTCATCCTGAGCCAATAAAACCGTTATTTGAGGATCAGTTTGGGGAAGGAAGTATAGCACCTTTCAAAAGTCTTTTATCCAACCCTAGTGCTCGCGACTGGGCACAGGGTGAGCATAGACAAGTCCCTTATGCCTCTACCTTTACCAACGGAACTAAAACAAAAAGCCGTCTTATAGCTAGTCAAATTTCTCTGAAAAACAAAAATAATATTAAAAAGCTAAATTTGAACTTTAACCACACTATTAAGCTAAACGCCGAAGGCTACAACGTCTGGGATCGACTTAAAGTTTTAATTTCTGAAAACTACAAAGAAGGAATGAACTTTGATGAAGCCTCTTGGCTGGAGCTTAACTTCGCCGATTCAAAAATTTTAACCATAGCCGATAGTTACACTGACTTCACTGCCGGGCCCATAGACTTAACAAGTTATCTTGATAAAAACATTAGTTTAGCCTTTGAGTTTTCTTCTGAGCCTACCGATGACCACCTTTGGCAAGTTAAAAGGATTAAAATTCTGCCTACTTATTTAGATGGGGATCTCAAGTGAACTTTCTAAAGAATATTTTTCTTTATTTATTATTTTTTACCATTACCAACTGCACCAGTTCTACCCAAGAGCAGAAAGAAATTATTATTTCTAGTGAAGGTAAATGGAAAAAGTCTGTTACAGCCGGTAACCTTATCACTACAGCTATACGCCACGAACATAAATTGGATATCGTTTTATACCCGAGTGGCTTCTTAGATGAAAGCAAAGTCTCTGTTATAAAAGTTGGCATGACACCCTTAGAAATTGAAAGTGTTCTTAACTTATACCCCGACTTAGAGAACGATCAATTCATGATTGGCTCCATGAGAGGAGACCGAATTAAAAGGTTTTTATTCCGACAGGCTGAATCTAACTATCGCACAGAAATTCAAATTGCTGGCGCCAGGTACGATTTTGGTTTTAAAGGTGGCTTGCAAACTATCGGAGAGGTCAGTCGAAGAAACCAAAACAGAATCGAAGATAATCGAATATATAGAGTAGCTATTAGTAATACATTTTTTTTTAGTGGCCAAACAGCACCCGGTTACATTTTTGGTTTTGGATTTAACTTTGAATTTAGAAGGTTCCAAGAACAACTCATATCTGCAAAGAAGGCCTTAAAAAGTTATCTTACAAAAATGACAGAGCTTCCCCTTATTCACCGCCCCAGAGCCAGAGTAAGTCTTTACTACGAAGACAACAAAAATACCTTAGTTAAAACCATTTCTGAAATTCAAGGCCGAAAGCATTTGTCTCCTTTTCGCGGAAAAAAAGTACGAACCACTGGAGTTATCACAGCTATTGGCTTTAATGACCGTTATCCGGGTGCCTACGAAATTTATCTTCAAAGCCCCAAGGGTGATGGAGTTTTTGAAACCTCTGAAGCTATCTATATTCAAAGCTCTTTTAATTACGGTCTTTTTAAAGTCAGTGAAAACGAAGAAAAAAAACAAGAATTACAAGTGGGCGATGCCATTGAAATCACTGGTATAGTTTATGAAGACCGTATCCCTGCTGGCGATAACTATTCAGATGGTTTAACTCGAACCTCGCTAAGAGAAATTGAAGCTAATATTAAAATTTTAGCAAGAAATAACGAGCTTCCCGCCCCGGAAGTCTTAGGACGTAATGGACGAACCATACCCAACCATAAAATCTCTACCTTCGGGGGAAACCTTAATTTCCCCAGGAAATTTCTAAAGCTGACTGATGGCATTGATTTCTGGGAAAGCTTAGAGTCTATGAGAGTTAAAATTAATGACCCAAAAGTCGTTGGTTTTGCTGGTGGCCAAGAAAAACTTCAAGAAAAAGGTCCTAAAACCTTCTTGAACTTATTTGTGCGAGCTGACGGATTTATTCCAGACCCTAGCGAAACACCAGCTGGTGGATTAATCATAGATGAAAGGGCTCAAGATTTTAACCCCAACATCATAACTATCACGACTCACCCACTGAACGAAGGCCTTGACCCGCAACAAACTTTTCGTGTGGGAGAGGTTATTCCTGGGCCCATGGTCGGTCACTTAATTTATGATCGAAGTTTTTTTAACCAAGGCTTCTACACTTTGTTACTTAATAATGAGCAAGAAAGCCTAAAAAATTGGTCTAAAAATAGAAAGGTAAAAGCTTCTGCTGAACTAAAATTGGCTCAAACTGAAAAAAATCTTCCAGCTAACTTATCGAGCGATGATTTTCTGATTGTTCCATTTCAACTTCGACCTAAAACAAATATTCGCCCTCAAGGTGATCAACTCACCGTCGCCACTTACAACCTAGAGAATCTATCAAATAAAGATTTATTCCGAATGAAAGCCATAGGGAAATCAATCAAAGAAAATATGAATTGCCCTGATATTATTAACCTTGTTGAAATCCAAGATTTTAACGGTATTAACCCTGGCGGTGGGTCTTCAGCCGCCCCAACATTAGAAAGTTTTATTAAGTCGATACCTTGTACACCTGAAGATAACGTTGTTTATAAGCCGGTTAATATTGACCCTTTTCCTAACTCTGAAGGTGGGCAACCCGGCGGAAATATCCGCGTGTCGATGCTTTATAATAGCCAAAGAGTTGGGTTTATTTATAAGCCTAACCCAAACCCTATTGCTGAGGTCTTAGTTTTACCTGAGTACGGTCAGCTTAGCCATAACCCAGGAAGAGTTTTTCCCAATGACGATGCTTTTAGAGGCTCTCGAAAAAGCTTAATTGCTGAATTTGAATTTAAAAACCAAAGAGTCATTGTCATTGGAAATCATTTTAATTCTAAATTGGGAGATGCCTCGCTATGGGGGGCTCAACAACCTCCTTTATTTAAGTCAATTGCTTCCAGAACGAGTATGGCTAATAAAATTAATGATTTTGTCGAAAGAATGCAGCGCTATGACCCTAAGGTTAATATTATTGTGGCTGGCGATTTCAATGCTCATTTAAAAGAAAGTGCCATGCTTGCCTTAGAGGGAGACGATCTAAGTAATTTAATTCTTGATGATCGTCTTGTAGCTCCCAACGATCGTTATACAACAAACCATAACGGAAACTCACAAGGTTTAGACTATATATTGGTCAATCAAAACCTTCTCAATAAAAACCCTAAAATTGACATACTTCATGTTAACTCCGACTACATGTTAAAGCACTCTGATCACGACCCCTTAGTCGCTGGATTTACTTTTTAAGCTAAGGAGAGCCTACATTGAAGTCACCTCTTGGCCTCTATTTAGAAGGTCTTTTAAAAAAAAGAAATTTTGATAATAAAAAATCAAAATACCAAATTGATGAACAAACAATTCAGCAACTCACCACTAGCCCTGAAAAAATAGACGGCAAACTCTTTGGTTATTTTCTACAAGCTATTGAAATCAGTCCTGATGAGTATGCTGAGTTAAGCCTCATAGCTCTAAGAATGTCTGAAGAGCAAACCTATACAAAAGATCAAAAAAACCGCTCATCTTCATATAGCAAAGCCTCTAATAATAAATTATCGTCGATACAATTGCCTGTAGAAACTTCTTTGGAGAGAAAAAAAGAGTTATTACTGGATGTATTTAGTAAACATTTAGAAAAGGACCAAGTGCTTGAAAATTTTTATCATGAGCACTTGTTTACTTATCATGTCGAACTTGTGACTCAATGGTGTCAATATGTTGAAGAAGAGTTTGGTGTTAAAATGGAACCTCTTTTAGAGAGTGAAAAGCTAGATCTTCACAAAAAATACTACTCTTTAGATTTACGTAAAAGACATTTAAAATTACAAAGGTTTCTGGGCTACTTTCGTCATATCTTAAGTCTCAAAAAACATAAAATTCACTTTTCAGACAGAAGGTCTTGCCTAGAACATTATTTAAAATTTTTTGGCTGGTATATTCCCGACTCGCCATCAGTTCTTAAGCTTATCGAAGGCCAAGATGTTTTTGTAGAAATATTTGATGGTGATTATATACAAATGTATCGCAGTCTTGATTTTTGTAATGTCACAAACCACTCTCTAATGAAGCTTGAAACTTATGAGTGGTGGGAGATCTTTAAGCGACAACCTAAGTTTACAGACCAAGCTACAAAAGTTATAGCAAGTATTCTTTCCGGTGAAATAAAAAAGCCTGTTTTTAATCCTGTTGAAAAAAATATTATTGAAGAAATTAATTTTTACTCACCCAAAAAAGCTGAAATTGAAGCTTTAGTTTATGGACCGATTTTTAATCAAGAAAATACACTCTCTGCCGGCCTACATATCTTTCGCTACAAAGATGTCACCTAATCTAAAAAATTATTTTTGACAGTGTGGGCACCAAAAGCTGGAGCGCCCTGCCAATTTAACATTGGCAATAGGAAGGTCACAACTTATACACAGTTGACCCTCTCGACCATAAACTTTAAGGCGGGTCTGAAAGTAGCCTGACTCCCCACCAGCTTTTTTAAAGTCTTTAATAGTAGATCCACCGGCCTTGATGGCTTCTTTTAAAACGGTTTTACAATACTTCACAACAAGTTTAGCTTCTTCCGGCTTCAGCGCATTGGCTGGACGTAAAGGCGACACTTTTGCTCTAAACAAGGCTTCAGACACATAAATATTACCAACTCCCAAAACAACAGCCTGATCCATAAGTACACTTTTTATTGGGGCTGATTTATTGGCAATTTTTTTTAACAAATAAGAGGCATTATAACTATGACCTAATGGTTCAGGGCCATGATTTTTACTTTTAAAAAAAGAGTCTATATCTTCTTCATATATCATTGACCCGAAACGCCTTGGGTCATTATAAATAAGCCTTTGCTGATCACTCATTATAAGTTCAACATGGTCATGTTTTTCTAATTTATAATCATTTTTTTTTAACTTCCAATTACCAGTCATACCTAGGTGGTTAATCATATAACCATGTTTGAAAACAAAAACTAAATATTTCGCCCTTCTTTCCACCTCAAGTAAGGCTCCGGCGTTAATCATATTATTTTTAAAGCTCTTTGGAATTAAATAACGTAGTTGACGCTTATGAATTTTTACATCTTTGATTTTTTTTCTTTTAATAATTTCATTCAAACCCCTCTTGACGGTCTCAACCTCTGGTAGTTCTGGCATATGGACTTTATCCTATTGAAATTACTAAGTTTTGGTTGCGCAAAAACTGGTCATGCCAACTTATGCCAACTTTTCTATGCTTTTTTAACATTTTTCCTCCCAAAAAGCGATACAACGTTGCTTGTTTCCTCCTCCAAAAGTTGGCATCGGATATGTTGCATCACTTTTTCAGACACCTCTTTTTGGTCATCCTCATCACATTTTGAGTAATGGTCAGCCAGCTTAATATCCTTATGGCCCGTCATTGCCATGGCAGCATCTAGACCTCCTGCTACTTTACGAGCAAGCTTAGCCATCCCATGCCGCAGGATATGGGTGCCACTGTATGGAACACCACATTTATTCTGCGCCGTTCGATAGTTGAGCTGAATCGTTCCATAATTAAAAGGCATTCCCTGAGCATGATGTCATAAGCTGTTCTTAATTGTCTAACAGCACCTCAACTCTCTCATGATACCCTATTAAGCTCATACTTTCTTGGATATAAGATTTTAGAGGCGATGAAATTGGCTGCTTCAATATTAATGTAAGAAAACTATAAACAGTGGCGTCAATGCTGCTAATTTTATCTCCTGAAAAGTATTTATTTGTACCCAAAATGAATCGATAGCCTTTAGCTCATTTACTGCTAACTGATAAACTTCCTTTTTTGAATGCCGTCCAATTCCCTGAGCCTTTGATTGTTTTATCAAATTCATACGAATGAGATTTAAAAATGGTTTTCCAATAAAGGGCGGGAATAAATCCTTAAATTTATCAACAACTATTTTTGTATTTTGAGGATCAACCCATCGATTGTAGAGGATTGAGAAATATAAGCTCTCCTCAATCATCTTTTGAAAAGCATAGAGTTCAGGGCTATCAGTATGATGCTGAATGAGCTTGCAATCATAATTCTTTAATAAATATTCAATTATAAACGAGGAATCAGCGATTGTTTTTTTGCTCTTAAGATCAACAATAAATGGCATCTTGCCCTTTGGACTTTTAAGAGGATTTGTCTCGATAATCACTTGATAAGGGATTTTTACGATCTTACAAAACACTTCGACTTTAATGCAAAAAGGGCTAAGGCTACTTAGTCCCCACGCTGATGGGTACTGATGAATTTCAATCATTATACCCTCTCCTTGAAAGAAGGTGGAGCTGCGTAAGAAACAAATAATGTAGTTTTTTAGACTTCATCGCTAAAATTAAATATGAATCAAGGGTGAATTTAAGTAAGCCCGATGATCTTGACCCTAGCTCTGCTAGAAAAAATGGTTTACAAATAATTCTTTGGCAGATTCTTTCAAAACGATTTACCGAGAACTTGTTTTTCTCCATCATATTCACCAAAGCATCAATTTGTAATAATGCGACACTCATTCCTTGACCAAATGAGGGATTCAAGGAAACTAAGCTATCTCCAATAAAAATCAGTTTCAAACACTTTTGTTTTGCCGAATACAGGGACATTTTCTTTTTCATATAAATAGATACTGGTGTTAGAGGCTCTGCATTCTTTATGATTTTAAAAAAATGCCCTTTGGGTATCTCTCTTGATTTCTCTATGAAAGATTCAAAATTTTTATCATTTCTACTTATTTTATTACCGTACTCTATTATTGTTGCAATATACTTATTATCTTCAATGGGGCAGATAACCCCTCCAGGAAATTTTCCATCAGGAGAAGTTTGGTAATAATATTGAAGTTCATTTTGTAAATTTAATTCCTTTGCCTTGAAGATGACTGACCTATAGGAAAGATTGATTGTAATCTCTTTCTTCAATGCAAGATTAGATTTTAAATTATTAAAAGCTCCCAATGCGACAATCGTAAGATCAGAAGAATAAGTTCCATTATTTTTTGTAACAACTCCTTTCTCTCCGTAATCGAGAACAAAGTCTTTAAGGAAGTTAACATTTTCAAGCTTACTTAATTCGGAGTAAATTAAAGACTCTAGTAGCCTCCTAGATGTGGAAATTGTTTTTACGCCAGAGCAGTAATTAGGAAATCGACCTGAATTATTATCCCAAATAGTATCTAAGGCCCAATCTACTTCTTTACAGTTTCTTTGTAAAAGCATCTCTCTCAGCTCAGGTAAATATTTAAAAAGAATATTTTGACCTTCTTTTAACAAAACATGAAGATGGGCTCCCTGAGATGCTCCTGGCCGAACAGCTTCTCCTCCGACTTGGTCTTTATCAATAATTGTAATCTCTTTAAAGTGTGGAGATAAAGCGTATGCTGCAACAAGACCTGAAATTCCACCGCCTAAAATAATTAATTGGTCCTGCTTCATTAAATAATACCCTTTAGTGACCGGTGAAGGGTAAAAAGTTCCTTTAGGCCTGAAGCATATGCACTAACATTAAAATCGACCTCTTTGAAGTAGGATAGAATATGCTGAATATTAGTATCCATTTCAACGATGAGTTTCTTTTTATAGTTCTTTAGAGACGGTCGTGTGGAATCGCCATTGTTTAAATAAATATAAATTTCATTAGTTAAATCGCCCTCTTCCATCTCTCTTTCAAAAGTTGTTAATACATTACAAATCCTTCCATATCTTTGTGCGCTTAGAAATATTTCTCGACTCTTACCAATTTTATATTTAGATAAACGGGAGCTCCCCATAAGATCAATAGTTCCAGCAGCAACCATGCCCATGTTATAAGGACCGTGGTGTTTTGATTCATTAATGTTAGCAACTCCAGGAATGTCATTTAAAAGCTCTGAATAACGATTGGCTAGGAAAACTTGCCTCAAATCAAATTCAAGCAAACTTTTTAGAGTTTTACCGTTTGGGAGTTTGCCCACAGTTTCAAACAGCCCTTCTAACAAATACTTTGCAAGAATATAGATATTATTTGTACGATTAGTTGAAGTTGTTTCTATTCCTTCGAGTAGAAGATACATTTCTTTAAGTAAGGTAGGATTTTTATATTTTGGATTATCAGCAAAGTCATCATATAAGGTTATAATCATCCCCAAGTATAGCTTTGAAAGGATAACCTCATTAAATACTTCTTTAGAAACAGAAGAAATTGTCGTGTCTCGATACCCCTTAGGAAGAAACTCTCGAAAGAGCCTTTCGTTTCTGATATTAGAATAATTCAAATAGAAATTAACTAATTCATCAATATTTTGATTATCTTCCTTGCTCTTTAGCATAGTAGCCTCCTTCTTATTTTAATCTTTTGTCCTGGATCAGGGTGTAAAGTAACCATAGGGGTCGATTCTATCGCTTTGTTATCGACTTCAATTTCAAAATATTTAAAAAACTGCTGTAAAATGACTTTGGCCTCGATATAAGCCAGTTGCTCTCCAATGCAGGATTTACCACCTAAGCCAAATGGAAAAAATGCCTTCGTTTTTTCTGAGTTTTTATTTAAAAATCGATCTATCAAGAAGGACTGAGGTTCCGAGAAATATTTACTTGAAGATAGTATCTGCTTTAAGCCGATAATGATTTGGTCGCCTTTTTGGACGTGTAGACTTTCAAACTTATCATTTTGTGTTGCTTGCCTCACAAGCATGTAAGCTGGAGGATATATACGTAAACTTTCTTTATACACTGATATTATTTCATCTTTATTACCGTCAAAAATTACTTTTTGAGCTTCACTGTCTTGTGCTGAAAGAAGTAGAGTAAATGCCAAAGAAGATGCTGTTGTCTCATGTCCAGCAAACAAGAAAGTCATACAGTGATCAATAAGGTTTGGATTATCTTTTAAGGCATGTGGTATCGATCCTTCTGGTAAATCACTTGAGTGATTTAAGTGCTCTGAGACTTGTTTTTTTAATTTACTTGATAACTTTTTTACTTCTATATTTTTCTTAAGAGGAATGCTTAAGGGCAATGCGAAGGGGTTGAGCATACGCTCTCCACAAAGTTCATGTAGCTTTAAAAAAACTTCTCCCATCGTCTTTTGAGTACCTTTATCCTCTACTCCCAAGAAGATTTCTAAAGCATTTTCTAAAACTAACTCAGTCATCAATTTTGAAGGCTCAATTTCACTGTCTGCAGTAAGTTTTGAAAAAATCTTTTCACAATTTTTTTTAATAATTGCCGTTGATCTCTGAATTGCTTGGGCCGAAAAAATTGATCTTGCGATAAATCGAGCTTTTTTAGAGGGTTCTCCCGCTAACTGGACCAAGCCGTTATCTCCTGTTAGAGGTTTAATCTTGTCAAAAATCGATCGATTTTGAATGTAAATTGAGCTTCTGCGGATAAGTATTTCACGAGCTATATCAGGACAGAAAACGAGAACAAAGTTCTTGGGCCCGATAGCTACTCTCTGAACCTCACGGCCATTTGATGCCATATTATCAAGAAAGTTAATGGGATTATCCATCAAGGCGCTCAAGTTTCTGTAATTCTGGATGATACTTTTCATATTTCCCCCTGAAACATAGATAGCAATAAAAAACGATTTACAATATCGAAAATATGGAATATTCAATTTCTAATATGGAAACAAAGCGTTTATTTCAATTCAAATGTATTGTGGATACAGGCGGGCTCGTTAAGGCAGGAGAGCTACTAGGTATATCTGGAGGAGGCCTCTCAAAGTCAATTCGAGTCCTAGAAGACGAACTTGGCTTTAAGCTCTTTTATAGAAATGGGCGAGACCTTGAGGTCACTGATCTTGGGCGAAAATTTTATGACCGTTTGCCTGAGGTATTATCTGCAATTGAGAGCTTAGTTGACCTCGATAAAGAAATTAGCCAAAAAAAGAACGAAGTTATTAGATTTGTAAGTTTTGAAGTCTTTACCACTTACTTTCTATCTGACTTTATTAACCAAAATTTAAAATCTGAACTCGTAGAAATTAGGGAGCGAACCCCTGGAGCAATGGAAGAGCTTATTGCGTCAGGTGAAGCTGATATTGGCATCACCTATGAGCCTATTCCACATAAAGGTGTCAGTTTCTTAAAGGTTTCAACACTAAAAATGAGAATGTATGGTGTTAAAAATGTATATAATTCTTATAACTCCCTAGAGGAGTTGCCGTTTGTTATTCCCATAACTCCACTATCTGGAGCCCCCTCGGGCAATAAGGGGCTTGATGGTTGGCCTGATCACTTATTTGAACGGAATATTAAGTATAAAGTCGAAATGATGGAGACCGCAATCTTACTAGCTCAACACGGGAGGGCTGTTGTTTTTCTCCCTGAGTTCATAGTGAACTACGTAAATCAAAGAAATGAAAAGAAATTGAAACTTCAATCAATTCCTCTTCCAAAAAAGTTTAAGCAAATCACTAGAGATATCTATATAATTTTGAGAAAGAATGAAGAAGAGAATGCAATTACAAAAAAATTAGCAAGATCACTTAGAAAAATTAGCAGCTCCACTTAAAACGAAGTTGTGAGCTTTCCCAGGATCAAATAGAATTTAAGGGCAAAAAAAAGCCCATTTCTGGGCCAGTATGATATTTTAAATTACTCTACTAATTTTTTTGTGAAGTCTGAATAACTAATGAGCCCATCTTTTTGAGCCTTCCCTGCCATAGTCATCACATCATTTGATAGACCATAAATTCCTGCGAGGACCGCAAGAATTATAAAGCCCTCGATTGCGTCTTTAATTAAATTTTCCATTATATTTTCTCCTTATTTAAATTAATATTTTTCACCCTCTTAAAAATTTGTGGCCCACCTCCGGGCCACCGATTTTTTTTATTTTTACAAAGGTAAAATTACAGAAAACAGTTCTGGCATCTGCGATGCCAACTCATGCCAACTATGCCAACTGATTTCGTGAATTGCCGTTAAAAAACGTGAATGAAAATGAAATATGAAAGCAGGTAAAAAGCTCGTCTTTACAAGTAACCAGCTATTATCCTTAAGTTATTGAAAATGGTCCAATATGCCTCTGGTAGTTCTGGCATATGGACTTTATCCTATTGAAATTAATTGATTTTGGTTGTGAAAAAACTGGTTATGCCAACTTTTCATTTTTTTGTAACATTTTTTCTCAAAAAAAGCGACACAATTAGGGTTCTTAGTGTTTGTAGTTTCACCAAATGCATT
>JAHDIR010000007.1 GCA_020630675.1 Bdellovibrionales bacterium
CAGTTTTCTTTTTGGCTATTTTCTTAGTGGCCTTTTTTTTGGCGACAGTTTTCTTTTTTGATTTTTTCTTGTTGATCTTTTTTTTCTTGGCCACAAAATACTCCCTAAAAAAATACAAATTTCCTGATACTAAGTATAAAGGAAAGTAGGGGGTTCAAGGCAAGCTTTTAACATTGGTTTTTTGTTTAATTTGGCCTAGACACGTATCGTTAACCGCCAAAAAGGGAAATTTCCCTTTTTGTTCGAACTAGATCAACGTCAGTTGCGGGTTAAATCATTAGCCAATTAAGTTTAAAGCTAAGTTATTCTTTTGGTTGGCTTGAGCGAGCATGGCTGTGGCCGCTTGAAGCTGAATATTGTTTTTTGTTAAAGTGGCTGTTGTTTCAGCAAAATCTGTGTCTCGAATTCGACTGTTGGCAGCGGCAATATTTTCTTCTGAAACCTGTAGGTTAGCAATGGTTGTATTTAGGCGGTTTTGTAAAGCCCCAAAGTCAGCTCTCATACTGCCAATTTTCTTTTGAGCATTATCAAGATATTCAAGGCCTTCTCGGGCATATTCTTTATCAACTAAATTAATATCTTCTAGGTCTAGCCCAAAAAGAGAGGAATCTGTTTCTGTGGAGTCAAAAGAGATTTGATCTAACATAGGGTCACTGTGTATACCCACCTGAAAATCAAACACGGGGCGCGAACCATCAAGCAATGGTGTTTTATTCCACTTTGTCGATTTCGCAACACGATCAATTTCACTTTTTACTTGGTCGACCTCTTTTTGTATATAATTTCTTTCAACATCACTAATAGTATCTGAAGCTGATTGAATGGATAGTTCTCTTAAACGAATGATCATATTGTTGACTTCGTTTAAACCACCTTCAGCAACTTGGATCATGGATATTCCATCCTCAGCATTTCGTCGAGCCTGTCGTGCCGACCTAAGCTGTGCTCTCATATTTTCTGATATTGCGAGTCCTGCTGCATCGTCAGCAGATTTATTAATTCTTGATCCACTGGAGAGCTGGGCGTATGTCTTATTAATATTCCGTTGAGAAATTCCCAAAGTTCTTTGGGCGTTTATAGCTGCTATATTCGTATTAATTCTTAATGACATTTCCGTTCTCCTCTTGCAGTTACCAATGGTCTTAATTTGTTAGTCTTAAGCACTTGGTCTTGAGTAGCTTTTCGGCCAGTCTAGTCGAGACTTAACGAGACCCTCGTCTAGAAGCGAGGTCTAGAGATCATAATTGAACTAAAGGCCAGGGGATAGAAGTCTAGGTAGTTATTTGTTACTTATATAGATACTTAAAAGTTTGGCTTAAAACCCACTCTGGTTCATCTTCCATAAGGTGATGCCCTCCCAAAGGGCTTAAAGCAAAATCATAACTGGGTATATAAGAGAGAAGCTCTTTGATGTTTGTTTTTTTAACCATTTTATCTTTTTTGCCCGTGATTATTAGGGGGGTGATTTTAAGCTCACGAAAAGCCATAGGCAGGCGAGAATCCATAATCAAATTTTTTGAATTCACAAAGCAATGAATGCTATTTGTTTTATCTTTTAAATAAGGCTTTAAATAACCGTCAACAGTGTAATTGGAAACTAGGCTTCTTTTGGCTAAAACACGCTTTAAAATCAAAACCATTGTTTTTCTGTTTAAACCCCAGTTGAGAAAATAGGAAACACTTTGTATTTTACGAAAAATAGGAGGAATGAGTCTTACTCCCGCCGCTGGAGAAATGGCCACCACTTTTTTAAAAACCTGAGGCTCCTTCAGTGCCAACCATAATGCAATGGTTCCCCCCATGGAAGAGCCCACTAAAATAGGAGACTTTAAACCATTGGCTTTAATAAAAGCACGCACTCTTTGCGCTTGTTCATCTAAACCATATTGAAGAGAAGGGTTTTTACTACTGTAACCAAAGCCAGGTAGGTCTATTGTTGTGACTTTAAACTTCTTGCATAGCTGGTCATGTATGCGGCGCCAGCAAAAAGTATTGGCCCCAATGCCGTGTATTAGTAGTAAGTCAGCCCCGTGTCCATGTTGTCGGTAAGCCATTTCAATATTATCTTCTATTGTAATTTTGTTTTCTGGAGTTGTTAACCAGTCTATATCACTCTCTTTTTCATTTTTTAAAGAGATTTTGAGAAGATGAAAAAAAACAATCGCAACAAAAATAACGGATGCGAATACGAAAAAATAAGTATATAGGTTTAACCACTCTAAATTCATGACTTTAATTTATAGGGAGATTCTCTAAAATGAAACTTTTTAATTTACTTCCAGGCCTATTTTTTATTTTTATTGGTTGTTCTTCGAATAGCTCTGGCACTGTTGCAAAAACGTCTTTACAGAAATCTTCTCAGGTTTCTATTATGACATTTAATGTAGAAAACCTATTTGATACTCGTCATGACAAAGGCAAATCTGACTATACGTTTTTACCTTTATCTCAAAAAAAAGGTAAAAAACATATTGATAGCTGTCGCCGAATATCCCGAAAAAAGTGGAGAGATCAATGTTTGTACTGGGACTGGAGTGAAAAGGTTTTAGCTCATAAATTGAAAAGAATAGCCGGTTCTATACGTCAAGTTGCAGGAGGGGAAGGGCCTGACATTATTGTTTTCCAAGAGGTCGAAAATATTCAAATTTTAGAGCGTCTACGTTTACAAGAGCTAAAGGGGTTAGGTTATAAAAAAAGTATTTTAATTGAGGGCACTGACATTCGTGGAATTGATGTCGCTTTTATGTCAAAATTAGAAACAAAAGGGCCTCCTAGTTTAACTCATGTTCCTTACAAAAACATTTCATCTCGTCGAAAGAAAGACACTCGTGGTATTTTACAGCAAACTTTTATTTTGCCAGGAGGGGAGCTCATCACTGGTTTTGCCGCCCACTTTCCGGCTCCCTTTCACCCTTACCCTCTTCGCATCGAATCGTATAAATTTTTAAATCAACTGAAAAAAAATCTACCCAAGAATCGTTTAACCTTTGCCGCCGGTGATTTTAATACTCCTACAGCAGAAAACCGTAAACATAAAATATTGGATAAATATGTGAAGTCAGAATGGTTGGTGGCCCACGAAGAAGGTTGCTCATCTTGTCCTGGAACAAATTACTATGCCCCCAAAAAGTCTTGGTCTTTTTTAGATATGATTCTTCTTTCAAAAGAATTTGCCAATAAAAGTAAGGGTTGGCAGTTGTCTAAAGTTTTTCTAGCAAATAATTACAAAGAGCAAAAAAGTAGCAAAGGACGCCCAAATTCATTTAAAGTACAAAACAATAATGTTTATGGAGTTTCAGACCACTGGCCTTTAGTGGTTGTTTTAAATAACCATTAAGTTGTTAATAAGTTCCAATATGTATAAGTTTATTGTTTAGTCAATTTCTAAGAAACGACAAAACTTCATTTTTCCAAGCTCATTGAATAGCCTCATTTGTTCGTCTCGACGGTGAGGTGCTGTTTTATGACCAAGATTACAGGCCTCTTGTGCTGGCATAAAGTAAGTGCAGTCTTCACAAGAAAAAATTGTATTGAGCTCTTGCAAATGGGCTTTGGAAATCCCTTCTTTGATCATTTCTTTTTTAGCCTTAATTTTTTTCATAAACAAGTAATTACAGCAATATACAAGGGTTGAGGTTGACATTCTTTGTCTTCGACACATGTTTAATATGTGAGAGATGCAAAAACATCAAGAGTTAAATAGGAGGCCTGTATGAATAACATAGATCAAAAGTTAACAAAAAAGTCACTTCAAGCCCTATCTTCATCTATTGATTTAGCAACGTCTTTACAGCATGGGGCGGTTGAGCCAGAGCATTTGCTAACTACTTTTCTCAAGGATGAACAAGGCTTAACTTCTGAACTGTTAAAAAAACTAGGTGTTCCTTTAGCCGACTTTCATTCTGATCTTAAAAAAATGATTTCTGTTTTACCTTTGGTTCAAGGGGGGAGTAATAAAGTTTTACCCAGCCCCACTTTAGTTAAGGTGATTCACGAGGCTGAAAAAATTTCTCAACAAATGCAAGACTCACATATATCAACGGAGCATTTTCTACTGACTTTTTTTAAAATGAAGTCTCTGAATGTACATCGTTTGTTACTAAAGTTTGATCTAACACTGAGTTCGTTTGAAAAGGAGATAAATAAAGTGAGAGGCTCACAAAAAATTACTGATAATGATCCTGAAGCTAAATACAATGCTTTAAAAAAGTATGCTCGTGATCTCACGGAGCTAGCTGAATCTGGTCAATTAGATCCTGTTATTGGTCGGGAAGAAGAAATTCGCCGTGTGATACAGGTTCTTGCTCGCCGAACTAAAAATAACCCTGTATTAATTGGTGAGCCCGGGGTCGGTAAAACGGCTATAGCAGAAGGGTTAGCTTTGAGAATCATTAACAAAGATGTTCCTGCGGTATTGATAGGAAAAAAACTATTGTCTTTAGATATGGGCGCTCTTATTGCCGGGGCCAAGTACAGAGGAGAGTTTGAAGATCGTTTAAAAGCTGTCATTAAAGAAGTGACCGCGAGTGATGGTCAAATAATTTTATTTATTGATGAGTTACATACGTTGGTGGGAGCTGGAAAAACAGACGGGGCTATGGACGCCGGTCAGCTCTTAAAGCCTGCCTTGGCCAGAGGAGAATTAAAATGCATTGGAGCAACCACTCTCGATGAGTACCGAAAGTACATTGAAAAAGATAAAGCCTTAGAAAGGCGTTTTCAAAATGTCCTCGTTCAAGAACCCAACGAGTTGGATGCTATAACTATTTTAAGGGGCCTCAAAGAAAAATACGAAGTTCATCATGGCGTGCGCATTACAGACTCGGCGATTCTTTCGGCCGTCAACTTATCTCATCGCTATATTAGTGACCGATTCTTACCAGATAAGGCCATTGACCTTATGGATGAAGCCGCCAGTCGATTAAGTATAGAAATAAATAGTGTGCCAAGTGATATAGATGATATTGGGCGTAAACTCACTCATTTACAAATAGAAGCCGAGGCTTTAAAAAAAGAATCTGGAGATAAGGCTCAAAAAAGAATATCAGATATTAATTCTGAAATTGCTTCTTTAAAAGAAACAGATTTGGAATTACGGCAAAAGTGGCAATCAGAAAAAGACTCAATAGGTTTATTAAAAGAAACTAAAATTAAAATAGAAGAACTAAAAAATAATATGGCCCGGGCGGAAAGAGAAGGGAATCTAGAGCTGATGGCTGAACTTAAGTATGGAGCTCTTCCAAACTTAGAGCAGCAGCTTTTGCTGGCCGAAGAAAAAGTAGCCTTACGATCTCATCAAAGCAGTATGTTAAAAGAGGAGGTGGGGCCTGAACAAATTTCTGAAATTGTTTCGAAGTGGACAGGAATTCCTGTTAGCAAAATGCTTGAAAGTGAAAGCTCAAAGCTTTTGAATATGGAGCTATCTTTACAAAAAAGAGTCATTGGTCAAGAGCCAGCCATAAGCTCTGTGGCCAATGCTATTCGTCGGTCGCGAGCTGGTGTGTCCGACCCGCATCGCCCCATTGGAACTTTTATGTTTTTAGGCCCTACTGGCGTGGGAAAAACCGAAACCGTAAAAGCCTTGGCTGAATTTTTATTTAATAGTGAAGACTCCATTGTTCGCATGGACATGAGTGAATATATGGAAAAACACTCTGTTGCGCGACTCATTGGAGCCCCTCCGGGCTATGTGGGTTATGATGAAGGTGGACAGTTGACCGAGCAGGTTCGCAGACGTCCATATAGCGTTGTCTTATTTGATGAAATAGAAAAAGCTCACCCTGATGTGTTCAATGTTTTATTACAAGTTCTTGATGATGGCCAACTGACCGATGGCCAGGGAAGAAAAGTAGACTTTAAGAATACTATTCTTATTATGACCTCTAACCTTGGCTCTGAGAGCATTATGAACCCGAACATAAGTGCTCAAGAAAAAGAAAAAGCCATAGAAGATGTTTTGCAGGGACATTTTCGCCCAGAGTTTTTAAATCGTATTGATGAAAGTATTATATTCAACGGACTTTCAAAAGACAATATTAGTGAGATTGTTAAAATTCAAACTGAAGTTTTATCACGTCGATTAGAAGCAAAGGGAATGTCTTTGCAAATGACCAATGAAGCACTTACTTTTTTATCTGACCAAGGTTATGATCCAGTTTTTGGCGCCAGACCTTTAAAAAGAGCTATACAAAACTTTGTTTTAAACCCTGTTTCTTCGTTGATACTGAATCGAAAGATAAGCTCTGGTGAAAAAGTAATTGTTACCACCGATAAAGAGAATTTAAAATTCACTGTTAAAGAAAAATAAGAGATGATTTGAAAAAGCCCATGGCTTAAATCTATGGGCTTATATAAAAAAACTTATCACAACTTTTAATGAATTCTTTGGCAGGTATTTACACTTCTACCAGAGGCAAGGCACAAGCCAGCTCCTAAGCTTTCAGCATGAAGGCATGTTCTGGTATTTCTTCCCGAGGCTAAGCAAAGGCCTTTGGCAATGCTCGAAGCGTGGTCACAAGTTCTTGAGTTTTTTCCAGACGCTAAACAAATACCTTCTCCTAATGAAGACACTTGGTTACAGCGGCTAGCCCTGGCCCCAGCAGCTAAACAAATTCCATGACCAAGGCTGGTGACTTGATCACAAGTGCGCGAGTTTTTACCAAAAGAAAGGCATAAACCTTGCCCTAAACTTTTAGATTCGCTTTCACTGCGTTGGTGATTGGAAAACACTAGCTGTTGAATAACTCTAGATAAGCTCGGGTTATTTTTAACCAGAGAGTCTAAGTGATTTAGGTTATTAGCTATAGCTGGTTGAAAAAATATGGCGATGCTTAAGTAAATAAATAGTTTTTTCATAATACCCCCCAGTATTTTTATTTGATGAACCCTAACATAGGAACTTTTAATTAAATAGAGGGTTTAATAATTTGTCAGAAATTATCCTAAGTGACTAAAAACAATATACTTATTTAAATCATCTAGGAGGGGAGTCTTAACTTTTATTTATAAAAAAAAGGATTCGCCCTCTGAGGGAAGGAGCGTTGACAATAAAATCAATTCAGTCTGTACTTATAGAATGACTGATTTTTCTTACTTACTAGACCCTTCGTTGGCAATTTTACTTGTGCCTTTTATATTTGTGATTCTTTTTTCTATTTTTTTTCAAACCATCGAGTCTTCCTATTTTTTTGTGAATGCTTCCCGATCTTTGTACTCTTTGGTTCTTGCATTAATGGCCTATCTTGTTGTTGGAGATCTTGTGTGGCCCCCTGAAGACTTCTTCCATTCCGTAATTATCAGCCTAGCTGCAATAAGTGTATTGCTTTTCTTTGGGCGATTTTTACGTTTGGTTCTTCAATTTGTAGTTTTTAATTTTATTTTATTTTTCATGTTTAAAGATCAGATTCAGCAAGGTTGGTTATTACCAGGTGGAATAGTTTGTTGTCTTAACCTTCTTTTTGCCGCTCTTTACCCTTTGGCGATAGGGCGAAAAAATATTTTAATCAAAATATTTCATAGCCTTTTATTATTGGCTTTAGTTCACTGGGCTTTTTACCAACATCAAGGCTTAGTTGGACAAATCGCCATACTTTGCTCACTCTCACTTTTGGCTGTGACTATACAAAAAGTTATTTTTTTTAAAAGAGTGATTCCCAATTTTTCCAGGCCCTTTATCGATGTTGGCCTTCCAATTATATTGCTTTGGGTGCTATTGAATGCCTCAGGGGTATTAAATGATTTTTTCTCTAATTACTTTGAATCGGTTCCTTCCTTCACCTTATCTCGCCAAATTTAATCTTTTTTAGTGGTGGTTAAATCGGCCAGTGGCCGTCAAGGCGATTTCATCAAGAAAAATGATCATAACGCGATCTATTTTGTTGTTTCCTCAGCGAAGGCTTGGCTAAGTTAGCCTATGTTTTTTTCGTAGATGGATGGCAATAATGCTAAAAGTAGGGCAGTTAAAATGAGTAGGTGGACAGATAAATTAAATCCTGAACAGGTCGAAGCCGTCCTTCATGATCATGGCCCTATGCTTATTTTAGCTGGCGCAGGCTCCGGCAAAACAACAGTGCTTGTATCGCGCACAGGGCGCCTTATTGAAGAGCAAGTCGCTCGCCCTGATGAAATTGCGGTTTTAACCTTTACCAATAAATCAGCCAAAGAGCTAAAAGAGAGGGTGGCTGAAAAAATTGGTAAAAATGCTAAAAATATATGGGCCGGAACCTTCCATTCTTTTGGTGTTTCCGTTTTAAAAAAACACTACAAAGAAGCTGGTCTTCCTCAAAAATTTGGAATTATTGACGGCGGAGACTCTAAAGCGATTGTTAAAAAAATTATTAAAGACACTCATCATTATGATAAAGATAATGTTAATGTTGATCGGCTTTTAAGTTTAATTTCTAACTGGAGAGAAAGTGGGCAAAAAAAAGTACGTGCTTCTGACCCTGATGATCCCGATTTAGAGCTAGTACAAGTGATTCTTCCCAAGTATGTTAAGCAGCTTGAGCTTTTGGGGGTTGTTGATTTTGATGGTCTATTATTAAAACCTTTAGAGATTTTTGAAAATCACCCAGGCATATTAAAAGAATACCAAGATCAAATTCAACATTTAATGGTGGACGAGTTTCAGGACACCAATTCTATACAAATGAAACTTATTCATCAATTAGTCAAAGAGCACAAAAATATAACCGTGGTCGGAGATGATGATCAGTCCATTTATGGCTGGCGCGGGGCAAAGGTTAGTAATATCCTTAATTTTCCGAATCGGTTTGAGTCTTGTCGGGTGGTAAGATTGCAAAGAAACTACCGATCTACCTCCTCCATTTTAGATATTGCCAATACTGTGATTCAAAAAAACACTAACCGTCATGACAAAGTTTTAAAAGCTGAGGGCTATGATCATGATGGGGAAAAACCGGAGCTTTTTGTCTATGAAAGTGAAGAAGAGGAAGCTTTAGAAGTTGTTCAGCAAATTTATTATTTTCAGCGCAAAGGCTTTTCTTTAAAAGATATTGCCATTTTATATCGTTCAAATAGCCAAGGAGGACTACTCGAGGGTGACCTACGGCGAGCTAATATTCCTTATCATATAACTGGTGGAACTGCATTTTTTGATAGAAGTGAGGTCAAAGATGTTCTTGCTTATATTCAATGTGCTTTTCTTGGCAACGAAATATCTTTACGGCGAGTAATAAATGTTCCTTCTCGAGGCATTGGCGAGAAAACAATCCATCACTTTGAAAATTATGCCTCAGACAAAAAAATAAGTTTTTCAAGAGCAATTCATACATTTAAGCCTGAAGATCATGAAAAAAAATACGAAACTCTCCAAGATTTTTTAAAAGCCATTGAGTCTCTTAAAACGGCTTTACTACAAAAGAATGGCTCTAGTTGTGGTGAAAATCTTCTTCAATTTTTAGATGAAATTGAATACAAAAAATTTGTATATTCTAATTTTAAAGACCCTAAAATTGCTCATAAAAAATGGTCCGTTGTAGAAATTTTTTCTAGGGTTTTAGATGGCTTTATTAATAAAAATGGTTTGAGTGCCGAGTCCATAAGAGAATTTATTGAAGCTATGGTACTGAGAGACCAAATGGAAGAGAGCTCCAACCAAAAAGAAAATGACAAAATTCAGTTGATGACATTGCACGCATGCAAAGGCCTAGAGTTTCCTGTTGTTTTAATTGTTGGTTGTGAAGAGGATATTATCCCTCATAAAACTTTAGGATTAGATATAGATGAAGAACGAAGGCTTTTTTATGTAGGCTTAACTCGTGCCAAAGAGCACCTGGTTTTAACCAAGGCCTCTCAAAGAAAGCGTTTTGGTAAGTTAAGGCCAACAGTGTCTTCTCGTTTTTTATTAGAAATTCCTGAACATTTAATTTCTTGTTATGAAGATGGTATGCGTCCTTTGGTGGAAGGTGAAAGAGAGTCTATGTTGGAGAGTTTGTATAAAAAACTTGAGCAAAATTCAAAAGCTCCAATATAAGCTGAAGTTTTTTATTGGCTTTGATTATAAACATATTTATTGAACTCTTCAGAAAAATTTAAACCAGAATACTCTTCAAGATCGGCCTGAAGGTCGGTGTCTTTAATCATTGAAAATTTTCGCTTTTCATAAAAATACCTTAGAAAATCTCGCATTACTTTTTTTCCATTCGATTTTTTTTTCATTAAGTAACCTAAGTAAGCCAATAAGTAGCGCCCTTGTTTATAAGCTTTGCGATCAGTGCTTCGACGAAATTCGTGATGTGAGAGAAAGCTATCCTCAGATAAGTTTTTTAAATAGACGTCTTGAATTTGTTGTTCAGTCAGTGACTTCCCAAAAGATTTAATTTTTAAGGTTTTAATATTACGTTCAATCACTAAAATCCAATCGTACCAGCTGGCAATCGCCTCATCGATCCAGCCAGCACTTCCATTCATGGGCATAATGGAACGGCCAAAGTAGTTGTGCAAGAGTTCATGCTCAAGAGCTGAATGGGAAGACTCAACGGCCCCAGCATACTCCATTCCACCGCGTAGGCTATTTTTTGCAAATATCGTTAGTGTTGGGTGTGGCCATGGGCCAAATTTTTGTTCAAGCTTATTTAGTTTTCCTCTGGCGAAGAACCAGCCCATCACCCTCATTTTAAAAAAAGAGGTTAGAAAACCAGTCCCTTTTTTTGAGTAAATCGTTACAAGAACTTTTTTTCCATTCATAGACTTGAAAGAAAACTGTTTAACATTATGAGCTAATGTTGGGGCAATATGAAAATACAAACTGGATGAGGTGAAATACTGCGGGTAAGAAATATAAAAATGGTTGTTAGGTTTTTTTTTCACGATTCCGTTAGAAAAAACACTATGGGGAGTCGTTGTACCTGTTACAGAAACTGTGATTTGAATTTTATAGCGATCGAACTCAAGGTTTGTTGGTAGGTATTTTTCCAAAAAACTACGGTCTTGCATATCTAAGTAAGAAAACTGATTATTCACAGAGGTTTTATCAAAAAATATATTGTCCTTAATAATCGTTTGGACAACAAGACTGTGCTGGCCAGGTTTAATTTTCTTATCAATAAGGCGCATTTTGCTAGCTTTATGAGGTAAATCAACTTCATTTTGGAAAACGAGTTGGTCGTTCAATCGAGTTTCAACGGGCTTGCTGACAACATCAAATAAAGGATAACCCTCTTCTGGCATATGAAAAATAATTTTAGAGGTAGCTAGCGCGAGTTTTTTTTGAATATCATAAGTGATTTTATACTCTGCCACTTCAAAATCTACGCAAACAGCCTTTTTTTCACCCACCAAAAATGGAGAGGGGCTAGCTTGTAAAGCATTTAAAGAAAAATTGCAGTAAAAGAAAAGTAAATACTTGAAAATATTGTTCACTTTTTACGATCCAAGTATTGTCGGTTTCTATACTGTAGTCCACCACGCTGGTGAATTTGAGTGTCTATTTTTTTAATTTGATCTTCAACAAGGTGATTAAATACATGCAGTAAATTGTGGTGCTCTTTTTTTTGCAAATCAAAATTTCGATTATCACCTAAAAGCTCAATGAGTTCATAAATAGCTTCGATGGTCGAAAGACAGAAACTTTTTGGTTGTTTTCTGACGCGAAAGTTAGAAGGGGTTTTGGGCGTAAAGCAGAGTTTAGGCAACGTAGACAAGTTGGGGCTGAGCCGGAGCATTTTGTTAGCGTTGCCCCAAGTTCCATCAATAACAAATATAACTAGCTTTTTATTGGAATTTATAGCTTTGTTCTTGTCAGCGGGGCTGCATTGACTGAGCTCAAGCGCTTGAAGGCCTGGATAAAGAACAAAGCACTGATTGTTATCGTCTTGAATGAGTCGGTTAACCAAGGCATGTTTAAGAAAGTCGTAACCCCTTAAAAAGTACGACCCTTTCATGCAGTTGTAGGCAATCCGTCCCGTAGCAATGCGTTTTCCTGCTTCTAAAGGGTGAGTCAAAATAACAAAAGATATATTTGGGTCAAACTTGCGAGTGACAGAGCAAACACAACTAAAATCGGGCTGCCAACAATCCTCACAGCGGTTCCTATATTTTATCGCTCTGTCTTCACGAAGTTTTCTATTTTTTAAGTAGGTTTCTTTGTTCACAACAAGCTACTGCTTAAACTCAAGAATTTGTTTGGGCCCTTTTTTTCCGGGGCGCTCAGTCCAATGATAGGCACAGTTTTTAGAGCAGGTTATACTTTTAATGGGGTCATCCTTAACTTCTTTTGCAATAAGAGCCGGGGAGTCACAGCGAACACATTCAATCTCTATAGTCCCAGGCTGACCGGTGTGGGGACAAAGTTTAAACTTTTTACTGGTTTGTAAGTTTTGATCGACAGCAACACGGTGATCAAAAACAAAACACTCACCTTCAAATTCATCATTGGGAAATTGTTCAATATAATTGAGTATGCCACCTTCGAGTTGAAAGACATTTTCGTATCCCATCTGATTGAGCTCAAGCTTACCTTTTTCACAACGAATACCGCCGGTGCAGTACATCAGTATTTTTTTATCTTTGGGTATATTATTTTTTTTAATATACTCAGGAAATTCAGTGAATACATTAATGTTAGGATCAACGGCCCCTTTAAATTTACCAATATGAGTTTCATACCAGTTTCGAGTATCTATCAGTAAAATGTCTTTCTCTGATTTTAAAACTTCGTTCCACTCTTCTGGTGAAAGGTGGTTATCTCTAGCTCCAGAAGGGATAAGTTCGGGAGTGTTCAGAGTTACAATTTCGTCACGAACTTTCACTTTAAAAAGTCTAAAAGGCTGTTTGTCGGCATAGGAGTGTTTAAAGTTCACTTCATTTTTATTAAATAAATTTTTAAAAAAGTTTTCTGCTTTAATGAGAAGGTCTTGATCGGGGGCAGAAAAAGTGGAGTTGACTCCTTCGGTGGCAAGTATAAAAAGCCCTTTTAAGCCATGGGTTTGACCAAAAGCTTCTATTTTTTCTTGAGTTTCAGTGATGTTAGAAACTTCAGTGAAGATATAAAAAGTAGAGATGTAAAAAGGAGCGTCTTTCATATTTAACCTGTAAGTGTTGCAATCAAAGACATCAATACTGGATGATAGGGGATAAAGTCAATTCCCTGCGTTATAGTGTGTACAAATTTTAAGGCCAGAGGCTTTACTTAAGTAGCTGATATAAAACAGTAATTTTTATAACCTCTGAGAAGACTTCACTTAAAAACCATCAACAAAATTGAGTTTTTCACTCTCTTTTTTACAAGCAAAATCATTTCCATGGCGTTCTCGGTGGTTTCTTTCATGGTTGCTTATTTGGAGAATAATATTTCTAGTGACAGGGTCTCTGTATCCAAACCTTAAAACTTCAGAGTTTTGGTTGAGTTGAGGAGAAGTAATTTTAGCCTCAAAATTGATAAAATCTTCTAGCCCCGTTTGAGATAAGGTTTGTGTTTTGAGGTCAGCTCCATCCATGCTGTAACTTAACAAAAAAACAAAAAATGACGAGGCCAGCTGCCGAAAAGTTTCAGGAGTGGAGTCAAAGTTGCTGATGCCATCAAAGTATCGAGCTCCAGCTAAAGAGTTAAAAATTCTTACTTTTGTATTATTGACACTTCCATCACGTAGCTCGTTGGAAGGGCTTTTAAAAATGAGGCGCCCTTTTGGCTTGTAAAAAGTATTTTTCACGCTGGGAGACATTTGCTCAACAAGGTCTAAATATTTTTTTTGTCGAGTGGCAAAGTCATCCCCAGGCTCTGATGGATTGAGTAAAATTAAAGTGACCTTTTGTGCAATTTCATCCAAGTGATCACTTATTCGACTTATCGCCGCTGCTCTTTCCACGCTCTCGCTTTCGTCGCTATGAATGCTATCGCCTTCTAAGTTGATATGGTTCTTGTAGTCATTAAACTCTTTTCTGTTAAGGTAGTTACATGGTTCTAAACGAGAAAAATTAGGGTCTTTTTTAGAAATACATTGATCTAAAACTTTTCGAACAAAAAAGAAGGGGGCTTTGCCTTTTAAGTTAGTAGACAGCACTTTGCGGGTTATGTATTGGCTTAAATGATTAAAGGCCTTTGTATTTAGTAAGTATTTATAGCCGGCATAGACTGAGTTAACATCTTTGTAACGGGCGACTTCATTATTTACTTTATCACGAAAAGGTCCTTTAGGTAAAATAGAGCTGATTTCATTTTGAAATAAGCTGACATCTTGGTGAAAAAAATCGGAATTTTCTAGGGAGTATAAAAAACCAAGAGTAAGAAACTCTTCGATTCCTTTATTACTGGCCGCCTTAGAAAGTAAGTAAGCTTGTCTATGGTAAGAAACTTCAGGTAAGAGTGTTGTACCGCTAGGTATAGGAATGGCCGAATTTTCTCGGGTTTGTATAGAAATTAAGCTTTCTATGAAAAGGTTCAGGTTAATCGCTGATTGAGAATAGTGTAGGTTTCTGCTGACTCCATTTTCATCGACCATAACTTCATCAGGAAGACTTTCATTAAACTCAGGGTTAGGAAAGGTAAAAAATGCAGTGCTGCTTCTTCTTGTTTTTCCCGTACTAAAAAGTTTTAAAAACTTTACACCAAAAGTAAAGCCTAAATTTCCGGAGGCTTCCTTGAGGTCACGTTCGGAGTAAGATACTTTGGTGATTGGATAGAGTGAAACAGGTGTGCAAACGGTATCAGGAAGAATTTTTTTATAGGTTAAAATATCAGAAAGGTTTTTGTCAGCATAATCAGCAGCCAAGTTAAGGGGCTTTAAGGCTCGTAAATGTTGTTCTTTTAACCATGTTGATCGCTCTTCATGGGAGCTAAAATCAACTATACGACTAAAGTTTTCTTTTAGGTGCCTTAGGCGAGGGTAAATATTTTGCGAAATAAATGTATTGTAAGCGGCCTTTCCTTTTTCAGATACAGACTTAATCATTGGGTCGTCGCCAAAAACCGTGGGGTTATCAAAAGACAAAAAGAAAATCGATAAAAAAGATAAGCTTTTTTTGTAGCTTACTCTCGCTCGAAAAAGATCGTGTCGGAACTGTCGATTTATAGCTTTATCTAGGGGCTTCCAGCCGCTAATTTTATATTCATCAAGAGTCGACTCGGCTTTAACTTCAAATGAAAACTCATCAGAGGTGTCTAAAAAAGTTTTCATAGTGTAAGTGAGGTCATCTTCTTGGTTTTTGTAAATAATAAGATTTAAAGAAACTGGTCTTGCAAAATGAACTCCAGCCCCGAGCCTTACAAAGTTGTCTATAGAGCTCGTGGCAAAACCGCTATTAAGGTAAGTGGTTTTAGTATAGGTGAGTTGGTCACCGCTTTGAACAAACTTTTCTAACTGGTCGTAATAAAAAGGAATATTAATATTGTTGTGAATGTTGCCAAGGTACTGTAAGTGAGATTGTCCGTTCATAGGCTTAAAAAAAATAGGACGCTTAGCTAAAACTTTACGTAGAGGTCGTAAATACTCTTCATCAGATTTAAACTTTTTTCGACGACTTTCTTTGTGACCTAAAAAACGTCGTGTGTGGGTCATAGTATATGAGGTGCCGTAGGTACTATAAGCCGTTACGTTTTTAAGAAGGTTAGAAAAAGTAACACTTGGAGTGATTTTGAGAGTGTCATGACGGTAAATATGACCATTTTCAAAATCAGGGTCAATTTCAACGTCATAGATGAGATCAAACTTAATACGTTTATGGTCGGCTACATTTTGTAAATCCAGTTCTTCTAGCAAGAGGTCAACGACACCATCGACAAGTTTACCACTTGGAATTTTTGCAATTTTAAACGAACCGGTTCCTTTTTTTGCAATCAACTTCAAAAGTTCATTTTTCGTATAGCTGCCCATGCTTCTTACTTTGTTATCGACCTCGATGTAAACTTGCTTTAAAAGGTTTTCATCAGATGGGGTAGATGGGGGGCAAGAGTCATTATTAACTTTAGCCACTTCTTCATTTCCCTCAGCAGTAAAAAGAAAATTATCAATGGCCTGTAGCTTTTCAGTAATTAATTGCTCTTCTGGTGGAGCTGTTGGGCGGCAGTCTGGCTCCGGGGCTGCCTGGCCATTCAAAGTCGTAAGTAAGGTCAGAGAAAAGAGTGTAGAAAGTAATAAGGTCAAAAGATGTCCTTGTTTGTTGAGACAAAGCTTATTGGCATCGTCTACAGGGGGTGATGAGTTTTGTAAAAAAAATCGCTACAGAATTACAAAAAATTCAACTCAACAGGTCTGTATAGCTAGTTCACGCGTTCTTCAATGTAAATTGCATAGACTGTGCCAAAATTAGTGGAAAAGAACATCGCGGTCGCAAAAGCCGTCATCACGAGGGGCATTTCCACTCTATAAATATTTCAGTGATTTTTCACAAGAAAGGTCATAAGGCCCCTATCTTTAAAGGAATTTAGCTATTCCCTTGCCATTTATGACTTATGCCGTTATTTTGCGTTTTTATTCATCTGTTTTCTTAACGACAAGGCCAAATATTCATGTTTTCTGGAATTATTGAATGCACTTCAGCCATTATAAAAGTGAGAGCAGAAGGTGAACTAATTCACCTAACCATAAGAAAACCTTTGTTTTTTGACGATTTATCAGTGGGTGATAGTGTGTCGGTAAACGGAGTCTGCCTCACCGTAGAAAAGTTCGATGATTCAGCGATGGAGTTTAGCCTTGGCCCTGAAACTTTACAAATCACTGGCTGGAACCTTGATAACTTAGCTCATCGAACAGTGAATCTTGAACGTGCCCTTGCTGTGAACAGTCGTTTGCATGGCCACTGGGTCACGGGCCACATCGATGAAGTTTGCCAAGTTCTTGAAACTAAAAAAGTGGATGAGAGTTTATATATTCGTGCTTCGCTGTCTGAAAATACCCATAAATATGTTTGGAAAAAAGGCAGTGTTACATTGAATGGCGTGAGTCTCACAGTCAATGAAGTGACTGAGGATTGGTTTTCTGTTTGGTTAATCCCGGAAACTCTCAAAGTGACCAACTTAGGGAAGGTTCAAGATAAAACTGTTTTAAATTTGGAGTATGACTTAATGGCTCGCGGAATCGTGAACTGTTTTTTAAAAGGTTTAACACCTTACACCTCTCTCGATGAGGTAATGGTCCCTAGCCCTAGCCAGGGCCCAGCAAAAAGAAAGGAGCCCCATGCATAAAATCAGTGAAATCTTAGAAGACTTTAAAGCCGGAAAAATGGTTATTCTTGTCGACGATGAAGATCGCGAAAATGAAGGTGATCTTATCTTGGCGGGGGATCATGTGTCGGCTGAGCATATCAATTTTATGGCAAAAGAGGCCCGAGGTTTAATTTGCCTCACTTTAACTTCTGAAAAAGTCAAACAACTGGGGTTGCCTCTCATGGTCAGTGAACAAAATAACGTTTCCCCCAATCAAACGGCCTTTACTGTTAGCATAGAAGCTTCTACAGGTATATCAACAGGAATTTCAGCAGCCGACCGATCTCACACCATCAAAGTGGCCACGGACCCTCAGTCAACTTCAAAAGATATAATAATGCCTGGACATGTTTTTCCTATTCGTGCTCAAGAGGGTGGAGTGCTTAAAAGAGCTGGCCACACTGAAGCCAGTGTAGACTTAGCTAAATTATGCCATTTGACTCCGGCGGCAGTCATTTGTGAAATCATGAATGAAGATGGAACAATGGCCAGAGTTCCTGAACTCAGAGAGTTTGCAAAAAAACATAATATTAAAATGGGTACAATTGCCGATTTAATTGAGTTTAGAATCCAAAACGAAAGTTTTGTTGAAATTCTAAAAAAAGAGAGTTTTTCTTCGCAGATGTGTAGTGATTTTGAGCTCTATACTTTTATTAATACTTTAAATAACCAACTTCACTATGCCTTTGTGAAAGGTAACCCTCAAGATTCAGAAGTAACAACAGTTCGGGTGCAAAAACAGAATATTTTAAAAGATGTGTTTGATGGTGGCTTTCCTGTGGCTTCAGATATGAGTGTTGCTTTTAAACTTTTATCAGAGTCTGAGTCGGGTATTTTTGTTTATATTGCTGGAGCAGAAGAACAGTCTCAGGGGCAAAAAATTGACATGGAAAAAAGAGACTATGGCGTTGGAGCGCAAATTTTAAGAACTCTGGGTGCTAAGCAAATACGTTTAATTACAAGTAACCCCTCTTCAAAGTTAGTGGCATTGAATGGCTTTGGAATTGAAATCGTTGAAACTATGTCTTTGGAAGGAAAGTGTTTCAGTTCTGAGGCGATGACTTCAAAAGACTCTAGAGAGGCTTTGCACTAAATGGGAACTGTAGGATCGTTAACGCCGGATCAACTGAAAATCAATGGCAACCCGAGGGTTGCTATTGTGCAAGCTCTGTTTAATCAAGAAATAACTAATAAGCTCACAACTAGTGCTAAAGAGCGCCTTTTGTCGCTGGGCCTAGAAGAAAAAAATATTCAAATATTTCAAGTTCCGGGAGCATTGGAAGTTCCTATAGCTTTAAACTGGGCTCTCAATAATAAATTTGATGGAGCTATTGCTACAGGCTGTGTGGTTCGTGGAGAAACCACTCATTACGAATACGTTTGTCAAGGTGTAGAAAGAGGATGTACTCTATTGCAGTTAGAAACTCAAAAGCCTATCGCACAGGCCGTACTAACCACAGAAACTCAACAGCAAGCTTTAGACCGCTGTGGTGGGGCTGAGGGAGATAAAGGGCAAGAGGCCGCTGAAGTGCTTATCTGTATGTTGAATTTAAAAAAAGTGATTAACAATAAATAATAAGGAGCTGTCATGGCCGAACCAATTACCCTTAACCTTTTTTACTCAAGATTGAATGAAAAAATCAGTGTTTTTAACACTCGTTTACTTATGCAAACTGTCATGATTAACTCTGGTCTAGATAAATACAACAAAGAAGACGTCTTAGGCGACGAAGATGCCAAAGCCATTTGTCTTGAGTTAATTAAACAAGGCGGACCTGCCTTTCAAGTGGGTAAAGATATTTACGCCCGTTTTCAGTAGGTAATATCCCAGCATTAAAATGAACGACAACGAGTCTCTCCAGTATTCCGACCCTATCGAAGAAAGTAAAAAAAGAAAGCGTGAGTATATTTTAATATTTGCCATTGGTTTACTTTTTTTATTTCTCACTTGGGTAGAAGTAAAAATTTTTGGAATTAGTCAAACTCTAGATTTCGAATACTCGATTTTCTTTTTTGGGTTAGTTAATTTTAATATTATACTTTTTTTAATTCTTGTTTATTTTCTTTTTAGAAATATAGCCAAGGTCTTTACGGCTAAAAATTCAGGTTTTACCACAGGTTCATTAAAAGCTAAGCTTATCACGGCATTTGTAGGCTTTAGTTTTATTCCTACTGGCTTGATGTTTTTGGTGTCGGTTTTCTATATCAATAACAGCTTTGAAAAGTGGTTTAATCAAAAAATGATTGGAGTTTTAAAAAGCTCCCTAGAAATCACCAACACTTATTTTGTGAATACAAAAGAAAAAAACTATCATTTTGCCCAGTTAGTTGCTGACAGTCTTGAGCGTATTGAAAATAAAAAACAAATTCGCCCGGTTCTAGCGAATCAACTAAAAAGATATCAGTTGGGAACCATTGAGTACTACGATGGTATTTGGGGTGAGCGTTATGTCGTGTCATCTTTGTCAAAAACAGTGTCTAAAATTCCGCCCATTAATCTTGAGTTTAAGCGTAAAGGTGTTTCTGAAAGGCTCGACTCCAGTACCATTTTTCCGTTTGATCAAGGCAACCTTATTCGAGTGATTGTTCCGGCGATGGTCGATGGCAAAAAAGGTGCCGTGGTAGTTTCTAGCTTTATTCCTTTGTCATTAATTTCTAAAATGGATGATGTGGCCTCGGCTTATGAAGATTTCAGAGACACTAACCCCATCGCTTATCCCTTAAAGTCGATTTACCTTATTATATTGGTTCTAATGACGTTAACCATTTTGCTGTTTGCCACATGGTTTGGTTTTTATTTGGCAAAACATTTAAGTATCCCTTTAGTGAAGTTGTCAGAGGCAGCTACAGCTATCGCCAAAGGACACTATAAAAAAGTGGAAGTTAGGGCCACCTCACCAGAGATTAGTCAGTTAGTTTCTAATTTTAACATTATGAGTGATGACCTCGAAGTTTATCAAACCAAGATTAATAATGCTAACGATGAACTCAAGCAAACTCTTGATCAACTCGATGAGAGTAGTCGTTATTTACAGGTTGTATTGGCCAATGTAAAAACGGGGGTAGTCTCTGTAAATAATGAAGGTATTATCACAATGGTCAATGACCATGCCTCACTCCTCTTAGGTATCGAAGCCAGTGACTATATGGGAAAAAATGTAGAAACGGTTTTGAGCTCTGATAAAGCCAAAATCTTAGAGCAAATGCTAAGGTCTTTAAGACGATCTGATAAAACCCATGTTGAAAAAGAAGTACAAATGCCTATCGCTGGTCGAATAGCGCCCTTACAACTGACCTTGTCATTGCTAAAAGATGAGGAGGCCAATGAGTTAGGAAGAGTTCTTGTTTTCCATGATTTAACGGTTTTGGTTAACGCTCAAAGAACAGCCGCTTGGAGAGAGGTCGCTAAACGTATAGCTCATGAAATTAAGAACCCGCTCACACCCATTAAATTATCAGCTCAGCGCTTACAAAAAAAATTCTCTGAACAAATTGATGATCAAGCATTTAGCGAATGTACTAAAACGATCATTGACCAAGTTGACAACATTAAAGAGCTAGTGAACGAGTTTAGTCTTTATGCTCGACTCCCTAAACCACGCTTAGAAAAATACCAGCTTAACGACGCTATAGATGAGTCTCTTGGACTGTTTCGACAAGCTCATAAATCCGCCGCCTTTGATTACTTTCCAGATGAAAACCTTCCCCCTTTCTACTTTGACACTTCTCAATTAAAACGAGTGGTTACAAATTTAGTAGATAACTCTCTCGGAGCCTCTAGCCCTGAGGAAAACTTACGCGTTAATGTTAGCACGCAGTTTTATCCCCTAGAAAATCTAGTCAAGCTGGTTGTTTCTGATAACGGCACGGGCGTTTCTTCAGGGGTTCTTGCTCATATCTTTGAGCCTTATGTGACAACCAAAAGTGATGGTTCTGGTCTGGGTTTGGCGATTGTTAAAAAAACCATCGAAGATCATGATGGTTCTATTTCAGCCAAGCGCTCTGCATCTGGAGGCTTAGAAATAATAATTGAATTGCCAGTTCTACAAAGCATAGATACTAAAGAGACTTAGAATTGAGAGAAAGGAAACACTCATGAATAATGATAAAATTAAAATTTTAGTCGTCGACGATGAGCCTGCTATCCGTAAGGTCCTTATGGCCTCTTTAAAGGATGAGGGCTACCTTGTTGAAACCGCCGAAGATGGCTTGAATGGTCTAAAGCAAATTAGTATTTTTAGGCCTGACATAGTTCTTTTAGATATATGGATGCCCGGCGATCTTGATGGTTTGGATGTTTTAAAAAAGTCACGTGTGGAATTTCCAAATGTGCAGTTTATAATCATGTCCGGTCATGGAACCATTGAAACCGCAGTAAAAGCCACAAAGCTTGGTGCTTGGGACTTTATCGAAAAGCCGATCTCAATGGATAAAGTATCTATACTAATAGGCAATATTTTAAGTTTTCAAGAAGAAAAAAATGAAAAGCTTTCTTTGCTTAATCGTCTTAGAAAAAACTTTGCTATGGTTGGAAATGGTCCATCAATGAAGTCTTTGAAACAGCTAATTTCTAGAATCTCGGCAACTGAATCATGGGTGATGATTCAAGGGGAACCAGGATGTGGTAAAGAGTTGGTTGCCCAGAATATTCATTATTTAAGTGATCGGGCCAGTCAGTCTTATGTCAAAGTCAGTTGTAAGTCTTCTTCGCAAGATCTGATTGACTTTGATTTGTTCGGCCATGAAAAGGGAGCCTTTGTTGGGGCGGAGAGTTCAAGAAAAGGAAAGTTGGAGTTAGCTCACCGAGGCACATTATTTTTAGAAGAAGTGAGTTATTTAAATTTAGAAACGCAAAAGCGACTTTTAGAAACTCTTAAAGCGGGTAAACTTCAGCGCATCGGTGGCTCTGAGTTTATTGATGTTAATATTCGATTGATCGCCTCCAGCAGTGAAAACTTAAAGGCAAAAGTTGATGCTGGTGAGTTTTTGAGTGATTTGTTTCATCGCCTAAATACAGTGCCGATCTCCCTTCCTCCTCTCAGAGAGAAAAAACAAGACATTCCTTTGTTGGCGAATCACTTCGGAGAAAGGTTTATTCAACAAGGTGGTGAATTTTTAAAAAACTTTTCGCAAAAATCACTTTCCGTGTTGTCCCAGTATGATTGGCCAGGAAATATTGCAGAGCTAAAAAACTTTGTAGAGCGAGTTTATATATTAACCCCCAACGAAAGTATCGAAGTTCATGATTTAAAATATGCTGGATTGCCAATTATGACCGATGTGACCAGTGGTATTTCTTCTGACAAAAACTTTCGGGAAGCTCGAGCTCAATTTGAAAAAGAATTTTTGATTAGAAAAATCACTGAAAATGATGGTAATATTAGTAAGACGGCCGAAACTATTGGGCTTGAGCGCAGTTACTTACACAGAAAAATTAAACTATATGGTATTGAAGTATGAAGTGGAGCAAGACATTTATATATACATTAAAAGAAAACCCTGCCGATGCTGAGATCGCGAGTCATCGTTTGCTTATGAGGGGAGGGTATGTTCGAAAGCTCTCTTCTGGGGTCTTTACTTACGGTCACCTAGCTTTACGAGTTTTGAGAAACATCGAAAAAGTGATCCGCGAAGAGTTAGATAAAAAAAACTGTACAGAGGTTTTAATGCCTATGGTTCAGCCAAAAGAACTTTGGCAAGAAACTGACCGCTGGGACGTTTGGGATGATATTTTATTAAAGTTAAAAGATCGTAACGACAGAGAGCATTGCTTGGGCGGAACCCATGAGGAAGTCATTACAGATTATGTTCGAAGAGATCTAAAGAGTTACCGGGGTATGCCTGTCAATCTTTACCAAATACAAACTAAATTTCGTAATGAAATTCGTCCTCGCTTTGGTTTGATGAGGGGCCGTGAATTCATAATGAAAGACGCCTATAGTTTTGATGTGGATAAAGAGGCTTCGTTGGTTTCTTACGAAGGCATGAGAGAGGCCTATCACCAAATTTTTTCTCGCCTAGGATTGGACTTTCGAGGAGTGAATGCCGATAGCGGTGGCATCGGTGGTGATAAATCGATGGAATTCCAGGTTTTGGCTGAAACGGGTGAAGATGCCCTTTTGGTTTCAGACAATAGTGACTTTGCCGCTAATATAGAGATTTGCCCGGCGATTGATTTTGAGCCTAAAGAAAAATCCGATGAACCAGAGCAAGAGCTGCAAGAGTTTTCTACGCCTGGCTTAAGAACAATTGCGACCTTAAGTGATAGTCTTAATGTTCCCGCCTGTGAATTAGTGAAAACTATGTATTATATGCTGGAGAATAATGAAAAGAATCAACCCATTGCCGTTCTATTGCGAGGGGATGATGAAGTGAACGCCGTTAAAATAAAAAACTTATTAGGTTTGCCGGCAGAGCCCCGACTGCTTTCTGATCAAGAAGTAAAAGAGTTAACAGGGGCTAACCCTGGGAGTTGTGGGCCGGTGGGTTTAGATATTCCAGTTTATGTAGACACTGGCGTTTCTGTTTTAAAAAACTATGTCACAGGCGCTAATAAGGATGATTTTCATTTGAAGAATGTTAATCATGGCCGTGATTTTAAAGTGGCTCAGGTGGCCGATCTTCGCTTGGCTAAGCCAGGGGACGCAAGCCCGGATGGTCAGGGGCGCTTAAAGTTATACCGAGGAATCGAAGTTGGACATATTTTCTATTTAGGCACTAAGTACTCTGAAAGCATGGGAGCAAAGTTTTTAGATAAAAATGGTAAACTAAAACCCATAGAGATGGGTTGTTATGGTATTGGAGTTTCAAGAACTTTGCAGGCCGCTATTGAGCAAAATCACGATGAAAATGGTATTGTTTGGCCGTTATCTATGGCTCCTTTTCAGGTGCACATATGTCATTTAGATCCAAAAGATGAAAAGGTAAATCAAGCCGCTCATCAAATTTATGATCAGTTGCAGGCTCAAGGTTTTGAGGTTCTGCTGGATGATCGAAAAGAAAGGCCAGGCTTTAAATTTAAAGATGCTGACCTTCTTGGTATGCCTCTGCGAATCACTGTAGGTAAAAGAGGCGTTGAAAATGGAGAAGTCGAGCTTAAAGAAAGAAAAACGGGAGCATCTCATGCCTTGGCTTTAGGTGCTGTGGTTGACTTTGTGAGAGCTTGGGTTGCCGAAAATAAATAGTATTTAATTTGGCAAAACGTTAATTTTTTTGCCAAAAAGGAGTCATTGGGCATGGGTGCAATATCAGTTATGCAAAAACCTTATTTTGTCGCTCTTGACATAGATGACCCTGAAAGGGCTCTCTCTTTAGCTTCAACTCTCGGTGGGCTTGTTGGCGGATTCAAGTTAGGGCCTCGTTTACTATTAAAGTACGGTTCTGAATTTTCGCAAAAAATAGCTAAATATGGTCCGCTCTTCATTGATCATAAATTTTATGACATTCCCAACACTATGTTATCTTCTGTGCGTGTTGCTTTTGAGTCGGGAGCCAGCTTTACCACTGTTCATGCAGCCTGTGGCCCAGAAGCATTACAAAGGTTGGCCGAATTAGAGTTTGAGTTGAATAAAATAAGACCTTTTCAAATATTAGCTGTGACGGTTTTAACTAGTTTTTCTCGGCAAACGGCACCCACTCATTGGGTCAGTCAAGACATTATGTCCACGGTGAAAGCCTTGGCCGGTCAATGTATTCAAAATGGAATCTCCGGTTTGGTTTGCTCTCCTTACGAGGCCAAAGAGCTCAAAAGTTTGAGTGAAAGTTTGTTTATTGTAACTCCAGGGGTGCGTTTGATCGCTGGTGATGAGCAGGATCAAAAAAGAGTAATGACTCCGCAAAAAGCCATGCAGCAAGGAGCTTCTGCTTTAGTAATAGGGCGCCCCATTGTCAATGCGGTCGACCCTTTGCAAGTCTGCCAATCTATTAATGATCAGCTAGGCTCATAGACTAAATCTTGTTTTTCTAAGGGTTGTAAATATTTCCTTCGGCTACCCGCCGATGGTTGAGCATGTTATGGTTGGCTGTATTAACCTTGAGGTCACTTATGAAGCCTAGAAGTAAAAATAAAAGTAGCAACAGTCAGCGGAATTTTAAGCGCTCTAATGACAAAGTAAAAGTGAATCGCCCTCATGGTCGGGCCGTTCCTGGTTTTCATTCGGTAAAAGAGGTTTTTGCGGTGAGATCACATAAGGTGGTCGCTTTATGGGTGAAAGATAGTTATGAAAATAAAGAATTGGATGAGTTGGTAGAGAAAGCCAATTACTCTCAGGTTCAGGTCACCAAGGTGAGTTCTCAAGTTTTAAATCAAGTTTGTGATAGTCACCAAGGAGTTGTGGTTTTTGTTGATGAAAGCCCGGAGTTATCTTGGGGTGACCTTAAAGCTGAGGGAAAGCAAGTTTATTTATGTTTAGATGAAATTCAAGACCCTCATAATTTGGGGGCAATACTTAGGACGTCTTGGTTGTTGGGGGTGAGTGGGATTTTTGTGCCGGCACAAAAATCAAACTTGTTGTCGCCGTCGGCCTGTAAAGTAGCTTGCGGCGGGGCAGAACATGTCCCTGTAGACGCTCACAACAGCTTGCCAAACTTGCTTAAGGAGTTAAAAAAAATGAACTTCTGGGTTTGGGGGTTAGATATGGGAGGTCAGCATGACTTGTGGAGTGAGAGCCTGCAGGTGCCAGATAAATTAGTTTGGGTTATTGGCAATGAAGGAAAGGGTTTACGTAAACCCATAAAAAATGTTTGTGATGAAATTGTTCATATTAAGCAAGCCAGTGCTGGCGCTAGTTTTAATGCTTCAGTTGCCGCTGCTATGGCTTTAGGGGAGACATCTCGTCGTCACTCTGTGTCCGTCTCTGTTGGCGAATAATTACTCTGCTTCTTGTTTGAGCCTTGAAGTTATGTTTGTTGGCGCTGTGGTAGTTTGTTTGGCCAATGTTCAAATGGTGTTGTTGATTGTTTGATATTTTTAAAAATAATGATGTGATACAAGTTTCAAGTTGCCTTAGAAACAGGCGTAAATTTGACGCTCTTGGTTGATTTGCTATTCGTCACTTCCAATTAGCATGACTTGTCTTCCCAAAAAACAGTAAAACGCCTATTATCCTAGATAATTTTTAATTTAAGATTGACCAGATCAGAAACATAAATATAAATATCCTTTCATTTTACTTAATTTTCTTTTGGTCACTCAAAGTAAATAGTATTAAGTAAGTGATATTAGTATTTTACTTATGCTGGATTAGCTCAATTGGTAGAGCAGCTGATTTGTAATCAGCAGGTTGCGGGTTCAAGTCCCATATCCAGCTCCATTTTTTACTAATGTTTTTTAGTATTCAGTGGAGAGATGCCCGAGTGGCTAAAGGGGACGGGCTGTAAACCCGTTGGCTTATGCCTTCGTAGGTTCGAATCCTACTCTCTCCACCATTTTTTATTGACCTTGCCATTGAGAGTATTTAAATTCTTAAGGCTAGGATTTTTTATTAGCGGGAGTAGCTCAATTGGTAGAGTATCAGCCTTCCAAGCTGAGGGTTGCGGGTTCGAGACCCGTCTCCCGCTCCATGCATAGGTAAACCGAGTGTTTGCCCATGTGGCTCAGTGGTAGAGCACACCCTTGGTAAGGGTGAGGTCGAGAGTTCGATTCTCTCCATGGGCACCAGATTTAGTTTTTTAATTTATTTAAAGTAAATGAATTTAAACAATAGAACAAAAAGAGTGAGAGCTCGTAATTAGGAGGACTTAAATGTCTAAAGAAAAATTTGACCGTAGTAAGGAACATGTAAACATTGGAACTATCGGTCACGTGGATCACGGTAAAACAACTTTAACTGCTGCGATTACAACAGTTTTGTCAAAAGGTGGAAACGCTGAAGCTCAAGCTTACGATATGATCGATAAGGCTCCAGAGGAAAGAGAGCGTGGTATCACAATTTCTACGGCTCACGTTGAGTATGAAACGGCTAAGCGTCACTACGCTCACGTGGATTGCCCAGGTCACGCCGATTACGTTAAAAACATGATCACTGGTGCGGCTCAAATGGATGGCGCTATTTTAGTGGTATCTGCTGCTGATGGTCCTATGCCTCAAACTCGTGAGCACATTCTTTTGGCTCGTCAGGTAGGTGTTCCAGCTATCGTTGTTTTCATGAACAAAGTTGATCAAGTTGATGATGCTGAACTTCTTGAGTTGGTTGAGCTTGAGATTCGTGAGTTACTTTCAAAGTATGAGTTCCCTGGAGATGATATTCCTATCGTTCAAGGTTCAGCTTTAAAAGCTCTTGAAGGAGACACAAGCCCAATTGGTGCCGAGGCTATTCAAAAGTTAATGGAAGCTGTTGATGCTTATATCCCTGCTCCTGCTCGAGTGACTGACAAGCCATTCCTAATGCCAATTGAGGACGTTTTCTCTATTTCTGGTCGTGGTACAGTTGTAACGGGTAGAATTGAAAGAGGAATTGTTAAAGTTGGTGATGAAATTGAAATCATTGGTTTAAGAGACACTCAAAAAACAACAATCACTGGAATCGAAATGTTCCGTAAGTTACTTGATCAGGGTCAAGCGGGTGATAATGCTGGTTGTTTACTTCGTGGTACTAAAAAAGAAGAAGTTGAGCGTGGTCAAGTTTTGGCTGTTCCAGGTTCTATTAAGCCACACAAAAAATTTAAAGCTGAAGCCTATATTCTTACTAAAGAAGAGGGTGGAAGACACACTCCTTTCTTTAATGGCTACAGACCACAGTTTTACTTTAGAACAACAGACGTAACTGGTGTTGTTACTCTTAAAGAGGGAACTGAAATGGTTATGCCTGGAGATAGAGTAGAAGTTGAAGTTGAGCTTATCGGCCCAATTGCAATGGAAAAAGAACTTCGTTTTGCCATCCGTGAAGGTGGACGTACCGTTGGTGCCGGAGTTGTTACTGAAATCGTAGAATAGAGTTTAAGTCCCGGCAGAAGGGTAGTAGCTCTAATTGGTAGAGCGACTGACTCCAAATCAGTAGGTTGGGGGTTCGAATCCCTCCTGCCCTGCCAATTTAAACAGTTAGTTTTAACTCAATCGAAAGCGCATTTAATGAATGCGCTTTTGGTTTAAGTGGGATGGTCATGGAAAAAAGAAATAAAAAAATTATAACGGTCTCTTTTCTTTTAACAGCAGCCTTAGCCTTGCTAGTTACTCGAGTTCTTCTTGAGACGGCAGCAGCAGCCTACGGGCCAATTGCAAAGCTTTATAATCAAGATTTGGTTCAACACGGTCTTCCTTTGTTGGTTGCCTTTGTTACCTTTTGTTGTCTGCAGTTTAATAAAAAAGTTGTTAATTGGGCCGATGAAGTCGTGACCGAAACCTATAAAGTGGTTTGGGTTTCTCGAAAAGATGTTGTCGCCATGACCATTGTTACATGTGTTATGGTGATCATCTCAAGTGTGGTGTTGGCTGTTTTTGATATAACATCTCGTCAGGTTGTGAACCTGATTCTTAACTAATAGGTTGGTGTTAAGTGGAAAATTTTAAGTGGTATATCGTAAATACTCAGTCAGGTTGTGAAAACACGGCTAAAAACTCTATCCTTGAGCGAATTTCATCATTAAAGATGGAAGACTATTTTGGCGAAATTTTAGTGCCTATGGAAAATGTTGTCGAGCTTGTTAAGGGTAAGAAAACATCAAGAAATAAGAAATTTTTTCCTGGTTATATCTTTGTTCAGATGAATTTAACTGACAAGGCTTGGCATTTAGTTCGAAGTTCGTCAAAGGTTTCTGGGTTTGTTGGTGGTAAATCGCGCCCTCCAGAGGTTCCTGAGCATGAAGTAGCTAGAATCACTAAGCAAATGGAAACTGGGGCCGAGCAATCTAAGCCTAGAGTTAGCTTCTTGGTGGGTGAAAATGTAATGGTTATTGATGGGCCATTCAGTAATTTTAATGGAACTGTTGAGGATATTAACGAAGAAAAAGCTAAAGTTAAGGTTTTAGTGAGTATTTTTGGGCGTCCAACACCAGTAGAGCTTGACTTTGTACAGGTTGAGAAAGCATAACAGGGAACTTAAAAAAAATATTAAGTGTATTATTAATCCTTAGCTGGAGCTTTTATAGCCTCCGGCTAAATGTGCTAGGAGTGGGAAATTATGGCAAAAAAAGTAACTGGCCAAATTAAACTACAGATACCGGCAGGGAAGGCGAATCCAGCTCCTCCCGTTGGACCGGCGCTCGGGCAACATGGGGTTAACATAATGGATTTCTGTAAGCAGTTTAATGCTAAAACACAGAAAATGGGTGATACCATTGCTCCTGTGATCATTACTGTTTATCAGGACCGTTCGTTTAGCTTCATTATTAAAACCCCGCCGACGTCTGTGTTGTTAATGAAGGCAATGAAACTGAAAGGTGGCTCTAAAATGCCCCAAAAAGATAAAGTGGGCAAAGTTACGCCTGCTCAAATTAAGGAAATTGCGGAAACAAAGCTTCCTGATTTGAATTGCTTAACAATAGAAAGTGCAATGTCACAAGTAGAAGGTACTGCGAAAAGCATGGGCCTTGAAATCGCTAAATAGTCGGTAGAGGGAAATTATGTCTAAAGGAAAAAGATTCAAGTCTAACCTTGAAAAGGTAGATCGAAGTAAAAAATATTCTATTGATGAAGCTTTGAACGTTGTCTCTGAAGTGGCAAATGCCAAATTTGATGAGTCCGTTGATGTGTCAGTGCGATTGGGCGTAGATCCAAAGCAATCTGACCAACAGGTTCGTGGTGCTATTGCTCTTCCTCATGGTTTAGGTAAAGAGGTGCGTGTTCTGGTTTTTGCAAAAGGTCCAAAAGAAGGCGAAGCTAAAGAGGCGGGAGCTGACTTTGTAGGCGCTGATGATCTAGTTGAAAAAATCAAGGGTGGGTGGTTAGACTTTGATAAAGTCATTGCTACTCCTGATATGATGGCAACTGTGTCTAAGGTGGCAAAAATTTTAGGCCCTCGTGGTTTAATGCCAAACCCAAAAGTAGGTACAGTTACAATGAACGTTAAAGATGCTGTCTCTGGCGAGAAAAAAGGTAAGCTCGCTTATCGTGTAGAAAAAGCCGGGATTGTTCATGCTTCTATTGGAAGAAAATCAATGGGTAATGACAAGTTAAAAGATAATTTTTTAACTCTGTTATCAGCTCTGTTAAAAGCAAAACCTGCATCAAGTAAAGGTGTCTATATGAGGAATATTACAATGTCCTCAACAATGGGCCCTGGTTTAGGTCTTGATGTGAGTGCTGCACAAAGTGCATTAAAATAATTTATTAACCATTGCGGTCAGAGACCACAGGTGCTTTTTAAAGCTTAAGCCATTTGGGCCTGTCGAGACGGTAGAGTGAAATTTAACTTTAAACTTCCCTCCTGATTCGCGAACAACAAAAAATAACGAAGGAGGTGAAAGAAGTATGATGACAAGAGCTCAAAAAGTTCAAGAAATCCAGGTTCTTTCCGAAAAGTTCGGTAAATCAAAGGCCGCGTTTTTAGTCAATTTTATTGGCATGAACGTTGAGCAGGTGACCGATTTACGAAAAAAACTCATTCCATTAGATTCGGAAATGAGGGTCGTAAGAAACACACTGGCAAAACTAGCTTTAAAAGATCATCCAGAAATGGATGAGGCTATATCTAGCGAATTTGTAGGCAATAACGCCGTTGTATTTGCTTATGATGATGCCTCAGCTCCAGCAAAAGCTTTAAGCGAATACAGTAAAAACGTAGAAGCTTTGGTTTTGAAAGCTGGTGTTATGGATGGCAAAGGCCTTGATGAGAATGGAGTTAAATACTTAGCAACATTACCATCTAAAGAAGAATTACAAGCTAAATTATTGGGCACATTAATGGCTCCGATGTCGAAATTTGTTAGAACTTTAAATGAAGTTCCGGGAAGTTTTGTTCGAACATTAAATGCTTATAAAGACACTAAATAACAATTTAAATTTTAAAATAATATAGGAGGTCAGAAATGGCTGTATCAAAAGAAGAAGTAGTAGAGTTTTTATCAAATATGCCTGTTATTGAGTTAGCAGAAATGGTGAAAGAATTAGAAGATAAGTGGGGCGTAAGTGCTGCTGCTCCTGTAGCTGTTGCTGCTGGTCCTGCTGCTGGCGGAGCTGCTGCTGAAGAAAAAACTGAGTTTGACGTTATTCTTGCTAGCGCTGGATCTAGTAAAATTAACGTGATTAAAGAGGTTCGTGGAATCACAGGATTAGGTCTTAAAGAAGCTAAAGACTTAGTTGAGTCAGCTCCAAAAGCTGTTAAAGAAGGAATTCCTAAAGACGAAGCTGAAAAAATCAAAGAAGCTCTAACTAAAGCTGGAGCAACAGTAGAAGTTAAGTAAAAAATGAAGCTTGCTGTCTGCGCAAAATTCGTAGAGAATGTGTGGGCGGCAAATCATTAATATAAGTTAGTTATTCGAGTTTAAGGCCTTGTAGGTCTTAAACTTTTTGAGCTTAAAAAATACATCTCATCATAAGGAGAGATAATGGACAGCACTCCCGTAGCAGCTTCTAACCTAAGACTTAGAAAAAGTTTTTCTCGTACTGAACAACTCACTGAAATCCCCAATTTAATTGAACTTCAAAAAAACTCTTATGAAGGTTTTTTGCAAAGAGACGTAGATACTGATCGTCGTGATGAAGAGGGACTTAACGGAGTTTTTAAATCGGTATTTCCGATCAGTGACTTCAATAACACAGCAAGTCTTGAGTTTGTAGGCTACTCCCTTGAGCCGGCGAAATACGATGTAGAAGAGTGTCGCCAAAGAGGAATGACCTTTGCTGCTCCTATTAAAGTGACTTTGCGCTTAGTTGTTTTTGATGTGGATGAAGAAACAGAAGCAAGAAGTATTAGAGATGTAAAAGAACAAGAAGTATACCTTGGTGAAATCCCCTTAATGACCTCAAATGGTTCTTTTATTGTTAATGGAACAGAAAGGGTGGTTGTGAGCCAGTTACATAGATCACCAGGTGTGTTCTTTGATGATGATGGTGGAGCGAATAACACCAGTGGAAAAATCATTTATTCAGCGCGGGTGATCCCATACCGTGGTTCATGGCTAGATTTTGAATTTGATCAAAAAGATCTTCTTTATGTCAGAATTGATCGCCGAAGAAAGTTCCCCGTAACTATTCTATTAAAAGCTCTTGGTTATGATACCGAAGAACTTTTAAAGTATTTTTATAATATTGAAAGAGTAAAGCTCGATAGTAAGTCTGGGAAAGTCTATCGAAAGCTTGATATTGAAAAAATGGCAGGGCAGCGTGCTGTTTCTGATATAGTTAACCCAAAAGACGGATCTGTAGTTGTTAATGCAGGACGAAGAATTACTCGTGCCATTGTTCGCAAAGTAACAGAACTTAATATTCAAGAGATTGAACTAGAAAGAGCTGACCTGGTTGGAAAAGTGATTGGTTTACCAATTATTGATGAGTCCACAGGGGAAATCATTGCCGACGCCAACTCTGAAGTTACTGCTGAAGTTTTGGATCAAGTGTTAGCGGCTGGTTTGACAGAAGTTGACCTTATTTTCTTTGATGGTTTAACAGTCGGCCCTTACCTAAGAAACACTCTTCTTGTCGATAAAGTTACAACACAAGAAGATTCTTTAATTGAAATTTACAAAAGACTACGTCCGGGTGAGCCACCAACTCCGGAAGCCGCTGATAAGTTTTTTCAGCGCCTATTTTTTAACTCAGAGTCTTATGACTTAAGTGAAGTTGGACGTTTAAAAATTAACCACAGGTTCGGGATTTCTTTTGAAGACTGTCCTGTGTCGCACAGAACATTAACTAAAATTGATATCATGAATGTGGTAAAAACTTTAGTTGAGCTTAAAAACGGTAATGGCGAAGTGGATGATATTGATCATTTGGGCAACCGCCGTGTTAGATCTGTTGGTGAGCTTTTAGAAAACCAATACCGAATTGGTCTTGTTCGAATGGAAAGAGCCATTCGAGAAAGAATGAGTCTTCAAGATGTTGAAACGATGATGCCTCATGATTTAGTGAATGCAAAGCCTGTGAACGCCGTTGTTAAAGAGTTTTTTGGCTCCAGTCAGTTGTCACAGTTTATGGATCAAACCAATCCACTTTCTGAAATCACTCACAAAAGAAGGCTATCAGCTCTAGGACCTGGCGGGTTAACAAGAGATCGTGCGGGCTTCGAAGTTCGAGATGTTCACCCCACTCATTATGGTCGTATTTGTCCGATTGAAACTCCCGAGGGACCAAACATTGGTTTGATTGCCTCTTTGGCGACATATGCCAGAATTAATAGTTATGGTTTCGTTGAAACTCCTTATCGTAAAGTGAATGATGGTAAGGTGACTCGTGATATCAGTTATATGTCGGCTTTGGAAGAGTCAGGCCATCATATTGCTCAGGCTGGAAAAGATATAGCTAATGATGAAATCACCGCTGATAATGTGACTGTCCGAGTAGACGGTGAGTATGAGCGAGTTGATAAGTCAAGAGTGTCTCTTCTTGATGTTTCTCCTAGTCAGTTGGTTTCTATTGCTGCGTCTTTAATTCCTTTTCTTGAGCATGATGATGCCAACAGAGCCTTGATGGGTTCAAATATGCAACGTCAGGCGGTTCCTTTGTTAAAAGCAAGAGCTCCGTTGGTCGGAACAGGTGTTGAAAAATTAGTTGCTAAAGACTCAGGTACCAGTGTGGTTTGTACCAACGATGGGATTGTAGAAGAAGTTGATGCTTCTCGCGTTGTGGTTCGAAGGTTTGCTAAGGGTGGAGAGCTCGGCGGAAACGTTGATATCTACAACTTAACAAAGTATCAAAGAACAAATCAAAATACATGCTTTAACCAAAAAGCGATTGTTAATGTTGGCGATCGTTTAAAAAAGAATGACATTATTGCTGATGGCCCATCGACCGAATTAGGTGAGTTGGCTTTAGGTCAAAATATCTTGGTCGCCTTTACGCCTTGGATGGGTTATAACTTTGAGGATTCCATTTTAATTAACGAAAGGCTAATTAAAGATGATGTCTATACTTCTGTTCACATTGAAGAGTTCGAGTGTATTGCTAGAGATACAAAACTTGGCAAAGAAGAGATTACCCGTGATATTGCCAATGTCGGTGAAGAGGCCTTAAGTGATATTGATACAAGTGGTATTATTCGCATTGGTGCCGATGTAAAACCGGGTGAAATCTTAGTTGGTAAGGTAACTCCAAAAGGAGAAACTCAACTTTCTCCTGAAGAAAAGCTGTTAAGAGCTATCTTTGGTGAAAAAGCAGGTGATGTGCGAGATACTTCTCTTCGTGTACCATCTGGGGTTTTTGGAACAGTGATTGATGCTCAGGTTTATAGTCGTGAGGTTTCGAGTCGTGATGAAAGACTACAGTCCATCATAGATGAGAAAAAACAAAAAATTGAAAAAGACTTAAATATTGAACAAAATGTTATCCGAAATAACTCTTTGGATAAAATTAAAAACCTTTTGGTTGGTAAAGTAACTACGGGTGTTTTACTCAATGAAGATGGTTCAACTAAATTACTAGAAAAAGATCAAACAATTGAAGCTGCTGACTTAGAAACTATTCCTTTTGAGCTTTTAAGTTATGTCCCTTTAGATGCTGACCTTGAATATCAGGTCACGCGAATTATTGATGGGGCAAGAAACCAACTAGAAGCTGTTAAAATGGTTTTTGACGAAAAAGTTGATCGCTTAAGAAAAGGCGATGAGCTTCCTCCTGGTGTGATTAAAATGGTCAAAGTTTATGTCGCCATCAAGCGTAAGCTACAAGTGGGAGATAAATTTGCCGGACGTCATGGAAACAAAGGTGTAATCTCAAGAGTTCTTCCTTCTGAGGATATGCCTTATATGGCCGATGGTCGTCCAGTAGATATGGTTCTCAACCCTCTTGGTGTACCTTCTCGTATGAATATTGGTCAGGTGTTAGAGGTTCATTTGGGTTGGGCCGCACGCGCCGTTGGTGAGCAAATCGCTGAGCAATTAGAAAACTTTAATCTGGAAAGAGCTAAAGGCAAACTTCTTGAGGTTTATAACGGAGCTGACTTTAAAGAAAAGATTGGCAATGCTGATGAGGCGTCTGTAAAAAAGATGATCAAGAAAGTGGCTGAAGGAGTTCATTTAGCAACACCTGTTTTTGATGGAGCTAAAGAGAGTGATGTGAAAGAGTTGTTAGCTCATGCTGAACTGCCTTCAAGTGGTCAAACTATTTTATTTGACGGTCGTACAGGGGAGCCATTTACAACTCCTGTTACAGTCGGAATCATGTATATGTTGAAGCTTCATCATTTAGTTGAAGAAAAGATTCATGCCCGTTCTATTGGACCTTATTCTTTGGTTTCTCAACAACCTCTTGGTGGTAAAGCTCAGTTTGGTGGACAAAGGTTAGGAGAGATGGAAGTTTGGGCCATCGAGGCTTACGGTGCTTCGTACGCTCTACAGGAGTTCTTAACAGTTAAGTCTGATGATGTTGCTGGTCGAACTCGAATGTATGAAAGCATTGTTAAGGGTGAAAACCTTCTTGAGCCAGGTTTACCTGAGTCTTTCAATGTCTTGATTAAAGAGCTTCAAAGTTTGGCTTTAAACATCGAGCTGATTGAGTCTGATGTTTTAACCGAAGCTCCAAAAGACGTCACTCCAACTGGAGATGATGAAATTAAACACTAATGAGATTTTTTTTGCGAATTATTTTGTTTTAAAACAGGGAGACTACCTTGAAAGATTTATTAAACTTTTTTGACAAACCAAAAGATCCATTAGCATTTAATGCGGTCAGAATTTCTTTGGCTTCCCCTGAGATGATCAGGGATTGGTCTTTTGGTGAAGTAAAAAAACCAGAAACAATTAACTACAGAACTTTTAAGCCAGAAAGAGATGGTTTATTTTGTGCAAAGATTTTTGGGCCAATCAAAGACTACGAATGTCTTTGTGGAAAGTACAAAAGAATGAAGTACAGAGGTGTTGTCTGTGAAAAGTGTGGCGTTGAGGTCACTCAAAGTAAGGTAAGAAGGGAGCGCTTAGGTCATATTGATTTAGCCAGCCCCGTTGCTCACATATGGTTTTTAAGGTCATTGCCAAGTCGTATAGGTCATTTACTTAACCTGTCATTAAAAGATGTTGAAAGAGTTCTTTACTGTGAAGCTTACGCGGTGACTGACCCAATGGAAACTACTTTAGAAGAAGGTCAAATTTTATCAGAAGAAGCTTATCAAAATGCTTTGAATGAATTTGGGCCAAACTTCAAAGCTTATATTGGTGGAGAAGCAATTTTAGAGTTACTTCGTAAAATTGACCCTGAATATCTTTCTCGTAAAATCCGTATGGATTTAAAAGAAACTAAGTCTGAAGCTCAAATTAAAAAACTATCTAAGCGACTAAAGGTAGCCGAAGCTTTCAAAGGCTCAATTAATAAGCCTGAGTGGATGATGCTGAGTATTTTACCTGTTATACCGCCAGACCTAAGACCTTTAGTGCCTTTAGATGGTGGCCGATTCGCTACATCTGATCTTAACGATCTTTATCGTCGAGTGATTAACAGAAACAACCGTTTGAAAAGATTGTCTGAGTTGAATGCACCAGACATTATCATTCGTAACGAAAAAAGAATGTTACAAGAAGCCGTGGATGCTCTTCTTGATAACGGCCGTAGAGGTAAAACGTTCACAGGTCCGAACAAAAGGCCATTAAGATCTCTCAGTGATATGTTAAAAGGTAAGCAAGGGCGATTCCGTCAGAACTTACTTGGTAAACGTGTGGATTACTCTGGTCGATCCGTAATTGTCGTGGGCCCTTACTTGAAGCTGCACCAGTGTGGCCTTCCCAAAAAAATGGCCTTAGAATTATTTAAGCCATTTGTTTACAACAAATTAGAAGAAAGAGGTTTCTCTTCAACTATCAAGCAGTCCAAGCGCTTGGTAGAGCAAGAAACAGTAGAAGTATGGGATATTTTATCAGAAGTAGTTAAAGAGCATCCTGTTATGCTAAACAGAGCTCCAACGCTACATAGGCTTGGAATCCAAGCTTTTGAGCCTGTTTTACATGAAGGTAAAGCTATTCAGTTGCACCCATTAGTGTGTACAGCATTTAATGCTGACTTTGATGGGGATCAGATGGCTGTTCATGTGCCATTGTCGGTAGAAGCTCAGGTAGAAACTCGTGTTCTTATGATGTCGACCAACAATATTTTATCTCCAGCCAGTGGTAAGCCAGTGATTAACCCAACACAGGATATTGTTCTAGGTGCTTATTGGATGACAAGAGTTCGCCCAGGAGCCAAAGGAACTGGTCGTATTTTTGCGAGCATTCAAGAGGTGACTTACGCTTTTGATATGGGTGAGGTTGACCTTCAAGCGGCTGTGAAAGTTAGAATTAGCGGTAAATTAGAAGATACCAGCGTTGGGCGTGCTCTTATGGGTGACATTGTTCCAAAGGGTGTTTCTTTTGATGTCGTTAACCGAGTGATGGATAAAAAAGCTCTTGGAAACTTTATTGATATATCTTTCCGTGAGGCTGGTGCCAAGGCCACTGTTATACTTGCTGACAAGTTAATGCAGTTAGGTTTTAAGTTCTCAACCACTGCCGGTGTGTCCATTTGTTTAGATGATTTAAACATTCCAAAAGAAAAAGCTACTTTACTTCAAGCAGCTGAAGACCAAGTTTTAGAAATTCAGCAACAGTATGATGAAGGTTTAATTACTGATGGTGAGCGCTATAACAAAGTGGTCGATATTTGGGCTCAAACGGGTGATAAGGTCGCCAAAGAAATGATGAACCAAATTGAGCGCGAAAAAATGATGGTTGACGGTAAAGAAATTGAAACTCCAAGTTTCAACCCTATTTTTGTAATGGCGGATTCAGGTGCGAGGGGTTCTGCCGCTCAAATTCGTCAGCTTGCTGGAATGCGTGGTTTAATGGCCAAGCCATCTGGTGAAATTATTGAAACTCCTATCACCGCCAACTTCCGCGAAGGTCTTTCAGTTCTTCAGTATTTTATCTCTACACATGGTGCTCGTAAAGGTTTGGCCGATACAGCTCTTAAAACGGCAAACTCTGGTTACTTAACTAGAAAGCTTGTCGATGTTTCTCAAGATATGGTTATTAACGAAACAGATTGTGGCAGTACAGATGGTCTAATCGTTACCCCTCTGCTTGAGGCTGGTGAAGTTATACAGCCACTTGGTGATCGTATCTTAGGGCGTATTGCTCTTGAAGATATTGTTGATCCTAATACCAACGAAGTATTATGTGCGGCCAACGGGTCTATAGATGAAGATGTAGTAGCTAAGGTAGAAGCCGCAGGAATAGAGCGAGTTAAAATTAGATCAGTGTTAACTTGCTTAACTCCAAAAGGTGTTTGTATTAAGTGTTATGGCCGAGATTTATCTCGAGGAAGTATGGTTCATTTAGGTGAGGCTGTTGGTATTATTGCCGCCCAATCGATCGGTGAGCCTGGAACTCAGTTAACGATGAGAACGTTCCATTTAGGTGGTACTGCCTCTCGTGCTGTTGAGCAGTCTGTTCATGCTGCAAGAACTGAAGGTAAAGTTAAGCTAGAAGCTAATACGGTTGAAAATAAAAATGGTAAGTTAACCGTTATGTCTAGAAACAGTGAACTATTAGTTTTAGATGCCAGTGGAAGAGAACGTGAAAGATTTAAGTTAGTTTACGGTTCTGTTCTAGAGGTTAAAGACGGTGATATGGTCGCAAAAGGTCAAAAGCTTTCTGAGTGGGATCCTTACTCAAACCCAATCATTGCAGACCTTTCTTCGACCATTAATTTCCAAGACATTGTTGAAGGAACCACAATGGTTGAGCAGCTTGACCCTGTGACTGGTTTCTCGACAAAAGTAATTACTGAATCTAAAAGTGCAGATCAAAAACCAACTGTTTTATTAAAAGATAGTTCTGGTGAACAGTTAAATCTTCCGGGTAGGGATATCCCAGCCCGTTATGTGTTGCCTGTGGGTGCTCAACTTTTAATTGCTGACGGTCAAGAAGTTCATGCCGGAGATGTGATTGCAAAGATACATAGAGAAACTTCTAAAACAAAAGATATCACGGGTGGTCTCCCGCGAGTGGCAGAGTTGTTTGAAGCTAGAAAACCAAAAGAGGCGGCGATTGTTTCTGAAATCGACGGCTATGTAACTTTTGGGCAAGATGTAAAAGGTAAACAAAGAGTGATTGTTACGCCTGAAATTGGTGAGCAAAAAGAGTATTTGATACCAAAAGGTAAGCATGTTGCCGTTCGTGAAGGTGAATTTATTCGAGCTGGGGAAGCTCTTATGGATGGGTCGACAAACCCTCATGACATTTTGAAAGTGTTGGGTGATAAAGAGTTGGCATCTTATCTTGTAAACGAAATTCAGGAAGTTTATCGCTTGCAAGGGGTTTTAATTAACGACAAACATATTGAAACTATTGTGAGTCAGATGCTAAGAAAAGTTTCTGTTGTTCAGCCTGGTGACACAAGCTTTATTGCTGGCGAGCACGTTGATAAATTTGTATTTGAAGCTGAAAATAAAAAAGTAATTATGGAAGGTGGTCAATCGGCTGTAGCTGAGCCATTACTTTTAGGAATTACAAAGGTTTCCTTGAATACAGAAAGTTGGATTTCAGCTGCCTCTTTCCAGGAAACAACCAAGGTTCTTACAGAAGCTGCCATTAACTCAAAGTCAGACAATCTTCAGGGATTAAAAGAAAATATTGTTATGGGTCGCTTAATTCCAGCAGGAACAGGTGTTCCTTACTATAAAAAATGGAAAGTAAAAGTTGAGGAAAAAATTGAAGACACAGCTGTAACTCTTCCTGGCATGGGAGCTAGTCATGCTTCGGGCTCAGAGAGCTATCAGTATAATAGGTAATAAAAAGCCTCATTTAGCTCTCTCTGAGAGAAATGAGGCGGGTTTGGCTAAAAAAATGGGTTTTTTGGCCAAGAATGTTTGACGAAATTAATGAATCAGGGTACGTGAGTACTCTTTACAAGAGGTATAAATGCCAACTATTAATCAGTTAATTAGAAAACAGAGAGTTTTACAAAAAGGTAAGTCTAAGTCTCCGGCTTTGACAAGTTGCCCGCAAAGACGTGGAGTTTGTACGCGAGTATTTACAACGACACCTAAAAAACCAAACTCAGCTCTTAGAAAAGTAGCTCGTGTAAGGTTATCAAATGGTTTTGAGGTCAACTCTTATATTCCTGGAATTGGACACAACTTACAGGAGCACAGTGTTGTTCTTATTCGTGGTGGTCGTGTTAAGGACTTGCCTGGTGTTAGATACCATATCGTCCGTGGTGTACTAGATACTCAAGGTGTAAATGATAGAAAAAATGGTCGCTCAAAATATGGAACAAAAAGACCTAAAAAAGGTTAAGGGATATTTGTAGATGTCTAGACGTAAAAGAAGTCAAAGAAGAGAAATTCAAGCAGATCCAGTTTATAATGATGTCACAGTGGCTCGTTTTATTAGAAAAGTAATGCTAGATGGTAAAAAGAATGTTGCCGAAAAAGTATTCTATGCGGCTATGGAACAGGTAAAAAGTAAAATTCCTGAAGAAACTCCTTTAAATGTATTTAAAAAAGCAGTGGAAAACGTAAAGCCTTCTTTAGAGGTAAGATCTCGTCGTATTGGTGGGGCCACTTACCAGGTGCCTATAGATGTTCGTCCTCAGCGTCGTTTAACACTTTCAATGAGATGGCTGGTCAACTACTCTCGCCAAAGAGGTGAGAAGTCAATGAGCGCTCGTCTTGCTGGTGAAATCATGGATGCTTATAACAGCCGTGGTAACTCGGTAAAAAAACGTGAAGATGTGCATAAAATGGCTGACGCAAACAAAGCTTTCTCTCACTTTAACTGGTAAATTATTTATATTTAGGTCGAAAGCCTAAATTTTTATAAAAAATAATAGCCTTATTTTTAAGACCTTTTGATCAGGTTTTTAGAAATAAGGCTTTTTTGTTTGTAACTCCTTAGCTTTTGTAAAACTCTGTCTTTGAAGCTCTTCTTTTTTTATTGGGCTGCAGGCTATAGGTCTAGGTCCAGTTAGCTTTTGAAAGTCTTGAGTTCATTGATGAATAAACTTAATATTTTTATTAGTTTACATTATGCACATTAACTTGTGTGAGGAGGGAAGATTCATGTCGAATCTAAGGCGTAAAAGAAAATTATTTTTTAGCAACAAAGGTTTTTCATTGATTGAGCTTATGATTGTTGTGGCGATTATTGGAATTTTAGCTACAGTGGCTATACCTAACTTTCAGGTCTTTATTAGAAGGGGTAAGCAGGCTGAGGCTAAGTCAAATCTGACAACGATTTATTCCGCTCAAAGAGCTTTCCATGGCGAGTGGGGATTTTTTAAAGGAGCTTTTGAGCATATTGGTTTTTTACCTGAGGGTGACTTGAGATACAGATACAACACTGCCGACGGTGGTGCTCACCCAATTTATGATCCAAGAAAAGGAAACCAAATTGGTGCGGCGACTTTAGATTCAGGAGCTTTCTGTGGAGGAAACCCCAACTGTGTTGAAGACACAACAACAGCCGTGGCAGCAGGCTCTGCAGCTCCCGCCGTTACCGGCCCACCAAATGCGACCTTTTTGGCAACAGCAGGGGCGAACTTAGGTGGAGCTTTGGCCGACGAGTGGTCCATGGATCAAGCCAAAGCATTAACCCAAGCGCAAAATGGTGAACAAAACTAAAACAAAAAAATTTAAAAGTATTTAGAGCCCACGCCATTATGGTGTGGGCTTTTTTTTTAGAAAACATTTTTAAAAAAAATAATTAAAAATTGATATGTGAGTTTTATTTTTATAAAAGCTGCCAACATGTTATTAAATATAGGCATGAGAAAAAACTTTGTTTTATTTTCTTTTTTTGTAATGACTGTGCCTGCTTTGTTTGTCTTGCGGATGAGTGTTGATGACGACTTAAGTAACTATGTTCATAAGTCTATTTTTATACCTCCTCCTGAGCGTATTGAGCTCATGAGTTTTGGTTTCAATGAGGTCATAGCTGATTCTTTTTGGATACGTTGGATTCAAAATATTGATAGTTGTGGTAAGGGCTTGCAAGACAGATCGAGTGTTCTTGAAAGTAAAGTGGATGTGTCGAACACTGATTTGTCTAAAGAAATCACCAAAACCCAAAAGAGTCAGGTTTGTGATCAAGGTTGGGCCTTTCGTATGTTAGATGCGGTGACTTCCTTGTCACCTAAGTTTCGAATGCCTTATGCCTTAGGGGCATCAACGTTAAGTATCCTAACGGAAGATCATATTGGGGCTCAAAAAATATATGAAAAGGCCTTTGTTCATTTTCCTAATGACTGGGCTATACTGTATCGTGGTGCCTATCACTTTTTGTATGAGTTAAATGATTTGCCTCGTGCTGCTGAGTTGCTAAAGCAAGCGGCTGATAATGGCGCTCCTGACTGGCTTTACTCTTTGAGTTCTCGTGTATCTTCTCAAGCTGGTCAACTTGAGTTTGGTATTCTTGTATTGCAGGACTATATTTCCACAGTTACCGATGCAAACTATAGGCAGCAGCTAGAGCTCAGGTTGCAGAAAATGCGTCAGCAATTAAATGAGAGTATAGAGGGGCCTTGAGTTTTTTTTTTCTTGGCAAGTCTTACTTTTTGAATCTTGAATTAATTTTAACATCGCGATAGGGTCCAAAACATGAGCTTTAAAGACCCTAAAAATATCGAAGATTTGAAATTTACTCGCAATATCGGCATCATGGCACATATTGATGCAGGTAAAACCACCACGACAGAAAGAATCTTATACTACTCAGGAAAAAGCCACAAAATAGGTGAGGTTCATGATGGTGATGCTACGATGGATTGGATGGAGCAGGAGCAGGAGCGTGGCATTACTATTACTTCGGCCGCGACCACTTGTTATTGGAATAAGCATCGTATCAATATTATAGATACTCCTGGGCATGTTGATTTTACCATTGAGGTGGAAAGGTCATTAAGAGTTTTAGATGGTGCTGTGGCTGTTTTTGATGGTGTTAATGGTGTGGAGCCTCAGTCAGAAACCGTTTGGAGGCAGGCTAATAAATATAAAGTTCCTAGAATTTGTTTTGTTAATAAAATGGACCGGGTGGGGGCAGACTTTGATAATAGTGTGCAAACCATTAAAGACAGATTGTTGGCAAGGCCATTAATGGTTCAGTACCCTATAGGCAAAGAGGCTGAATTTTCTGGTGTCATTGATTTGATTGCAATGAAGGCTTTGTCTTGGCCTGATGAGGGTAAAGGATCTGATTTTGTCACTGAAGAGATTCCTTCTGATTTAATTGAAAAAAGCCAAAGCCTTCGTACGGAACTATTGGATACTATTTCTGAGTTTGACGATGAGTTTATGGAAGTTTACCTCGATGGTCAGGACTTATCTTCTGAATTGATTTATAAAGTTTTACGTAAGGCTGTTCTGAGCTTGGAGGTTACGCCGGTTTTCTGTGGGTCTGCTTTCAAAAACAAAGGGGTTCAGCCTTTACTGGATGCTGTTGTACATCTTTTACCAAGCCCATTGGATCGACCTGATGTTGTTGGTGTTCAGCCGAATGATGATAGCAAAGAGGTTATTTGTAAAACTGACTTTGAAGAGCCTTCTGTGGCTTTGGCTTTTAAGATTGCCTCTGATTCATTTGCTGGAAGCTTAACTTACCTGAGAGTGTATTCAGGAGTAGTTAAGGTGGGGCAGCAACTTTTAAACTCGCGATCATCGAAGAAAGAGCGCATTCAACGTCTAGTAAAAATGCATGCAAACTCTCGCGAGGAAGTTCAAGATTTAAAGGCTGGAGATATTGGGGCTGTCATAGGTTTAAAGTTTACAAGTACCGGGGACACTTTGTGCGATAATAAGCGCAAGGTTTCTTTAGAAAGTATTCAATTTCCTGAGCCGGTGATTTCTGTTGCCATTGAAGCAAAATCTAGCGGTGACCAAGATAAAATGATGGCGGCTCTTGATCGCTTGCAAAAAGAAGATCCCTCTTGTCACGTGAGAACCGACAGTGAAACGGGTCAAATGTTACTTTCTGGGATGGGGGAGTTGCATCTGGAAATTCTCGTAGATCGCATGCTGCGTGAGTTTAAAGTGAAAGCTAATATTGGTCAGCCACAGGTCTCTTACCGGGAAACAGTGACCTCCTCGGCTGAAGGGGTTGGTGATTTTGAAAAAGAAATTGCCGGTAAGGTCAATTTTGCCAGTTGTCGTTTAAAAATTGAACCCGGCGATAAAGGTTCTGGCACTTCTTTTTCAAGTTTGTTGAAGGATATTCCTAAAAACTTTTTAGCGGCTATCGAGGAAGGGGCTTTGGAAACTTCTGAGGTGGGTCTTCTTGCTGGCTTTTCCTTGATTGACCTAAAAATATCTTTGGTGTCTTTTGAGCAAAGAGAGGGGGAGTCGACTGAAGTTGCATTTAAGGTCGCCGCTGGTATGGCTTTGCGCCAGGCTTTATCGGCGGCTAACTCTCAACTTTTAGAGCCTATTTTCAAATTAGAAGTTCTTACTCCTGAAGATTATATGGGTAGTGTTATAAGTGATTTAACCTCTCGCCGGGGAAAGGTGAATGGCATGACGTCTCGAGCTGGTTTGCAGGTGGTTGATGCAGAAGCTCCATTGATGAACTTATTCGGTTATGCCACTGATTTGCGCTCAGCCAGTCAGGGTAGAGCTAGCTTTAGTATGAATTTTTTGGAATATGCCTCTTTGCCCTCGAAAGTGGAGGCTGAGCTGTTGGCTAAGTTTGGTCGATAGTTTTTAGGGCCAGTGTTCGACTATGGCTCTAAGTCCTTGTATAAGTTTATCTATTTGCTTATTGGGTTCTTGGGGTTGATCTTTGCCTTTGTGGGTTGTGGCCCCTTCGTTTGTGTCTAGCTATAGGCCTCCAAAAGAAAACTATTAAATTTTATTCGTAGTTGACATAGGAGTTCGGAAAATAGATACTCTGCCACCTGTGCTACATTTTGTTGGAGTTACACCCTCTAAGTCGCTGAAAATACATAATAAAAGCGATACTCAGAGAGGTACTTAGCTTCAGTGAAAACGTCGTGCTGTATCTAAAACACTAAAATAACTAATCTTTTTTTAAAGGTAGATAGTATGCAGAGTCAAAAAATTCGTATTAGGTTAAAAGCTTTTGATCACAAACTTTTAGATCAATCTACACGTGAAATCGTTGATACCGCTCGTAGAACAGGCGCAAGTATTGCTGGCCCTATTCCATTGCCAACAAGAATCAATCGTTACACAGTTCTTCGTTCGCCTCACGTGAACAAAAAATCAAGAGAGCAATTTGAAGTAAGAACTCATAAAAGACTTTTGGATATTTTAGATCCTACACAGCAAACCATTGATCAGTTAATGAAGTTAGACTTGTCAGCGGGTGTTGATGTTGAAATTAAACTTTCGGCAGACGCATAAAATTTAAGTTTGGAGAATTAGAAAATGAGTGAAGAAAATAAAACAGAAAATCAAGAAGAAGTTGTGGCTGCCGCTACAGAAAGCAGTTCTGATACTATTAAGCTAAATAGTATTTTTGCTTTTAAAAAAGGGATGTCTCAGGTTTACGGTGAAGACGGTCAGGTCATTCCCGTGACTGTTTTGGAGTATAAGCCTTGGGTTGTTTCGCAAATAAAGCGCAACGACACTGACGGTTATGAGGCAGTACAAATTGCGGCTATGCCCAAAAAAGCGAAAAACTCAAGGAAGTCTGAAGTTGGTCATTTAAAAGGCGCTGGTTTTGAAAATGGAGCTCGTTTTGTAAAAGAGGTTCGTGGAGATCTTCCTGAGGGCGTTCAGGTTGGACAAAAAGTTTTAATTGATAGTTTACAGAAGGGTGACAAAGTAAAATTAAAAGGAAAAACAAAAGGTCATGGTTTTTCTGGTGTGATGAAGCGTTATGGTCACGGTGGTGGTCCTGCGACACACGGTTCAGGGTTTCATAGAAGGCCTGGTTCTATCGGTAACAGAACTGATCCAGGTCGTGTTATGCCTGGTCGTAAGTTACCAGGGCAATACGGGAATAAAGTTAAATCTGTTCCTCATGTTCAAGTAGTTGAAGTTTTAGCAGAAGAAAATGTTTTATTGGTCAAGGGTTCTGTTCCTGGGGCAAGAAACTCAATTGTACAATTAATAAAAGAGTAGGGTTATGGCATCATTACAAGTATTTGATTGGAATAAAAAAGAGGTTGGCCAAGTAGATGCGAGCGCATCTGTTTTTGAGGCTGAGTTAAGAAAAGACATCTTGCACACAGTGGTTCGTTGGCAGTTAGCCTGTAAAAGACAGGGAACTCATCGTGCTAAAACTCGTGGTGATGTTCGTGGTGGTGGCAAAAAGCCATTCAAGCAAAAAGGAACAGGAAATGCCCGTCAAGGTTCTACACGATCTCCAATAAATGAGGGTGGTGGAGTTATTTTTGGGCCAAAACCAAGAGATTACTCTTACAATGTTCCAAAGAAAGTCAGAAAAACAGCTCTTAAATCAGCTCTATCTTATTTGAATTCAGAGGGAAGGTTGTTGGTTGTGAAGTCTATCGAGTCTGATGGTAAAACTAAATCATTTAATAACCAGATGAAGTCCATGGGGCTTTCTAAGGCGTTTGTTGTTGATGAAAAAAAGAATGATATGGTTTCTCGGGCTACAAAAAATATGTCTTCTTTTAAATATGCTGATGTAGGCTCTGTAAACGTTTATGAATTATTAAAGTTTGATAATTTAGTTATCACTGAGGCCGCAGTTAAGGCTTTAGAAGTTAGGCTTCAGGCATAAGGGATCTTAAAATGTATTATGTATTGAAAAAACCAATTATTACTGAAAAAAATAGCGTGCTTGCAGAAGAGAGCAATATTTATACTTTCGAAGTTGAAAAAATGGCCACTAAAACTGAAATTAAAAGTGCTGTTGAAAAGTTTTTCGACGTGAAAGTTCGTTCTGTAAATACGTCTGTTTGTAGAAATAGATCAACACGAACTAAGCTTGGTAAAAGTAAAGTTAGGTATTGGAAAAAAGCTATGGTTAAACTTGCTGATGGCGAAAAGATAGCCTTATTTGAGGGAGCTAACTAATGGGAATTAAGATTTACAAACCGACCTCGCCAGGTCGTAGAAATATGACAGGTTTTGATTTTTCAGAAATCACAAAATCAAAACCAGAAAAATCTCTAACAGAGGCAAAGCGTAGAACTGGCGCTAGAAACAACCGTGGTCGAATCACTATGCGCCATCAAGGTGGTGGTCATAAGCAGAGATATCGACTTATTGATTTTAAAAGACAAAAATTAAATGTTCCAGCTGTTGTTCAGGCTATTGAGTATGATCCTAACAGATCTTGCCGTATTGCTCTTTTATTCTATAAAGACGGAGAGAAAGCTTACATTATTGCTCCTGTTGGATTGAATGTTGGTGCTGAGGTTATTGCCAGTGATAATGCTGATATCAAGCCTGGAAATTCTCTTTCTCTTGATGCTATTCCTACGGGCACTACAATTCACAATATTGAGTTAAGACCTGGTAAGGGTGGTCAGCTTGCACGTGGAGCTGGAGTGGGTGCAACTCTAGTTGCTAAACTTGGTAAGTATTGTCAGGTTAAATTGCCATCTGGTGAAGTTCGCCAGGTCCTATCAAACTGTAAAGCTTCGATTGGTCAAGTTGGTAATACAGATAATGAAAATGTAAAAATTGGTAAGGCGGGGCGTTCACGTTGGTTGGGTAAAAGGCCGACAGTCCGCGGAATGGTTATGAACCCTATTGATCACCCACTTGGTGGTGGTGAAGGTGTGGGAAAAGGCCATCATCCAATGACTCCTTGGGGGAAACCTTGTAAGGGACATAAAACTAGAAATAACAAGCGTACTAACTCTATGATTATCAAGCGTAGAAAAAACAAGAAGAAAGGCTAAGGAGTAGACTGTGGCTAGATCGGTAAAAAAAGGTCCATTCGTTGATTTACATTTATCAAGTAAAATTGATAAAGCGACGGAAACCGGAGATAAAAAAGTAATTAAAACTTGGTCTCGTAGATCAACTATAACTCCAGATGCTGCCGGACTAACGGTAGCAGTTCACAACGGCAAAAAATTTGTTCCCGTTTATGTTACTGAAAATATGATTGGTCACAAATATGGAGAGTTTGCCCCGACAAGAAACTATCATGGTCATGGTGACAAAAAAGGTAAAAAATAAGGGATAATTATGGAAGTAACAGCGAAGTTAAAATATGCAAAAGTGGGAACGCAAAAAGCAAGATTAGTTGCTGATGTTGTTCGAGGACAAGATGTAAATACAGCCATTAAGAACCTCACCTTTATGAAAAAAAAGTCTGCTTTATTGATTAAAAAATTAATTGAGTCAGCGGTTGCTAATGCTGAAAATAAGAATGTCATTGATGTGGACAATCTTTTTGTAAAAAAGATTACAGTTGATCAAGGTCCTTCTGCCAAAAGGTTTCGTCCAAGAGCTCAAGGTCGCGCCTTTCAGATTAAAAAGAAGATGAGTCACATTAACGTCGTTCTGGATGAGAGGTAATAAGGTATGGGTCAGAAGGTAAATCCGATAGGTTTAAGAGTTGGTGTTATCAGAAGTTGGGATTCAAGATGGTATGCTCAAGGTGATAAGTATATTGAGAATCTTCACGAAGATTTAAAATTAAGAAAATACATCAAGAAAAAGCTCAAGCATGCTGGTGTTGCTAAAATTGAAATGGAAAGGGCGGCACAAAAACTTAAAATTATTATTTCTACAGCTCGTCCTGGTGTTGTTATTGGTAAAAAAGGAACTGGCATCGATATGCTAAAAACTGATATCCAAAAGCAAACTAAAAATGAAGTGTTTTTAAATATTCAAGAAATTAGAAAGCCTGATTTAGATGCTCAATTAGTCGCTGAAAATATTGCTCTTCAATTAGAAAAGCGTATTTCATGGAGAAGGGCTTTAAAGAAGTCTATGGCAGCCTCTGTTCGTAGTGGTGTTCGTGGTATTAAAATTATGGTAAGTGGTCGTTTAGATGGAGCAGAAATTGCTAGGTCTGAGTGGTACAATGAAAAGAGTGTTCCTCTTCATACGCTAAGAGCCGATATTGATTATGGAACTGCTGAGGCATTAACAACATACGGTATTATCGGAATTAAAACTTGGATCTACCGTGGAGATGTTCTTTCAACGAAAGAAATTGAGGAGGCCGGTCGTGTTAAGTCCTAAACGTGTAAAGTGGCGTAGGCAGCATCGCGGTGATTACCGTGGATTTGCTTACCGTGGTTCAAACTTAAATTTTGGTGATTTTGCTTTAATAGTGACCGAGGCAGGACGAATTACTTCACGTCAAATTGAAGCTAGTCGTATTGCAGTTAGTCGTTCTGTAAAAAGGGGCGGAAACCTTTGGATTCGTATTTTTCCTGATTTACCTATTACTAAAAAACCTATTCAAGTTCGAATGGGTAAAGGTAAAGGAAGTCCTGATTTGTGGGTGGCAAAAGTTAAGCCGGGCAGAATAATTTTTGAAATGAATGGTGTAACTAGAGAGCAAGCTGAAGAAGCCTTTAGACTCGCTTCACACAAGTTACCTTTGAAAACTAAATTTTTGGCAAGGGATTAGTTATGAAGTTTTCGGATATAAAAGATTTAAATAAAGAAGCTTTAACAAAGCAAAAAACTGACTTAAAAGCTCAGCTCTTTGAAATGAAGATGAAGCACAGCCTGGGTCAGCTTTCAAATACAGATGAAATTAGACGAGTTCGCAGAAATATTGCTCGTTATAATACAGCTCTAGCAGCGGCAAAGGCTTAAGGAAGGTAAGTGATGACAAAAGATAGCACAAATAAAAGAGGGCGTTTGAACCAGGTTATCGGTGAAGTTGTTTCCGATAAAATGGATAAAACAATTGCTGTTAAAATCTTTAGATTGGTTAAGCACGAAAGATACGGAAAGTTTGTAAAAACATCTTCTGTTTTTAAAGCTCATGATGAAAAAAACGTAGCTAAAGTAGGCGATAAAGTTCAAATATACGAAACAAGGCCTTTAAGTAAATCGAAAAGATGGATGTTAAAGGATGTACTTGAAACAGCTGCCAGTAAAGGGGGTCAGTAATGATTCAAATGCAAACTAAGCTGAGCGTTGCCGATAACTCAGGAGCCAAGTCAGTGATGTGCATTAAAGTCCTTGGTGGAAGTCGACGTAGAACGGCGTCTGTTGGTGACATTATTGTTGTTTCTATCAAAGACGCTTTGCCAAAGTCTAAAGTAAAAAAAGGCGATGTAGCAAAGGCTGTTGTAGTAAGAACTATCCATAAGCTGAGAAGACCAGATGGAAGCTATATTCGCTTTGATGAAAACTCAGCTGTCTTAATCAATGCAAACAAAGAGCCTATTGGAACACGTATTTTTGGTCCAGTGGCCAGAGAGCTGAGAGCTGGAAAGTATATGAAGATTATATCATTAGCGCCTGAAGTGCTATAACTGGAGTTATTAACGTGAGTTATTTAAAGTCAAAATACGATAAAGAAATTGCAAAGGGTTTGATGAGTCAACTTAAGTTGAAGAACTCAATGCAAATCCCTTCTATACAGAAAGTAGTGATCAATGTCACTTACGCAGATGCCGTCAAAAACTCAAAACTTTTGAATAAGACTGTAGATGAGCTAACGGCCATTACTGGACAAAAGGCAGTTATTACAAAAGCAAAAAAAGCCATCTCGAATTTTAAACTAAGAGAAGGTGTACCTCTTGGAGTGAAAGTGACTTTACGTCGTGATCGCATGTGGTGCTTTTTGGATAAGTTTATTAACTTTACAGTTCCTAGAGTTCGTGATTTTCGTGGTCTCTCTTCAAAAGGTTTTGATGGTCGCGGGAACTATAATATGGGTATGAAAGAGCAGATTGTATTCCCTGAAATAAACTACGATAAAGTAGATAAAATTCGCGGAATGAATATTACAATTTGTACATCAAGCAAAGACGACGCCGGCGGAAGAGCTTTATTAGAAGCTTTAGGAATGCCTTTTAAGAAGAGTTGAGGAGAAATTAATGGATACTATTGGAAACTTTTTAACAAGAGTTCGAAACGCCGGGATGGCTAAACATGAAAAAGTGGATGTTCCAAATTCAAACGTCCGAATTGGCCTGGCTAAAGTGCTACAAGAGGCTGGTTATATCAGAAGCTACAAAGTAGCTAAAGACGGTAAGCAAGGGGTTATGCGTGTTTACTTGAGATATGACCAAGATGGTCATCATAGCATCAAGAAAATTCATAGAGTTAGTACGCCAGGTAAAAGAATATATGTAGCTGCAGGAGAAATCCCTCAGGTGCGTTCTGGTTTTGGTTTAGCAATTTTGAGCACCAACAAAGGTGTTTTAAGCGGCGAAGAAGCAGCAAAGCAAAATGTTGGCGGCGAACTTCTTTGTAAGGTTTGGTAGGTGAATTATGTCTAGAATTGGAAAATTACCGATTGCAATTGAAAAAGGTGTGGATGTTTCAATCTCGCCTGATAATGTTGTGACTGTTAAGGCTGGCAAAAACACAGAAGTAATTAATGTTAAGCCTGTTTTGACTGTTAAAATTGAAGATGGAAACTTATCTCTCACTCGAAATAATGATGAAACTCAAACAAGGGCTTATCACGGTTTATATAGAACTTTGATTCACAATGCTATTGTTGGGGTGACTAAGGGTTGGAGTAAAGAGCTTGAGCTAAATGGTGTTGGTTATAGATCTGCCGTTAAGGGAAAAGTTTTAGAGCTTAACCTGGGCTACAGTCACCCAATAAACTTTGACATTCCTGCCGGAATTGAAGTTAAGGTTGAAAAGAATACTAAAGTGACAGTGAGCGGAAGTAGTCGTGAACTTGTTGGCCAAGTAGCGGCAAAAATTAGAGGGTACAGACCACCTGAGCCTTATTTAGGTAAGGGCGTCAAGTATAGTGATGAAGTTATTAAACGTAAAGCCGGTAAGTCGGCTGGTAAATAAGGGGTTTTGTTGTGCGGTTAACTCTTAAAAAAAGAACAAGTTCGCGTGTAAAAACAAAGATGAAAAATAAAGCTAGAATCCGTAAAAAAGTTTCTGGTACAGCTGAGCGTCCGCGTTTGACTGTCTTTAGAAGTGGTCGCCATACTTATGCGCAATTAATTGATGATGTTGCACGTACAACATTAGCTTCTGCTTCTAGTTTAGAAAAGTCTTTCAGCGAGTCTAGCAAAAGCAGTAAAGTGTCTGCCCAGCTTGTAGGAAAAATGATTGCAGAAAGAGCAAAAGAAAAAAATATTGAAAACGTGGTTTTTGATCGAAGTGGTTATGTTTATCACGGTCGTGTAAAGTCAGTAGCTGAAAGCGCAAGAGAAGCTGGATTAAACTTTTAAGGGAGTGTATTTGTGAATAACGAAAATGTTGAAGCACAAGAACGTGTAGTTACAATTAACCGAGTGGCGAAAGTTGTAAAAGGTGGTCGTAGGTTTTCCTTTTCTGCTTTAGTTGTTGCGGGCACTGGCCAAGGTGATGTTGGTTTTGGTACAGGTAAGGCTGGAGAGGTTCCAGAGGCCATTGGAAAAGCTAGCCGTATCGCAAAAAAAACTATGCAAAACTATAAATTGAAAGAGAGTCGCACTATACCTCATGAAGTTGTTGGTATTTTTGGGGCCGCTAAGGTCATTCTTATTCCTGCAGCCCCTGGAACAGGAGTTATTGCTGGTGGTGCAGTCAGAGCGGTGCTAGAAACAGTAGGAATTAAAGATATTTTAACAAAGTGTGTTGGAACTAGAAACCCTCATAACGCTGTTCGAGCGACATTGCAGGGGCTAGGTCAGTTAGTGGATACAAAGCAAAGTCGAGTGGAAGGCTAATAAACATAGAAAAGGTTTAAGGTGTAGTTATGGCAAAGGCATTTAAAATTAAGCTTGTAAAAAGTTTGATTGGTAAAAATAAAAAGCAAAAAGACACAGTAAGGTGCTTAGGGCTTAGAAAAATTAACCATGAAGTAGTAGTAAAAGATACTCCTGCTCAACGTGGACAAATTTTCAAAATCCAGCATATGTTAGAAGTTACACCTATCAACGATTAATTGAGATAAGTACGGAGAAAATCATGAGTTTATTAAGCGAATTGCAACCTAAGAAAGGGTCTACTCACAAAAAAAGACGTGTTGGTCGTGGTCAAGGTTCTGGCTGGGGAAAGCAGGCAGCTAAAGGTCACAAAGGTCAAAAAGCAAGGTCTGGAGCTCCTATCCGTCGTGGTTTTGAGGGTGGTCAAACGCCTTTACAAATCAGGCTTCCTAAATTTGGTTTTACCAACCAAAAATTCAAAAAAGTTTATGAAATTGTAAACCTTAAGCAGCTTGAAAAGTTTGAAGGTGATGTGACGCCGCAAATTTTAAAAGATAAAGGTGTTACTCATAAAATAAATAGTGTTAAGATTCTAGGTGATGGTGAAATTAAAAAGGCCCTTAATGTAAAGGCCCATAAATTTAGTGCATCCGCCAAGAAGTCTATTGAAGCAGCTGGCGGAACTATAGAGGTGATCAAGTAGTGGCAGCAACAACCCCCAAGTTATCTATTCCAACTGAGTTAAAACATCGTATCCTTTTCACTTTAGCAATGCTTGCGGTTTATAGAATCGGTGTTGCGGTGAGAGTACCAGGGGTTGATCCTGAAGCCGTCATGGGTTTCTTCCAACAGCAAAGTGGTGGTATTTTTGGTTTATTTAATACCTTTACTGGTGGAGCGCTTGAAAAGTTTAGTGTCTTTGCCCTAGGTATTATGCCTTATATATCAGCATCCATTATCTTTCAGTTACTACAGGCTGCAATCCCTTACTTTGAATCGTTAAAGAAGGAAGGAGAGTCTGGTCGTAAAAAACTAAATCAATACACTCGATACTCTACTGTTCTTCTGTCAATTGTACAGGGGTATGCGATGTCCTCTTGGCTGGCAAGCTCAAGTTATGATGGGCAGCCTCTTGTTGTGACTCCATTTTTTGGACCAGTTCCTTTCTTGGTTGTGACTATTTTTACGTTAACAGCCGGGGCTTGCTTTATTATGTGGATTGGTGAGCAAATTACAGAGCGAGGAGTTGGTAACGGGGCCAGTCTTATCATTTTTGCAGGTATTGCTGCAGCCATACCATCAGGAGCTGCTAGTTTACTTCAGCTTGTACAAAAGGGTGAGATGAACTTTTTACTCGCTTTAGTGATTGTTGCAGGGATGATTTTATCCATTGCAGCCATTGTTTTAATTGAGACTGGGCAGCGTAGAATTCAAGTTCAATACTCACAGAGAGGCCAAGGTAAGCAGGCTATGCAGGCGCCAGCAAGTCACTTGCCTTTAAAAATTAACTTTGCCAATGTGATTCCTCCCATTTTTGCTTCAAGTTTACTCATGTTTCCGGCCACTTTAGCTCAGTTTACCTCCGCGCCTTGGGTTGAAAAACTTCAGCAATCTTTTATGCCAACGGGTTCTTTATATAATGTTATTTTTATCGCTTTAGTGGTCTTTTTCTGTTTCTTTTATACAGAAATTGTTTTTAACCCAACTGAAGTGGCTGATAATTTAAAAAAATATGGCGGTTTTGTTCCTGGCGTAAGAGCTGGTAAAAGCACGGCTGATTATATCAAAAGGGTTTTAGATCGCTTAACAGTGACAGGTGCTGTCTACTTGAGCTTGATCTGTATCGTTCCAACATTACTGGTTCAAAAGATGAATTTGCCTTTTTTCTTTAGTGGAACAAGCCTTCTTATTTTGGTGGGTGTTGCTTTAGATACAACTCAGCAAATACAGTCTCACCTTATTACTGCTAAGTATGATGGTGTAATGAAGGGAGTTAAATCTCGAAGTCGGAGGGTTCAGTATTGAACATTCTGCTCTTTGGTCCTCCTGGTGCTGGGAAAGGAACCCAGTCTGCGCTTTTAGTCGAAAAAGACGGCTATGCTCATATTAGCACTGGTGATATTTTAAGAGCAGCAATAAAAAATGAAACTCCCTTGGGGTTAGAGGCTAAAAAGCAAATAGACAAGGGTGAGCTTGTTCCTGACGAGGTTGTAACAGGCTTAGTCGATGAAGCCATTTCATCTTTAGGGCAACAACCTTTCATTTTAGATGGATTTCCAAGAACAGTAGTTCAGGCTGAAAATTTAGATGAAATTTTAAAAAATAAAGATAAAAAAATTAGTAAAGCCATATTTTTAGATGTCGACACTAATTTTCTAGTGAAAAGACTCTCAGGAAGAAGAGTTTGTAAGTCTTGTGGTGCCAGTTATCATGTTGATGCTAGTCCAACAAAAGTAGAGGGCATTTGCGACAAATGCTCTGGACAAACTTACCAGCGCACGGACGATGAGCCATCGGCAATTAATAAGAGGCTAGAAGTTTATGAGCAGCAAACTTCTCCTTTAAAATCTTATTATATTGAGGTGGGTAACTTTGTGAAGGTCGATGGTTTAGGAAGTTTTCCTGAAGTCTATGGGCGGATTAAAGAATTAATAGAAGTTTAGGCTCTTTGCTGTATTTTAAAGGGCTTTGGAAGAGTAAAAAATAGAAATTATTGGTTTTTTTATTGAGAAACCTAGACATTAAATCGTCGGAGTGATAGCCTCAGCGATCGCAAGTGTTATATTTCTAGTTATTACATTTTTATTTAGTAATATTAAGTGTTTACAAGGAAAAGTACAATGAAGGTTAGAGCGTCAGTAAAAAAAATGTGCCCAAAATGCAAAGTCATAAAACGTAAGGGTGTTATTAGAATTATTTGTGAAGTTAAAAAACATAAACAAAAACAAGGTTAGTATATATGGCTCGAATAGCAGGAACAGATTTACCTAAAAATAAAAGATTAGTTATTGCCCTTACTTATATCTATGGAGTGGGAAACACCCGTGCAAAAAGCATTTGCAAAAATGTGGGCCTAGATGAAAGCTTAAGAACTGATAGCTTAACTGATGAGCAGGTGGTTCAACTCAGAAATCATATTGATGATAGTTTTAAAGTAGAAGGTGATTTACGTCGTGAAGTGGGCCTTTCAATTAAAAGATTAATGGATTTAGGTTGCTATAGAGGCCTAAGGCACCGAAAAGGCTTGCCGGTTCGTGGCCAGAGTACAAGACAAAATGCAAGAACAAGAAAAGGTCCGAAAAAGACGGTCGCTAACAAGAAAAAAGCAGTTTAAGAGGTAGCAAACTAATGGCTGGAAAAAAATCAACTACGAAAAAGAAAAATAAAAGAAATGTACCTAGCGGTAGATGCTACGTGAATGCCGGTTTTGGTAATACAATTATTACTATCACTGATGGTAGCGGTGGAGCTATTTGTTGGTCGACGGCAGGTATGTTAGGCTTTAAGGGAAGTCGTAAAGGTACTCCTTTTGCGGCTCAAATGGCAGCTGAAGATGTCGCTAAAAAGGCTATGGACATGGGTTTCAAGTCTTGCGAGCTTTTCCTTAGTGGGCCTGGTGCAGGTAGAGAGCCTGCGGTGAGAGCAATAGCCAATGCCGGGATTCGTATTACATCTTTAAAAGATGTGACTCCAGTTCCTCACAATGGCTGCAGACCACCAAAAAGAAGACGTATTTAATTAATTTTTTTTAAAAGTTTTTGGGAGCAAAGATTATGCAACAGCATTACTACAAATTTTGGAGAGACCTCATTAAACCAAAGTCTTTTGAGGTGGATAAAGATTCTCTTACCGATTCTTACGGAAAGTTTTCAGTGAAGCCCTTAGAGAGAGGCTTTGGTGTTACTTTGGGAAACTCATTACGTAGAGTTCTTTTGAGTTCTATGATGGGTTCTGCTGTTTCTGCAGTAAAATTTGAAGGCGTATTACACGAGTTCAGTACAATCCCTGAAGTTCTTGAAGATGTTACAGATATTATTCTTAACTTTAAAGAAGTCAGGTTTCGTCAGTATACGGCCGAGCCATTAACTTTAAGAATTAGCAAACAAGGTCCTGGAGTTGTGACAGCTGCTGACATTCAAGTGACAGATCAAATTGAGGTTCTTAACCCTAATGCTCATATTGCCACCTTAGGTAAAGACGCTAAGTTTGATGCTGAAATTATTGTTACTTTTGGTCGCGGCTATGTTGGAGCTGAGGCAAATGAGCAAGATCTTCCTATTGGTTATATTGCCATTGATGCTTTATACAGTTCTATCCGTAAAGTTAATTATGCAGTAACAAATGCTCGTGTTGGTCAAAGAACTGACTACGACGCTTTATCTTTAGAGCTTTGGACAGATGGTTCAATAAAGCCAGAAGAAGCTGTTGCTTTAGCTGCAAAAATTTCTAAAGACCAAATGGATGTATTTGTTACTTTCGACGAGAATATTGAGCCGGAAGAGGAAGAAACTCAAGTTATTACTGGTCAGTTGAACGAAAACTTATTTAGATCAGTGGATGACTTAGAGCTTTCTGTGAGAAGTGCGAACTGCTTGAAAAATGCAAACATCAGGCATATCGGTGAGTTGGTTGTTAGGTCTGAAGGTGAAATGTTAAAAACAAAGAACTTTGGTAGAAAGTCTTTGAATGAAATTAAAGAAATTTTAACGACAATGGGTCTAACTTTAGGAATGAAAATTGAAGGTTGGCCTCCAGTGGGTTGGGACCCTAATGCGGTCACTCCTCCAAGTCGTTCAGCTGGTACTGGTGACCAGGGTGGAATGCAATAAACAGTAAGTAAGATGCTCTAGTAGGAGAGTTTAGATGAGACATAAAATTAAAAAACAAAACTTTGGAAGAAAACAAGGCCCTAAAAAGGCTCTAGTGAGAGGCTTAGTTAACTCACTTGTTGAACACGGCCGTATAAGAACAACTCTTACAAAAGCCAAGTTTATGAGAAGATATGTAGAAAAAGCTATCACGCAAGGTAAAGCAGGAACTGTGCACGCTAGACGTCAGCTTTTTGCCAAATACCCAAATGAAAATACGGTCAAAACTATTGTTGATGATCTTTCTGTAAGGTTTAAAGAGCGCCCAGGTGGTTACACGAGAGTTATTAAGTTAGGTCCAAGACCTGGTGATATGGCAGATATGGCTTATATTGAATTTGTGGATTACAAATTGCCAGAGGTTAACGAAGAAACTTCGGCTAAGGCTGAGAAAGAAGAAGCCAAGCGCCAAAAAGTTTTAAGTGCTGCTAAGCAGGCTAAAAAGAAAAGATTGCGTCAAATTCAAAACCAATCTCGCCGCTTAAATCGCTAAAAATTTAATAAAAAAATATTTTTTTCAAGAAAACTCCTGCAATTGTGGGAGTTTTTTTTTATCCTATAGACTGTAATTTTACTTTTTATCAGAAGGTTCTATGTGAAAAAGCTTTTAGTTTCTCTTGGGTTTGTTGCTCTTTGTGTATCTCTTTACTTTTGGTCTACAAAAAAATGGGGAGTCACAACCAATATTCCTGCTGGTATTAAAGTTCTCAATGATATTGAAAAAAATGGTGTTCCCAAATTTACACTTAAAGATATTCATGGAGATACGGTTAGTTTAGAGGACTTTGCTGATAAGGTTGTTATTCTAAATTTTTGGGCCTCTTGGTGCGAACCCTGTGTTGATGAGTTTCCCACGCTGATTAAGTTAATAAAGCATTTTAAGGGCAAAATTGTTTTGATAGCTATTTCTGCTGATCATACTGAGTCAGATATGAATAACTTTATACGAGCCTTTGACGTCAAAGATCCATTTATAAAGGTTTTATGGGATAAAGAAAAAACAGTTGCTTCTAGTTATGGAACTAAAATTCTTCCTGAAACTTATGTTCTCGGTCATAATTTTAAAGTTTTGAGAAAAATTATTGGAGTTGATAAATGGTACACTAATGAAGCGATTCTATTTTTTGAAAGTATAGTTAATGATCAAGCCATGTGATTTTAAGGCAACTCTTCTTAGCTTAGAGTTTTTAAGAGTTTAGGGCTCTAAAGGACACAAAGCTTTTAAATATAAAGTCATGGTTTTAAATAACAAATTATCAAACGATTTAAATTAAGTGATGTGGCAGTAACCCCTTAAGAATTCAAGGAAGTACTTTTATTGCTATTAGGTCAGCCATTGCTAATTTATAAAAAAAAAATATAATTAAACAATGCAAAATCGAAAGCCATTTGAAACTTTCATTTCAACAATTTTACTCGTAGCTATAGCTATGCTAGCGCCAGTGGCTCTGTTTTGCTTTTGGTCAGATTCTGAAATGTGGGCTGTAACTAGTAACTTTCATATGTTTTCTGATCAGTGGCACAATCACTTAATAAAACCCCTTTTTGGGCTCGGATTATTCTTGGTGAGTCATATTGGTAATATTTTTAATGCTAATATTATGGATGCCTCTCGACTCTTTTTTTACTTAAATTCCCTTCTTTCTGTATATTTATTTTTTCGTTTATCTAACCAGTTAACAAAAGATCGTAGTTTATCTTTGATGGTTGTTTTAGCTTTAGTGAGTACATCTTACTTTTGGGAACGCTCTTTTCGGGTGAGATCAGATCTTATTACGCTAACGATTTATTTGATAGTGTTAAATTTACTTTACGGGCCTCAAGTGGGACATATTAAAACGAGAATGCTTTCGTGGCTTCTTATGGTTATTAATATTTTTATAACAGCAAAGAGCTTAATTTTTTTACTGTTAGTTTGCTGGTCTTATCAAAGTTTACTTATTCCCTCTGGCCAATTTAAGTCAAAAAAACTTCTATTAGGGGTGGCTTTCTTTGGTTGTCTTTTGGTTTTTATGAATCAGGAGGCTCTTCTTTTTTTTATTAATAGCTTTAATGGAACTGGCGGTGAATTGCCTTATTTTTCGATACAGAGGTGGGAGCATGTATTTCGGTTTTTGAGTAAAAATTTAATGTTGTATTTATTTTTGTTTTTCCCTTTGGCATCTAAAGTTATTTACTCAAAATGGTCATCTGACGATAAGTTCTTTAAACTGTCTTGTGGTTTGTTGTTGTGGTTTTTTCTTCACCCAAATAAATTTCCATTTTTTCTTTATATGCTTTTGCCATTTATATTGTTGGGGTTGTTGAATAATCCATTTTTTAAAAAAAATATATTGAAATTATTAGCCGGAAATCATTGGCAAAAAGCTGTAATTTTTGTTTGTATTGTGTTTTTGTCTTACCAAGTTGTTAAGCATGGCGCCTATGTTTTTTACGAGCACAACAATATCAACCAAAAGAAAACTCAGTCTCATTTATGTTCGGAGCTAAATCAATTTCCTAAAGCGAGAGTTCTTGACCCCATTGGTGTTTGCCCAAAACGTAAAAATAGTTTTTTTTGGTTTCTGGGGCCATCTCATGAAAATAAACTTATGCTTAAAAGTATTGTTGATCATAAAGTTGATATTATATTGTTGGTGGCTAAAATGGGGTACCTTCAACCTGAGCTTGGAAAGCTTGGCCAAAAAGATTTTTTTTATGTATCGCCAGGAGTATTGGTCAGAGCTTTAACTTTTGATAATTCTCAACGAGTTCTAACCCATGAAGATCTAAAGTTAGAATTAGAAAAAGAATTTCATGTAAAGTCCCAACAAATTTTATCGGAGCTGTCAAACTTGGGGGGAGCAAAGAAAAAAAAATTGAATTTGCCGGCAAACTATTCAGCAATGTCTGCAGTTGAGAAAAAAAGTTTGTACAACGAGTTTAGTTCTGCAATGGACCATGGTGACTCCTCTTTGCCCTTTATCGATGATTACGACCGTATCAAATTGAGTCCATTTTCGATTGGACTGTCTCAAGCTGGCTATACATTGAATAGTCTTTTTCGGCACGATTCTGAGTTATAAGTTGAAACTCAGCTAAAAGCCTTTAAACTTATGAGTAATGATTTTTTCTCATTTTTTAAAAAATAATCGTGGTTTTTCATTGATGGAATTAATTGCCGCTACGGCACTGGTCGCCATTGGTATGGTGACTTTGTCTACCCTGACTTATATTGCATCGGCTTACTCCTTGTCCTTACGAGAAGAATTTACGGCATTATCTCAAAGCTACCGATTAGAGTATGAATTGCGTAAGTTTGTTTCGTTAGCCGTTAGAGTAAGAGCTTCTGGTGTGGCGCCAGCTGCCTTCGAGGGGCAATTTTCTGATAACTTTCAGTGTGATAATGTTGTTGGAGCTGCTGGGAGTTTGAACTGTCCAGCGGATTGGAAAGAGGTCGCTGTATTTTTACGAGAGAACTCTACAGGGGGGATGGGAGCTCCGGGCGATGATGAAAGGGGGCTTGCCGCTACTGGCATTTGGTATAAAAAACCAACTCATGATTTGGTTAACCCTCTCTCAGGTGGCGTGGTTATAGATAGTGGCTCAGGAGGAGTGGGGAATATTCTTCAGGCTGGAAATGGAAAAATGATTTTTAATCAAATGGCTGCTTTTGGTATGCAAAGAAGAGACACAAGAAGTGGACTTGCTAGTGTGACTTTCAACTCTACTTTTAGGTACCATGGAGTTTCACAACTAAAAACTTGGTGTCCGCAAAATGAAATTGGTGGTTTTTGTAATTTTGGGGCCAATAACACTCCGAACTTTTATGATAATAATTATAGTTTTCGTATTAGTTTAACTAATAATTTATTGAGCCAACAAGAAGATAACGGAAGCGGCTTAGAAATGCGAGTGTTAGGGCCCATACACTTTTTTAAACCTATTACGCCAAGGCGAGAAAACTAATGTTTAAAATACTTAAAAGTTCCCGAGGAGTCGGGTTTATTGGTTTTGTTATTATTATTGGAGTTGTCATGTTGGGCCTTGTCGGGGCAGTTATGACTTCATTAAGTGGCGCACGTAAAGAAGCCGCCAGGTTTAGACGAGGCACAACCTCTTTGTTGATGATGCAACAGTTAGGATCTATAGCCTTAAAGGCTCATAATGATTTTACTAGTCAAAATGATTGTTTGCATGTGCCGGGTAGTACGCCGGTAGGTAATAATGGTGCTGGTGCGGGTAACAAAGCCTTCTGTCAGCCGGCACAAATTTGTATCTCTGATCCTGATGATGCTTCCTTAGATAATAACGATGCTATTACTGTTTGTAGCGATGATGATTTTATTCGTTTTGAAAAAATGGATATAACTCAGGAAGGCAATCAAGTGTCCATTGATTTTAATATTCACCACAAAGACTTATTTAAAAAGTGGAAGTATGCCTACTATGACTTTGTGTTAAAAGCTCATGACTTTGCTTTTGAAAAACTTGAGTATGCCACTAATTCTTTATCAGCTCAGGTTTCGGTTCCTTTTGATTTTGATACTGGAGCTCCAGCTGTGGCCAAGCCCAGTTACTGTAATCAGGCTGGCTGCGGAAATGCTTGTGTGGGAACTCTTTGCAAAGAGTGTGCAGCTGTTATTGGTGGAGCTTATCCCGCCGATGAGGTGCCTTGTATGCGCTTTCGGGTATGTCCAAGAATGGTGGCTTGTGATGCCGGAAACCCTGGGCAATGGTATGTTCAAAAAATTGGTATTTTGCAAAATGCCGCTGCTCCTCCAGGGCCTCTTTAATTAACTTTCAATATTTAAATATCAAATGAATTTACCTTATGGTGGGTAAGTGTAAGGAGTGCACATGGGCTCCCCAGAAAGTGGTGTATTTACGCAGCATCCTCTAGGGTCGCAAGTGTAATAACCAGCAGCATAAACGGGGTCATTGGCATATAAGGGGTCCCATGCCCTGTTGGGGTCTCCTGGAAACTCATTAAAGCAAAGTGTTCCTGCAGTAACACACTGGGGAGGGGCAGTAGCATTCGTAGAATAATTGGTTGAAATGAGGTCATAGTTTACGCCTGTATCGAGGTTTCCTAAAGAGTCGTTGACGTATTGTCTGCGGGCCGTGACAAAAGCATTATCGATGGGGTCGGCCACATTACTAATAACTGGTCCGCCTAACGGCGTAGAAGCAGCATCTGTTAATGTGACAGCCGCGGAAATATTTCCCGCAGTATCAACAGCCACGACCTCCATTCCATATTGACAGTACTGTTGAGCAGGGCCACCACTGGTGATGGTGTATTCTAGTCGAAAAACTACTCGTTGCGTTCGGTCTCCAGAGTTATTAAGGGCGGCATCAGCAGCTGAGGCATTAAATGGGTCGCGGTCATTCACTCGGCTGGTAGCTCCGCCATTTGCTGCCACTCCACAAAGAGTGACCTGGTGGCAAGGCACCCAAGTGCCGGGGCCGAGTAGGCCAACACCGGCGGTGGCCGTGGGGCCAACGGTACTTGGGTCAGTGACAGGAGGTCCTGGAGGCACATAAGGCCCTGTACTATAACGAACCGGAGCCACCACGCTAACAGACGGGTCGATGCAAGCTTTATTTCCACCATTGGGAATAGCTGGGGCAGGAGCTGTCGGGTCTTGAACATAAGTGAGCGGGGTAGATGTGTCTCGGCAAAAGTAAAGAGTACCCTCTTCAAGGTCGTTATTTTCGATGCCTAACATAACTGTGACATTATTAGTGACTGTTGGTAGCCCTGGCTGGCAAATATTGGCGGCGACATTTGGATTTTGCACCCCAGAGTTGTATTCATTTTTACTAACTTCAAAAAAAGTAACTTCTGGAGGGTTTACATCTGGTGAGTATTGAAAATCATGACTAGCCTCACAGGTTCTGTTCTCACCATTTTCTGTATAGCTAACTTGCACTCCAAGCCTCATACCAAGATCTTCACGGGTGAAAATTGGGTCGGGAGTCATTGTTAAGGGCGGAACGGGAGCTACGACAGCATTTGAACTTCTTGGTTTTATATAAATGGTTCCTAATCCGCAAACAGGGTTTCCGGTGTTTAGGTCGTAAGGAGAGGACTTAATAGTAATAACAGGGTTTCCTTCTTTGGCGATATCCCCGGCTACATAGTTGGCACCGCCAGCATTGGCAGGGTCAGTGTCTACACTGGTTAGAGGAGCGTAGGCACGCCATTGGTTACAAAAGGCATTGTCAGAATTATAAATACTCGTAAGCACGCGAATAGAACTACTAATTAATAGATAAGAGTTATGTTCGTAATTACTTCCACCAATATTTGATATAAAAGGAGCCGTCGCTATATTAATGTTTTGCCATTGATCGCCATTATTGATTCGGCCATCTAAGTTATCAACAGGATCTTCCGAAAACAAGGGGCCCTCATTGGGAATATAGGTTCTTATACGACCAGAAACCGAAGCATCTTTTACTTTTTCAATGACAGACTTTGCAATTGATAAGCATGAGGTATTCATTTTTGCCGTTTTAGACACTTTACGAACAACACCAAATTGAGTGACAACGAGGGCTAGGGTGGCAATAACACTGAGGCCAGCTAAAGCTTCAATGATTGAAAAACCCTGGTTGTTACGAATTGTTTTCATAAGTCCCTTTAGCTCAAAGGTATGAGGTATAAATATAGATAATTATCAACCCAACCCCTCTATGGATTATTTTACCATTATAGCCTGTTTTTTCAGTACTTTGTCAATTTTGTCACCAAGTTGAGACAATCTCTTATGAGACTTACGGGAGTGTACGAGTGGGGTGGGAAAGTATGGGCTTTAAGTTTCAAAATGAGTCAAATATAATGCGCAGCAGGAATTTTGTTCGGGCCCTGTCTTACAATCTGAAATTAAGTCTGAATAGGCCCAAGCCACTTGGAGTTCCGTCTTGTGCCAAGGGAAAAATGTGCTTATAGTTAGCTCCAATAAAACCCTTAATATTGGAAAGCATGAGCCAGTCTCCTAAAATTTCATTTTGTATTTCTTCATCTGGTCGTGAGTCTTCTTTGAATCATTGTTTGCAGAGCATTTACAATCAAAGCTTTTCAAGCTTTGAGGTTTTAGTGGCCACCTCTTGCCAAGAAATGAACCAAAATCTAAAAAATTGTAAGGTTTTCCTCTGTGAAAACCATGTGGGAAAAACGAGAAACACTCTCAAATCGCAGGCTAAGGGAGAGTGGTTAATTTTTTTGGATGAAGATGTTGAGTTAATAGGAACTGATTTTGTTAAGTATTTTTTAAGTTTGGTTGCTGAAAACTCAGTAAATGTTTTCGGTGGATTTTACTTATCTGCAAGCGATGCCTCTTTGATAGACCGAGCTTATAATATGACTTGCAATCTATGGTTGTTAAAAAGTGACCTTCAGGGGCCTCAAGTATTAGGTGGTATTTATGCTATTCGTTCTGGAGATATTCCCGATTATTATGATGGTTACTCTTTTGGCGGAGAAGAGCACCCGTATTTCAGTTTGCTTCTTAAGAATAATTTTCAAATTAAAGTTTGCAAAGATTGGAAGGTCAGGCATAAACCTTACCATACATTAAGAAGTTTCTTTCGGCGAGCCTGGCTTCATGGTCTTTTTAAGCCAACAGTCAATTGTGAAAAATTACGTTGGCAGCTATTTTTTAGCTATAAAGAAAATATGAGAGTTAAAGTTTTAGCCGGCTTTTATTTTTTTACTGTTTACTCTTGTCATATTAGTCATAAAGTCTTGCGTTGGAAGTTCTCTTGGCCAAGGTGGGCCGGAAAGCCAAGAACTCCTGCCGTTTAATTTTGAACTCTTAAGCATAACTAACTTAAAAAACGACTTTTTAATATAGCTCCTAAAAATAGGATTCCATCTTTAGCGGGACTAAGTTTAGAGTGTCCTGTTCGCTCTTCGTAATTAATGGGAACTTGAGCGAAGAGAGTTTTAGTTTTTAGCAAGTGTAAACTTAAGTTGAGAGTAAAATTTAAACGGTTAGGAAGTTTTGGAATTAACTCTAAAACTTGGGCGCGATGAAATAACCACATTCCTGAACAAGGGTCTTTAATAGAGGTTGCGTATAAAAATTGAATTAATTTTTGAAAGAAGCGGTTGCCAAGACTTCGTAAAAAAGGCATTCCCGACTGAGTATGTTGACGGTAACCAACAACAAATTGGACTTTATTATTTAACTGCTGAATCATTTCTAGTAAGTAAGAGGGTGGGTAGGTGTTGTCCATATCATATATAGCCACAAAATCTCCTCTAGCTTGTCCAATTCCATTTTTTATCGAGGCTCCATAGCCTTGAGGAGTGCTATGAGAAATCACGCGCACATCTTGAAAGGCTTTAAGCTCTTGTAAGCTTTGGTCACTAGAGCCATCATTTACAACAATGACCTCAACGTTTTGCCAGTTTGGTAGCTGTAAAATTTGCTTTTTGGCAATGAGAGTTTTTTTTAGAACTTCAGGAATAGCTTTGGCTTCATTTAAGCTAGGTATTACAATTGATAAATTCATGGAGTCATAGTATTTAAGCAACTGTGACTAGGCAATCTTGTGTAAAAACTAAAAATGCAATGCACAATGTAAGTGTGGGCCTGGTTTATTTCAATGAAATTCATCAATTACAATCTTGTTTGGAGTCTTTGTTTGTTGAAAGTAACCGTCAATATATATTAGAGCTCATTGTAGTTTTCAATAGTCAAAAGCATGTGGCCGCAGAGAAAATTCTTACTAACTTTCATAAAAAATACCCACGTATTACTTTTCGATTATTACCATTTGAAGAAAATAATATAGGGCTGGCTCGAAGAAGAATAGTTAACGCCAGTAAAGGTCAGTATCTGTGTTTCACAGACCCTGATTGCCGTGTTAGTTCGGATTGGCTTTTTAAATTTTTGTATTATTTTCATCTGTTAAATCGAAAAGATAAAAACTGTGCGGCTCTGACAGGAGCTACAAAATTAAGTCCTGACAGTCCTGCTCACATATTAAATTATTTCTTAAAGCACAAATGGTTAAGTTTAAAGTCGGGGCAAACTTGGCAAGCTTCGTCACCACATCTTGTAGATCACACCCAAACGTCTAACAGTTTTTTTGTGGTAAAAATCTTGAGAAAAGTGGGAAATTTTTCTCCGGCTTTTTCTGTCGCCGGTGAGGATTTAGAGCTAGGGTTGAGGTTAGGGGAAAATGGATTTCACCAGTATATTTGCCCTGGCCCTTTAGTTTTTCACCAAACCAGTGAAAATTGGAAAGCTTGGTTTCTTCGTTGTTTAAAATTAGGTGGCGGTCAGTATAACTCTTATTTGGGTTATAGGTTTTGTCATCGAGCTTTTCTTATATTTTTTGTTGGATTAATGTTGGCTTCTCAGTCTTTTTATTTTTTTCATATACTGTTAACTGTTTTAGTGATTTTACTTTTAAATTTAAAAGTAAATAAACAACAAAAATCATTAGCTATGCTGTTGGCATTAATTTTTACCGGAGTTTTTTATAGCTTGGGTTTAGTAAGGTCGTATGGTCAAAAAGAGACCCTCTAAAAATTAAAAGTAAATTTTAGTTTTTAATATATTTTGACAACTTTTTTTCAATTTGTAAATGAATATACTCCTCTTCATTTATGGCTAAGGGTGAATGCGCCCCTCTTTTTTTGTTGTTACTAAGAAAATTAAGCGAGTAATAAAGAAAAGTTAAAAGAAAAAAAATAACAGTGCTAAATAAAATCCATTTTTTTTCATTGGTCCAACGGCTGGCTTGTTGTTGTGACCATTTTATATAAACATTACTAAAATCTCGATCGGTATTGGCTGTTTTCATAAACCATAAATGAAGTTGGTTTTTATAGGACTCACCTAAGGAGGGGTCTATTGAAATCTCTATGAGGCCTTGATTAGTTCTGACATCAAAGAGTTCTTCTTCTAAGCTTTGTGCGAGTTGATTTTGAATTTTTTGAACACGTGATGGCTTGAGAGGCTCAGCCTGAACGAATAAAGATAAAAATAAAAGTGCTGTAAAAAGTGAAGTCATATTTGTGACTATAGCATTTCTGGTGATAAGGCTCAATGAGATAGATCTTTATGTTTAACCCTTTTGCTATGAAGGGCTTGCTTTCAAAAACTCAAAACATTGAAAAACTTTTTCTAAGCTTGTGAAATCTAACCCTTTGTCTTGGGAGTTCTTTTCATAATGATTTTGGCGAAGCTGGCTGACTTGACCTGCAAAGTCAGATTTAGAGGCTTGATAATCTAGGTTTGGGCAAATGTCGGAATCATTGAGGTTAGTATCATGTGTATATGTTTTTATCATAAGAGCATTGCTTTGAGGTTGTTTTTCTAATAAGAAATCAGAGGCTTCTTTCACATCTTGTTGATACTTTTTAATATATTTTTCAATTAACAAAAAGCGATTTCGAAGGTAATCATGGTTATGTTGACGAAACTTTATGATTTGCCCTTCTAAGTTTTTTTTATTTTTATGAAGTTCAGAAAGAGCATGAAACTCATGAGAGTTGAGAGAGTAGAGTTGAGTGATTGCTTGTGAGCGCTGAAGTATGTCACTTAAGTTCCAAGCAAAGGGGAGCTCGTACTCAACAGCCTCATCAATTTTTAAAATGGCTTTTTGTAAGCTATAAATAGCTCCCCAAGGTTGAGGCTCACTCAAAGTGACGGGACGAATGTGTTTGCCGCTCATATAAGAGCCAAGCGTTCGGATTTGGGCTTGAGAGTAATTAATATTTTCATAGCCTAGGTGCTTCATATAAAGAAGGGCGCCAACTTCGGCAAACACTTCCGACCTGTGAATAGAGTGAGGGTCAATAGCTGATTCTTGGTGGGTCACCTCTGAGAAAAACCAGGGATCTAAGCAGTGAAAGGTTTCATGTAAATCAGAGATCATACGACTCACTTCTAAACTTAAAGGAGCTTTTATAGTTTTTTCAGAATATTCTTTCTTATTTTTTAGCTGATCCCAAAAAAGACTGCGCCCAATGCTTTGAGCTTGATTGAAGTTGGGGTTAGCTGGAATAACAATACATAGTTTACTACCATCCTGACTTGTCATGGGAGTGGCTGTGTTAGCCGGCGAGCTTAGACGAAAATAAAGGGTTTCCGCATCAAAAGAAGTTAAGGTGTGCCCAACAACGGATTGAATGAATTTATTAATAGGTTGAGCTCGGTCTGACCTAGAGTCTTTAGACCCTTGTTGAGCGATTAAGATACTTAACTTGTCTCGATCTAAATAGACAATTTTATTCAAACTGCTAGCATTTTCAAATTTATTTTGGAGCTCTTCGATGTATTGAGAGTGATTGGTCGTGGCTTTGATAGCAAACGAAGCTAAAATGAAAAGAATTAAAATAGTCCCTTGCAAAAGCATATATGATCCCCCCAGACCCAATGAATTCAACGATTCACTTAGTAGAGACTAATTTAAGTGATTCATGGCTTTTAATCTTTAGTAAAGTTGGTTTTGAAAGGAATGTAGGCTATTCTAGTGTAAAGTTGTAAAATTATCATTTGAAATATAAGTAATAATTATAGAGTTCAAAATTTTGCCCTATATGTTGATTTAAAAATTTCATTTTAACGAATCAAAATTTTATTATGTATTTTAAAAAAGAACGGATAGGCAAAGGCCCAGAGCCCACCATAGGAAATTAAGGCCTTCCATTTTTCATTGGGATTGAAATTTAAAAGCCCAAACCTCTCGCCGGCATAGTAGGTGAGGGGAGCAAAGAAAAAAACTAAAAGTGAGGCAAGAAACCCTTTGTTTTGTAGCCAATTGAGGGACAAAGAAAAGCTGGTTGCAAACAAAATCCAGTAACCAATTAGCCACAAAGGAAAAAAATAGAAAGAACCAAGAGGTTGGAAAAGCGAAAGTTGTATGGCGAGATAATCTAATCCACAGCCAAGAGTTGTTATTGATAGTATAGATAGAAGCTCACGGAAACGTTGATTTACACAGGTCACAAAGTGTAGAGTGACGAGCAGTAAGACAACTGGTAAATAGATGAGTCTTTGATCAAAGTTAAGGGTAATGGTCCACCAACCTATCTGCATAATACCAATGTTTATTAAATTTTTAGAATTCAAAATCAACCCCATGAACAATAAGAGGTTAAGGCTTTGGTGAACACGGCTTAGGCTATATTCACCGTTGACTTAAATTGACCAATGGCGCCCTCTTTGTTAAGTATAGTAAGTATGTTCTAAGGAGGGTAACTTGTCTAAAGGAAAAAAAATAGGACAAAATTTAGCATCAAAAGCTATTTACGGTTTTTCTCTAGGACGTTCCTTTCTTTTTCTTTTAGAGCAAAAGCCTTTACCCTATATTCGTAAAATTTTTGACCGAAGGCCTACGGAGCTACCGCCTGAGTCTTTTCAGAAAAGTTCCTTTGAGTCTTTGAATACTTTACTTAAAGAAGACGCTCAGAACATTGCAGAAGGTTATTACCCGCAAAGTGTCCTTCGTGTTGAAAAACCTCTGGTTCATATAAAACGTTTACTAAAAGTTTGGATGGACGCTTTTTTTCTTAATTATCGAAGATCTAAAAATCAGCATAAAGTTTTTAGTCAGAAAGCTCAAAAGTTATTAAAAGGATTGCCCGACTACTACCAAAGAAACTTTCACAACCAAACTGATGGCTACTTAAGTGATCAGTCGGCTGAAATTTATGACCATCAAGTAGATATGTTATTTAGTGGCTCTACCGGGGCTATGAGAAGGTCCATACTTAAGCCAATGGCCCAATATTTAGGACAAAAAAAATCAGTAAAAATTCTCGAAGTCGGTTGTGGAGCTGGGTCCTTCACTAGGTACTTAGCTCAGACCTTTCCTGAGGCTCAAATTACAGCTCTTGATTTAAGCTCACCCTATTTAAAGTTGGCTAAGAAACAGTGTCGTGAATTTGATAATGTTGATTTTGTAACGGGTGTTGGTGAGCAGCTAGATTACAAAGAAGAAACTTTTGACGTGGTTGTTTCTGTTTTTTTATTTCATGAACTACCATTAAAAGTTCGCAAAGAAATTATTGAAGAGGGCCGACGAGTTCTAAAGCCAGGAGGTTTTTATGCTTTAGTCGACTCTTTACAGCTGCACGACACAGAAGATTTATCTTGGGCCCTCAAACAATTTCCTAAAATGTTTCATGAGCCTTTTTATCTCAATTACTTGCGTTCACCTGTAGAAAATCAAGTGAGCGAGGTTTTTGAAATCGACTCTGTCGGAATTTCTAAGCACTTTTTGTCTAAATGTGTTTTTGTAGAAAAGTCTCTATAAAACCCCCGGATTGGATTTAAATATGACGGAGAATGTTAATTCTCGATGAACTTTATATGGAAGGAACCTAAGCTAGGTTTAGTTGCATTTAAGGTCCGTTTGGCAAAGACTCCGGTCTAAAATAGCCTCAAGAGATTGACTGTTTAAAAGGTGTGCTGCACTGTGATGGCAAGGAGTTCTTTTGTGGAAAGTCAGTCATTTTTGTTAACAGGTTGTACTGGGTTTGTCGGTGGATCACTGGCAGCTGACCTCATTGATAAAGGCCACTCTGTGGTTGTTTTAAGCCGTAACGATGTTGATGGTCAAAGAACTTTAAACTCTGTAGCGACTGCGGCGAAAGGTCTTGGCCTGAGTCAGCCGAGCTTGGGGCAAAGCCTTGAAGTTTTTCATTACGATGACACCAACCCTGACTCTTTTAACAAAACCTTGGAAAGAGTGGCTGCTCTGCGCACTATACACTCTGTTGTTCATGCTGCTGCTGAAATGACTTATAGTCTGACTCAGTTTCAAACTTCATTAAAGGTTAACCAAGTTTTTACAACTAACTTTTATGAGAAAATTTCTAGTTTATTTAAAGAGTGTAAAAGATTTTATTATGTGTCCACAGCTTACTCAGCTGGCCCCGTTAATACACCAATTGAAGAAAGTATTTTGCAAGATCAAGTTCAAGTAAACTCGTACCAAGGGTCAAAGTGGGCGACGGAAGTGAGCTTATCAGACTCTTCCCGAGAAAAGGCTTTGCCTGTAACCATTGTAAGGCCTTCCATTGTTGTCGGTAACCGTTCTAATGGCTGGGCGCAATCAAAGCCTTTTGGTTTTTATATGTTTTTGTCTGGCTTTTTTAGGGCCGCTAAAAAGTTCAAAAAAAATAATTTAAAAGTAGATTTGTTGGCCGATAACCATATTAATTTGGTTTCTATTGATCAAGTGAACGAAGCAATGACAAATTTAATCTCTGCTAATGAAAAACAAGGAAAGTTTGAAGTTGTTAATCTAGTTCCTAAAAATTCCGAGAACAATAAAACCAAATCTTTGCTTATGCTCATTGGTAATGCCTTAGAAACTAAACTAGAGTGTGGTGCCCCAGGGTCCTTACAAGAAAAGCTACTGAATAAAAGTATTCAACTAAATAAAATTTTTGCTAAACATAGCTGGAACTTTAAAACCGGTAATTATCGCCGAATTACAGGTAAAGAAATTAAGGCTCTCAGCTTAGAAAATATCATGAATGTTATTCGATATTATTATCAAAAACCAACTAAGTAAAACTCTTCCATCAAGAGTCTTTCCAAACAACACTGTATAAATCATGACGCCGATCTTTTAAATTACGAACGGCTCCGTTGGCTCGAGCTTCAATTAAAATATCAGTTCTTAAATCTGCAATGGTGACCATCTCAACATTTGGTGTTGTTTCAGCTGCAATTCCATCTTTTGCGAAAGAAAAATCACAAGGAGTAAAAATACAACTCTGTGCATACTGTATATCCATATTGGCCACGCGAGGTAAGTGGCCAACGTTGCCGGCCATGGCAACATAGATTTGGTTTTCTACAGCACGAGCTTGGCAACAGTATCTGACGCGACAATAGGCTTGGCGGTTGTCAGTAAGAAACGGCACAAATAAAAAGCGAATACCTTGATTGACGAGGTGACGTGTGAGCTCAGGAAATTCACTATCATAACAAATAAGAACTCCAATAGGGCCACAATCAGTTTCTATGGCTTTAACACTGTCGCCACCTTCAATATTCCACCAATATTTTTCATCCGGTGTAGGGTGAATTTTTTCTCTTTCATGAAGAGAGCCATCTCTGAGGGCAACATAGCAAACGTTCTTCACTTTGTTTTCAATCATTGTTGGGTGGGAGCCACCAATGATATTTACGTTGTATTTAATAGCTAAGGATCGAAACATATCTTTGATTCGCTTTGCATACTTAGTCATGGTTTTTATGGCAAGGTCAGGAGCAATTTGTTCATTTTTGATAGAGAGTAATTGCATGGTGAAGAGCTCAGGAAATAACACAAAATCGGCTCTGTAGTCGGCAGCAACATCTGTATAGTACTCAACCATTGTTTCAAACTCTTTAAAGGAGGAAATTCTTCTTTGCTTGTATTGAACTGACACGACTCGCACTGAGTCTTGGCGAAACCGGCCTTTTTTGGCTTGTTGTATATTTTGATACTGCGGGTTTTTCCACCTTAAGTGAACAGCATGGCCCATAGAATCTTTATCTGCAGGTAAGTAATTTTCTAAAATACCTATAACTTCAAAGCCGTTTCTCAAATGAAAACCTAGAACTGGATCTTTAATTTTTTTATTTTTTACAAGTTTAATATAGTTTTTTATATTTTTAACCTTTGCAATATGTTGGCTAAGGTGAGGTAAGCGCCCACCAAAAACTACGCCTTTTAGTCTAAGGAATTTGACTAATTTTTTTCTTTCACTGTAAAGCCTTTGACCAATTCTGTGGCCTCGTATGTCTGGGTCTACACAAGTTTCGTAGCCATACAGGTAGTCTCCTGAGGGGTCATGTGTTGTACCAAACCCTTGTCCGGTTACATTTTTCCAATTATGGTGTTTGAGAACTTCTTTTTCAGGTAGAATTATACTTGCTGAATAACCTATAATTTGACTATTAAGAACGGCAACAAAATGACCCTCTGGAAAATTATTAATTTGTCCACGAATGGTATCCAAAGGATAAGGTCCCATCTTTTTGTAGACTCGGCTGACGAGTTGGTGAATACCATCAATGTCACTAAATTTTGCTTGTCTTACCTCTAGTTTTATTTTTTCGGCCATATTATCATCCCTGTTGTTGTTTATGCTATCCTAGCAAAGTTACAGTCAAATTTTAAGACGAGTGGGTTGAACTAAAATTTGATGAAAAATCCTATTATTAAATAGGTTTCTTTAACCTGTACATATGGTATAATTTGATGATGGCAATGTCTAAAAAAAATAAGCAACTTATGCAAACCATTTTTCTTATTGTAAACTTAAGCCTATTAGTTTTGTTTTTTCAAAATTGTGGTAATTTTATAGGCCAAAATCAAGAGAGCCCAACTTCTGAATCAGCTGGACTCAAAAATTAATTTTATAATTTAAATTACTTTTGTAAGCATAAAGAGCGATCTATCCCTAGTTGAATATTTGTGCGAAAAGAACTTAAGCTGCCATCGGTGGCGGTTTGCTTGAGAATGTTTTGCTCAAGATCAATCATGCCATAGGTGAAGTTATACTGATGCCAATAGGATTGAGTGGGCATCCAGCTGTTTTTTAACTTAGGTTCAAAAGCTCGAATTCCTGTCACTAGCTGGGCCTTTTCTTTATCAGCGACTTCATCAATGCCTTTATAGAAACCTCCTACGGCATAATTGTTAGACACTAGAAGAATCTCTGCGGAATAGTCTCCATCTAAGTCTGCGACAATTGGGTATTCGTATAAAGTTCCTGATGGGTTTATAATCTTAAAGACTTCTCTTAGTTTTGAGTTTTTAATTTCAAAAACTCGAAAGTACTCCTCGTCACTGTATAGAATTTCAGGAACTTTATCTCCGTTAAAATCAAAAGAAGTGATCCCTGTTTTTTGAGAAGAGCAATCTTGGGTTTCAAATTGATCAATAAGTTGTCCATACTCATCAAGTATAACGAGGTACCTGCCTGTGGCCACGGCAATTTCTGTGGTGTTAGGGTTAGAATCAAAGTTACCAACGGTGGGGGCGCCGCCTCCAACATTAGAGCGGTTTGGACATTTGAGGCCGTTCACTTGGTTTAGGTCCGTTCGGAATAGAGTGTTACCTGTGATTCCGTCAGTCATCGTTATAATTCCTGAGCTAATTGATACTAGTTCAAGGTCTTTTGTATTTTTAAGAATGTCTGCTGCGACCACTTCTCCGTAAACTCCACCATGGAGTTTCGTGCCATCTGTATCAAAAACACCAGAGGTACTTATAATTTGTTTTTCATTGGGTTTACTGGCATTGATAGACATGGCAAACGCCGAGCAATTGCTAGAGCTCATTTGAGGGATGGTTTTAATGAGTTGAGGTTTCCCGTTGACCTCTCGTAATATTTTATTGGTAATTAAAATCTCATTCACGCCTGATTGGTAAAGGCTGGCTGAGGCTGCTCCGGTGTAGCAAGCAGATATTCTGTTGCCTAAATTGTATTGCCAGCGAAAGCTGCCATCGTGATTAAGAGCCACTAATTTTTCATAAGAGTAGTGAACGTATACAATCTCAAGAAAGTCATCTCCATTTAGGTCCACAAGAAGGGGGGTGGTGTGACCGGCTGGTGCAAGTTCAGAGCCTATATTTGAGCTTGTGTTTCCGTAAATGGTCGAAAGAGTTTGTCCAGTTGACCCAGAAATAATTCGTAAAGCTCCATTTTTGGAATGGTGGGCTCCTGTCGCTCCAGGAAGGTGATCTGTTGAGTTTCTAGAAAACATAATTGTAACTACTTCTGGTAAACCATCGTTATTGAGATCGCCAACAACTGGTGAAGCCATGACTTGGTCAAAGCCAAGGGCTGTTGTGCTGGAGTTGGTTTGTTGCTGCCAGTCCCACTTTAAAGTGGGCTGCACTTCTTCGGCGGTTAAATCAAAGCACTGCAAGGGAACAGCAAGGCTGCTTTGTTCAGCGGTTTCAAAGTTCACATCTGAGCAGTTTTGAAAGCCCAATAAAGTTATAAAACTAAAAATAATTATAATGGCTATATTTAAATTTTTCATAGAGTTCCCCTTCCAACTTGCTGTAGTTGCAAAGAGGTCGCCAGGTTTTTACGGCTTGAAATTAAGTTGAGAGAGTCATCGTAAAGTATTTGATCAGTTTTCATTAAAAGTTTTACGCCTCAGAATGATACTTTTTAATAAGAACTTCTGAGCAGCCTGGGTTAAAGCTCACAGCCAGCTGATCCAAGTGAGTGTGGAAGGGGCGATTTTTTTAGAAAGAATTACCAAGATCTATATATATTGTATGGCGCGTTATTTTTTGTGGATTTTATAAATCTGCCCTGATAGTAGATGAGTACTGTTTTACTTAAGTAAATAAACCCAATAAAAAAAAGACCTTGATTACATTCGATAAACACTCCAGCTTTTAATGTTTGGGTACTGTGAATTTATTACAGTACGCAACCACTGCTTTGTTTGATAAACAGTTAGATCTTAAGAGGAGAGCTTTATGAAATTATTTTTGATCATTTTGTTTTTCATGCAGCAGGCAAGTGCAAATATAATATGTAATGGTCTATTCCTAGCTATTCCAGCTCAGGAGAGCTTTGATGCCGTTAACAGGCTTGAATCTCTTGAAGCTGACTTACAAAGCCTATTGACCGAAATTAATTTACAGTTTGGACAAAATACATCTCGTTACGATGAGCTTTCTGATTTGGTGACCAGGATTTCAGAAAAAAACAAAACTTTGGAAAACCTTCTAGACAGGGCCCTTGAGGGCCGTGCTGTACAGTCGGCAGAAGTTGAGGAGCTTCGGTTGGATTTACTTGAAATTGACAGTAGATTTAGATCAGAAAAGCCGGCCACTGAAACTCCTACAATAACGGCAACCCAAGATAAAGCCAGTGCATTCAAGGCTGTATTAGAAAACCCTAAGCTGGTGACTGCTGAGAAAATTTATACAGTGGTGACTACCCAAGGCGAGGAAGTCCGTTTTCTATTTTCAAGAAAGCTGACTGAAGGCTTGTTTGTTAAAACACCTCTGCAAATTGGCTTAAAAAATGTTTTAAGCAAAATATCAATAGGAATATTTGGTTCTAAACATAGAGGTGAAGGGATTATCAAATTTGATAACTTTAAGGGTGTTGTCGAGTTGAAAGCACTTGGTGGTGGGACCGCTGCGATTCGTATTTATGGTTATTTTGAAGATGGAGTTGTAAATTTTGTTCATTGGTCTAAGGTAAAAGAAAATAGTCAGGCACGTTCAGCCCAAATGGCAAGATCTGTGATGGCATCCAGGACTACTCGCAGCTCTAACTAGTCATTTAAGAATTATATCTAATAGTGCTTTGCCACTGTCTTTTCAGTTTCGGCGATAAATAAACCAACACTCATAAGGCAGCAAAGGATAGTCATGTGGTTTCATAAACAGGCTATGGCTGTCTATATGTCATTATTATTGGAAGCTAGACAACGCATTGGTGTATTGTAAAATAAATAGAGAGTAAAAAGAGCTCACTTATTGTTTTTACATCCTAGGTTAACTTATTATTAGCATTATGCTATAGGACTAAATAATTAACTATTCAAATTTCGGAGCCTATGATGAAATTTTTCTTAATTTTTATGTAGCTTTTAGTAACAAAAGTATCGTTTGCAGATAAAGTCTTTTACGAGGCCATTTGTAATATTAGTGAAGTTGAAAAAAATAGCTTTGAAATAATTGAGGGCACAAAGACTAGTCTTGTACTTAGCGATCTTGATACAAAAGGTACAATAATTTATTTAAATAAATTATCAACAAATTCAATAAAAATACAGTTTTATTCAATAGATCGAATAAAAGAAAAAAAATCTTATAAAAGCTATGAAAAACATTGGAGACTATAGCCTCTTAAGCCCTTAAAATCACTTCAATTTTATACACTATGCCTACTTTTGACTTTTCTCGCCTGTAAATCCCATTTCCCAGGCAAATTCCGAAGTCTTAGTTGTTTTTGGTACTGTATTTGCTATGTGTCTAGACTGAATTACTAAATCAAATTTAGAGGCTTCCCATAGGGGTGTATTTGTACATGAGATTAGCACTGGTGACGTTTATTGTGATTTCAGCATGTATTTCAGCTAATTCTATAGCTGAACAGCCGGCAGTGGATTGTGAGCCTCTCGGTTCGTCTGAGAAGGTCATGAGGCTCCAGGAATTTCTGAAGCTAGAAATAGCCTCAAAACCCACATGGTTTGAACACAAGTTGTCGAATTACCCATTGATCGTATTTGACCACTCCTTCTCGTCACAATGTTTTGCTTTGTTGAAAGATGAGCAAATCTTAGGTGTATTTCCTCTGGTAGAACCCACTCAAAGAGAGTACGACAACTACGATTGGTATAAGTCCAACTACTCTCATATTGATCAAGAATATAATGGGCTAAGAAAAGTAATGGATTCTTTTGATTTTCAAAGAGCAATGATCCAACATTTTGGTAATTCACCTATTTATTTGAAGCCGAGTAAATCTCAAATGGGGCGAGAGGCCACAGTGTTTTCTATTCAGGTTCACGAAGCCCTACATGGCTTTGTCCAGGAAAACAGTTCACTTTGGAAAAGTCCAACAAACCCACCAATTGATGACGAAGACCACGGACCTGGTTGCTATACGAGAGATGAGAGTATTGCTGAGCTTCATAAAGCCGAATTCAAGGCTGCTATGAGTATGCTTCGACACTTAGATGACTCGAATAGAATGAAACAGCATGCAAAAGATTTTGTTCGAAATCGACAGTTGAGATACCAAAAGACTGGTGAATTAACTTGGACAGGATGGTACGGAGAAAAAGAAAGTGCTAGCTGTCGAGGTCTAGAGAAGCAGTTCGAATATGGGGAAGGGATTCCTCAGTTTGTTGAAGTAGCTACTCTATTAGACTTAAAATTAGCCACAAGAGAAAATGTTTTGGATGAATGGGAAAGGACTTTTGAATTCTTTGTTAATGGTGGCAAGGCAGGTTCTCGTCCGCTTCATAGTTACTATTACACAGGAGCGATTCAGTTATTGGCAATAAGGGCTGTTTTGAAAGAAGACTTTATTAGTTACTCTCAAAGCCTCATGAATGAGCAGTCAGGTAAATCAATCACAGATCACTTCATTAAAGTATTGGGGTTGGATCTGTGAAGAGGGCTCTGAAGCACATTGCATATCCAAATGAAACCGAGTAGTTCCGAAAGTTGGCGTTCCCTACGGGAGTCGAACCCGTGTCTACGCCGTGAAAGGGCGTTGTCCTAGGCCACTAGACGAAGGGAACAGAATGTAAAAAATTGGTGACTCGCCTAGGGCTCGAACCTAGGACCCTCTCCTTAAAAGGGAGATGCTCTACCAACTGAGCTAGCGAATCACATCTTCATAATGAAGAAACACAATATTTAAAAATATGGCCCATAAGTCAATGATCATTTTCAAATAAAACAATTATTTTAAAGAGTGATGCGCTACAAAAACAAGCAATAAGCTGTTTGGCTATGATAGCGAAAAAGCTTCATTAAAATAAAGGCTTTACCCAAATAGTTTGATCTCGACCAGGCCCCACAGAGATCACATCTATGGGAATTCCTACCTCTGAACCAATCAGGCTAACAAGGCTTCTAGCCTCAGCAGGAAGGTCTTGTAAGGCCTTGGCTTTAGAAATGTCGCCCTTCCAGCCTTTGACGCTTTTGTAGATCGGTTTGGCTTTGGCAAGCTCACCAGGAGTTGATGGGTAAACATGAGTTTCAACACCATCAATCTCATAAGATGAACAAAACTTAATATTTTCAAGGTCACTTAACACGTCAATTTTCATTAGAGCTAAATTAGTAATACCGTTAATTCGTATCGCATACTTAAGGGCGACTAAATCAAGCCATCCACAACGACGCTTTCTTCCTGTGGTAGCTCCAAACTCGTTTCCAACCTTTCCTAAGTGCTGACCGACCTCATCATCAAGTTCAGTAGGAAATGGACCCGAGCCGACTCTAGTTGTATAGGCTTTCGTAATTCCAACAATTTTTTGTATTTGGTTGGGGCCAATTCCTGTTCCAATACAAGCCGAGCCCGAAATGGTCGAAGAGCTCGTTACGTAGGGGTAGGTACCGTGTAATAAATCTAGTAAGGTGCCTTGTGCACCTTCAAAAAGTATTTTTTTATCTGCTTTTAAAGCCTGGTGTATATCATAAGAGGTGTTTTTATTGCGGTAAGGCCTTAGCTCTTCCGTCCAAACTTCAATATCTTTTAAAAGTGAATCAATATTAATGGGAGATTTTTTGTACTTGTGCTCTAGCAAAAAGTTTTTTTCATCTAATGATTTTTCAAGTTTTGCTTTTAAAGTTTCTGGGTTAAATAAGTCGCCAAAAAGAATAGCCTTGCGAGAGGCGCGGTCTTCATAAGCGGGGCCAATACCTTTGCCGGTAGTGCCTATCTTTTCATTTCGAGCCTCTTCTTCTCGAGCTTGATCGAGTTCGCGATGGTACTTTAACAAAACCGTAGCTGTGTCAGAGATCATCAATTGAGACGGGTCTTGTAAAAGTCCGTTGGCTTTAAGGGCTTTAATCTCAACAATTAAAGTTTCAATGTCTAAAACAACACCGGTGGATATTATGCATTTGGTTTTAGGGTGAAGAATTCCAGAGGGCACCAAGTGAAGCACAGTTTTTTTGCCGTCGACAATAAGAGTATGGCCAGCATTTGAACCCCCCTGATAACGAACGACATAATCTGATTGAGAAGAAAAAACATCAACAACTTTTCCTTTTCCTTCATCTCCCCATTGTGAACCGATAACGATTATACCAGACATAGTAATACCCTTTTGTGGTTGTGTGTTTTGAAAATGTAATACATGGGGATGTTTTATCTTAATTTTAGTAGATATCCTAGGGTTAATTGCTTTGAACTGCTGCGATAGCAGGCAATAATGGGGCAAAGTCGAAGGCAGGCAGCAGCTCTAGTTTAAACTGAGCTGCTGAAGAAGCCATTTTACGGTTTCTAGAGAGGCATTTTCAAAAGCACTTTGAGTAAAAGCTCCAATATGAGGGCTCATCAATAAATTGTTGGCTTTGAGTAGGGGCGAGTTTTCTTTAAGGGGTTCTTTTTGAAAAACATCTAGAGCCGCCCCCGCAATTTTGCCTGAGTTGAGATAGTCGATAAGGTCTGTTTGATTTAAGCAGTCACCGCGAGAGGTGTTAATGATCAGGCAATTTTCGTTGCACTGTTGCATATTTTTGCGATTTAAAATATTTTTGGTTTCGTCAGTGAGGGGTGTGTGCAGGCTAATTATGTCGGCACAAGAAATCGCTTCAGAAAGCCCCACTCTTTGAATATTTAAATTTTTAAAATAGGCATCTTCTTTATAAGGGTCATAACCAAAAACTTCCATTCCTAAGCCTTGAGATATCTTAGCCATATGGGACCCAACACGCCCGACACCAATAAGGCTTAAGCGTTGACCATAAAGCTCAAGTCCTCGACTTAGAGGGCTCCTCCATTGGCCATTGCGAATAGCCAGGTTTCCTTGAATTAAATTTTTACTCAAACATAACAGTAACGATAGGGCGTGCTCTGCGGCACTGCGAGCATTGGCGTCGGCGGGGTTGAAAACGACAATTCCCTTTTGTTGGCAAGCCTCTAAATCTATATGATCAAGGCCACTCGTGGCAGTGCCAATAAACCTTAAGTTTGGAGCTTTACTAACAAGTTGAGCAGAAACTTTAGTTTTACTTCGAATTAAAAGAGCGTGGCAGTCTTTGATTTCTTGATCGCTAGGCTGGTGCTCAAGACTGTGACAAAGAAAAACTTCAGGTATAGAGGATAAAAAACTTTTAGCAGATAAGGAGTAGTCGTCAGTGATTAAAATATTCGTCATAATCACTTCCCATATCGATTTTAAATTCTTTGAGTGCTTGCTCAAATAATGATGATTTTATTTCATAGCCTTGAAGTTGTAGGGCCTCTTTTATGGCGGTTAAAGTTTGGCAATAGTCATTTTTAAAAATATAACCCATATGTCCAATACGAATAATTTTACCTTTCAAGTGATCTTGCCCCCCCATAAGTGTGATATGAAATTTTTGTTCAATATCACTTCTGAGTTGAAGGCCGTCCACAGAATCAGGCACTTTAACAGCAGTTAGAGAAGGTGCGGGCGCTTGAGAAAAAAGAGAGAGGCCCATGGTCGTTATGGCTTTTCGAAAGGCAAAGGAGGAATCTTGGCTATATAAAATTCTTCGGCACAAGAAAGGGCCAGTATAAAGTTTTAGAACTTGTTCAAGAGCCGTTATATGTGTCACCAAAGAGCTAAACCGTGTTTGTTTTTTTTCATTACTGACTTTTTCTTCATATAAATCAAAATAATATTTGGGGAGTTTAGAGGTTTTATTTTTTTCCCATGCCAAATTAGAAAAACAAATAAAGCTCATACCTGTTGGGAGCATAAAAGCTTTTTGTGAGCCAGCGACAATAATGTCCACTCCGGGAGTTTTCATGGAGAGGGGAGTCACTCCCATAGCTGTAATACCATCAACAAGAAAAAGAGCTTGCGGGTGAGATTTTTTGATGGCGGGGCCCAATTGTTCAATGGGATTTAAGGTGCCAGTGCTGGTTTCGACGGCTTGGCAAAGAACAGCTTTGACTTGAGGATGATCAGCTAAAAACTGTTCGACTATGACAGTGTTAACAGGTTGGCCCCATTCAAAATTGAGTTGATGAGCATTTAAACCAAAATTATTGGCCATATCACGCCAGCGTTGACCAAATTTTCCATTCACAAGGCACAAAACTTCGTCTCCAGGGCTGAGAGTGTTTATAAGTGCAGCTTCCATTGCAGCGCTGCCGGTACCGGGAACGATGAGAACAGGTTGGGTCTCGGATTGAAAAACCTCTTTAAGGCCTAACCATGACCTTTTCAGTGTTTCTTGAAACTCAGGAGTTCTATGGTGAACAATAGGGCGGGATAACGAGTTCAATACATTGGGAGAAATAGGGACGGGGCCTGGGGCCATGAGTTTTTTCTTCATAGAAAAGACTTTAGCAAGATAAAAAGGGTTTGGGTATTATTCTCTGCCTGTTAAAGGCTAATATTTTGACAGCAAGGTAAGGCTTTGAGTATATTTTGAGTATGATGAAGCTACTCCTAGTTACTCTTTTTTTCTCCGGTTCGCTGGGCTGTGCCTACAATCTTGGGTATAAAAACCGTAATTTACCAGGCAAATATAAGTTGGTGAAAGTGCCGATGTTTACCAATGAAACTATGATTACTGGCATCGAAACCTATTTCACTAACGAAATTAAGGCGCAGTTTTATCGTTCTAAAATTGCTGATATTAGTGCAAATGCTCCGATAAAAATTATGGGTAAAATAAGAAGAGTCTATATAGATCAAACAGAAGCTCGTGGTAACCAAGAAGATTTTAAAAACCTGCCTTCAAACACAGTTTTAACAACAACCTATAATATGACAATTGATGTAATGATTTTAGTGGTTCGGTTATCAGATAATAAAGTGATTTGGCAAAGTGACTTTTCCGACTATTTACCTTTTAGTGGTGCACAATTGAAGCTGGAAGGAATTAATCCGTCTAACACTTTGTACAACCAAAGCGAGATCCAAAATAATGTGAAATTATTGGCTCAGATTATGATGTCAGAAGCCCATAGTCGACTCACGGAGAACTTTTAGTGACAGTTGACCTCAGAAAACTACAAAAATCTCTTGAAAAGTACTCGGCAAAACCTATCTATTTTGTTGTGGGCTCTGATGAGTATATGGTGCAAGAGGCTCTCACGGCCATTAAAAATAAATCTATTGTATCTGGTTTAGATGATTTTAATTATAATCAATTTTATGGCGGAGAAACAAAAGGTGTTGCTATAAAAGATCATGCCGAAACTCTGCCTGTGATGTCTGAAATGAGAATGGTTTTAGTTAAAAAAGCTGAAGGGTTAAAAGAAAAAGACTGGGAGATTCTTTGCCCATTGATTGAAAATGTAGTGACTTCTTGCTGTTTAGTTTTTGTATTTAATAAATTAGATAAACGAAAAAAGTTTTATAAACTGGCGCAAAAAAATGCCGTCATCGTCGAACTAAAAACGCCGTATGATAATCAAATCCCCGACTGGATAGATTATATCGCTAACCATCAAGGATTGTCTCTGTCAAGTGAGGCCAAGGCCATTCTATTCCAACTCGTGGGCAACCATTTAATTGAAATAAAGAATGAACTTCTTAAACTAAAATCGTTTAAAGAAAAAGAAGAAACTCAGGGTAACATTTTAAAAATTTCAAAATCAGATATTTTAAAAGTGGTCTCGAAATCTAAATTTGAAAATGTTTTTGAGTTAACAAAAGCAATTGGAAAAAGAGACCGCGGGCAAGCGCTTTATTATTTAGCGCAGCTGCTGGACGGTGGACAAAATGAAGTGGCTACACTTTCTTTGGTAAAACGACATATTCGTATTTTAGGGCAAGTAAAAAGTGCTGTGGCCCAAGGGCAGGCCTACAGTCAGCTTGGAAGTTTGGTGGGGGTACCGCAGTTTTTTGTCAAAGAGTACACCTCGCAGGCCAAGAGTTGGTCGGAAGCAAAATTACTATCAACCATGGAAGCTTTAAAAAACACTGATATGGCTTTGAAAACCTCTCCTTTAAGTTCCCATATCTGGCTCGAAAATTTTATAATTAAATCCTGTCAGTAAATAATGAACGTTCTTATAGTCTTTCGTCTGTTATTATTTATGACCGTATTACCTCATAAATAAATGACACCGAAGAGCTGATTGATTTTATAGCAGAT
>JAHDIR010000103.1 GCA_020630675.1 Bdellovibrionales bacterium
GTCCTGTTGCTAACCCATACTTCCAGTACCGCGTGTATATGGAAGCAGATGACAATACAGCCTGTGATGGCAGCCCATGCCTTCCTGAGCTGAAGTCTGTGAACTTAAACCACAGTGGTTTAACTAAATACTACGGCGGTGTACAAGAAGTTAGTAATATAAAACCTATTAGTTATAAAACTATTAACTCGGTAAATATCATTGCCGATGACTGTGTGAGTTTTCAATTAAGCCCAGACGGAATAAACTATTACTATTGGGCAACAAATACTTGGCTCCCTGCTTTGACTGATTTTCAAAGTACAAGTCAGTCTGATTTTACAAGTTATATTTCTAATTTCTCAAACCAATTTGGTGCAGGAAATCTTTATATAAAAGCTCTTCTGCAAACAAACTCTAACCAAGGATCAAACTGTTCTATTAAATCTATTGATTTTGATTTTTAATGACTTGACTTGACCAGTTAACAAAAAATATTTTGTGCCGTTACGTTACGAAGTTTTGTTTGAACATAAATTTAAGAATTTTCTCTTTTATTATTTAAAGTTATAAATAAGTTACGTCGATATGTTGATTAGATGAAATTTTTTCCTTTAGTTTCTAGACATTTAATTTCTACTTTAGTTATTCTTTTTTTTGTGACTTCATGTAGTTATGAAAAAACAACTATTGACATGGGTTCTCTTTTTGATTCCACTTGGGATTTTTCGAAAACTTCTGAACTTACTTTTGATGAAAATTTTGTAGAAGTAAAAAATGGACAGGTTCAACTCAAGCCTCTTGATTTAAAGCACGAAGGTGATGATTTTAGTAATGGTAGTCATGTGGGATCTTATTTGAAAAGCTCAACATCATCGTTGACAATTAACAGTGATGACTTGGAGCCAATAAGCTTGAGTCCAAGTTGGACACCTGAGTTTCAAAATATCGTAGCGTACTGGAAGTTTAATGAGCTAACACCTGGCACAGCTCCAGGTGGTTTAGATTCTATTGATTCTTCAGGTAATGAATATCACCTCATAGATGGTGGTGTTGTAACTAGAAATGCCTCTTCGTATATTGATGCCGGAGTTCAGCTTGACGGTACGACATCTATTTTGACCCATAATATAACTTCAGGGCCACTTTCTCAAATGACATTATCTTCTGATTTTAGTCTTTCGATGTGGCTGAGGGCTGATCCTGTCCAAAATGATTTAGGCCATACTGAGAATAAACCTTTTTCTATATATGCTCCTGGAAGTAAATATTTGTTACAAATTTGGTATAGAAATCAAACCCATACTTCTCCAGGTAGAATCGATATAAAAGCTTATGACTCTGTTACTAACCCAACAGTAACATCTTTATCCGGTCGTCTTTTAGATAATGGTTTTCACCATATCTCTGTCACAAGAGTTGGGAACCAGTTATCTCTTTTTATTGATGGAGCTTTAAGAGGAACTGTTCCTAATAATACTTCAGATATATCTAATTTATCACAAATTGAATTTGGACATTTATTTCAAAAGTTTGAGGGAGAAATAGATGAAGTAGCTATTTGGAATCAAGGTCTTACTCCTTCACAAGTTAACACAATTTTTGAAGCTCAAAGAAGAAAGTATCTAGGTGAGCTATCGCCAGCTTGGACACCAAAGTGGAATAACCTAGTGGGTTATTGGAAGATGGATGGAAACTGGCAAGACTCTTCAGGGAATGGTAATCATGGTACATCAATAAATAGTCCAATACACGATTCAACTACAAAAGTTGTTGGACAAGGAAGTGTTTTTTTTGATGGGGTTGATCAATACATTTCAATTGCCGATAACTCATCTTTAGATAGTAACCTTTCTTTAGGTATGACAGTTATGGTATGGGTTCGGCTAAATCGACAGGGCGTAAATGAAAGATTCATAACAAAAGCTTGTCATGATGGCTCCTCTTGGAGTGAAACTAGTTTTTACTTGAGTAAAGCTAGTGGTGACACAATTACATTTGCAACATCAGCAGACGGGTCAAGCCTGTTTGCTGTGGCCAACACTACAAGTCTTGTTGATAATGAATGGTACCATATTGTAGGAACTTACGATGGTACTCGTCAATCTTTATATGTGAATGGAAAACTCGAGGGTTCTAGCTTAAAATCTAATGGAATTTATGATGGAATCACACCTCTTCTTATAGGTGCTAGACCATCTGGAGTAGGCTGTACTTCAACCATTCAACATTTACAAGGAAACATAGATGAAGCTTCTTTATTTACTAAAGGAATGACAGCCACTGAAATTAGTATTATTTACAACCGCCAAAAACAAAAATACGCAAGCCATTACGATTCAGAAGTGATTGGCCTGGGTAATACCACTTCAGCTTGGCCAGACTTATCTTGGTCGACTAGTTTACCTTTTGGGAAAGAGTTAGTTGGTGATTTTGATAATGATGGCAATCCAAATAGTGAAACCACGTCTGAATACCCATCATCAATATACGACTTTGGAAGTGATCTAGAGGCCTACTATTCTTTTAATGAAAATAACTATGATGGGACAGCCAATGAAATCAAAGATATGAGTGGTAATGGCCACCATGGTAATATTTCACCGGCTAATAGCACAAACACAGTTCGTGGTAAACTAGTCAAAACTTTACCTCGAGGTTCTGTTCTATCATTACCATCAATAAATGCTCCTACTATTAATAACAACTTTACAATGTCTATGTGGGTTAAAGGTGATAACCAAGACTCATTAGGGTTTTACTCTGTGATTGAAAAGGGATCTAGCATTGATAATTTAAAATATTTAAAAGTACAAACAGTACTAAATACAAAACGCTTTGGACTTAGACTAGATGTTGATGGAGCTACATTTAAATCTGTAACATCAAGTTCTGATGTTCTTGATGGTGAGTATCATCATGTTGTATTTACTTATGATACAAATGAAATGAAAGCCTTTATAGACGGAGTTCTTGAAGACACCATTATAAATTTACTTCCGAACGGAGAATCTGTGGACGATCCAAGTTTTTCAATGAATATAGGAAGTGTAGCGTCAAATATAATAATAGATGAGTTTAGTTTATGGAATACCGTATTTAATCAAAACCAAATCCAACAGCTCTACCGCCGTGGAGCGAACAGAATAAAATTCCAAGTAAAAAGCTGTATAGACTCTAACTGTGAATGCAAAAGTTTTAGCACCTCCCCAACTGGCTCTGCCACCGATTGTGATG
>JAHDIR010000048.1:0-180 GCA_020630675.1 Bdellovibrionales bacterium
TTCAACTTTTGAGCCTTTGAAAAATACCTTCTGCGCTGTATTTGATTTGATTCCACTTTCTAATTCCTCCTGGTTGGAGGTGTCTAAACGAAATGGGGGGCAGGAACATGTCAATGTTTTTGTATTCAAAAAGCGCCTCAACATTTAAGAAAAATTTAAGAAAAAAATCCATACAACACA
>JAHDIR010000048.1:190-19800 GCA_020630675.1 Bdellovibrionales bacterium
AGAAATTATGAAAAAATTTTTTACATATAGTTTAAATTTTATAACATCAAGATTTATGTCGGAGGGACATCAAATTAAAAATAAATCTTTCTTAAAAACCTTAGCTATAACTTGTAGCTCTCTACTTTTTTCAATTTCATTAAATGCTATCGAAATAGATCCTGATTTTGGCGTTTCCTGCCAATCAGGGCAAACATTATTTACTATCAACTGTGAACATGGGCTACCATCTGTTAAGATGAACTTCGAGGAAGCTAAAAATTTTGCAGGAGATCAATGTGTAGCTACTTTTACCTCCTCTGGTTCATTTAAAAAATTAACTTTTAATCGGAAAAACCCAAGTCAGACAATTACTCATTCACATACTGACCTTATCGCAAAAGGTAAGATTTCTTTGGAAATTAGACCTCTTATAATTTGTCAGAAAAATGGCGAAACTACAGATCGAATTTGCAAAGAAAGCCCTGGATATGAACTTTGGTTTAAAGCTATTGAACATAAATTTGGCACATTTTCCATTAAATCTAACTTAAACAAGAAAAAGCAATTTGCAGGAACTGTACTTATTAGTAAAATGACTTTTAATATTGATAGTGCTGTGGCTTTCATAGGGAATAACTCCATCGATATAACTGGAGAAAAACTTGGCCAATCAAAAGTTTTTTCAGCTAACAATATTCATAAAAATATTGACCATGCCGTTGATACAGAAAATTGTGAGTAAAAAGTTAACATTCTATCATTGTTTTGGCTCTCCCCTAAAAAACTATCAAATTATTTAATACACCTAGTTTATGGAGGAGAGCTTGCTGCGTACGGCACCTTTGCCTAGCAGCGCAAGCTCAATCTATTCAATAGTCTTAGGATGTAACTAATTTTTAGAATATACCTAAAAACCTTATTTAAAATGTGTAAAAATATAAATATGGTATTTTCAAGTAATTTTATAAAACACACTCTAACTTCATTAATTCTGTGTGCTACCTTATTTGCCTGCGGTTCATTGAACCACAGAACCCCCGCTAATAATTATCGCTCCCCTAACAGTCAACAACCAGGTTATTTTAGTGCACTAAATAGAGCCTTTTATGCGCCAGAATACAAAGGGCTGTTAAAGAGTGAAATCATGTTAAAAGTATTAGAGAAGTATTCTACCGCCGAACAAGATGAATATTTTAATTCTGTAGGTTTTATCAATAGATACTTGCACCACCTTCTCGAAGAAGGACCGCATAATAAAGAAAAGATAATCAAAATCATGTCAAAAGTTGATCTATGGGAAAAAAATATTGATGACCCTGTAATGAAATCCCTGGGTGATGGATTAGCTTTAACTTTCCCTGAGGACTTAATTCAATTGGTTAGCTTTGGCTATGACATCTCTAAAATCAGCAAAGAAACTCTTGCTAGCGCAAAACAGATGTACAGCGAAAACCCGAAATACGTAAACTCAGGTATAAACTTTGATGAGCTTTTTGATCCGGCTATTCAACACCATGCTGCTATACCAAAAGATCAGGAAATTATTATATCTAAAAGATCGTCAACAAGTCCTAAATTAACATCTCAAGATTACTGTCAAGCTCTAGGTAAAGTTGAAGAGCAAGAAGATAATACATTTTTACATTTTAAAAAAAATCTCTGTCGCTCAGAAAAAAAAGCGACCACTTTCTGCCAAAATTTATACGATATATTTTTTAAGAAATTCAATAACTCAAAAATCAAACAAAATAATTTACGCCTATCACTAGATATTGGAAGTAGTATTTTAACTTATAAATTAAACTTTTTTGAAGGTCAGATTATTTCTAAAACAACTGGTAGCCAATCTGATTATAAAAACTCAACCGTAAAAATTGAGCCTAGGTTTTACAGGCTAGTCAATGACTATCAAGACAATAAAGTTTTTGAGCGTGTATTCGATGGTAGCACGAATGTTACTATAGACTTTTATTCGATATACGAATTTGCGAAACCATTTTGTAGCGACAAGGTTCTTAGTGAAGAAGACATTCAAGAAAACACCGACCATTTTAATATCAATTTTGAAGAGTTTGAATCTCATTTCTTTAAAATTTAATATATCTAAACAGTTAGCTCTGACAACAAGTTTTCATTCAAAACATCTATTAATTTTGTTATAGGCAAAAAAAATGTATGTAATATAAATACATATAATATTTCAATGCATATGAAAAAGTTATACGACCTATCGACAATTCAACCTACTCCACTTAAAGTGCCTAGTTCATAGTTTTATTTTTTTTGAGGAGAAATTAATGAGCCAATTTATATTTTTTTTAGCTCTGGTCATTGGAACCTTATCATATGCAAATCAAAGCGAAACAAGCGCACCTATCAAGAAAACCGAAAATCTTGTAAAATCGACTAATATTTTCAAAGATATTGAAAGGCTGCAAAACATAAAAGTATCTCAAGGTGTATGCCAAAATCAATGGAAGTCATACACTGAACATTGGCAAAATCAAACCAAATCTCTTAATTCAATTCATACTATTGTAGTTACACCTTGTGCACAATGGTCCCTTAACCTATCTTGGACAGCCTATTTAATTATAGATGAGCCTAGTCACCCGAAGGGCTATTGGATACGTGAACTTCAGTTTGTAAGATACAGTCATAACTCAGGGCTCTTTGGTTCACCACTTATCCATAACTTTCAATGGAAGAATCAAATAATTTATAGCCGATTTTTTGAAATGCCTCGAGCTAAATGTGGGCAAATCTATGAATACACATGGGACACTAATCAACAAGTTTTTATTGTTAAACATATTTTAAGTAATAATGACTGCTCTGGGGCACCTGGTCATTGGGTACCTATAATAAAGAAATAATCTCAGCTGACTTAAAAAAATATTTCTATATTTTCTATAATTACTTGTTCATAACAAAGCTATTTTTGGTTATTTTAGCCTTCTAAAGTTAAAGATTTCAGAAACGCTAAACGTTGATACAAAGAGCTCTCCTGAGAGACCAGCTGCCAGTCCATTCTGATGAAGTTCGAACTCATGAAGTTTTGCTTCATCCCCTTTGGTCACAATCAGTTTACTAGTTTTAACATAGTTGTTGCCTACAGTTATAGAGCTTGATGTAGTTGGGTTTAGATATTGTACATCTTGAGCTCCACTGAGCTGACCTTTGTTAAAGGGCAAATTTAAACGAGCCACGAACCTACCTTTTTGAATTGACCACATCAGTAAAGTTTTTTTAGGACTGCTTTCCGTTAAACTCGTATCCGAAACTATAGCATAATACCATTTCCCCTCAACTCCCTCACCTATTGGTAAAAACATAACTTCATCAGTTAAAAAAACACTTTCTCTTTTTAACAAACCAAACTCCCTGACCATACCAGGCTGGTTGGATGTTAATAAAAAACCAAGGTTTTCAGACTTAAAATTTTCTTTAATATATCGAAAAATTTGATTTTGATAATCGATGAGTTTATTGTTTTTATCTGCTACGTTTAAAGAAGTTAAAAGATTATCAGGAATGACTGTTTGATCATTGCATAACAGTGGGCTTGCAAAAGAGGCATTAAAATAAAAAATTATTACACATACTGCTCTTGCGAATATAGAAAATAGATTTTTTATCACAACTTACCCATTAGAAAATTTATGTATTATTTTTCTTTTGCTGAAAAAATTTCACAATTTACAGTACCCACTTCTTATAGGCACAATTTCGCTTTATTCATGTACTTTATGGGGCAATTTTAATGCCAAAAGAAAGAGTGATTTTTGATAAATCAAACAAACCCTCATATTCATATTCATATTAAAAATTTAGGCTTTGATTAACAATAAAACTTACTCAGGACCATCGTCTGTAAAACTCCAGCTATGATCCGCTGCCAAAGCTGCTCGTGCAACTCCACCAGCTACATTATATTCGGCATTTGCTGTAACAGACAATCCTGCTTGCGATGACGTTGCTTCTGCTCTTATTAAAAATTGACTATAATTGGCCGTCGAAATACCGGAACTATGAAAGATATTTGTTAAGCTTGTTACATTTGTTAAGTCCCAAGTTGAAGGGTCTGGATTGGCAGAGCCTGCAAAGCTAAATACAAAAGACATATTTACAACATTCGTTGTTATCCAATTTGATGTATCAGGTGATGCCATTGGAGCGCCATAAAACATATAAGCCATATTCGAAACACTCGCCATATTCCAATTGGTTGTATTAGGGTTGGCCATCAAAGCACTTCTAAACATAAATGTTACAAACTCTAAATCGGTTGTTACCCAATTACTGGTATTGGGGTTAGCAATAGCCGTATTGCGAAACATGGACGTCATATTAACAACACTTTCAACATTCCAATTGGTTGTATTAGGGTTGGCTGCATCTGCATTTAAAAACATTCCTGACATATCCAATACGTTTTCAGTGTTCCAATTGCTTGTATCTGGGTTAGCTGCATGAGTTTCAGCAAATGTATAGTACATGGATTGCACATTATCTGTGACCCAACCTGAAGTGTCAGGCATTACATTGTCAGCCTCATGAAACATACTTCTCATCGTGGTCACGCCATCAGTAACACCACCAGATACTGTAGTTAAATTATCACAAGCCAAAAAAGCTCCTTCAAAACTCACCCAATTCATGTCTCCCAGTTCAGGCACAGTCATTATTTTATCTTTATCTAAACCATTATTAAAGTACCAAGCCTCTGCTGTACCTGTTAATGTCACGGTGTAAGTACCAGCCAGGGCGTAGGTGTGTGATTTATCAGCATCACCAAAAGAGTCAATCAGAGCAACAGGGCTACCATCTCCCCAGTCAACAGTCATATTATAATTAAACCCGGTTCTTAATGGTAAAGTAATCATTTCATTCGAAGTGGTTGTTTGCCAGGTTGACACCATCGGTGTTCCGGCAATGATATAATTTACGTTAGCCGTTGAGCAGGCAGAAACATTTCCAGCTAAATCGGTTTGCTGAGCATAAAATGTCAAATCCCCTTTAGGAAGAGTAGAGGTTATGATGTCTACAGAATTACTGGAAGCAACTAGAAGGCCAACTTCTGTTGTGCAATTATCACTAAAAAGTCTAACAGTAGCCCCCTCCTCGACACCACTTATACGAACGGTTGGGGTTTTATTTGCAGTAATAGTATCTAAAGGAGTCACTTTTGCTAGAGCGCTTGGGGTCGACACAGAGTTTTTTATTATAACAGCCTCAGGGTCACTCACAGAGCTTGTATAAGTTGTTACCTGTGACCCTGATGCAATTGTAGCTACAAAGGCAAGAGGGCCGTCAGGCTCGCCTCCTGCTAGGTTCACAGTGGCAGAATAAACCAAGTCAGAAACTTTAAAGACCGAAGCATTTAAACCTGCAATAACCACAGTGACCGACTGCGCAGGTGCACTTAGGTTTAGGTTTACAGTGATTTGATCTGTACTGCGGGCATATTTGTTATTTGTTAAATTGTCTGACACCATCGTAAAGGATGCCACAGTTGAAGGCTCTTCAAACTGTGATGACAGATCAATTTGAGTATCTTCGTAACAAGAAATCAAAGTAATAAATAAAAAATAATAAATAGATCGCTTTACATATAATGAAATTCTCATAAAATTTCATCGGAAAACAAAGCTATGGACTTTAGTTAAGACCCTTCATAACAAAAACAACAATAGATCCAATGAAAAAAAAATCACAACATCTCAAATAAATACGTTTTATTGAGTAACGCTTGGCTTTAGGACTGCTTGAGTAAATTGCAAAAGTTTTTTTTCTATGGCCAATAGATAGTTTTTTTGCTGAGAAGAGTAATACTCATTTAATTCTTTCAAATCATCAACTTCATCCACATCAAAATGTTCGGGCAAAAAATTTGGACTATATCCAGCAGCTCTTAACTCACTGACAAAGTTTTTTGTTGTGTCTGATTGGCTATAAATTACGTTCGTCCAAATATTTTTATTTATTTTGTGACCACCAACAAAACAATAAAATCCGCCGTCTTTGGTTGGCCCAATAGTTACAGATTGATCGTTGTTTTCAATTTGGCACCAATTGAAATAATCAAGAGATGTTAACTGTGGGGAGTCGGAACCAATTAAAATCACCTTATCGTAGCCATCGTGAATTAAACCATTGTAAACCCCACTCATTCTTGCACCTAAGCACTCTTGGTTTTGGTAAATATGGGGAAAAGTTTTCCAGTAAATATTATGTAACGAATTTGAGGGCTCAGCAATGGCCCAGAAACAATCAATATCAAACCCTGTTTCTTGCTCTTGCAAAGTTTTTAACTCACTTTGAATTTTCTGTAAACTAAGGTGGTAAAAATCTTGGGCCGACTTTTTACCAATCGACTTAGCTAACCTAGTTTTTAGTGGAGATAATATCGGTGTTTTCACAAACACAGCAAATGCCACTATTTTTCTTATTTTAGATTTCATCGTTCAAAGTCCAATCATAGTCACTATAGTCAATACTAAATTTACCACTTTTAATAATTTTTATATCTGTAGCCGAATCACCAAGATACTTTGCATTTTTTTGAGCAAAATCTTTTAGCGAATCATAACCCTTAAGGCCTTTAGAGAAATCTTTTTTATACCATTTGAAAATCGGTGATAAAACAAGTTCTTTTTTACTGTCACTAATATGTCGAAGCTTATTTCTAGAACGGTCCTTTAAAAAATTGATCATTGAACGTTGCAGCTGATCTTCAAGTTTAGCTTCTGTAAAACTTTCATTTAATAATGCCGGACAACCTTTTGATGCACAATTTACAGCAAAATGTATTCTAGGGTCATCGTACTCTTTTTTGCTTTGATTATAGCCTGAAACATCTCCACGAATAAAACCATGTTCAATATTGTTTAAAGTGGCCTGTTGACCAAAGAGTGTAAAAAACTTTCTATCCCAAGAACTTTTAAATATACTTCCTACATCTTTAATTGAGTTGTTTTCTTTTTTGATTAATTTATAATTATCTTTAATAAACTTAATGGTCATAACATTATATAAATTTATGAAATAAGCCAACCGTTGCTTTTTGTTCATCACATTCATAACTTGATCTTTTGAAAAAGATAAAAGGTGGGCACTGACTTTATTAACCTCACTGACTTTTATCTGACTGTAATTTATAAAACTTTTTTGATTACTTTGTTTCATTACAACAGATTTAGAAAGTAAGTTCGAGACTTCAGGAAATTGAGAAGAAAATGTAGTACCGCTACTGTTTTTATCAATTGATTCTTGTTTCATACGCTGTCTTAACATATCTCGGGCCTCTTGCACAGATTTCGGGCCAGTATTTTGACTTCGACTACTTGCTCCTCCACTAGCTCCACCCGAGGAGCCTCCACCACCACCAGAAGCTAATAAAGATAAAGAAAACAGAAACACACATGAGGCTAATATTATATTTTTCATATTATATCCTTTTATAAGTTAAATTTAATATTTAAGGCAATTTGCTTGTCTACGTATACTGAACCCAGCGAAGACTCTGATAACCCCAGGCGATAGTTAGAATTTTTATCGACCTCTCGGTAAAATAAACTAACATCTTGACCTAGAATATTTTTTTCTAGAGCAATTTTAAATGTTTTTTCAATATCTCGACGCAAATCTCTAGATGTGGGATCTTTAATTGGGTTTACTAGAAAAAAATCATAATCTCGATTTAACCAAGAAAACTCTCCAGATAAAGCAAACAAAGAAGCGACCTTTGCCTTTGTTTTAGCTTGTAAACCGACACTTGTTGCATTATGAGCTTTAAAAACTAAATCCTCCTCTTTCGTAAATTGACCTTTAATGCCAAGAGAAATAAAACCATCGTCAAAGGAAAATCCTGCAGAAGCCCCGCGGTGAAGCTCCTCTAGTAAAGGATTGCCCCCCTGATTGGTAGCTCCCTCAGAAAATCGAGCCGATCTTTCGCTATAGTTTCTTCGAGAATAAAAAGGCTCAAATAACAAATGCAAATCTTCCGTAAGGTGCGCCTTCACTTTTGTTTTTAAGTCAAATTGGCGAAAATTATCTTTGAATTCCGCAAAAAATAAATTATTAGTCAGTATTTCATCCTGTGCAAGTGCTTGATTTAGCTTATCAATGTAACTGGCTGAAAATTCAACACTTAGTTTAGATGTATTTATGGCATAATATAGCTGCGAAAAACTTTGAAAATACTCAACCCTACGTCCGCCAAGAGAAGGACCATTAAGAGTAAAGTTTAACGAGCGGCTACTGTTATACAAGCCAGAGACAGCAAGTCCCCACTCTTGGTGATCTGAAAGAAAATGGGACAAACCCAAATCAACTTGAGCTTTAAACTCACCTTTATTATCGGCCACAACTTGATCAAAAAAGTTTTTATACTCGCTTTCAAAAGCTGTGGTTAAAAATAAGTGATCAGAAACAGAAAGCACAGCCTGAGCTTTTGGCTTAAACAACAAATAAGAAGAACCTACTGTTTCACCTTCTGGCAAAAGCACTGGATTATTTGCAACTCCACTTTCAATAGAAATAGACACAGAGTTGTCTATGATTGCTTGAGATAGCTTATTGCCGTTACTCATTCGTGAAACACTAACTCCATCAGCCATTGAATTATTAATAGCTAAAAAAACTGTTGTTAAAAATAAGAGGTTAAAAGTCATTATTTTTTTTATCTCAATTGCTTTCATCTTCATTTAACTCCCAACTATAATTAGCAAACTCTATATCCCAAAGGCTTGCATCCACTATTTCTTCCTTAGAAAAACCGAGATCTTCAATGTTACTTTGTAAATGAAAGGCAACAAACTCACGAATCCCCCCGTATCGACCAGATATATCTTGCTGAAAATCTATTTCGTACCACTCAAACAATGAGGACACCTCAAAAAAACTTCCATTTTCAGGAGCGTAGTCATAAAAAGAATAAGCCTCACTTGAAACAAAAAAATCAGACATTTCATCCAATTGCTGATCTAGCTTATCAATGGTAAAGGCCTCATTTCTAAGCGGTGGGCAACCTCTGGATGCACAATTAATAGCAAAATGTATTCTTGCATCACCCATAGGTATTAAAATTTCTTTTTCAATTTGATTTAAAGTATAATTTTCGCTTCCAATTTTCCAAACAAAGCGATCCCAAACAGTCTCACCAAAATCACGAATATTGCGTATACTTCGCCGGTAAGAATCTAAATCGCTATTATTATCAACATCGAAATAATTTGATAGAATAAGTTCTATAGTTAATATGTTGTAACTATTAATAAAAAATACTTTCTGGTCTAACAAAGACAAGTTTTTAGGCTCAGTATTTCTTATATTCTCAACAACTTCGCATAATATTTTTTTATCTTCTAAATTTAAAAACCAAGAGGCATATTTAACTTGGCCTGATAACTGAACAGAATTTAAGTCATTTAAAGGTGTTACATATTTATTAAGCAACTGATTAATTTTTTCTTCAGTATGAGCGCCATAGGGCAAGCTATCACTCACAAAGTTAACTTCAGGAAATATACAACCGTTATTTACAGACTTTACTTTTTCTTGAGCTCCAATTTTTTCTTGATAATTCGGAGAAAATTTAACACCCCTATCTTTTCCTGAACAACTGATGATTGCTACAGATAAAACAAAAACAACCAACTTAAACACAACATTCCCCCTCAATTTAAAATTTAAAAATTCCAACGAATTAAAATGTTGGTATTGATTCTTGTGTTTATTTTTACATTACTGTAAAGAATTAGAGAAACCATTAATGATTAATGGGTTGTTTAGAAAAACTTAATTGATATCTATTAAACTTTACAAGGACCTCTATTGAAACTCATTTATAAAACATTATCACAATCGTTTTTTTCTTGTTTAGCTTTCGTAGCCTCAAACTCATTGTATTTCGTGAACAACCCTGATGGTGAATCGCCCCATTTAATTTTTAACTTATTTGCTATCACTCTTATTCAAGGAGCACTTTGCTATTACCTTTATAAAAAAGGCCTCAAGAAAAATATTTTACAATTTATTTTTATCACGGCTGTTCTTTCTAGGGCTATAGTTCTCTTTAGCTCGCCCATTTTAGAAGATGATCATTATCGTTACCGCTGGGACGGACATGTTTTAAGTCACGGAATTAACCCTTACAATTTTGCACCTAGTTCTGAGAAACTTGACCACTTACACACAGAGTATCGTGAAAAGGTGGGATACCTGACAGTCCCTACCATCTACCCTCCTCTTGCTGAATATACTTTTGCTTTAAATAGTTTGATATTCTCAGGAACTTTAGTTGGCCTTAAATTGATTTTTATATTTTTTGACCTAATGACAGGTTTTCTTATAATCATCTGGTTAAAAGCTCGGGGTTTAAACCCAATAATATCGATTTTTTATTTATTAAACCCTCTAGTTATCAAAGAAGTCGCTAACTCTGCCCACCTTGATTCTATACTGGCTTTCTTTTTTACTTTATCAGTATTTTTATTAGATAATCTCAGCAATAACTATAAATCCAAATTAAACCTAAAACCGAGATGGGCAATAGAATTATTATGTTCCATAAGCTTGGCTTTTGCTAGCCTAATTAAACTTGTTCCAATTTTCTATCTTCCAGAGCTAATCAAAAGATCTCAAAAAAAATGGCTTAGCTTCTTGGTTTTTATTTTAACACTTTTTATTTTGAGCTTGCCATTGTTGTTTGGTGATAAGTTTATGAACGGACTGGGCTCGTTTGCCAAACTATGGTTTATTAATGAAAGCTTATTTTACCCAATTTCTTATCTTTCAACTCAGACTATTTACGCGCTTAACTTAAATGAATTTGCGCTTATAAACATCGGATTAATCAACGAAATTCCAGGCAAAATGGTTTCTGGTTTTTTATTATTCTTAGTTATGCTTTACTCTTTATTGAAAAGAGCAAAGCCCCTCACTGTTGATAAAAGCGCACTGCTAATTATTGTTAGTTTATTACTACTTTCTCCCGTTTTTAACCCTTGGTATGTTTTATGGTTTTTGCCCTTTTCTATTGTGGCCAAACACCCACCGACAATTCTCTTATCATTTTTATTACCATTATCTTACTCTTGGTATATTAAAGATTATTATCAGTGGCTAAGAGCTTTAGAGTACTTCGTATTTTTCAGCTATTTGCTGTTTTGGCATTGGCGACAACACCAAATATCGAAACAAAGTATATAAAATTTTGTAACCAGCAAGAACGGAACCTTTCACTGTACCGCTAATTTTTGATTGACCAATTCGCGCCTTGTAATGCATTGAGGTTTCTCGGCAAATCAAACCTAGTTTAATGGCTTTTATTTGCATTTCCATAGTCCAACCGTAATTTTCATCCTGCATATTTAGTTGGTCATAAGCTGTTCTTTTAATTAATCGAAAGGGGCCAAGGTCAGTAAATTGACTTCCGGTAAATAGGTTCATGAGTGATGTCGCCAACCAGTTTCCAAACTTAGCTTGAGGCAATAAAGAGCCCGGCTCAGCCTCCCCCAAATTTCTCGAACCAATCACCATATCTGCCCCGCCACTTTCTTTAGCTTTATGAATAAGTCGAAAAATATCTTGAGGGTGATCACTAAAATCGCCATCTAAAAAAACAAAGGTGTCGAAATTAAAGTTTTCTTTAGCATATCGAACACCCTGCAAACAGGCTGCGCCGTACCCCATTTTTGATTCAGTAGTAACGGCGATACCCATATTTTTTACTATGGGCACTGTCTGGTCATTGCTATTATTATCAACAACCACTGTCGTGGGATGAAATATTTTTGGAAGGTGATTCAGAACGCTTCCAATAGATTTTTCTTCATTGTGAGCAGGTATAATAATAGCAATTTTCATTTAACGACGACCTCTTCTAAGAATAATTTTCCATTTTCTATCAGCACTAACCTCTAAATTTGCTTTATTTTCAAGCCATAGTGTTTTAGCCTCTGGCTGTACAAAAAAGTGCAGTCTATCTCCTGTAAAATCATAAATCATAGGATCAATATCAATCTTATCACCACTGGCCATTGCAAAAGCACACCACCCACCATATGTAGGTTCATACTTAAGTTTTTCAACTTTTCCTGACTTCACCTTCTGCGCTTCATCTAAAAAAATCATTAAATTATTTTCATTGGCAAATTTATAAATGACCCCACCAAAATTTGCTGAATACTTTTCAAGACCAGGTGACGGAGATGATCCTCCTTCAGCAAAATAAGAAACTGGATCATATCCTTTTAAACCTATGGATCCTTCTAATAAATTATATAGATTAATATCTTTCAAGCGGTTATCAACACCACCACCACTTGATGCAAAACTTGTCCAAGGTAAAACAACCCCAACAAGAAGTGTTAATATAATGCGACTTATTTTTTTCATACTCCCTCCCTTCTAGAAGCTTTGATATTTAACGATATAAAACTTTCGCTAAATAAGATTGAACTCAATCATGACAAAGGACTTTAAAAAGGTCGAGAAACATAAATTTACATTTACGTTTAGAAAAACTTTATACTAATGAAAAATAAGAATAAGTTTCACCTTATCAATACATAGGTTTTTAAAGGATGATTAAGAAAAAATGTGATGAAACCTTAGGTAGAAACTACTTTTTTAACAATATCTATTAAGCGTCGATCAGTATTTTTTCGATATACCAGGGAAATGTTATGAATACTTAGGTCTTCTATGCCTTTTTCTAAAGGCCAAATTTTTTGCAATAAAGGTCCCTCTCTTTGCGCCACTTTTTGTGGCAAAAGCCCAATCACAGTTCCAGATATAGCCAAACTTCGAATGGCCTCGAAACTATCACAAGTTAAACTAGCTTTATACTGACTTGGAATTCTTTTGGTAAACCTTCTATAGTAGAGGGGCAAACCATCCTCTGGTGTAGATAATATAGCAATTCCTAGCTTGGCATAGGATTCTTCATTCTTTAAAAGTCTGTATTTTTCACTCGACATATATAAACCTAAAGTGTCCTGCCCCAAGTGATCCACTTCAATTTTATTATCTTTTTTACCATTAATAACTAAAGCCATACTTAAAGCGCCGCTTTTCACTTGCTTTAATAGTACATCAGATCGACTAGTTACAATATCAATCTTAAAATCTGGATAGAGTGTTCGAAAAGTCGTTAACAAGGACGGTAAAAATCTTACGGCTAAACTTTCGTAAGAACCTAAAGTCAAGCTTCCTTTTAAAGGGGCCTCTGGACTAAGCCCACTTTCAAGGTCATCAGCCATCAAGAGCATTGGCATTACTCTTTCTAATAATCTTCGCCCATCTGGAGTTAAACTTACCGACCCTCTTTCGCGAACGAATAAAGACTGGTTAAAAAAATCTTCTAAAATTGTTAAATTTTGTGATAACGCCGAACGCGTTATATTGGCGTGATTGGCCGCCTCCTTAAAGTTTCCATACTTCTCAACCAGAGTAAATAACCATAACTTATAGACATGTTGATAAATCATTACCGCCCCCATAAATAGATAACTTATTGTTATTAATATATTTTAACTTATTTAGCAATATTTCATATTTTCTTAACGAAGAATAAAGTTTTTACAATTAGACAAATATCTTGTCTTTATTTATTTTGATTTCGTAAGGGAGGTTTCTATGAAACACAATACAACTCCAGAGTTTCAAAAGCTCAATTTTAACTTTCAAGATGAAGAAAAAATGATCAAAACTTCAAAAGAGCTTTATAAAAATTTAAGCCAAAGACGTACGGTTCGATCCTTCTCGACAAAACCAGTTCCTAAAGACATTCTTAATCATTGTCTTTTAGCGGCCTCATCTTCTCCGAGTGGTGCCAACAAACAGCCTTATAAATTTGTTGTTGTTGAGTCTCAAAGTATAAAAGAAAAAATCAAAGAAGCTGCTGAAAAAGAGGAAGAGCTATTTTATACAAAGCGAGCCTCGGAAGACTGGTTAGACGACTTAAAACCTTTTAAAACCAACCAATTCAAACCTTACTTAGCAAAAGCACCTTTCTTAATTGCTGTATTTGCAATCCCCTTTGAAGTGAACTCCGAAGGCAAAAAGGACAAAAACTACTACCCAATAGAATCAACAGGCCTAGCCACAGGGAGTCTTATAAGCTGCTTGCATATGTCGGGATTGGCGACCTTAACACACACGCCGTCCCCTCTTAATTTCCTAAATGAAATCTTGAACCAACCCAAACACTACAAACCTATGATTTTATTAGTCACGGGCTATCCTGAGGAAAATACGGAAGTTCCAAAAATAGAAAGAAAGCCACTCCATCAGTTGGCTGAATTTATATAAAAAAATAGCCCCTATATTTTTCAAACATAGGAGCTACTAATAAATAAATTTTAATTTATCTGTTTGATGGAGCTCAATAGAGTTTAATGAGCTGAAGACAACTAGAATTAAAATATCTTTATTTTGTGATTGCCTTTTTAGCATCATCAGCCATTTCACCAGCTTTATCTGAGGCACTTTTAGCAGCATCAGAGGCCTTATCTTTAGCGTTATTTACAGCATCACCAGCCTTATCTGCCGCTTGTTCAACAGAGTCACCTACATTTTTAGCTGTTTCAGAAACTTTTTCAGAAGCTTCATTCGCCATTTCACCAGCTTTGTCAGAAGCCTCTTTGGCCATTTCACCAGCTTTATCTGCAGTATCAGAGATAGCTCCTGCTGTTGTATTAACAGCGTCAGTGGCCGCTTTTTTTCCTTTATCTAAACATCCAGTAAATACTAATGTAAATACCACAAGAGACAATATGCTTAATGTTTTCATTTCATTCTCCTTATTATAAAAATTAAAACATAGATGAAAGTTATTATAAGATGTTTATATAAGGAAGAAATATTGAGGAAATAATATCAAGCTATGGTTTATAAACCTCTAGTTTTAATAAAAACCCTAAATATGGGAAGGGTAACTGCAATTTAGACTGATTCTACTGAATTTGTTTATAAAAAAAGAGGCTGGAGTTTTTGCTCCAGCCCCCTCGACTTTAGAATAATATGAACCATAACAAACAATTATTTTAAGTCTTACTCTCCGCCACAAGATGGGATAGTGTATGATGCCTTTCTGTAACCAGCGTGAGCTTTATCTTCATGAGCACCAGAATGGTAGTATACTTTGTCACCGAAATTTTCGCGTAAAGAGTAAATTTCAATAGTTTGAGTTAAAGGAAAACCTTGAACAACAGTTTTCTTATCACAAACTACAAAGCTGTCAGAAGGACTATCACTTGTGGCTTTATCAGGAAATTCAAATCCATTTGTCCAACGGCAGTTAATATCTTTTTGAACTAAACGCTCAACACTTGAAACAGGGTCATACTTTTCCCAACGATCACAAACGCGAACTTTAACAGGGCTTGGTTCAAATTTTTGATCTTCAGGTATTTCGTAGCTATAAGCTGCACAACGTGAAGCTGGAGTGTTAGAAATTGAACGAAAAACATCACCATCAACACAAGCATCAAAAAGTTTTAAGCCATTTCCCGGGTGCTTAACTTTTGCAACTGTCCAGTGGTTTTTCAAAATAAGGTTTAATTGTTTTTTAGATACTTCTTTAGGTTTTGCGTTAGCTACTTGAGCCACACCCATAATCATTAATAATCCCATTAGTAATTTCATTCAAATCCCCCTTGTTTAGTTATGTTAATTTTTTTGAATGTGATGACAGAAGTAGTGTGAAAAAAAGCAGATGTAAAATATTTTCAAATTATTGAAAGAATTATCATTTCATAACAGACACAAGAAACATCAGATCGAACATAGTCTGTTTTAACGATTTCGTACGAAACAAAATTAGTGTTTTAATGACTACAAGAAACGCAAAGCAACATAATGTAATTAATATAGGATTATCTCGGATAGCCCTAATTCAGTTTTTTATCTTCAATGATTAAAGGGCTATTGTTTGGTTTTCTAAAGTAAACACCAAACCACAGGGCCAAAATTCTCATCAAATGTTTCAACCCATACCTATATAAGTTAATGTTTGTACTATGAACCTTTCCCCAAAAAATGGGAAATTCAGCAAAGTTTAATTTGCAAGAACTGAATCGACAGGTCGTTAAAATAAGATAGGGGTGATACCCCATATCTCTAGGGAGGTCTTTGTACTTACTTTTTTTAATAGTGCTCATATTGAAACAAATATAAGCACCTATATCAAAGACTGGTTGCTTTAAAATTGTCAGCTGTAAATATGAAAAGCATTTATTAAAAAAAAGACGAAGAGAGGAATAAGACTCCACCCGACTGTACTTACTAAAACGACTCCCTAAGATAAAATCATAGCTCTTTGAACTATCTATTGCTTTTATAAAGTGAATTAGATCTTTAGGAGAGGCTTGACCATCGCTGTGCATACAAATGAGATAGTCTATATCGTCTTTCAATGCTTTATCAAAAGCACTGATTGTAGACCCTCCAAGCTGTACGTTCTTAAGGTTCTGAAAAAATTCTATATGGTCATGACTCATTTTATTTAATGCAGACTGAACACTATTTATCGTTTCATCTTGGCTGCCATTATCAATGATGTAAATTTTAGCCAAGCGTTTGAGTATTTTTTTAGGGATATCCAACAAAACATCTTCAACAGAAGAAGCTACATTATAACAAGGAATAAAGAGGGCCACTTGAGGCTCTTGCATTGTGTTATTCACAGATGTTGTTATAAATGTATAATGAAGTATTGGGCAATAGGTTTTGGGGAAGGTTTGTGAAAGTTTGTATTTTAACAGCAGGAATTGGCGAAAGAATGGGGAGTTTCACTTCTAAAACCAATAAAGTCTTACTGCCCTACCAAAATAAAGCTATCATTAGCCATATTATAGAGCAGTTTCCTGCAGAATGTGAGTTTGTAATTGCTCTTGGGCACCAAGGCCACCACATACAACAATATTTAAGACTGGCCCACCCCCTTATAAATTTTAACTTTATAAACATTAAAAATTATAACCAGCCTGGTAGTGGCCCGGGCCAATCCCTCTTGCAGTGTCAAAAAGAACTATCCGAACCTTTTTATGCCGTTTGTGGAGATACTCTTTGGAATCCCAGCTTAGAAAACATCCAGCCCACTTCTTTTAATTGGTTGGGGGTTAGCCCGCTAACAGATGACGAAAAAACATCCAGCTATTGTACGGTGACTTTAGATAAGCACTCTTTCATCCACCAAATTTATGAAAAATCAAAAGAATCGCCAACCCGCCTCGCTTTTAATGGGCTCCTTTTTATTAACGACCATAAGTCTTTTTTTCAAAACTTAGCTTCTAAGCCTAAAGAAGGTAGCGAACATCAGCTTTCACAAGGCTTTTTACCTTTTCTTGATAAAAAAGATCTCAAAGCGAATCAGATGAAGAGTTGGCTTGATTTAGGCCAACAAAGAAAATATATCGCCGCCAATAAATCTTGCCCTCAATTTGCATTTCGTAAAGAGAACGAACATTTTTATGAAGTGAACCATAGAATTATAAAATATTTTTCTGACAAAAAGCTTTCATGTGACCGAGTAAAGAGACAGAAGTTCCTAAGCCGAGTTACTCCTGAAATTATGGACTTCACAGATCACTTTTACTGTTATCAAAAAGTTCCGGGAGAAGTTTTCTACGACAAAGCTACACCAGCATTATTCTCTCATTTATTGCATTGGCTCAATAAAAACCTTTGGCAAACTCCCCTAAAAAATGAGGTCATTGACTTTAAAGCCCATTGCCTTAATTTTTATAAGAAAAAAACAAATCGTCGTGTTTACCTATTTCATAAAAAATACCCTCATAAAAACTTACAGCGGCTTCTTGCTGTATTAGATACTATTAACTGGAGCTGGCTTTCTGAAGGAATTGCTTGCCCGTTTCACGGTGATTTACAGTTTGATAATATCATTGCTCAAGAAAATACTTTCACTCTTATTGACTGGCGGCAGGACTTTGATGGCCTGTTATATGTCGGTGATATTTATTATGACTTAGCTAAACTCAAACTAGGTTTAGATATCGATTTAAGACGCCTCAAAATGAGCGCTCACCTTCAACAGAACATTAGCCCTGCCAGCCCACAAATTAATGACCCTCAAAAGTATCAAGCCATCCTGAAACAGTTTTGCCAAGACAACAACCTATCGTATAAAAAAGTTTCTTTAATTTCTTATTTAAATCTTATAAATATGGCGCCTCTTCACTCAGAAAAGCTGGCTCTTTATTTTTGGAACCTAGGCCTGCATCAACTAGAAGCTTTTTTAAATACTCAAGGCCCCTGTAAGACCATATCTCCGTAGCTCAACCACCCAAAATTCAGATCTGCGTTGCTCCCCTCTCAAAAGATTGACTCTTATCCGTAATAATTGTCTGATTTTTCTACGCTAAATACTTACGACAAGGAGGTCGCTTTGAAATTTATCTCTTTTTTATCTATTTTAACCATGACTGTTGCTTGTGCAGCGACGCCAAAAGCAAATACTAACAAAAACAAAACTGCCAAGGCATGGACCTTTACCCGTGGTGAACTCACTCAACCCAGAGGGGGAACATCAACAGGAACGCCTGTTACTTTTGACACCAAAATACCAAACTCTTGGAACAGACTTCAAGAAAAAGGGCTTAGTACTTTTGAAAAAGACAGAAGAGCTATCTATGCCCTTGAGGGAGAATTCAAAACTAGCTTTGAGTTTTTAGAAACCTTTAACATTGACCCCTCAAAAAAATTAGATCGCCCTTATCTTTCGTGGGCCACAGAAATGGTGAATGTTATAGAGGATAGAAATGACTTTATTTCTCTTCAGCATATTATGGTGATGTACTACAAACAAAAAGGATCTAATAAAGTTATCGGCCCTATGGTTATGAAGCATTGGCGACAAGACTGGACCTGGCAGCCTTCATCACAATTATCCTATCAGGGCCTTAAGACATGGAAAACTGAACCTCTTAAAACATCTACTTCACAAGGGCATTGGTTATGGGAGGTTTACCAAGTTGATGACTCTCCTAGGTACTCAGGGCTTGGTCAATGGGAACATTTTGCTTCTGCTTCAACGTTTAACACCAAGAGAATGAATAGGCCTTTACCTAGAAGAGAGTTTTCTGTTCGTAAAGATTATAAAATTTTAACTGGCCATGAAAGCCTAGTTGTCACTCCAAAAGCTTGGTACCATGAACAAAAAAGTTTCAAACAAATTGGTTTATCTCCTCGTTCAGGGTTCTTGGGTCGAGAGCTAGGTCACAATAGCTATAAAAGAATCACTCAGTTTGATTTTTCAGAAGGACATAAATACTGGAACAAAACAAAAGACTATTGGGCTGAAGTTCGTTCCGTTTGGCGCGAAATCCAAAACAAAAACCCAAGTTTTACTTTAAAAGGTAAAGTGAATGGCAAAGCCTTATATGAATATCACTTTGAACAGGCAGAAAGTGATATCATCAACAAAAAACCCAGCGAAAGGCGCAAACTCATTTATCAAACTATAACAAGCTTTATAACAAACCCGTAATCTACAACGCAAAATCAAGCAAGCCCTCAACAGGATAGAGTTTCCGCCCAAGGGTTTGCTTTATTATCAATACGTTTTCTTTTGAGACAATTTAACTAAAAAACTTTATATT
>JAHDIR010000104.1 GCA_020630675.1 Bdellovibrionales bacterium
GGTGGGTTAGCTAAAATTACAAATATACCAAAAAAAATTAGAAGTTTTTTTAGTAAAACAAAAAAGGCAAAGAAGAAAAAAATGAAGTCAGGCTTGTCGAGAATTGCCAATAAAACAAAAAAGTTAAACCGTGAACAGTTAAAAAAATTAAACCCTTTTAGTAGTATGCCGACGTCTATAGCGTCGAGTGCTGCCCTTCATGCAGCAGGTTACTCAGTTTTTGCGCTTAGTCAGAAAAATACCTCAAGGTTAACGGAAGAGCAGTCAAAAGTTATCAAAGAAATGGAAATTTTAAATGAAAAGCATTTTCATATTGATAGCCTAATTGCCGACTTTGAAAATTTTTATTTTTTGCTTTTGGAAAATTATCCAATAATGATGGTTGAGCACTATCGGGACTCTTTGCTGTACTATTACCCTCAAAGTAAAGAATGGGTCATTGAGCAGGCTGAAAGTTATATTACAAAATCAAATGAAAACCCTTATTATTTCCCTCAGATTATTATAAATGCTGAAAAACATCTAAAGGTAGATCATAGGTCTTATGAGGATGCTTTGGCTATTGAAGTTGTTTCTAGGACTTACAAAGAATATGAAAAAAAAGTTACTGAAATATTTATGCTTAACACAAGTTCGGTGGCTATTGAAAAAGTAAGAGAGCTTGTTATTAATGGTCATTTACAAAGCTATATAAGAGATAATCCAAGTTTGACCTCTCTATTTCTTGATTGGGGTGGGAATTGTGTTAGTCAGGCAGCTTTACTAACTTCTTTGCTATACCCGTATCAAGATCAACTTCCTGATAACAAAAAGCTTGGATTATATATAGATGCTGACCATATAGAAACTGTTATATACGATCACTTTTACTTTGATATGCTAGTAGAGGGCAGCACTTACACCACCGACAATATGACATTATTTAAACCAGAATATCTAATGTTACTTGTTCTCAGGAATTTTAAAAAAGATATTCCTTATGAAATTAAACACTTTATTGCTCTTAATAACAAAAAAATAGCTAAGGGCAGATCATCAGAAGAGGGGCTGCCAGGGCTGGGTACTGCGTCAGAATCAGCTAAAGAAAATGGAGTTGAGAATGGTAGTAGTTCGGTGGGTTTTGGTATGACAGGTCGGCAAAGGGGAGCTTTGGAAACTGTACTTGCCGGGGATTTGTTGTCGGCTGGTATTTCCCCCAAAAGCTCCGGTCGAAGTGTTCCTGCAGGTGCTATTATACGATATAATAAGCTTGGCCAAGGGCAGGTTAAAGCTAAACAAAATGGTTCTCATTTAAATGTGTTAAGCCTAGATGATTCTGAAGAGTTAAATCATCTTTTGCGCAATAGTTTGAAGCAAAATAAGAAGAAGTTTAAAGTTAGTTATGTATTCGAACCCCCAAGACATCCATTAGATTTTTTTGCGATACGTGAGGAGTCGAATCAAGAAATTAAAATTAGAATTTCGAGTGGACACTTGAAAAGAAGAATTCAATTGTTGAAAACAAAAAGAAATTATAACGAAGAAGATTTATTTAAAGAACTATCAGATTTTATCAATTTTAAAGCCGATGATCTTGTTGGTAGTGATGGTCTACTGGATGAAATTAAAGAAAACATAAATATCTGTGATCAAAATCACTGTGAAGTCAAAAAGTTTCCCTTACATCTCGAACGTCTTGATGAATTTTCTGCTCAGTTTGGGGGCGTCATCAGCAGATATGCATCGGCAAGATTGCAAAGAAATAATAATCTTAATAGTAATGACCCTGTCATTTCTGAAAAATATGAAAAGTTAAGATCGGTGCGTAAAGAAATCTCTGAAAAATTGGGGGTTATCATAGAAAAAAGAAGTTCTTTATTTGAAGCGTACACGAAAAACCCAAAAGATTTCTTTGCCTACTTTAATGAAGCTGATGAGGGTAAACGCACTAATATCTATTATTCTGTATCTCAAAAACTAGATAGCTTTAATGTTTTAGATGAAATTGATAGAGGTAAGTTTAATGAGAATTCAAGTATTTTGTTTCGTCAACTTGGGGTCTATTTATATAGGCTTAATAAAATCAAAATCATTGCTGGTGATAAGGTTGAAACCACAACTGTTGAGTTGCCGTTAATGTCTGGCAACAGTGCGCGTCTTTTTGGCTGGGAGCAACTGTCTTCTTATGATGAAAAAGTAGAGGCTATGAATAAAAGTAATTCAACTGATCTGTCAAAAGTCGATGCATCTGACGAGACGTCATCTGAAGCTCTTTCTTTTGAAAGTAATGTATTAGTAGAAGTTAGTTTTCTTTTTGGGGCGGGTCACCACCTTTGGAATGCTCAAGTGTTAGATGTGTTGAAGATAGGTCACTATAATAAATATAATATGAATATAAAGAGTATTGAATATAAACTTTCAAAAGGCTTGGACTTTGGTTATTTGTCTTTTGAGTTGCCAGTTTTAACCGATTTAAGGAACTATTTAAACCAAAGAGAGGAGCAATAATGAATAAAATAAAATTATTTTTACTAATCTTTCAATTACCCGTAATGGCAATGGCAGCCAATTTTTCTGGAGCCTACGATGAGTTCCAAAGCAATTCAGGGACGGATGCGCGATTTAACGTTATACAAACTAACAACCTAATAAATATTGAAGATAGATCATATGGTTTGCAGTATGAACTTAACTTAGACAAAAGAGTTAATTCATTTCCTTCTGAGGCTATTAAAACTATTAAAAGCCGATCATCACTCGCTGGAAGAATTTTAAAAGAAGTCAACATTTTGTATCCTGAAATCAATGGCGATACTATTTCGGGTGAAATTGAATATGTTATCTTTTATGATAGTCAATTATTTGGTAATTTTGAGGCAAGGTTTGTTGGTGGTGTGTCAGCGACTTTACGAAATGATGAACTTTACGTGTTTTATAAAGATGAACTTAAAATAACAGAATTAAAAGTTTTGCTTTTAGGTAGAGATATTGATGACTCATCTACGTTAGGGACGGCAAGACTAATATTAGGGCTAGCTCTAGACTTAGCGACCTTACTTAATAAAAAAACAGAGAAATATCTGTATAAAGTGAACTAAGGCTGGTATTTTATACAATTAGTTTTAACTTATTTTCTCGTCCGGGCTTTTATTTTAAAATTTATTTCTATTCCTATCTTTTGTGTTTATATTAGCGACTTGAGGTCGCTGAT
>JAHDIR010000105.1 GCA_020630675.1 Bdellovibrionales bacterium
TGTCGATTCAGTAAAAAATAATACGAAAGTAACAACAGTATCAATTATTAATCAAAAATCAGCTTTCACCAAAAGTTCCAAAGATCAAAATAATTTTTTAGAGTATTGGCACTGGGCAGTTTTGTTGGGGTTCCTATTCATGGCTCTAAAAATACTCTCAAACTGGTTGCAATTAGGCAAGGTCCTGCGAGGTAGCTTAACTTTGCATAAAATTGGCAATGTTGTTGTATCAATTTCGGACTCTATAGCTATTCCTTTTTCAACAATGTTTTTGGGGAAGGCCTTCGTTGTTCTTCCTTCTTCACTTGTTCCTCACCACAAAGGGGATACTAGTATGGTAGCCACACTAAGCCCCAAAAATTTCACGTTCTGATTTTATCAGCCTGTCCTTGCTGACAAGACCGTTAACCTTGCAAAGAACATCTACCTTTTCATCAATGTCTATTAAAACCCTTCCTCTGTGATCAAGAATATCCGAGATTTTATCTAAAAGCCTCTCATGGTCACCAATGGTCTCATTAGATTTCCTTAGTTTTTCTTTCAGATTTTCATTATCATCGCTAAGGTACATACAAAACCCAAAGCAAGTCACAAAGACTACTGTAATTAAAATAATTTCAATCATTTTTTCTCCCAATGTTTATTATTGTTAATTATGAAAGTGAACCCCTGGCCAGGTGCTCGGGAAGGCTTAAAATTAAAGACCTCACTACCTATAGAAAATTTTTAAACCTTGTTAACCTTTTCAGCCCCAAGAAGAACCCTAAGTGGTCAGAAAGTCTTAAAATTTTTGTGCGCCCTACTTATAGAAATTTAATTAACTTTTTCAATCATGCTTAACCAGAAAGGTCGGCTGGATTTGAAGAAAGGCCCTCAATGAAGATCTTGAAAGCTCTTTATCGTGAGGAAACGAAACGGGGCTTTCTGCTAGAGTTGAGCTTAAATAGGTATATTTTCGATTTAAGCATTTGTTTTTATTCAAATCCCACAAGAGGTGGATCGATTATTGCATTTAATTTGTTTATATTTTTAAAGGAGAATTATCATGAATAGATTTGTATTTTTTATAATATTGTTACATTTTACGTCACTTAGCTATTCCCAAACAGTGGAGAAGCAAAGCCAAAAAACAGTTGGTTATGCCTGTGTGCCAACAACTATGATTGACAGAGGAATGGATATTAGTTCTCAGATTTCTAAATTTTGCGATGCAAAGAAAATAAATACTGAGGAAAATTTAACTCTTAAGGCGGATGGTTGTGCCGAAGGAGTAGCTGATCCAACTTACACGGCAGAATTTGAAATCAGTGAACAAATGAGATTAGAGCTTGAAACAAAGCAGCTTGGTAAACTTAGGGACTGTGACTTTAGCGATATCGCTGTTATGATAAGCTTCTAATTTTTAAATGCACCTCAAAACACTTGTTTCTTTACCTGAAATTTATTTAAAAGCTAAGCCTTTCTGTGTATACAGAAAGGCTCTGTTCAAGCTACCAAAATCAGCCATCAATCAAGTGGTTTAATTACATTCTTTTTGGACTAATTTTCCAAAAGCTCCCTGCATTAACAAGAAATATTTTTTGAGAAAAGGTACTGGGTTACCATAAAGGTCATGGATGCTATCACTAACAAGTGTAATGCAATTTTTGTTTACATTATTTGTATAACTATAACTTCTAATGTAATTTAAATCTTTGCCATCAAGCTGCCCTCTTTGTGTATGATAATCAAGTGTGACCTGGTTATCTTGAACTTTTAAATCATCGAGCTTTTGATTACAAACATTAGAAATTGAATTTATATCGAATGCTTTAGATCTGATAAGTCTCCATTTTGTTATATTAAATACTTTTTCTCCACCATTACGATATATATCGAAATTTAAAACTTTGTTACACTTTAGGTCTTTGTCATAGAAGTATTCATACGATATGGCATATGTACTCCACTGACCAGTTCCTTGCTTAGTGGAGTACTCAATAGCTCTGTCATCAGCTTTCTCACTTTGCACACTCCTTGAGGGGCTTGTTACATTAGTAAATGCACAGGAAGTAATTGTTATTACGAAAAGTAGGGATAAAAATATCTTTACCATATAAAGCCTCCAGCTATTATTCTAGTAAAATTATTGAATAAAAACAAATGCTTAAAACCAATAAAAGGGCGTTTCTCCACTAGGAAACAGTATTTTTAGCAAACTCCGAATAATTCTATTGAGATACCGTGCACTCGCATTCAAAAAAAGCCCCTGAAGGTCAGGGGTAAAAAACTCACACTAAAGACAGTTTGGGCCTTTCAGGTATAGGTAATGGTTCTGGTTGTGGTATTTTAGCTTGAGCTTCTTTGAGCACTTCTCGTTTTTCAGCAGAGATACACCCATGAGAACAACCTGCTATTTTAGCAATTTCTCGATAGGTCATTTTTTGTTTAAGCAGAGCCCTAATGAGTTCACTAGGGCTAGTTTTCTTTCGCCCAATGCGTTTTCCTTGCGCTCTTGCGTTGGCAATCCCGGCTCGGACTCTTTGAGAAATTAACTCTCTCTCCATTTGGCTTAACGCTCCTAAAATTGTAAACATGGCTACTCCCATTGGGGAATTAGTTTCAATTTTTTCAGTAATACTAACAAAGTCAGTATTATGAGCTTTAAATTCATTGAGGGCAGAGAGTAAATGTGTGGTGGACCTGGCGAAACGACTAAAGGCAAATACAATAACCTTTGCTACTTTTTTATCTCGAACCTCTTTCATCAGACGATCTAAAGCGGGCCTTGATTTTTTAGCTCCACTTTGGTTTTCGTCAGCAAAGAGTTCATAATCATTAAGACCATTTTTCTGGCAGTACTCTTTAAGAGCTCTCACTTGAGCTTCAAGTCCTGATGCTTGTTGGTCGGTGGAAACTCTGGCATACAAGGCCACAGTTCGGTTTTGACTTTCATTATTCATATTTGTTTTTCCTTGTACTACTTTTTTAAAAAAGAAGAAAAAGGTCGGCTACCCATATACTCTTTGTAGATTCAAAGCGTTTAAATTTATTTTTTTAACAATCGTCGGCACAACGAAGTTTAAAAAAATTCGTGTTACCAAAATGTTACTTTTTTGTTACTCGACTTTGAAATATTGAGAAATATAGAGAAATAAAGGTGACCTGACCTAACTCCTAGTTATGTATAATTAAGTAGTTAGTTTGG
>JAHDIR010000049.1 GCA_020630675.1 Bdellovibrionales bacterium
TATACTTTAGTCTTGGTTTGAGCCGTTTCGGTGACGTTACTTTCGGATCAATGCGATATAACAAAGTTAGCTTGCCAAAACCTTAAGTAAAACCAAAGAGATACCGATATTCTCTTGTAATGAATCGACTATTTAAGCCTATTTTTTTTATTAGTTTTTTTTCTATTTTAACTCTGGCCTCCTGTAGTTATGAAAAAACATTGTTGGATGTAAGCTCGTTCTTTGAACCAACATGGGACTTTTCGAACACAACAGAAATAGCTTTTAATGAAAATTTTGTTGAGTTAAAAAATGGAGCATTAAGTCTTAAGCCAATCGACCTTGAGCACAGTGGCAATGACTTTTCTTTAGGTTCTTTTTCTGGATCTCTTTTATCTGAACAAACAATTCATTTAACAACTGCCTTTGATCGTCGCTTTGAAGTTCCTGTGATACTAGGCCATAAACAAAACGATTTGATTAGCTATTACAGGTTTGATGGAAATAATGATGATCAATTGGGTTCACACAATGGAATATCAATGGCAGGGCAAGTGAGTGATGGAACCCCTTTTTTGGGAGATTCTTCGGCTCAATTTGATGGGGTTAACGAAGCTATTTCTATAAATTCTTCATCTGACTTTGATGTTCAAGAAGGAACTGTTTCTTTTTGGATGCGTACAGCTTTTGATTGGAACACTGATAACACAGACCCTAATAATCGATGCACATTAGTTAGTCGTAACGATGCCTTTGGTAGTTTTAATGGAATATTTTTTCATTTATCTCCATTGGGTGTTTTAACCGCTGGAGCCAAAGGGGCTAGCTCGAATGCAGGAATTGTAGTGGGTAACATCGACCCTTTGAACAAGTGGTATCACATTGCTTATACATTTTCGACAGTGGCCGGTGAAACTATGCGTTTATATGTAAATGGTGTGGAAGTTTCCAATTCTTCTGTTTTAGTAAACTGGAGTTTTAATAGCAATGATATAATTGTTGGTGGTTCAACGGATCTTTTTTGGGAAGAGTACAAAGGTGAGATTGATGAACTATCTTTTTGGAGCTCTCATTTAACGGAAAGTGAAATTTTAAGTTTATATGAGCAGCAATCCCAGCTAAAAAGTGAGAACACAGGATTAAATGAATCCTGGTCTCCTAACTGGGATCAATTGATTGGGTATTGGAGCTTTGATGGTCACTGGGAGGATTCTTCAGGACAGCTTAGGCATGGAACTGCAAATGGAAATGTGAATGCACATCCAGATTCAGTAGTGGGCTCTTCATCAGCTCAGTTTGATGGGGTGTCTGACTTTATTAATATAGGCACGAGTCCGTTTTCTTTGGAGTCCGCTCAATCAATGACCATATTGGGTTGGGTTAAAGTCGACAATTCCACTTATGATGGGTCTGTTGCTTATCTGGTTGATAGCTCCGGCGGCCTAGTGACTACCAACGATGGTTTTTGGGTGATTTTAGAAGACCGAGGAGGGCTTGAGCCAGAAGAGTCCATACAGTTTGCGGTAAAAACTACCTCTGGAAGTGTTGAGAGAATCCATGCTGGAGACAATGCTATTCGTTCAAATATATGGCATCATTTTGCCGTTACTTTTAAAGAGGGTGTGGGCAAAATATATATTGATGGGGTAGATAAAACCGTACAACGCTTAGATACTACGGGCGACATGTTACCCAGTGCTCTAAGTATAAACATTGGAGCTGTTAATAGTGGCTCTTCGGGCTTGAATGGTTTTTTAGATGATATATCTTTTTTTAGTGAAGCCTTAAGCTATGCCGATGTGAATCGAGTGTATCACCGCCAAAAGCAAAAGTATGCTGCTCATTATGATTCAGAAGTAATTAACCTAGGAAGCGTTTCGTCCACATGGCCGGTGTTGAGTTGGATCACTGATTTACCCTTTGGCAAAGAATTGGTTGGTGATTTCAATAGTAATGGCACTTCAGATGAAGAGAGCTCTGCGGATTATACAGGATTAGAGGGCAGTCTAAACCAGGGTCTTGTAGGCTATTGGCCACTCAATAATAATTCTTATACAGGATTAACGAACGAAGTGGTTGATATCTCTGGCCGTGGACATCATGGTGTTTCGACAGGAAGCCCGTCAGTTGCGCAGGGGCAATTCAACTTAGGGGCGAACTTTACCGATGTAACCACAGGAACTCAAAAAATTGAAATTGCCAACTCTGCTAGTATAGAAAATATACAAGAAAGTTCGTTTTCTATGTCGAGTTGGTATTACCCTTGGCAAGCGCCCCAAGGTGTATCTCCAAATTTTAATGCTTCACAATCGATTTTAACTAAAGATGGTTATATTGCAGGGCTATGGTATACGTCAGCGCAAAGCTTTGCATGTGCCATCTGGCTACAAGGATCTTCGGCTCCAACGGCGCGGGTGGTTTATTCTTCGACATTATTGCCAGGGCAGTTTTATCATGTCAGCTGTTCAGTAGACTATGAGCAAAATGTAATCAAGTTATTTATCAATGGAAAGCTTGTCGACACCAGGACGCTCGAAGACTTACCTGTTTATGAACATGGGGCCCTTCCTTGGAGAATTGGTAGTGCCAAAGATGGAACAATTAACTACTCTTGGCCTGCGAACGGTATTATTGATGAGGTTGCCATTTGGGATCGGGTGCTAACAGAGGCAGAGATGCTTCAACTTTATCGTCGTGGAGCCAATCGACTTAAGTTTCAAGTTAAGTCCTGTATTGATGCTAACTGTGAGTGCGAAAGTTTTAACCTTGTACCTGCGGGAAATAGTTCGGACTGTGACGGTGATAGTATTGTTAATGCCTTAGATTTTAACGATACTCATAAGGCTTTATTTACTGGTCCTGGTGGGGATGGCACTACTTATTATTCTGAAATATTCAATCGTAAAAATATTGATATTGCATTTAATTGCGCCAATAACAGCACTGATGGAGATGGCAACATTTGTGTCAAAGAAGAAATTTCTTTTGTTAAAAGTGTAAAGCCTTATCGTCCCGAAGTGAGTTTTAATGATTTTCCTTTGTCAGCTAGGCCCCGTCCTAACCCCTATTTTCAGTACCGAGCATACTTTGAAGCGGATAAAAATTTATCTTGTAATGAGTCCCCCTGCTTGCCTAGCCTAAATTCTGTGAGCTTGAGTTCAGAAGGGCAAGATATCTATTCAGGTCAAATACAAGAAATTCGTGCACTTGAACCTATAAAATATAAAGAAATTAAGAGCATAACTTTAAATGCGGACAGTTGTGTTACCTATCAGTTAAGTGGCGATGGAACAAATTATAGCTATTACTCTTCTGGTGGCTGGCTGCCGGCTACCACTCAGGACCATAGAGTAAGTTCGCAAGATTTAGAAAATCATATTATTGAATTCAGTGAGCAAAATCATTCTAAAATGATTTATTTAAAAGCTTTTTTAGAAACAAACTCTCGTCAAACCAGTCCTTGTGAAATAAGAAGTGTCGATGTTAACTACACAAGCAATTAAAATAGTGAAGCTAAACACTTTCTGCCATATGATTTGCGGCTAACCACCCGGTTGTCCAAGCATTTTGAAAGTTAAAGCCGCCAGTGACTCCATCAATATCAAGAATTTCTCCGGCAAAATGTAGCCCGTTTTTCACTTTGCTTTCCATTGTTTTAAAATTGATTTCTTTTAACGAAACCCCACCGCACTCAACAAACTCATCTTTAAATCTGTTTTGACCGTTCACATTACATGAGAAAAAATTGAGGTTTTCCACTAGGGCGTTCATTTGTTTTTTATTGATATCAGCCCACTTGTTGTCAGAACTTATTTTACAAACTGAAAGTAAATTTTGCCAAAACCTCTTTGTTACCATGTTGGGGGCTGCGTTGACGATATGAGATTTTGCTTGTGACGCTTTTAGTTCGTTTAAGATCGTTTTAGCCTCTAGCTGTAGCCAGTTGATGTTTAACTTAGCTTTATAGTCACTAGCTTTCATTTCTCGCGCGGCCCATGCCGAAAGTTTTAAAATAGCTGGCCCACTTAACCCCCAATGTGTGATCAGGAGTGGACCTTCTTGTTTAAACTTTTTACCGCTATCAGTGACTAGCTTTACTTCTGTATTTTGAAAACTAGTTCCGGAAAGATCTTTGAATAATGGGTGTTTACACTTAAAACTAAATAACGAAGGGGCTCGTTCTGTAATAGTATGGCCCAGTTGTGAAGCTAGTTGGTAGCCATGCAACGAGCTGCCAGTACAAATGAGGAGTTGATTAAACTCAAGGGGAGATGGCAGACCAGTTTGCACCGAAAAATGAGTTTCTTTTTGAATAACAGTTGTCACTTTGTGATTTTTTAGAATATTTACTTTTAGTTTTTCAGCTTGCTCAACAAAACAACGGATGATTGTTTCTGATTGGTTTGTGGTTGGAAACATACGACCATCGCCTTCGGCCACTAACTTAATTCCATGGGTTTTGAACCACTTCACAGTGTCTTCAGCTTGAAAGCTTTGAAAGGGGGAAAGCAGTTCTCTTTGGCCTCGAGGGTAGTTTAAGCTAAATTGTTTTGTATCAAATATATTATGGGTGACGTTACACCGCCCTCCTCCAGAAATTCTTACTTTTTTTAAAACCTGCCCACCTTGTTCTAAAATAAAGACTTTAGCTTTTTTGTTTAAACGCTTTATCTCTTTTGCCGTTTGTAGGGCACAAAAAAAACCAGCAGCGCCACCCCCAATAATTCCAATTTTTTTATCCATATTTTACTCGAAGGGTAAATGAGTGAAGCGTTCACCTTATTGATATTTAACAAGTATTTTTAAAGTGAAAAAATATCAGGAAAAGGGAGGGAATACAATGAAGCTTTACAGTTCACGAGGGTTTAGATTTTATGCATTTTTTTCAAAGAACAGCTTGCTGAAAGTTTTTTCGGTTGTTAAACCTTGGGCATGAAAATTAACTATGGAATTCATTGGTTTAGGCGAGATTTACGTGTGGCTGGCAATAAAGCCTTGAAGGAAAATTGGAAGCGCTCAGATGGTAAGGTTTTAGGAATTTTTTGTTTTGATAAAAAGTTTTTATCGCGAGATGATATGTCTTTTAATCGCTTTCAATTATTTATTGACTCCTTGGTGGCCCTTAAAGAAGAACTACAAACCATTGGAAGTGACCTGTTGGTGCTTGATGTCGGCCCACAAGAGGCCTTTAAGGGGTTGTTTAAAAAAATCTCCGAAAATAACTTATCTTTACCGAGTCATATTAGCTTTAATAGAGACTATGAGCCTTTTGCTAAAAAACGTGATGCAGAGTTAACAAAAATATTTGAAGATCACAAAATTGATTATTTTCATCATCGAGATCACTTATTAATTGAACCCCACGAATTAAGTAAGGGGGACAAAGAGGGGAGCGGCTATCAAGTTTACTCTCCTTTTGCGAGAAAATGGTTAGAGCTTTTTAAAAGCAACGAAATTCAAGTACGCCTTCAGGAGCAAAAAAAAGGTTTAGAGTATTTTGAAAAATACAGAATGAATAAAATACCTAAAATTTTTTCCTACTCTTGGGGTGAATTTTTTGGTGATAAAATCACCTACCCTAAAACTTTAGAATTATACTCTAAAGAAAATCAAAAAAAAGTTACTATTGCCATTCCTAAAGCAGGAAGCCATGAAGCCTTTAAACTGTTAGAAAATTACGTCAGTAAATTAGACAGCTACGGCGAGGATAGGGATTTTCCTGGTTTAGAGGGAACCTCCAAGTTATCTATGTACCTTAAAAATGGATCAGTGACTGTTCCTCAAATTATTGCCTACCTAAACCTAAAGCCTTACAGCAAAAAAAGTAGCTCCAGGGATGTTTTTTTCAGTGAATTGATTTGGCGAGAATTCTATTATCACATTTTAGACAGACACCCTCGAGTTGAAAAAGAAGCTTTTTTAACTCAATACAAAAGCCTTGAGTGGGAAAACAACAAAGAATATTTTGAACACTGGAAAAAGGGAACGACTGGATTTCCTATTGTTGATGCCGGTATGAGGCAGCTAAAAACGACTGGCTGGATGCATAACCGGGTTCGTATGATTGTGGCCTCTTTTTTAACAAAAGATTTATTGATTAATTGGCAGTGGGGCGAAAAGTACTTTATGGATCAACTCTTAGATGGAGATTTAGCTCCGAATAATGGAGGTTGGCAGTGGGCAGCTTCTACGGGGTGCGACCCACAACCTTATTTTAGAATTTTTAACCCCTGGTTACAAAGTAAACGTTTTGATAAGGAGGGAGAGTATATCAAAGCCTATTTACCGGAACTTAAAAATTTACCTGCAAAAGCCCTTCATGAGCCTATTCACGGCCATGCCACTTATCCCTCTCCTATTGTTGAACACTCTGAGCAAAGAAATAAAGCTTTGGATATGTATAAAAAGGCTAGAGGTTAGTAATTTTTTTCAAAAATGAGGGGCCGATAAGCCCTCTAAAGGGCTTGTCTTGGGCCAAGACCTATGAGATGAGAAGGGCTCAGTTAAAAATCAGAAATGAGTTGTAAGGAGTCGTCATGATCAGTACCGAAAATATTGGTTTGAGTTATGGTAGTAAAAAGCTTTTTGATGAAGTGAATGTTAAGTTTACTCCAGGAAATTGTTATGGCTTGATTGGGGCCAATGGGGCTGGAAAATCTACTTTTTTAAAAATATTGTCTGGAGAAGTTGAGGCTCAGATGGGAAAGGTCCATATGAGCCCAGGGCTGAGAATGTCTGTTCTTAAGCAGGATCACTACGCCTATGATGAGTTTAAAGTTTTAGAAACTGTCATGATGGGTAACCAAAAACTTTACGAAATTATGAAAGAAAAAGAGGCTATTTATGCAAAGCCTGATTTTTCTGACGAAGATGGAATTAAAGCCTCTGAACTAGAAACCTTGTTTGGTGAAATGAATGGCTACGAAGCCGAAAGTGAAGCTGAAATTATATTGGCCGGTTTAGGTTTAGACCCCGCAATTAATGAAAAACAAATGAAAGACCTCGAAATAAATAATAAAATTAAAGTTTTATTAGCGAGAGCTTTATTTGGTAACCCAGATGTTTTACTTCTAGATGAGCCGACCAACCACCTTGATATAAAAGCTATTCAATGGTTAGAAGATTTTTTATTTAATTTCCAAAACACAGTTATTGTTGTCTCTCATGATAGGCATTTTTTAAACCAAGTGTGTACACATATTGCTGACATTGATTTTGGAAAAGTCACAACCTATACGGGTAACTATGACTTTTGGAAACAAGCCAGTGAGCTAAGTTTACGTCTAAGGTCAGATCAAAACAAAAAAAATGATGACAAGGCCAAAGAGCTGAAAAAGTTTATTCAAAGATTTAGTGCCAATGCATCTAAATCAAAGCAGGCCACTTCAAGACAAAAGCAGCTTGAAAAGTTAGAAGTAAAAGATATGCCCATTTCAACTCGTAAATATCCTTATGTTGTTTTTGAGTCTGAGCGTGAGGCCGGAAAAGATATTTTATCTGTCGAGGGAATCTCTAAAACAATAGAAGGAGAGGTCTTACTAAAAGACATCACCTTTACTGTCAAAAAGGGAGATAAAATAGTTGTTCTTGGTGGCAATGATTTAGCTAAAACGACTTTATTTCAAATTATTAACGGGGAGCTAGAGCCCGATTCAGGTTCAGTGAGTTGGGGAGTCACCACTAAACATGATTACTTTCCAAGTGATAACTCAAAGTACTTTGAAAACACCAATTTGCCCACTCTTGTTGATTGGTTAAGGCAGTACTCTGAAAATAAAGATGAATCTTTTATTCGAGGTTTTTTAGGTAAAATGTTATTTAGTCGTGATGAAGCCTTGAAAGAACCTTCTGTATTGTCTGGGGGTGAAAAAGTAAGGTGTATGCTTTCAAAGATGATGTTGTCTGGAGCAAATGTTTTAACATTAGATGGCCCAACCAACCATTTAGATTTAGAAAGTATTACGGCTGTTAATGATGGTATTAAAAGATTTCCTGGTACGGTTCTTTTTACATCTCATGACCATGAATTTATTCAAACAGTGGCCACTCGAATTATCGATATAGATGTCACACTAAAAGAAGATAAATATGTATCCTTTGATGAGTATATTAGTTCGTTATAAAGCCTTATTTGTTTTAGGGTGTTTATTTTTTTCATTAATAGGATGTGGTGGAATGGCTTATAAAAAAACGGTAGAGTCTGTTGATATTCAGAAATTTATGGGCAAATGGTACGTAGTTGCTGGCCGTACTAGTTTTCTTGAAAAAGGTGCTCATAACTCTTTAGAAGAATATTTTTGGAATGAAAAAGAAAATAGAATTGATATTCGCTTTAGCTTTCGCAAAGGAAGTTTTAAAGGGAAACTCAAAAAAATCCCACAGAAGGCCTGGATTGAAAATAAAAAAACCAAGGCTCATTGGAAGGTTCAGCCCATATGGCCCTTAAAACTTGATTATTTAGTCATTGCTTTAGATGAGTCTTATCAGTGGAGTATAATTGGGGTTCCTAGCCAATCTTATGTTTGGATTATGACAAGAAAACCAAACCCTAGCGCCGAAGAAATTGACCTACTGATATCTAAATTGGATGAACTTAATTACTCTAGTAAAGATATAAAGTTAGTTCCTCAAAAGTGGTAATATAAAATTTACTTTTTAAGTTCTTTTTCTGGGTACTCATATTTAATTTCGACAGTTTGAATTTTATTTTTACTGTCTGTAATATTAGATAATCCTTGATAATTTACGAGATTTCTTGTCGTTGGGTTGTATTTTATAATAAGTTTTGGAGCAAAAAGTCGTAAAAAGATATTTGATATTTTAATTTCTAAAGTGATGAGACCCTCTTTATCAGAGCCAATATAGTTCATAATAAAATTATAGTATTTTAAATTTCCAGGGGTTAAAAACTTAATGGGAATGTTTTTCTTTTTCTTCACCTTGTCAAAATTTTCTCGAAGGTAGTAATGAAGCCCTTGGCAGCCAACGATCAAGCTATCGGCGCTAAATTTTTCTGTGAGATCTTTGGTTTTTTCTTCTTCGCCCTCTTTTGTTTTGATCATTTGTAAAACATTATTTTTATAACGAATGCCATGACCAGTTTTATGTCTTAAATCGTTATATTGGTAAGAAGGGGCGCTTAGGTTTTTGGAAAAATCAGACCTCAGAGTGCCAATAGTAGTCCCGGCCTCATCTTTATATATAGTGACAGAGCTTTTTATTTTTTTATCATCGCTAAATGTTGCCTTGTGATACTCAATATAAGAAATCTTTCCGGAAGATCTGGCAGTTCCTTTGTAGTTTTCGACATAATCAGCCCATGCAGATGGGCCGATTACTAAAAGAAGGAGATAAACATGGGTTAACTTCATTGTTTTCCTTCGGCTCTTAGATCGATAAAGAGAGTGATTGTGATTGTAAATTACATCAAGACAATATCAAACTCAATTTCAACTTCATCATTTATGACTTTATCCATTTGATTGAGTAGCTTTTTAAAAAAACTTTTTGATTTATAAACAATTTTATATTTTGTACGGTCAAATATAGCTTTGCCGGTAAATTTATTGCCACTTCTTGTAAATGGTATTTCAATTGGGTGAGGAATGTCTTTAATAGTTAAAATTCCTTTAGCTATATTTTTCTTAATAGAATTAATTTTTAAGGTTGAAATTTTTCCGTTAAATTTGGGGTTATTTACACCAAAGAAATCGTCAGCTTTTAAGTGACCTTCCAGATCTTTTTTCTTTTTTCCTTTAAGATCTTGAACCTCTAGTTTTGTCATATCCATGATAAAAGTTCCACCAACGACTTTTCCGTCTTTCATTTGGGCTGTGCCAGATTTTATCGGTACAACTCCATTGTGCTTGGATCCTGTAGCTTTGGACCCGACCCACTTCACTTGACTTAACTTTAAATTAATTGGTTTGGTGAGTACTTTGCTTGTGGCAACTTTATTTTGCACAACTTTAGGTTGTGTTTCTTTTTTTGCATAAGAGTTGAGAGAGAATAAAAAAATGAAACTAAGAAGAATTTTAATCATGAAGGAGCTCCCGTGGTATATGGTTTATTAATATTAAAATTATAGGTAGGGTCTTTTAATTAATCAATCTAATAATTTCACAGAAATTATTAGCGTTTGTTAGCCGCCGGCAAACTTTACGTTAAAATTCATTTTTTCCAAGATAACTTTGAGTTTGTTGCGGTGATCTCCTTGAATTTCTATTTGGTCAGTCTTGAAGGATCCTCCCGTTCCACACTGGTTTTTCAGCTTTTTTGTTAGTTTTGAAAAGTAATCTGGGTTGTTGGGAAAATTAAATAAAACAGAAACTTGTTTGCCACCTCGACCATTTTTTTCGAGTCTAATTTTAATAGTGACTTCACTGGGGTTAACGGGGCAAATGGGTTTACACTCACAAGGTGAGGCCTCACAAGTTTTACATAAATTTTTATGAGAGCCATCAGTAGAAAATACTAAGCGAGTGTTTTTATTTTTGCTCATATAGTGACCTTAAGCCTTAAACATTAATAAATATGTTAAGGTTAAAAATAAACCAGCGATCGGCATGAGCGTACTGACCATACCAAGAACTCTTAACTTAAGGACACCGTTAGATACAGCATAGGCATGGGTATAGCGGCCTAATATGAAGATTGTGGCTAAGGTCATCAATAAAATGGTATTGGCCATCTGAACCTCGCATAAGGCGAGTTGAATTGTAAAAAAAGGGACGGTTTCAGTGAAATTACTGTGTGCTCGAATTCGAGCTAGTAATTCTGGATGATCCCCAGCTCCTAGGGCCACCTTGTGTGTACGACGAAAACGTACGATTCTAAAAATTAAAATAGCAAGAAGAGGGCAGAGGGCAGTGACAAGAAATGAAGTTATAACAAGGCTACTAAACATTTTTTGCGATTCTCCTTAAGGTTATGATCTGACAAACGAAGAGTCATAGGCTTCTTTTGGAGCCTTTTTTAAGAAGATCGAAGGAATAATACTTGAACCAATGGTGTAGATAAGTAGCCCTGTTATCAGTTCACTAGGAATATTAAACCGTTCTTGTAAAATCATGGCCATCACTAGTCCAAAAATAAAGGTGGGTAAAAGTGAGAAAGTGATTTCAATATTATCCTGCCAGTTTTCTTTTAAGAAAAACCAAATCGAGGCTTTCATGGTAATGACTCTTAAAGGTAGAAATATAGCTAAAAAGGCAGCCCCATAAATAGCGCCTTTGGCATTTAAAATGTCGACAGGAAATTTCATACCGGCATAGTAAAAGTAGAAAGGTACAAAAAAAGTAAAGAAAAAAGAAATGGCGATAAGAATATCTTTAGATTTGTCTTGCTCGATAAAGTGACGAAAGCGACCCGCTGTCATTCCAACGATAAAGGCCCCAACAAGATAATAAGCGCCAAGCTTTGTTGTGATAACGCCACAAAGAAGAGCAATAAGAACTAAAAAGTTCACCTCGGAATCACGAGCAAAAGGAGCGATGACCTTAAGAAAAAACTTAAATAATAAAGGTAAGATAAGAATCATTAAAACCACAGACCCTGTAGACACGGCAAAGCTTTCGACAGATTCGGTTTGTAAAATAAAAAACATCATAATGATGGCGACAAGCTCAGCCGAAATAGCCTTTGATCGAATCCAATGAATTTGAGAGTCCGTGTAATCAAAGCCTTTCAGTGAATTTAAAATAAAACCTGTGGATGGGGACATGATTCCTAAAGAGAGTAGTAAAGCTGGGCGTAGGGTAATATCAAAAATATAGGAAAAGGCAAAGGCGACAGCGACAGTAATGAGAACAGATTGCACCAAGTGAGCACTTAAAAATTTTGCATCTTTTCTTAATTCATCAATTTCTACTTCCATACCTGCAAAGAGAAATAAAGAAGTGATTCCTAGCCGTGAAAGCATTAGAACTAATTGGTCATCATGAAACCAACCTAAAGTTAAGCTAGTGATTATCCCTAAAAAGAGTGCAGTTATAGCCGTAGGAATAGAGAACCTTTGAAGAATTTTAGGCACTAAGAGTAATACTGAAAATAGAACAAAATATTGTACTTCTAAATTTATATTCATAACTCTCTCAAGGGTTTACAAAGAAGGGTTATTGTAACAGTCACTTGTAGTCAGTCAATCCCTATGAACTGACCTTTATGGTTGATATTCTAATTGAATGGTCTGAGCGGCTGTTTTAGCTAACTTTCTCGCACGGTCAGTACTTTCAGCACTAGCTAAGGTGACAGCCATTCGACGATAGGGGCGAGTATTGGGCTTATTAAATATGCGAACTTCTATTTGATCTTGTTCAAGAGCTTTATCAACTCCTGAAAAAGAAGGTGGCTGAGAGCTTGTTTCAGAGGCTAAAACCACATGCGACGCCGAAGGCTGATAATAGTTTATATTGGGAATATTAAGCCCAAGTATGGCGCGCAAATGTAGATCAAACTCAGATAAATTTTGAGAAACGAGAGTAACCATTCCAGTGTCGTGAGGCCTTGGAGATAGCTCAGAAAAGTAAACATCATCTTTAGTAATAAAAAATTCAACGCCAAATAAACCAGCTCCTCCTAAACGATCGGTAACTTTTTTGGCCATATGCTGAGCTTTTTCTAGAAGCTTATGGTCTAAGTTGGCGGGTAACCAAGACTCTTGGTAATCCCCGCGTTCTTGGCGATGCCCAATGGGTTGAACAAAAATAGTGGGTTTATTAAACTGCTTCACGGTTAACAGTGTGATTTCTTGTTCAAAACGAATGAACTCCTCAACGATAACTTTGTGCTTGTCGCCTCGAGCCCCCTGGCAAGCAAAGTCCCAAGCTTTTAAAATTTCATCTTTATGATTTACGACACTTTGTCCTTTTCCAGAAGAAGACATCACCGGTTTGACAACACAGGGAAAGCCAATAGATTGTGCGCTGTTTTCTAGTTCGCTGGCAGAGGATGCATAAAAGAACTTGGGAGTTTTTAAATCTAACTCATTAGCAGCAAGATCTCTTATGGCGTCTCTGTTCATGGTTAAATGAGTAGCTTCGGCCGTTGGAACAACAAAGATATTTTCCTCTTCAAACTGTTTTAACTTTTCAGTTCTGATAGATTCAACTTCGGGAACAATAATATCAGGCTTGTGTTTTTTAACGATTTTTTCTAAGGCATGGCCATCAAGCATATTGATAACTTCATATTCATGAGCAACTTGCATAGCGGGTGCATTTTCATAGTTATCGACGGCAATAATATGCTGGCCTAGACGTTGGGCTGATATAGCAAATTCTTTTCCTAATTCTCCAGAACCTAAAATCATAATTTTTTTCTTCATTAAAAATTCCCTTGTTTGAGGCACTTATTTAAAAAGGTCAGTGGTTATTGGCAAACTTAGCACTATCCCTATAACCAATCAAATTTGTCTTTTTTGTGAAAAAAACTATAAATCATGGGCTTAGCAGGCAAGGTCCTGGGCACCCGTCTGATGGTAGCAAGTAATTGAAATTATTAGTTTTTAAGTAAACATAAGGCTGTCGACAGAAGGGCGCATGGTGTATATAGTTAAAAGCTATGGCATGATTGTAAAGTGATATTTGAAACTATTGCTTTGCTGGCGATAAGATAGGTAAACACTAATCATTGAAACCATCAAAGGAGATTGGAAATGAAATTAGAAGATAAAACAGGTCAAAAAGTACCACAAGTGACATTTAAAGTAAGAAACGGGCATCTTTGGGAAGAAAAAACTTCGGATGATTATTTTAAAGGAAAAAAAGTAGTTTTATTCGCACTTCCTGGAGCTTTCACTCCCACTTGCTCCTCTACTCACCTACCAAGATACAATGAACTTTATCAGAGTTTTAAGAAAAATGGTGTGGACGATATTGTTTGCCTTTCTGTGAATGATTCTTTCGTCATGAATTCTTGGAAGGAAAATCAAGGCGCAGAAAACATCACGATGTTACCAGATGGTAATGGAGAGTTTAGTAAAGGTTTAGGGTTTTTAGTCGATAAAGCGGCCATTGGTTTTGGTGAAAGAAGCTGGCGTTATTCGATGTTAGTCAATGACGGAGTGATTGAAAAGATGTTCATAGAAGAGGAAACTCCGGGTGATCCGTTCACTGTTTCCAACGCAGAAACTATGTTGAGTTTTTTAAATTCCAAAGAAGAAATTCCACCTTCAGTGACAGTTTACTCAAGAGAAGGTTGTGAATTTTGTTATGGTGCTAAAGAGTTATTGAAAGAAAAAGGAGTTGCTTTTGAGGAACATACTTTAAATAAAGATTATACAATAAAAACTTTGGTTGCTATAAGTGGTGAAACAAAAGTTCCGCAAGTTTTTATGAATGGAAAAAGAATCGGTGGTTTTGAAAATTTAAAAAATCATTTTAATTTATAATTCTATATGACAAAAAAGAGGTAAGAGTTTTGGAGAAATATGATGTGGTTATTATTGGAGCGGGAACTGCTGGCTTAACAGCCCGCAGGGAAGTGGCAAAAAAAACAGACAACTACTTAGTGGTAGAAGATGGCCCCTTAGGAACAACTTGTGCTCGTGTTGGGTGTATGCCGTCAAAAGTTTTGATTCAAGTTGCTAATGACTTAAATCAATTTGGAAAAATCTCTGACCTTGGCTTAGCTTCATCAGCCGGGCTAAATATTCATCAAGAAAAAATTATGGAACATGTGAGGTCTCTTCGCGATCGGTTTGTAAGGGGAGTGACCTCATCGCTTGATCAATGGGAAAGCAAACTAGTGAAGGGGCGCGCAAGCTTTATAGATGCTCACACCTTGCAAATAGGTTCAAAAAAAATAAGTGCGGATAAAGTTATTATGGCCACTGGTTCAAGGCCTATTTTACCGGCAGCTTGGGAGCCCTATAGTGACCACTTAATTGACACAAATACTTTTTTTGAAATGGAAAAGCTTCCTGAAACAGTGGCTGTTATTGGCTTGGGGGTTATTGGTTTAGAGTTGGGGCAGGCATTAAGTCGTCTTGGCGTAAAAGTCATAGGTGTAAATATTGGAAAAGCTATGGCTGGGATTTCTGACCCTGAAATTCAAGATTATATTTTTGACAAATTTAAAAAAGAATTTCCTATTTATACAAACGGGGCTCAAATCGTGGGCACCTCAAAATCAGGTCAACTCGAGATAGAAGTAGATGGACAAACCCTAGCTGTGGATAAAGCTATTTTATCTATGGGGCGCAGGCCAAATATAGATAAAATGGGCCTTGAAAATACAGGCGTCACTTTAAATGAGAGAGGAATGCCTGAAGTGAATAATAACACTTTAAAGCTAAAGGAGGCTCCTCACATCTTCTTGCCTGGAGATGTAAATGCTTTCCGTCCAATTTTACATGAAGCTGCAGATGAAGGAAAAATTGCTGGGTTTAACGCCGTAAATGAAGAAGTTTGTTTTAAAAGACGTGTTTCTTTAGGAGTTACATTTTCAGACCCAAGTATAGCGACGGTTGGAAAAAGATACTCTGAATTAAAAAAAGAAAATGCTGATTTTGTTGTTGGGCAAGTTACTTTTGAAGGTCAGGGACGTAGTATTGTTAAACTTAAAGAACAAGGTTTATTAAATGTTTATGTTGATAAAAGTTCTGGTCAAATTTTAGGAGCGGAGTTACAAGCTCCAGATGGTGAGCATCTAGCTCATTTATTAGCTTGGTCTATTTCGATGAACTTAACTGTTTTTGAAGCTTTAAAAATGCCATTTTATCACCCGGTGGTAGAAGAAGGGCTAAGAACAGCCCTTAGAAATGCCGCTCAACAACTAGTTGGTGAAGATAATACAGAACTTTTTAGATGCGATGATGCTCCCATAAGGTAAGCCAGATGCCGACATTAACTCAACTTGAATATATTCTTGCCGTTGAAAAATATAAGCACTTTGGTAAAGCTGCTAAAGCTTGCCATGTTTCTCAGCCTTCCTTATCCGTTCAAATTCAAAAGGTTGAGGAGCTTCTTGGTTATATACTTTTTGATCGGTCTAAAAAGCCGATCTTAACGACCGACTTGGGGCAAAAATTTATTGTGCAGTCCCGATTAATTATTAATGAACATAAAAAGCTTTTGGATTTAAATGTTCAAGGTGGAGTAGTTACAGGAAAGTTTAATTTGGGGGTTATACCAACCTTATCACCTTACGTAGTTCCCTTATTTGTCGAAAGTTTTTCAAAAAAATATCCTGATGTGTTCTTAAATGTTGTTGAGCATAAAACAGATGATATTATTCGCTTATTAAGTTTAGATGAGCTAGACGGCGGAATTTTAGTCACCCCCTTAAAGGAAGATCAAATTATTGAAAGGCACCTCTTTTATGAGCCCTTTCATATTTATATGTCACAATGTCATGCTTTATCTCAAAGAACGACCATTAAAGAAAGTGAGCTGAAAGGTGAGGATATATGGCTGCTAAGCGAGGGGCATTGTTTTCGAGACCAGGCGATAAAAATATGTTCTCTGCATGAGGGAAACCGACTATTAAAAAATATTAATTTTGAAAGTGGCAGTTTGGAAACTTTAAAGAATTTAGTAAAAAAAGGTTGTGGTTATACTCTGTTACCATATCTTGCCACTTTGGATTTAAACCAAGAAGACCGTAGCCAAATGCTGAAATCTTTTTCAGGGACGACTCCAACTCGTGAAGTGAGTTTGGTTCATAGTAGAAGCTTTTTGAAAGAAAAAATTATTGATGCTTTGGTGGAAGAGATTATTTTAAAAATTCCTGAAGAAGTGAAGTCTCTGCATTCGGGTAGTGTTGAGGTTATTGATATTGGTCATTAGAGATGAGTGAGTGGTCATTTTTTGTTAGCCGTTAGCCAAATAAAGAATATATGGAAAATCATTTTAAAGAAATTCTAATTAAAGATATTCAAAGTCATTTGAATGCACCGGTTCAATCCCTTGATCAGTATTTCTATGCTTATAAACAAGAGGCTCATTGGTTGTATTGTCCTTTTATTTTAAGAAATGAAAACCAATCGGTTGTTTATGCCTGGAAGTATTTGTTATCAGAAAGCCATAAAATAGTTGGTCACACTGTTTATGATCGCGGTGAGAATAAAAGTGATTTCTGGCAACAATTACCAATGGTTCAGCACCCCTTAGAAAGTGATTACAAAAAAAAAGTGATTGATGTTTTTAAAAATAATAGACAAATTTTTATTCCTGAACAATTTGCAGTAGACTTAGAGGCTATCTTAAAAAAATTTTCTGTAGAAGTGGTCATACAAGAAATAGGCTTTAGGTTAATGGTTCGTAGGCAGTGGAGTGAGGTGAGTCTTTTTGATGTTTTTGTAAAAAATGATCAGCAAAAACTAGTGATTAACACATTTGATCCTCCAAAATGAGATCTCATGCAGTTTCATAATAGCAAAAGCTTATTTTTTTACGAATTAGTTTTAATACAACTTGAGAGCTTTAGCCCTTATAAGCTAAGGGCTAAATTTGATGTCTGACTTTTACTTCATAGACGCTTTTAAAGAAGCATAAGCATCGACAAAACCATTGCAAACGCATTTTCCATTAAGAGCAGATCTTTGGTTACATGTAGAAATTAAATTATTTTTGATATCAGAGGGAGTTAATGTCGGGTTCACCGCAAGCATTAGCCCTGCAATTCCAGCCACATGAGGTGAGGCCATTGACGTTCCCAATAAAATTTCTGAACCACCCCCCATTGAAGTGCTTCGAATACCAACGCCAGGAGCCATAACATCAACAGAAATTTTTCCATAGTTTGAAAATAGAGAAACCTTACCAAGGTTACTCACTGAACCAACGGAAATAATATTATCTAAATCATAAGCTGCTGGATATAGGGGGTTGATGTCAGAGTTTGCGGCATCATTTCCTGCGGCAGCTACAAAGACAACTCCCTTTTTACCAGCTCTTTCGATGGCCTCATAAAGAAGTCTATGCTCTTCTAATTCTTCTTTAGAAGCTCCTTTAGCTGGCCCTGGCCCGCCCCATGAAGCGTTTATAACTTGAGCTCCATTTGCCACGGCATAATCGATGGCACGAATAGAGTCACTGGTTCTTGCGCCTGCTTTTTCAAAAATATTTAAAATCATCAAACTAACGTCCCAGTTAACGCCGACAACATCTAAATTATTATTTCCTTTGGCTCCAACAGTTCCGGCCACATGTGTTCCGTGTCCAAAAGTATCCGTCGGGGTCGCCTGATTGGTACCAAAGTGGTAACCGTTAATGTCATCAATATATCCATTGTTGTCGTCATCGACTCCTGGTTGCCCATCTCTTTCTTTTACATTCACCCAAAAGTTATCAACTAAATCAGGGTGAGTCATATCGGCCCCTGTATCGATAACTGCAACAACAACATCCTTTGTTCCCGTCGTAATATCCCAGGCAAGAAGTGCATTTATATTAATAGCCTCTCCACTTTTGTTTCTTCCGTCCATAGCCCATTGGTCTGGAGCTAAGTCATTAGGGGTTTTTAATACTTGCATTAAACGGTTGCGACTGATGTGCGTAACTCTTGAGTCAGTTTTTAATTTGTTTGCTTCCTGTTGGGTTAAAGACAAAACAATAACATCTTCACGAACCACCTCGACATTACTGGCAAAAGCTTGTAGATGGCCCTTGCTATAATTTTTATTGAGTTTAATTAAATATTCAAAGCGTTCGGACGCTTGAGATGAAAAAGAAAAAAGAATAATTGATAATAGAATGAATAAACGCATAGCACCTCCGTTTGCAGTAGCGATAGAACTCATCATGAGTTTTTAATTAAAACTAAATTGTTGAATCTTTACTTATATCCGTCAAAGGCTTTTGTTTTATTTAAGATTTTCAGAAATTTCTTTGGCAATGTTTTGAAACTGTTCATGGCTAAGCGAAAGTGAAGAACTATGGTTGAAATTAAGGCCAAAGTTGTTTTTATGAGTTCTGGGTATGATATGAGCGTGAACATGCATTTCTGTTTGACCAGCAATTTGATCTTGGTTGATTAAAATGTTTGCGCCCTGTGCCAGCGACTCAGTAGATAGAAGCGCCTTTAAAACTTTTTGCGTAGTTAAAAATAAATGACGAGCTTGATCGGCAGTTAAATGAGAAAAATTAGCTTCGTGCCCCTTTGGAATAACTAAGGTGTGGCCCTTTACTTTAGGGTTAATATCTAATAGAGCAATTACATTCTCATCTTCGTAAACAGTATAAGAAGGAAGCTCTTTATTTATGATTTTACAAAATACACAATTTTCCACAATTAATGTTAGCGAAGTAAAGCTTAAACAGTAAAGTGTTTTTTTTTATTAATTAGAATAATCAAAGTCGATAGATTGAATGGTGCAATTTGAGCTTTGATTAGTGTTGGTTTGCAAAAGGGCTTTGATGT